>NZ_BAAFHE010000001.1:0-582522 GCF_054665075.1 Acidisoma sp. 7E03
ATGGGCCCGCTCCGCAGACGACGTCCTCTGGCGCCGCTCCAAGCTCGGCCTCCGCCTCACCCCAGACCAAACCGCCCGCGTCCAAAACGCGATGACCCACATCATCCCGGCACGGGAGCCTGTCGCTTGAGTTTGCAACTGAACACCATCAGCCTGAAACACGGCCAGGACATCATCATCGACGATGTCTCGCTGACCTTCGAGCGCGGGACGATGAACGTTCTGCTGGGCCCGACGCTTGCCGGCAAGACCACGCTGATGCGGCTGATGGCGGGCCTCGACCGCCCGACCACCGGCTCCGTGCTGATCGACGGGCGTGACGTGACGCACATGCCGGTGCGTCAGCGCAACGTCGCTATGGTCTACCAGCAATTCGTCAACTACCCGTCCCTCACGGTCTACGAGAACATCGCCTCCCCCTTGCGCGTCGCCGGGCTGCCGAAGGCCGAACTCGAAACCCGTGTGCGGGAGGCCGCGCGCGTGCTGCGGCTGGACCCCTTCCTCAACCGCCTGCCAGCACAGCTCTCCGGCGGCCAGCAGCAGCGCGTCGCCCTGGCGCGGGCGCTCGTCAAACACGCCGAACTCGTGCTGCTCGACGAGCCGCTCGCCAATCTCGACTACAAGCTGCGCGAAGAGCTGCGCGAGGAACTGCCGAAGCTTTTCGCCGCCACCGGCACCATCCTGGTCTATGCGACGACCGAGCCGACCGAAGCGCTTCTGCTCGGCGGCACCACCGCGACGCTGTGGCAGGGCCGGGTGACACAGGTGGGGCCGACCCCGCTCGTCTACCGCCGCCCCGCCAATATCGACGCGGCGCGCGTCTTCTCCGACCCGCCGCTGAACGAACTGACGGTCACGCGCGAGGCGAGCCAGGTGCGTCTGCCGGACGGGCGTATGATCCCAGCCGAGACGCTGCTTCCTGATCTTGCCGATGGCATCTACCGGATCGGCTTCCGGGTGGAGGATGCGACGATCGCGCCCGTCTCCGGCGCCCCCCTCGCCTTCCCGGGAACCGTCGCGGTCACCGAAATCAGCGGCTCCGAAAGCTTCGTGCATCTCACCCTCGGCTTCGCGACCTGGGTGAGCCTCGTCCTCGGCGTGCACGAATGGCAGCCGGGCCAAGCCGCCGAAATTCGCATCGATCCCGCCCATATCTTCGTCTTCGACGAGCATGGCGGGCTCGTGCGCGCCCCTGGCCGCGACGTCGCGGCAGCCCTGGTCTGAGGAGCGCAGCAATGGCCAGCATCACCCTCGACCATATCGCCCATGCCTATCCCGCGCCGCCGGGTGCGCCGAAGCATTACGCGCTCAAGCCGATCAAGCACGTCTGGAAGCAGGGGCGCGCCTACGCCCTCCTCGGCCCCTCCGGCTGCGGCAAGACCACCTTGCTCAACATCATCTCGGGGCTCGTCATCCCCTCCGAAGGCCGCCTGCTCTTCGATGATCGGGACGTGACGCGTCTGCCTACGGAAAAGCGCAACATCGCCCAGGTCTTCCAGTTCCCGGTGATCTACGACACCATGACCGTGGCGGAGAACCTGGCCTTTCCGCTGAAGAACCGCGGGATGGAACGTGGCGCCATCAACCGCCGAGTGGAGGAGATCGCGCATCTCCTCGACCTGACGCCCGACCTGCGGCGGCGGGCGCGCGGCCTGACCGCCGATGCCAAGCAGAAGATCTCCCTTGGCCGCGGCCTCGTGCGGTCGGACGTTTCCGCCGTGCTCTTCGACGAACCGCTGACGGTGATCGATCCCGCGCTGAAATGGGAGCTGCGCTCGAAGCTCAAATCCGTCCATCAGGCGCTCGACCTGCTGATGATCTATGTGACGCATGATCAGGTCGAGGCGCTGACCTTCGCGGACGAAGTCGTCGTCATGAAGGATGGTGCGGTGTTGCAGATCGGCACGCCGGCCGAACTCTTCGAGCGCCCGGCGCATAGCTTCGTGGGCTATTTCATCGGCTCACCCGGCATGAACTTTCTGCCGGCGACGATCGACGGCGCGACCGCCCATGTGGACGGCGCAGGCTTCGCGCTGGACGCGCGCTACGCGACGCCACCCGCCGGCGCCAAGGTCGAACTCGGCTTCCGCCCGGATTACGCGACCATCGCCCGCACGGGCGCCGTTCCGGTCCGCATCGACCGGATCGAGGATCTCGGCCGCCGCCGCCTCGCCCGTTTCACCCTTGCCGGCCGCGAAGCGGTCGCGACCCTCGCCGCCGATGCCGATCTGGCTGCGGGTGACAACGCGGCGCTGACCATCGCGCCAGGCCACGCCCATGTCTTCGTTGACGACTTCCGCACCGAAAGTGCCTCCGCATGATGGACAAACCCTGGAACAACCGGGCCTGGCTCTTCGTCGTGCCGGTTCTGGTGATCGTGCTCTTCTCGTCGCTGCTGCCGATGATGACGGTCGTCAACTACTCGGTGCAGGATACGATGGGGCAGAACAACTTCTTCTGGAACGGCGCCGCCTGGTTTCAGAATCTGCTCGATCCGACGACCGACATGGGCGGGCGCTTCGCCAATGCCCTGGTGCGCAACCTGATCTTCTCGATCGTCATCCTCTGCCTGGAAGTGCCGCTCGGCATCATCGTGGCACTCTGCATTCCGAAGCACGGCTGGCGCGTGGGTGCGGCGCTCGTCGCGATCGCCCTGCCGCTGCTCATCCCCTGGACCGTCGTCGGCACGATCTGGCAGATTTTCGCCCGCCAGGACATCGGCCTGTTCGGTGCAGCACTGAACGCCATCGGTCTGCACTACAACGATACGCAGGACCCGACCTCGGCCTGGGCCACCATCGTCATCATGGACGTCTGGCATTGGACGGGCATGATCGCACTGCTCTCCTATGCCGGGCTGAAGGCGATCCCCGATGCCTTCTATCAAGCGGCGCGGATCGATGGGGCGAGCCGCTGGTCGATCTTCCGCAACATCGAATTGCCGAAGCTGCAGAAGGTTCTGGTCATCGCCGTGCTGCTGCGTTTCATGGAAAGCTTCATGATCTACACGGAACCCTCCGTCGTCACCGGCGGCGGCCCGGGTGAAGCGACGAGCTTCCTGTCGCTCGATTTGGTGAAGATCGCGCTCGGCCAGGTCGATCTCGGCAATGCCGCCGCCATGTCCATCGTCTACTATCTCATTACGCTCACGATCTGCTATGCCTTCTTCACGATCATGACGCAGCTCGACCAGCGGAAGGGCAGCTGATGCGTATCCAGACCCGCAGCCTCGTCATCACCCTCTATCTCGTGCTCCTGTTCCTGCCGATCTACTGGCTGGTCAACATGAGCTTCAAGACCAATGCCGAGATCACCGGCCATCTGAGCTTCTGGCCGCATCACCCGACGCTCGGCAACTACGCCCACATCTTTCGTGATCCGGTATGGTACAACGGCTTCCTGCATTCGCTCACCTACGTGATCCTGAACACGATCATTTCGGTGACCCTCGCCTTGCCGGCCGCCTACGCCTTCAGCCGCTATCGCTTCATCGGCGACAAGCACCTCTTCTTCTGGCTGCTGTCGAACCTGATGGCGCCCCCTGCCGTCTTCGCCATGCCGTTCTTCAATCTCTATTACTCGATCGGTCTCTTCGACACGGTCTGGGCGGTCGCCCTCGCCCACTGCCTGTTCAACGTGCCGCTCGCGGTGTGGATCCTGGAAGGTTTCATCTCCGGCGTGCCGCGCGAGATCGACGAGACGGCGGCGCTGGACGGCTATTCCTTCCCGCGCTTCTTCGCCAAGATCTTCCTGCCGCTCATCGCCAACGGCATCGGTGTCGCCGCCTTCTTCTGCTTCATGTTCTCCTGGGTGGAGCAGCTGCTGGCGACCACGTTGACGACGATCCACGCCAAACCCATCGTCGCGGTGATGACGCAGGTTTATTCGGCTGCCGGCATGGATTGGGGCTTGCTCTCCGCCGTCGGCGTGCTGACGATGATCCCTGGCGCCATCGTCATCTGGTTCGTGCGCAACCACATCGCCAAGGGCTTCGCCCTCGGGCGGGTATGATCAAGGGAGACACGCATCATGCTCGCATGGATGGCTTGGACCTGGGCGACGGCCGGCTTCTTCGGCGCGATCCTGGTTTGCCTCATCATTCTCACTCTGCTCGCGGTGTTCCGGCCGGAGACGCCGCGGCGCGGCATCCTCGGTTTCCCGACAACGCGGGGAGACCGCTTCTTCGTATCGCTCATCGGTAGTGCGATCATCTTCGTGCTCTGGATTCGCCTCGCAGGCACGGACAATCTCTACTACCCGACGGGGGTCTCGCTGCTCTACGGGGTCGCGATGTTCCGCTACGCCTGACGCAACATAGGCCGGGACCGCCCGCATGATGGCATGCGGGGACCGGCCACTGGGGAGACGACAAGAATGAAAAGAAGAGACGTCCTCAAGAGCGGAGCTGCGGTCGCCGCAAGCGCCGCCATTCTGACCCATGCCGATCCCTCGCATGCCCAGCAGATGGATGCGGCGAAGAAATGGGTGGACGCCGAGTTCCAGCCCTCCACGCTCTCCAAGGACGAGCAGATGGCGGAGATGGAATGGTTCATCAACGCCGCGAAGCCCTTCAAGGGCATGCAGGTCAACACCGTTTCCGAAATCCTCAACATCCACGAATATGAGTCGAAGGTGCTGACCAAGGCCTTCGGCGAAATCACCGGCATCAAGGTCAACCACGACCTGATGGACGAAGGCCTGCTGGTCGACAAGATCGAAGTCGAGATGCAGTCCGGCCATCCGATCTACGATTTCTGGATGAACGATTCGGACTTCATCGGAACGCATCCGCGCTACCACGACATCGTCGACGGCTCGCTGACCGACTTCATGGCGAACAACGGCAAGGACGTGACCAACCCCGGTCTCGACCTGAAGGACTTCATCGGTCTCTCCTTCGGCACCTTCACCGACGGCAAGCTGTATCAGCTGCCCGACCAGCAGTTCGCGAACCTCTATTGGTTCCGGTATGACTGGTTCAAGCGCGAAGACCTGAAGAACCAGTTCAAGGCCAAGTATGGCTATGAACTCGGCGTGCCCGTGAACTGGTCGGCCTATGAAGACATCGCCAATTTCTTCACCAACGACGTGAAGACCATCGATGGCGTGCGCGTCTATGGCCACATGGATTACGGCAAGAAGGACCCGTCGCTCGGCTGGCGCTTCACCGATGCCTGGCTCTCCATGGCCGGCGCCGGCGACCGCGGCCTGCCGAACGGCCTGCCGGTGGACGAATGGGGTATCCGCAACGAAGGCGGGCGCCCGCGCGGCTCCTCCATCACCCGCGGTGGTGACGCGAACGGCCCGGCCGCCGTCTACGCGCTGACCAAATACGTCGAGTGGCTGAAGAAATACGCACCCCCGGAAGCGGCCGGCATGGACTTCCTGGAAGCAGGCCCAGTGCCGGGCCAGGGCCATATCGCGCAGCAGATCTTCTGGTACACCACCTTCTCCGCCACCATGAACCAGCCCGGCTCGCCGATGATGAATGCGGACGGCACGCCGAAATGGCGCATGGCGCCCTCCCCGCACGGACCGTACTGGAAAGAGGGCATGAAGCTCGGCTACCAGGATTGCGGCTGCTGGACGATGCTGAAATACGCGCCGATGGAGAAGATCAAGGCCGGCTGGCTCTATGCCCAGTTCTGCGTCTCCAAGACCGTCAGCCTCAAGAAGTCCCTGCTCACCCAGCACCTCATCCGTGAGAGCGACATCCAGAGCCAGGCGATGACCGATGCGGCGCCGAAGATGGGCGGCCTCGTCGAGTTCTATCGCAGCCCGGCCCGCAAGGAATGGACGCCGACCGGCGTGAACGTGCCGGACTACGGCAAGATGGCGCAGGTCTGGTGGCAGAACGTCTCCAACGCCATCGCGGGTTCGGTGACCCCGCAGCAGGCGATGGACGGGCTGGCGCGCGACCAGGATGCGATCATGACCCGCATCCAGCGTTCGGGCGTGCAAGGCGATCTCGGGCCGCTGATGAACAAGCCGCAGTCCGCGGAATACTGGTATCAGCAGGCCGAAAAGAACGGCACGCTGGCGCCGCAGCGTAAGCTCGCCAACGAGAAGCCGCCGGGACAGACGGTGGATTACGACGAGCTGATCAAGAGCTGGCAGGCACCTGCCACGAACAAGACCTGAGTGACGACCGGCCGGGGGGCGTTTCGCCCCCCGGTGCCTTTCGGAAGGATTGAGCGACCATGTCCGGCCATGTCCTGGTGATCGACCAAGGCACCACCTCCACCCGCGCCATCGTCTTCGATGCCGCCATGCGCCCCGTGGCGAGCGCGCAGGAGGAGTTCCCGCAGATCTTCCCGCATCCCGGCTGGGTGGAGCACAATCCCGAAACTCTGTGGGCGACGACGCTCGGCACCGCGCGCCAGGCGTTGGCGGAAGCCGGGATCGGCGCCACCGAAATTGCGGGCCTCGGCATCGCCAACCAGCGCGAGACGGCGTTGATCTGGGAACGCGAGACGGGCCGGCCCATCGCGAACGCCATCGTCTGGCAGGACCGGCGCACCGCCGATCTCTGCGAGCGGCTGGAGAGCGACGGCCACGGCCCGCTGATCGCGGAGCGCACTGGCCTGCGGCTCGATTCCTACTTTTCCGCTACCAAGATCGTCTGGCTGCTGGACCACGTGCCCGGCGCGCGGGCTGCCGCCGAAGCCGGGAAGCTCGCTTTCGGGACGGTGGATACCTTCCTGCTGTGGCGCCTGACCGACGGCCGGGTGCATGCGACCGATGCGACCAATGCCGCCCGCACCCTCCTGTGTGATATCCGCAGCGGCGAGTGGGACGAGGACTTGCTGCGGATCTTCGACATCCCCCGCAGCCTGCTGCCCGAGATTCGCGACTGCGCCGGAGATTTCGGCGCGACGCGGGCCGATCTCCTCGGTGGCGCCATTCCCATTCGCGGCATCGCCGGCGACCAGCAGGCGGCGCTGATCGGCCAGGGCTGCTTTACCCCCGGGACGGTGAAGGCGACCTATGGCACCGGCGGCTTCGTGCTGCTCAACATCGGCGATACGCCGAAACAATCCAGCCACCGGCTGCTGACGACCATCGCCTGGCAGCGCGGCGGCGTGCGGCGCTACGCCCTCGAGGGCTCCATCTTCTCCGCCGGCGCCAGCGTGCAATGGCTGCGCGACGGGCTCGGCCTGGTCGAGAATTCGGCCGAGACCGGCCGGCTCGCCGAAGCCTCGGACCCGGCGCAGCCGGTCTATCTCGTGCCTGCCTTCACCGGCCTCGGCGCGCCCTATTGGACGGCGCATGCCCGCGCCCTCGTCTGCGGCATCACCCGCGGCACGACGAAGAAGGAGCTGGCGCGCGCTGTTCTGGAGAGCGTCGGCTACCAGACGCGGGATCTGCTGCAGGCGATGCTCGCCGATTACGGCGAGCCGATCCAGGACCTCGTCGTGCGCGTCGATGGCGGCATGTCGGCCAGTGACTGGACCATGCAGTTCCTGGCGGACATGCTGGGCGAACAGGTCGAACGGCCGGCCTTCCACGAGACGACGGCCATGGGAGCGGCCTATCTCGCCGGGCTCGATGCCGGCCTCTACCCCGAGCCCGAGGAGTTCGCGCGCCTCTGGTCCCGCGACCGGGTGTTCACGCCGCAGCTCGACGAGGTGCGGCGGGCAGAAAAATACGCGGGCTGGCAGCACGCCGTGCGGCTGGCGACCACGCCCGAGGACTGAGCCGCCCGTGACGATCACCTTCCGCTGCGACCCGGCGCTGCTGGACAGCCTGCCGCGGCCGGTGCCGGCGCGGCAGGCTCTGCCCGACTGGCTGCGGGCCATGCCGCGGGAGGCATTCTCGGAGATGCATGGCGAGGCGCTGCGCACGGTGAAGCACTGCCCGCCCTTCGTGGATGCGATGAGCGCCGGCTTCGTCATCCCGCTGCCCTGCGATCTCATGGTCGCGGACGGCCGCATCACCTGGAATTGGACGCTACCGCCGTTGGCCGCGCGGCATCATCCGCGCGCGCCCATCAGCTTCCACAGCCCAGCCCAGGTCGAGGGCACGCCGCTGTGGTCGGCGGATCAGGTGGTCGTGAAGTTCAACAGCTTCTGGACGGTCGAACTGCCGGAGGGTTGGTCTCTTTTCGCGACCCATCCCGCCAATAGGCTGGACCTGCCCTTCCGCCTGCTGTCCGGGCTGGTCGATGCCGATCGGTTTCGCGACGTTCCGATCCTCTTCCCGGCGCTCTGGGTCGATCCGGATTTCAGCGGCGTGCTGCCGCGGGGCACGCCGGTCGCGCAATGCCTGGCTCTGCCGCGCGCCCAGCCTGACCTCGCCTATGCCGGCTTCACGGCCGAGGAGGCCGCGCGCTACGACGCGACGGCTGAGCGGCTGCTGGCGGAGACGGGTGTGTACAGGAAAGACTTCCGGGCGCCGCGCTCAGGCGGCGCGCGCCGTGAGGACGGCGGCGAGGTCTGACGGCCGGAGCCAGAGGGCCCCTGCGGGCGCCGAAACGAGAGCCTGGGCGATGCGCGCCAAGCTCTCGGGCTTGAGGCGGAAGGCTGCGGCATAGGCGTCCAGCGCCGCCTCGATCTCTCCCGCCTCCTGCAAGGCGACCCCCTGGTTGAAAGCCGCCTCGTGAAACTCCGGCCGCAGGGCGCTGGCCTGGGCGAAGGCCGACGCCGCCTGCTGCGCCCGGCCAGCATCCTGCAGCGTGAGGCCGAGGCTGTACCAGGCCGGCGCGAAGCCGACATCGGCGGCCAGCGCCGCGCGGAAGGCGAGCTCCGCCTCCCCCCTCGCACCCAGGGCCGCAAGCCCTTGGCCGGCGCGATGCAGCACGGCGGCCGGCCCCTGGCCCCGCCCCGCCCGGCGCAGCGCCATCAACGCCGCTGGCTGCTGCCCCTGCGCACGCAAGGCTTCACCAAGCGCGAGCCAGCCGGGGGCATAGGTAGGATGCGCCTCGAGCTGCGGCAGGAGCGCGGCGGCGCGCGCATCTCCGCCGGACAGCAGTTTCACGGCCTCATGAAACAAAAAGGCTGGGCTCTCGGGCGCGGTCGCTTGATCAGCCCCCATGCGCGGCACTCATCCTCGTGGCCGAATTATGATGACAACGCAATTCAATAGTCAAGTATCCGTGACGACACGTTCACATCGGGCGGTTCCAGCCAATCTGCCGGTCAGCCGGAACGCGCTGACGCGCAGGAGGGACGATGTTCATGTGCCACCTCTCGCACCATCCCCACAAGCGAAGCCTGCCATCCCGCCCCTCGCCCGCCGGCGACGCGCCATTCCACTCTGCCTGACACCATGCCTTCCCATCAACGACGATCCTCGCCGCGTGGGCGCTTTTCCCTGGGCCTGCACAGCATCTGCCTCTCTGCGCTGCTGCTGCTGCCGGGCTGCTCCTTCCATCGCGGCTTCTTCGCCCCGGGCGGGATCATTGCCCGCATGGAGCGGCACGAGTTCGTCATCGTCGGCATCGTCCTGCTCTTCGTCATCGCGCCGGTTCTGATCCTCACCCCTCTCATTGCCTGGCATTACCGCCTGTCGAATACGAAAAGCGCTTTCCGGCCAAACTGGGGGTTTTCCTGGATTCTCGAAGTCCTGATCTGGGTGCCGCCGACGCTGATCGTCATCGGCCTCTCCTTCATCCTGTGGCACAACACCGCGCGGCTCGACCCCTACCGGCCAGTGCCAGGCAGCGGCACGCCCATCGCGGTAGACGTCGTCGCGCTCGATTGGAAATGGCTGTTCATCTATCCCGAGCAGCAGATTGCGACGGTGAATACACTGGTTCTGCCTGTGGGGCGGCCCGTGCATTTCGCGCTGACGAGCGGCACGGTGATGCAGTCTCTGTTGATGCCGCAGCTCGCCGGACAGATCTACGCCATGGCTGGGATGCGGACAGAGCTGAACTTCCGTATCGATGCACCGGCGACGTATTGGGGCGAGAACACCCAGTTCAACGGCGAAGGCTTCCCGAACGAGAAATTTCCCATCTCGGCGGTGACGCCGGAGGATTTCGCGCGCTGGGTGCGGGAGACGCAGAAAAATCCGGACGAGTTGGACGATGCCGCCTACCAGCAGCTGTCCCGCCAATCGACGTTGGACCGGCCGAAAAGCTTCGGGTCCGTTGCCGCCGGCATCTTTCAGCGCATCGTTCACCAGCAGATCACGCCAGGCTACGTACAGCAGCATCAGGAAGACACTCCCCATGCATGACCACTCCATGCTCTGGCATGTTTTCCTCGGGCGCTTTGAATGGGACTCGCTGCCCTTCGTTGAGGCTTGGCACCACCCGACGGTGAGTGAGATCATCGCCGCTTTCGCCGGCGCCATGGTGATCGTCGGCGCCATCGCGGCGTTCGGTCTCATCACCTATCTGCGCGCCTGGCGCGTGCTTTGGACCGAGTGGTTCACCAGCCTCGATCACAAGAAGATCGGCATCATGTATGTGTGCCTCGCCATCATCATGATCGCGCGCGCCTTGATCGAGGCAGGACTGATGCGCCTGCAACAGGCGGTGGCCATCAACAATCCGGGGCTCCTTTCGCCGGATCATTTCTCCCAGCTCTTCACGACGCATGGCACGATCATGGTCTTCTTCGTGGCGATGCCGCTGCTGACGGGGCTGATCAACTTCGCCATGCCGTTGCAGATCGGTGCCCGGGACGTCGCCTTCCCCTTCATGAACAACGTCAGCCTCAGCCTCACCATCGGCGGCGCCATCCTGATGATGGTCTCTCTCGTCATCGGAAAGTTTTCCACCGGCGGCTGGAGTGGCTACCCGCCCTATACCGAGCTGACCTTCAATGCCGGCGTCGGACCCGACTACTGGATCTGGGCGCTGACGATGAGTTCGCTTGGCTCGATGATGACCGGCATCAACTTCGCCGTTACGATCTACAAGTTTCGGGCGCCCGGCATGCGGTGGATGAAGATGCCGCTCTTCTCCTGGACCGCCTTCTGCACCTCCATCATGATGATCTTCGCCATGACGCCGCTGACCCTGGCGACCCTGCTGCTCGCCGGGGACCGCTATCTGGGGATGCATTTCTTCACCAATGACGGCGGCGGCGACATGATGAACTTCGTCAACCTCTTCTGGCTCTTCGGCCATCCTGAGGTCTATATCCTCATCCTGCCCGCCTTCGGCGTCTATTCCGAGGTCGTCTCCACCTTCTCTTCAAAGGAACTCTACAGCTACGTCGGCCTCGTGCTCGCGACCATCGTGATCGCCGTGCTCTCCTTCACTGTCTGGCTGCACCACTTCTTCACCATGGGCCAGGACGCGCCCATCAACGCCTTCTTCGGCATCGCCACCATGGCGATCGGCATCCCGACGGGGGTAAAAATCTACAACTGGATCTGGACGATGTTCTGGGGCGAGGTACGTTTTACGGCGCCGATGCTCTTTTCCATCGCCTTCATGGTGACCTTCGTCATCGGTGGGGCCACGGGTATTCTGCTGGCGACGCCGCCGATCGACTACATGGTGCACAACACGCTCTTCCTCGTCGCGCATTTCCACAACATGCTCATCCCCGGCACGCTCTACGGCATGATTGCCGGGTGCCAATACTGGTTTCCCAAGGCCTTTGGTTTCCGGCTGGAGGAACGGTGGGGGCGCATCTCCGTCTTCTGCTGGTTCGTAGGCTTCTACCTCGCCTTCATGCCGCTCTACGCGATGGGCCTGTCCGGCGTCGCACGGCGCACGGCGGAGCTCTACGACCCGTCTCTGCGGCCTTGGGTGATCATCGCGCTGGTCGGCGCGGGTTTCGTGGGCGCCGGGCTTGCTGCCCTCTTCATTCAGGTCTGGGTCAGCGTGCGGCATCGCCACCGACTGCGCGTGCCGGTGGGCGACCCTTGGGACGGGCGCAACCTGGAATGGTCGGTCTCCGCCCCGCCGCCGGAATACAACTTCGCGACCATCCCGCATGTCAGCCGGCCGGATGCCTTCCACTGGCAGAAGGAGAACAACGGTGCCTATCACCCGGCGAACCACTATCGCGACATCACCCTGCCCAAGAACAGCGCTTGCGGACCCATTCTCGGGCTTGCCACCACCCTCTCCTTCTTTGGCCTCGTCTGGCACATCTGGTGGATGGCGGGCGTCTTCTTCCTGGTCGCGGTCGTCGCCGGCCTCGCACGCAGTTTCATGCGCAACCTGCACAAGGTGATCCCGGCGGCGGAAGTCGAGAAAGAGCATCGCCACTGGCTGGCGCAAGCGGCTGCCGCGCGCGCCGTTCCCCGCGCCCTCGAACAGTCGCCGCAGAACGAGGGGCTCGCGCAATGTCAGGGGTAAGCGAGCCGGAACTCACCCATGCCGGGCTCAACCTCGCGCACGAACCTGCGGAAGAGCGGGCGCAGATCAACAGCGACATCTTCGGCTTCTGGGTGTTCCTGATGACGGACGCGCTGCTCTTCGCCCTGCTCTTCGCGATCTACGGCACGATGCAGGGCCGCACCGCCGGCGGCCCCAGCCCTGCCGATGATTTCAAGTTCCATTCTGCCCTCTGGGAGACGGCGGCGCTGCTCACCAGCAGCATGACCTACGGCCTCGTCTCGATCGCGCTGAAACACCATGCCCGACGGCTCTGGATTGCCCTCTTCCTTGCCGTCACCTTCTGCCTGGGCGCCTATTTCCTGGGTATGGAAATTCATGACTTCATGGATACGGCCGAGCATGGCGCAACCCCGGAGTCCAGCGGCTGGGTCTCGGCCTATTTCGTGCTCGTCGGCATGCACGGCTTCCATGTCACCTGCGGCCTCATCTGGATCCTTCTGATGGGCGCGCAGATGTCGATCTTCGGGCTGGACCGCAGGCTCAAGGTCAATCTCGTGCGGCTCGGCCTGTTCTGGCATTTTCTCGACGTCGTCTGGGTCGTCATCTTCTCGGTCGTCTATCTGCAAGGATTGCTGCGATGAGCGGCGCGTCCGAAATCCGACGTGATCTCGCAACCTACGTGACCGGCTATCTGCTCGCCCTCATCCTGACGGGCTGCGCCTTCGCGACGGTCTACTTCCATCCGGTATCGAAGGCGGGGCAGTTCACCATCGTGCTCGTGCTCGCCTTCGTCCAGATCCTGGTCCATATGCGCTGCTTCCTGCACATCAGCCTCAAGCGCTCCGCGCGATCCGATCTTCAGCTCATCCTCTTCTCCACCCTCATCATCGCCCTGATGGTGGGCGGCACCCTCATCATCCTGTTCAACCTGCAGGCGCGCATGATGTAGCCTGCGGGCGCCATCGCGGGCGCCCCGATCTCAGGGGACGCCATGTCTAAACCGATTGAAGACTACGCCATGATCGGCGATGGCGAGACGATCGCGCTCGTCGATCGCACCGGCTCCATCGACTGGCTGTGCCTTCCACGTTTCGACAGTGATGCCTGCTTCGCGGCCCTTCTGGGCGAGGCGCAGCACGGCTGTTGGCGCCTCGCGCCCGCAGACGCGGTGCAGGAGACGAAGCGGCGCTATTGCGGTGACACCTTAGTGCTGGAGAGCGAGTACCGCACGGAAACCGGCCTGGTCTCCGTCTTGGATTTCATGCCGATCCGCCGTGGCAAGAACGCGGCCGTCATCCGCATCGTGAGCGGCCTCGAGGGCGCCGTCCCGATGGTGTCCGACCTCGCCCTCCGCTTCGACTATGGCACTCTCTCCCCCTGGTTCAACGCGGAGAAGGACGGCACGCTGATCGGCCGCGTCGGGCCCGATCTCGTCGCCCTTCGTGCCGGGGTGCCGCTGCGGCACGAGGAGGACAGGATTCTGGCGCAGTTCACGGTGAAGAGCGGTGACCGGCTCGCCTTCACCCTGCAGCATGACGGATCGACCGCGGCGCTGCCGGAGCCTCTCGACCCCGAGCGGCTACTGGGGGAGACGAAGGAATGGTGGCTGGCCTGGATCGGCCGCTTCACCCGGCAGACGGAGTGGCCGAGCCTCATCAAGCGCTCGCTGATCACGCTGAAGGCGCTGACCTATTTCCCCACGGGTGGCATCGTCGCGGCGGGCACGGCAGGACTGCCGGAGAAGCCGGGCGGTGGCATGAATTGGGACTACCGCTATTGCTGGCTGCGGGATTCCACCTTCACCCTCACCGCACTGCTCAATGCCGGCTACACGGAGGAAGCGCGCGCCTGGCTGCATTGGCTGCTGCGTGCCGTTGCCGGCAATCCGGACCGCATCCGCATCGCCTATCGCGTCGACGGCGGGCGCCACCTGCAGGAATGGGAGGCAGACTGGCTGCCCGGATGGGACGGTGCGACCCCTGTGCGCATCGGCAACGGCGCCGCGCGCCAGCGCCAGCTCGACATCTTCGGCGAGGTCATCGACTCCACGCATCTGGCAGAGCGCGCCGGGCTTGACCGCAGCCCCTGGGAGGTGGAAGTCGAACGCAGGCTTGTTCTGCACGTGGCGGAGACGTGGCGAGCGCCCGACCAGGGTTTGTGGGAAAGCCGCGGCTTTCCGCGCCACTACGTCTATTCCAAGGCGATGGCCTGGGTAGCGGTGGACCGCTTTCTGAAGATGGTTGCGGTGCGTTCCGACATCACGGCCGAGTTGCGCGTGCAACTGACCTGCCTGCGGGACGAGATGCATGCGGAAATCTGCGCCAAGGGCTGGTCGGAAAAGCGCGGCAGCTTCGTCTCCCACTACACCAGCCGGCGGCTGGACGGCAGCCTGCTGCTGCTGCCGCTGATCGGCTTCCTGCCGATCGACGATCCGCGCATCACCGCGACCATCGCTGCCTGCGAGTCCGAGTTGATGGAGGGCGGCTTCGTGCGGCGCCACAAGGCGCCCGCCTTCGGCACCGAGGAAGGCAGCTTCATCGCCTGTTCCTGCTGGCTCGCCAACTGCATGGTGATGCAGGGCCGGCACGAGGAAGCCCGCGCCCTCCTCGGCCGCATCGCCGGCATCGCCAACGACGTCGGCCTGCTGTCGGAGGAATATCACGTACGGCAGGGCCGATTGCTCGGCAACCTGCCGCAGGCGCTGTCGCACCTCGCCTTCGTCAATGCGGCGCTCTGCCTCTCTGGCCCCGTCCTGCAGCGGGGTGGCGGCTGAGGCATGAAACCTGCTTCGATGGGGGCAACGCGCGAACCGTTACGCGCGGGACCCCTGACCGAGGCAGCGACCGATGGATCTGACCGCCCTTCCCTTCGACGCCCATGAGATGCTGGCGCGCCTGAGGCCCTGGATTCTGTGCGAAAGCCCCACGCATGACGTGGCGGCCGTCAACCGCATGATGGACCTCGCGGCCTGGGAGGTCGCCGCCTCCGGTGCTGCGATCGAGCGAATCCCCGGGCGTATGGGTTTTGGCGATTGCCTGCGCGCCCGCTTTCCGCACCCCAAGGCCGGTGGGCCGGGCGTGCTCGTCATGGCGCATCTCGACACCGTTCATCCCATTGGCACGCTCGCCGACCTGCCCTTCCGCGAGAAAGACGGCCGCTGCTGGGGCCCGGGCATCTGGGACATGAAGGGCGGCACCTTCGCGGCGCTGGAGGCGATCCGCACCCTCGCCACTCTGGGGCTCGAAAGCCCCCTGCCTGTCACCCTGCTGCTGACCAGTGACGAAGAGGTGGGCAGCCCCTCCACCCGCGATCTGATCGAGGCAGAGGCGCGCCGCCACCGCTACGTCTTGGTGCCGGAGCCGGCAACGCCGGACCGCGGCGTCATCACCGGCCGCTACGCGATCGCGCGCTTCCGTCTGCTGGCCGAAGGCCGGCCCAGCCATGCCGGCGCCGCGCTCTCCGAAGGGCGCTCCGCGATTCGGGAAATGGCGAAGCAGATCGTGGCGATCGAGGAGATGACCACGCCTGACTGCACTTTCAGCGTCGGCATCGTGCACGGCGGGCAATGGGTGAACTGCGTCGCCACCACCTGCACCGGCGAAGCGCTGAGCATGGCCAAGCGCCAGGCCGATCTCGATGCCGGCGTCGCCCGCATGCTGGCGCTGCAGCCGACGACGCCGGAGACGCGCTTCACCGTCACGCGCAGCGTCACCCGACCCGTCTGGGAGCCCAATGGCGCCTGCCTCGGGCTCTACGAGACGGCACGGCAGATCGCCGGGCACCTCGGGCTCGACCTGCCTCATCACAGCGCAGGCGGCGGCTCGGATGCCAATTTTACCGGCGCACTAGGTATCGCAAGCCTGGATGGGCTCGGCCTCGTCGGCGGCTTCGGCCACACGCTGAACGAGCAGATCGAGATTGCGAGCCTCGCCGAGCGGGCGCGCCTGATGGCCGGCCTCCTGCTGGAACTTCGCTAAAAGACACGGATTGAGCGTCGAAACGTTTTGGCCCATGATTTGCATGGCACCCATGCGTCAACAGCGCCATTGAGGATCAGGTCATGAAACGTGCCTTCGGTTTCCTTCTCGCCGCCGCGACGGCTCTCTCCGGCCTCGCGCCGGCAGCCCGCGCCGCGGACCCCGGCGTCCTGCACATCTACAACTGGACGGACTACACATCGCCGGACCTGCTGAAGAAGTTCACCAAGGAAACCGGGATCAAGGTGACGCTCGACACCTATGATTCGAACGAGACGCTGCTGGCCAAGCTGAAGGCCGGTGCCACCGGGTATGACCTCGTCATCGTCTCGAACGACTTCGTGAAGATCTTCGTCGATCAGCATCTGATCCAGAAGATCGACGCGGCCTCGATGCCGAATTTCCACTACCTTGAGCCGCGCTGGCAGAAGCGCGATTGGGACCCGACCGCAGACTACACCGTGCCCTGGCAGTGGGGCACCACTTCCTTCATCTACGACACGGCCGTCTATTCCGGCCCGGTGGACAGCTTCGAAACCCTGTTCAAACCTCCTGCGGTCTTCAAAGGCAAAGTCGGCATGCTCGGCTCGCCGAGCGAGGTGATCAACCTCGCGCTCGTCTACGAAGGCGCCAAACCTTGCGATTCCGATCCGAAGTACATGAAAGAGACGGTGGAGTTGCTGAAGGCGCAGAAGCCCTTCGTCAAAGTCTACAATTCCGACGCGATCGACGACCGCATGATCTCCGGCGAGACGACCATGAGCATGGAGTGGTCGGGCGGCGCCGCGCGTGTGCGCGCCCGCAAGCCCACGGTCCGCTACGTCTATGCCAAGGAAGGCGGCATCGGATGGATGGACAACCTCGCCGTGCCCGTCGGCGCGCAGGACGTGGAGAACGCCAAGAAGTTCATGAACTTCATGATGGACCCTGAGAACGCCGCGCTCGAAACCCAGTTCGCCCAGTATCAGAACGCGGTGCCGGAATCGGCGAAGTTCCTGCCCGACAGCATCACCAAGGCGCCGGAGTTCAATCCGCCAGCCGATTACAAGATCTACTTCTCACCCGGCTGCGACGTGCAGGCGACCAAGAGCTTCGACCGCATCTGGACCATCCTGCGCCAGTAAGCGCGGGCTACTTCTTCGGCGTGGAGGCGGCGGGTTCCGTCGTCTCCATCTGCTCCGCCTCGCTCGTCTGCGGCGGCACGGGCGGTGCATGGAAGGCCGAGGAGGCATCGTAGTTTGGACCGGTCACCGGCTGCATCGTGGGCTCGGGCTGGCGCAGGCACCCGCGGAAGATCGGGTTGCAGACACCATCGTTGCCGATCGT
Source organism: Acidisoma sp. 7E03 (assembly GCF_054665075.1). Classification (NCBI taxonomy): domain Bacteria; kingdom Pseudomonadati; phylum Pseudomonadota; class Alphaproteobacteria; order Acetobacterales; family Acidocellaceae; genus Acidisoma; species Acidisoma sp. 7E03. Next base: position 17,551 of record NZ_BAAFHE010000001.1, read on the forward strand.
CAGGTCATCCGCGCCGGTGTAGTGCACTTCGCTCACCTTGTTGTTCACCACGCGGACGTCCGCGGTGCAGCCATTTCCGCTGCCGCCGAGCGCGACCCCGCCGAGGTTGAGCGGCAGGCTGAGCGTGAAGCCGTTTCCGTTTGCCGGCGTGTAGGTATAGGTGTCAACGTGCGCGGCGGAATTGATCTTAGTTGATTTGACAGGTGGGCCGGCGCAGGCCAGCAAGTCTGCCGAACTCATGCCGATCATGCTGATCTGCGCTTCATGCGCTTGGCGGGATGCGCCATAGCCGCATCCGGCAAGGGAGAGGGTCGCAAGCATGAGGGCGGTCCGGCGCATGTCACCTCCGTCGATGGTTCTGCTCCCTCACTTGCTCATGATCACCGCGGGCGGAACCCATGGAATCGCTCTGGAGGCCTCTTCGCGCCTCAAATACCCGTGAAGCTGCTTGCGAATGTCTTCGCTCTGTAACCGGCAAAGGCGCAGAACCGTTGGACAAAACGGGGAGGTTCTGTACCAAACGGCACCGATCATCGCTCGCGCTGCCGTGAGAGATTCGGTGGCCGGCCGAGCCCGGAGTCTGAGCATGAGTCTTTCCCAGGCCGCCGCCCTCTTCTGTCTGGTGGCAACGGTCATCAACCTGGCGGGCCTCGCCATCGCGGGGCTTCGCCTGCGCCGCCCGCGCGGCGTGCTGCCTGCGCCTGCGGAAGCGCCCCGGGTCACCATCATCCGGCCGCTCTGCCGCATCAACAACTTCGAGCGCGAGACCCTCGCCTCCACCTTCCTGCTCGACTATCCCGATTACGAGATTCTCTTCTGCGTCGAAGATGCGGACGACCCGGTGGTCGGCCTCGTCCACGGTCTGATGGCGGCGCATCCGCATGTCCGCGCCGAACTGCTCATCGGCGCCAATCGCCGCACCGCCAATCCGAAGCTCAACAACTGCCTCAAGGCCTGGGACGTGGTGCGCACCCCTTGGGTGATCATGGCCGACAGCAACGTGCTGATGCCGCGGGACTACGTGCAGCGCATGCAGGCCGCGTGGCGCGCCGATAGCGGCCTCGTCTGCTCCATGCCCCAGGGCAGCCGGCCCGCGAACTTCTGGGCCGAATTGGAATGCGCCTTCCTCAACACCTTCCAGGCGCGGTGGCAGTATGTCGGGGAAAGCCTCGGCCAGGGCTTCGCCCAGGGCAAGAGCATGCTGATGCGGCGGGACCTCGTGGAAGCCGGCGGCGGCTTGCTGCGGGCACTTGGGGCGGAGCTCGCGGAAGACGCCGCCTTCACCAAGCTGGTGCGCGGCGCCGGGCTGCACGTTCACCTGGTGGACATGCCCTTCGAACAGCCGCTCGGCCAGCGCCGGCTCAGCGAAGTCTGGTCCCGTCAGGCACGATGGGCGATGCTGCGCCGCCTCACCTTCCCCATCATGTTCATCCCGGAACTGCTGACCGGCGCCTTCTTCCCGATCGTCGCGGGCGTCTATGCCGCCTGGGAGGCCGACCTCAACGTCGCCATGGTCGCGGTGGGCCTGGCCGCGCTCTGGTTCGGCGCCGAACTTGCCCTTGCGCGCCGTTGCGGGTGGCACGTCTCCTCCCGCCTGCTGCTGGCCTGCGCCCTGCGCGATTGCCTACTGCCCGGGCTCTGGCTGGTCGCATGGCTGCGCCAAGACTATGTATGGCGCGGCAATGCGGTGAAGGTGCAGCCAGTGATGGCCGAGGAGTTGGATTGAAGAGGATTACGACCGGGCTGGCCTTGCTGGCCGCCTCTCTGACCTGCGCCGCGCCGGCGCTGGCCCAGACCAAGATCGGCAGCGTTGATACGACCTTCCGCATTCTGGGCGCCAACGATCGGGTGGTGGTCGACCGCTACGACGACCCCGACGTCCCCAACGTCTCCTGCTACGTCTCCCACGCGGCGACAGGCGGCGTGTCCGGCAGCCTCGGCCTGGCGGAAGACCCGTCCCGCTTCTCCATCGCCTGCCGGGCAACCGGCCCCGTTTCCTGGTCCGACAAGCTGCCGGACAAGCAGCGCGTCTTCTCGCGCGGCCTTTCGGTCTTCTTCAAGAACCTCGAGGTCTACCGGATGCTGGACCGCGAGAAGAAGGTCATCCTCTACGTGGTGATCAGCACCCGCATCAAGGAAGGCAGCCCCTTCAACTCGATCAGCGCTGTCGCGACCGACGTCGCACCTTGACGGCCCACGCCCTGTTCAATTGGGCAGGGCGCGCGGATGCAGCGCGGGCAGGCAGCGGCCGTCAGCCGAAAAGAGATAGGCGAGTTCGCCGCGCAGGCCGAGTTGCATCTCCGAGGCACGGCCAAGCTCCCCATGGCCATGCGTCTTCACGTGCAGGGCCGTGCCGTCCGGCAGACGCACATGGGCCAGAACCTCTCCGCCCAAATGCTCCACCATCTCGGCGCGCGCCGGCAGGAAGGCCTCGCCCGGGCCGCCCACCGCCTCGCCGATGCCGATGTGTTCGGGCCGAAGGCCGAGGCTCACCGCCTGGCCCGCCGCAAGCCCCTCCGCGGCGACAGGCACGGCAAGCGTGCCACCGCCCGGCAAGGCCACCGTCACCCCCTCTGGCCCCACCGCCTGCACGGTGGTCTCCAGCACGTTCATCTTGGGCGAGCCGATGAAGCGCGCGACGAAGAGATTGCGCGGCTGGCGATAAAGTTCGAGCGGCGCGCCGATCTGCTCCACCTCGCCGCGGTTGAGGACGGCGATGCGGTCCGCCATCGTCATCGCCTCCACCTGATCATGCGTCACGTAGATCATCGTGGCGCCGAGCCGATCGTGCAGGCCCACGAGTTCGACGCGCATCTGCACGCGCAGCTCGGCATCGAGGTTGGACAGGGGCTCGTCGAAGAGAAAGGCCTTCGGCTGCTTGACGATGGAGCGTCCGATCGCGACGCGCTGGCGCTGACCGCCGGAGAGCGCGCGCGGCCGCCGGTCGAGCAGATGGTCGATCTGCAGAATGGCCGCCGCCTCGGCGACACGTTTCGCGATCTCCTCCTTCGGCATCTTGGCGACGGTCAGGCCGAAGGCGATGTTCTCGCGCACCGTCATGTGCGGATAGAGCGCGTAGGACTGGAAGACCATGGAGACCCCGCGCCGCGCCGGCGGCCAGCGGGTGACGTCTTCGTCCCCGATCAGGATGCGCCCCGCAGTCGGCTTTTCGAGCCCGGCGATGCTGCGCAGCAGCGTCGTCTTGCCGCAGCCCGAGGGGCCGACGAAGACCATGAATTCCCCGTGGCGGATCTGCATCGAGATGTCGCGCAGAACCTGGGTCTCGGCGAAGCTCTTGTGCAGACGTTCGATGCCGACTTCGGCCATTCCATCCCCTCCCGAGGCGCCTTACCGAAACGGTCCGGTTGACACCTTTCCTGCTGCTCCCTTACAGGATTGTGTTATGGATAACAAATAGCGGCCTGCCGGCGTGGCGTGAAAAATTCCGCGTCTTGCCGTCACCGCCACAACAACCAGCCGGACGCGATCAACGCGCCGGATCACACGAGGGAGGACTGCGCGTGAAAGGCTTGTCTCTGAGTCTCGCGGCCGCGGCGGCGCTGTGCGTCGGCGCCGGACACGCCCATGCTTGGTCGCTCAAGGATGCGTCGGAGCCCTACAAGGGCACGACGATCACGGTCGTCGGCCTCGACCGGCCGAGCTACAAGATTGCACAGCAGCTGACGCCCGAATTCGAGAAGGAGACGGGCATCCATGTCCACTGGAACATCTTCCCCTACGAAGACACGCTGAAGGAGGAGACGCTCAACTTCATCTCCAACAGCCAGCAGTTCGATGCGATCCTGGCCGACGTCGTCTGGCCGGTGAACTTCGCCGATCCGGGCTGGGTGGTGCCGCTGAGCAAGTTCACCGACAACGAAAAGCTCGCCGATCCCGATCTCGACATGAAGGATTTCTTCCCCGTCTGGCTCGCGAGCTTCACGGTGGACAACAAGCTCTACGGCCTGCCCTTCGATTCCTATGCCGGCCTGCTCTACTACAACAAGTCCATGCTGAAGGAGGCCGGCTTCGACAAGCCGCCCGCGACCTGGGACGAGCTTGCCAACACCTACCTGCCGAAGCTCACCGACAAGTCCAAGGGCACCTACGGCTACGCGCTGCAATCGGCCCGCGGCGAGACGCAGACGGCCGATGCCTTCGCGCGCTTCCTGTGGCCCTGGGGCGGGCGTTTCATCGACTATGACAACAAGGCGATTTCGGTGAACGCGCCGAACTCGGTTGCCGGCATCACCTTCCGTCAGAGCCTGCTGAAATACATGCCGGATGGCATCGTCTCCGACGATCACAGCCAGGTCGTGCAGCTCTTCGCGCAGAAGAAGGTCGCGATGATCACCGAATGGTCGGCCTTCTACCCGACGCTCGCCGCCTCCAACCTCGGCGACGATCTCGGCATCGCGCCCGAGCCCAAGGGACCCAAGGGCGGCTACTCCGCCTTCGGCGGCTTCGCCTACATGGTGAGTGCACAGGTCAACAAGAAGCATCAGGACGCCACCTATCTCTTCATCCAGTGGCTGACCTCGAAGGCGATGGCGAAGCCGCTGATCGAAGGCGGCGCCGTGGTCGCCCGGCAGAGCGCGGACGAAGATACGACGATCCAGGCCAAGTTCCCGAACCTCGCGCCGATGGTGGAGACCTGGCAGACCTCGACGGTGCCCGACTGGCGCCCGCAGCTCGGCTGCTATCCGCGCTTCTCGGATATCGTGTCCGACTGGGGTTCACGGATCGAACTCGGCCAGGTGGCGATCCAGGCAGGGCTCGACAGCATGGAGAAGGACCTCACCGGCTACATGAAGTCCTCTAACTGCTGGGGCAAGATCAACAACCCGGAAGCCGCGATGGCGCAGTATAAGTAACCATGACGGCGCGCGGAGGCTTGGTATGAGCGATCACCTGCACGACCGCGCGCCGCCCATGGCGGCGGCCACGCCCAGCCTGCGGGAGAAGATGGAGCCCTGGTTCTTCATTCTCCCCTCCGTCGTGCTGCTGCTCGCGATCGGCCTCTATCCGGTCTTCTACACGCTCGTCGCTTCCTTCCAGTCCTGGGTGATGGGCATGGGCCCGCCGAGCTTCGGCGGGCTTCAGAACTATGCCCATGCCTTCACCTCCAGCGACTTCGGCCATTCCGTGCTGCGCACGCTGGTGCTGATCGTCATCACCCTGCCGATCGAACTCGTCCTCGGCATGATGATCGCCCTCGCCCTGGACAGCCCGAACTTCGCGGCGCTGCGCCGGCTATTACAGATTTGCCTCGTCATCCCGATCGCCATCACGCCCTCCGTGGTCGGGCTGCTGACCCAGCTGATGTTCAACCAGCAGCTCGGCATCATCAATCACCTGCTGGGCCTCATCGGCATTCCAGCCCTCGATTGGCTGGGCCGCCCGCTCTCCGCCTATACCACCGTGCTCATCGTGCAGATTTGGGAATGGACGCCCTTCGTCGCCCTCGTGCTCTCGGCCGCCTTGTCCACCGTGCCGCAGGACATCGACGAGGCGGCGGTGCTGGAGACGGAGCGCTGGTGGCCACGCTTCCGCGCGATCCAACTGCCCTTCATGTGGCCTGGCATCACCGCCGCCCTCGTCTTCCAGACCGCCTTCGCGATCAAGGAATTCGACATGATCTATACGATCGAGAAAGGCGGCCCCGGCACGGCGACGGAAACCGCCGTCATGCAGATCGAGCGCATGGCCTTCCGCGGCTTCGATGTCGGGCTGGCCGCGGCGGAATCGATCCTGATGCTGGTGCTTTCGATCCTGCTCGCCCGCATCTACATCCGCGTCTTCTATCGGGAGATGGACTGATGGCCGGCCTTCGTGCGCCCCTGCTGCGCGGCCTGCAGGCGCTGGCCCTCATCGTCACGCTGCTGCTCATCCTCTTTCCGCTCTATTGGATGGTGACGGCCTCGCTGAAGACGGAGAACGACCTCTTCGCCATGCCGCCGCATTGGCTCTTCAAGCCCACCCTCACGGCCTATGCGGATGCCATCGAGAACACGGAGATTCTCGGCAATCTCGTCAATTCGGTGCTGGTCACGGCGGCGGCCGTGGCGCTCGGCCTCATCGTCGGCGCGCCCGCGGCGTACGGCATCGCGCGCTACCGCTTCCGCGGCCGGCGCGACGTATGGTTCTGGTACGTGACGAACTGGATGCTGGTGCCGGTGGTGGTGCTCATCCCCTTCTACCTCACCGCCTCCTGGCTCGGCCTGATCAACAACCCGGTGGTGCTGATCCTGGTCTATCAGGTCTTCATCGTGCCTCTGGTGGTCTGGCTTCTCGTCGACCAGTTCAGCGCCGTGCCGGTGGCGCTGGAGGAGGCCGCGCAGCTCGACGGGCTCAGCCGCGTGAAGATCTTCCTCAAGATCTCCCTGCCGCTGGTCAAACCCGGCATCGCCGTCGCCGCCATCCTCTCAGGCATATTCGCCTGGAACGACATGCTCTATGCCTTCATCCTGACACCCTCGCCGGACGCCCGCACAGCGCCGACGGTGGTGTTGAATTACCTCGGCGGCTACGTCATTCCCTGGCCGCAGGTCATGGCGGCCTCCACCATGGTCTGCGCCCCGGTCATCATCGGCGGCATCATCGTGCACAAATACATCGCCCGCGGGCTGACGATGGGCGCGGTGAAATAGCCCTCAGGCGTTGCCGAAGCGCCCCGCCGCGGCGATGAAGTCCTCGACGCCCTGCGGCCGAGTGGCGAAAGAGGTGACGAGGCGGATCACGGCCTGGTCGCCCCCCACGCGGCCAGTCCAGCGGTAGAAGCCGAAGCCCTCTGCCTCCAGCGCGGCCACCATGCCTTCCGGCATCACGGCGAAGACTTCGTTCGCCTGCACGGGATGGAGCATGGAGACGCCGGGCAGCGCACCCAGCCCTTCCGCCAGCCGCGCGGCCTGCCCATTGGCGTGGCGCGCATGACGTAGCCACAGATCATCCTCGAGATAGGCGACGAGTTGCGCACTCATGAAGCGCTGCTTCGACCAGAGATGCGCAGCCCGCTTCCGCCGCTCGGCGAAGCCCCAGGCGCGCGCGGGCTCGAAGAAGATCACCGCTTCCGCCGCCATCGCACCGTTCTTGGTGGCACCGAAGGAGAGCGCGGTGACACCGGCCTTCCAGGTCATCTCCGCCGGCGTGCAGCCGAGATGGACCAGGGCATTGGCGAAGCGCGCGCCATCCATATGGAGCGCAATGCCGTGCGCGTGCGCGGCCGCGCCCAGGGCGCGCAGCTCCTCCACCGAATAGACCGCGCCCCACTCGGTCGATTGCGTGATGCTGACGGCCTGGGGCTGCATGAAATGCACCCCGAGGGATCGCGCATGGGCGATGGGCTCGGCGATCTGAGCTGCCTGCAGCCGCCCATCCTCGGTGGGAAGACCGACGAGCTTGGCGCCACCCGTGAAAAATTCCGGCGCACCGCATTCATCGGTGTTGATGTGCGCAACCTCGGCGCAGAGCACGCTGCCGTAGGGTGGCACCAGGGTACTGAGGGCGAGCGCATTCGCGGCCGTGCCGGTCGCCACCGGAAAGACCACGAGATCGGTCTCGAAGATCGCCGCCAGCCGGTCCGTCAGCCGGGTGGTCCAGGGATCGGCGCCATAGGAGGAGACGTTCCCGGTATTGGCCGCCGCCATCGCCGCCATGATCTCGGGCGCGATCGGCGCCACGTTGTCACTGCAGAAGTTCCAAAGGCTCTTGGTGTCGGCGGCCACGGCAGATTCTCCTTCTCAACGGAGCCACCTTTGCCATGGGTGGAGACATTTCCCAAATGCGCATGACCGCAGAGCCGGACTGTGGCATTCTCGACCAAACGTTCCAAGGAACCATAAATATGAAACAACCGGTACGCATCGGCCTTGTCGGCTCGGGCTTCATGGGCCGGACCCATGCGCTCGGCTTCCGCGCGGTGGGCGGTGTCTTCGATCTGCCGCTGGAGCCGCGGCTCGAACTGCTCGCGGACGTCAACCAGGCCGCCGCCGAAACGGCCGCTGCCCGCTTCGGCTTTGCCCGCGCGACTGGTGACTGGCAGACGCTCGTCGCCGATCCCGCAGTAGACGTCGTCGACATCACCGCGCCCAACCTGCTGCATGCGCCGATCGCCTTGGCCGCCCTGGCCCGCGGCAAGCCGGTCTATTGCGAAAAACCCCTGGCCCCGACGGCGGAGGAGGCCTGCCAGATGGTACAGGCCGCGGAGGCAGCCGGCGTGGTGACGCAGGTGGGCTTCAACTACATCTGCAACCCCATGCTGGCGCTGGCGCGCGAGATGATCGAGGCCGGTGAACTGGGACAGATCTGGGGGTTCCGCGGCATCCATGCCGAGGATTTCATGATCGACCGGCGCACGCCTTGGAGCTGGCGACTCGATCCGGCCGGCGGCGCCGGCGCCATCGCCGATATCGGCAGCCACATCATCGGCATGGCGCGCTTCCTGCTCGGCCCCATCGACAGCCTCTGCGCCGATGTGGAGACGGTGATCGGCACGCGCCCCCTGCCCGGCCAGCCGCAGACCACACGGGCGGTGGAGGTGGATGACCAGGCAAGGCTGCTGGTGCGCTTCGCGCGCGGCTGCCGCGGCACGATCGAGACGAGCTGGCTGTCCTCTGGCCGGCAGATGCAGCTGGAGTTCGAGGTCATCGGCGAAAAGGGCGCGCTGGTCTTCAGCCAGGAGCGTTTCAACGAGCTGCGCTACTACAAGGTGGAAGCGGACCGCAGCCGCAACGGCTTCCGCACCATCCTCGCCGGGCCCGAGCATCCGCCCTATGGCGCTTTCTGCGTGGCCGGCGGCCACCAGATCGGCTTCAACGACCTCAAGGTCATCGAAATCCGCAATTTCCTGGCGGCGCTGGCTGGCGGGCCGAAGCCCTTCGCCGATTTCCGCGAAGCCTATGAGGTGCAGCGGGTGATCGACGCAGCGCTGCTCTCCGGCCGCGAGGCACGCTGGGTCAGGTTGTAGTCACAAAAATACCCCGGGCGTCACCGCCCGGGGCTTGTCGTCTCAGGCCGCGCCTTACTTCGTGGCGGCAGTCGGGTCCCAGCCCTTGTAGCTGGCGATGTTGTCGATGGTGATCAGCTCAGGCTTCAGCAGCACGACCTTGGAGGGCGGCGCCTTGCCGTTGGCGACGTCCACCGCATAGGCATAGGCCTGCGCTGCCATGCCGTACGGATCCTGCGCCGCCGTCGCCTTGATCAGCCCGTCCTTGTTCTTGATCTCGGGCACGATGTCCGGCGCGCCGTCCACCGAGGTGATGAAGAAGTCTTTACGGTTCTGCGACTTCGCTGCCAGCTCGAAGCCGATGGCGGTCGGGTCGTTGATGGTGAAGACGGCGTCGATCTTCGGATAGCGGGTCAGCATGCTCTGGCCGACCGCGAAGCCGCCGTCACGCGAGGCCTGGCCGTTCTGGTTGTCGGACAGGATCTTGATGCCCGGATTGGCCTTCAGAACTTCCTCGCAACCCTTCACGCGATCGATGACCGAGGAGACCTGCGGGCCGTTGACGATGACGACGTCGCCCGACTTGTTCGGCAGGTGATCGACGATGTACTGGCAGGCTTCCTTGCCGGCCATCACGTTGTCGGTCATCACGGTCACGTCCGCCCCGGTCGCCGCCACGTCGAAGGCGCCGATGGCGATGCCGGCGTTGTGCGCCTTCATCAGCGCGGGCGCGATCGCAACGGGGTCGGCCGCATTGATCATGATGACCTGCGCACCCGCCGCGATGAAGTTGTCGATCTGGGTGAACTGCTTGTTCAGGTCATAGTCGGAGGAGACCGCGGTGAGCTTCGCGGAGGGGGTGATTTCCTTCGCCTTCGCTTCGATACCCTTGTCGGTGGCGACGAAATAGGGGTTGCCGAGCGAGCCCACGGTGATCCCGACCGTGGTGATGTCCTTCGCCATGGCGGCGGTGGACAGGCCCGCCGCGACGACGGCGCCGAGCGCCACCGCGGACACTCCGTAACGTGCAAACTTCATTGTCGTTCCTCGTATGATTTGAAGCTTTGAGTCTTCAGCGGCCAGCGCCACCACCCTCATGCGACGACCATCGATCGCCGCATGAGCATTCCTTTGCCGCCCTGGCGATCAGGTACGGCCCTTATGGTCCAGGCGATACCGATCGAGCGCTACCGCACCGATGATCACCAGGCCCTTAACGATGAACTGCCAGATGTCGGACACCCCCGAGAGCACCAGGCCGTTGCTGAGGATCGCGATCATCAGCGCGCCGATCAACGTGCCCCAGATGGAGCCGATACCGCCGGTGAAGCTGGTGCCACCCAGGATGACGGCCGCGATCGCATCGAGTTCGTAGCTCTGGCCAAGCTGCAGACCGTTCGCGGCATAGAGGCGGGCAGCCGACATGACGCCGCCGAGGCCCGCGAGGAAGCCCGAAGTGGCATAGACGAAGAGCAGAATGCGTCCGACCTTGATGCCGGTCAGCCGCGCCGCGTCCGGATTGCCGCCGACCGCATAGATGCGCGTGCCGAGCACAGTGCGGCGCAGGATGAACCAGGAGAGCAGCACCACGATCATGGCGATGATCACGAGCCAGGACACGCCGAAGAGCGTGGCATTGCCGATGAAGGCAAAGGGCAGGCTCGGGTTGAAGATCGTCGTATCGCCACCCATCAGGCGCGCCATGCCGCGCACGGCGGTGAGCGAGCCGAGCGTCACGATGAAGGGCGGCAGCCGGATGACGGAGATCAGTAGACCGTTGAGCATGCCGAAGAGCAGGCCGATGCCGAGGCCCGCGGCGATGCCCAGCATGCCAAGGTCGGGAATCTTCGAGACGATCAGGGCGCCCATGGCGGAGGCCGCGAGGATCGAGCCCACCGACAAGTCGATGCCGGCGGTCAGGATGACGAAGGTCATGCCGGCGGCGAGGACGGTATTGATTGCCGCCTGCTGCAGGACGATCGAGGCATTGGTCAGGCTGAAGAAACGTTCGTTCTCCAGACCGAAGCCGATGCAGAGCAGGATGAGCACCGGCAGCATGCCGGCATATTGCAGCATGGCGCGCACGCGCTGCTGATGCGTCATCGTCGCCTTCGTGCCGGCGCCGGGCCCAGTCGCGACCTCAGCCATGGAACATCCTCGCAGTTTGCATCAATTCGACCACAAGCCGGTATCCTGCCCGAGAGCCCAAGGCAAGGCGATTTGAAACTTTTTTGTTCATCACAATGGTCATATCGAAATTATCGGCACGGTGGAGACAGATTCCCATTTCAAAATTACCCGCTGCCACGTCTCATGCGGGCGTCAGGCGGCCTTCGCGGCCGAGACGTCCGTCACCAGCTCCATGATCGCCTCTTGCGTGATCGGCGCGTCCGGCTGGCTCGTCACCTCGCCCACCAGATGCCCGTCCCGCATCACCACGACGCGATCGGACACGCCGATCACCTCGGGCAACTCGCTGGAGATGACGACGATGGCGGCGCCGGATCGCGCGAGCTGGTCGATGATCCGATAGATTTCGGATTTGGCGCCGATGTCGACGCCGCGCGTCGGCTCGTCCAGGATCAGCACGCGCGGATTGGTCTCCAACAGGCGGGACAGCAGCACCTTCTGCTGGTTGCCGCCCGACAGGCTGCCGACGTTGATCTCGGCATTCGGCGCGCGCACGCCGAGCTTCTTGATCGCCTCTGCCGCACGCCGCCGCGCGGCGCCAAGATCGAGGATGCCGCCAATCTTCGCATCGCGCTCGATGACGTTGATGTTGACGTTGCCGTTGATGCTCATGTCGAGGAACAGGCCGAGGATCTTGCGGTCCTCGGTGAGGTAGACGATGCCGGCGTCGATCGCCTGGCCGGGATTGGCGATGTGCTTTTCCTCGCCATTGACGAAGACCTGGCCGCGCTTCTTGGGATCCGCGCCATAGATGAGCCGGGCGAGCTCGGTGCGGCCGGAGCCGACGAGGCCGGCAATGCCCAGCACCTCACCCTCCGCCACCTGGAACGAACAGCCGTGCACGCGGTCGCCGTCATCCATGTCGCGCACGTCGAGCGCGATGCGGCGGCCCTCGACCGGTGCGCGATGCTCCTTCTTGTAGAAGGACGAGGAATCGCGCCCGACCATCATGCGCACGAGGGTCTGCGGGTTGAGTTCGTCCCGCATCAGGGTACCGACCATGGTGCCATCCCGCAGCACGCTCACGCGGTCGGACAGGTCGTACACCTCGGCCATGCGGTGGCTGATGTAGATGATGGCGATGCCTTCATTCCGCAGCGTGCGGATGATGGTGAAGAGCTTCTCTGCCTCACGCGCCGAAAGCGCCGTCGTCGGCTCGTCCATCACCAGGATATGCGGATGCCCTGCGAGCGCCCGGGCGATTTCCACGAGCTGGCGTTCGGCGATGGAGAGGCTCGCCACCTTGTCCGAAGGGCTGAACGGCGCGGCCAGGCGCTCCAGAAAGGGCGCTGCCGCCGCGTTCATCGCACCGCGGTCGATCATGCCGTGCCGCCGCATCTCCTCGCCGAGGAACATGTTCTCGGCAACCGTCAGATTCGGCGCGAGGGCCAGCTCCTGGTAGATCACCGCGATGCCGCTGCGGCGGCCGGCCAGCGGATTGCCGATCTGCAACGGCTTGCCGTCGATGCGGATCTCGCCCCCGGCGTCGGCGTGATAGGCGCCGGAGAGAATCTTCATGAGGGTGGACTTACCGGCGCCGTTTTCGCCCATGAGGGCATGGATTTCGCCGGCATAGGCGGTGAGCGACACGTCCTTCAGCGCCTGCACCGTGCCGAAGGTCTTGCTGATGCCGCGCATCTCAAGCGCAACCTGGCTCTTCGTGGCGAGGTGCTTGACGTCGGCGGTCGCCTTCGGCACATTTGTCGCAGGATCGCTCATAAATTCCTCCGCATCAGCGCATTTCGCTGATTAATGGTCGGCGGTCTGGTGAGGCAGGCATAGGCGGGTGTCAAGCCCGCCCTTGGGCGAGCGGAGCGTAGAGGCGGCGGCGGTTCGCTGCTAGCGCCCTGACCGCTGTGCCGCCGCGGGATCCTCCTCCGAAAACGCAGAACTCGAATCCGTGTGCGCCGCGGCAGAGCCTGGCGCGCCGCATGCGAAGCGGGGCGGCGGCATCGGCCGCCACCCCGCTTCAGACGATCAGCCGAGGGTCGGCATGATGAAGTCGGCGCCCGCGCGGATGCCTGTGGGCCAACGCGAGGTGACGGCCTTGTAGCGGGTGAAGAAGCGAATGCCTTCCGGCCCATGCATGTGATGATCCCCGAAGAGCGAGCGCTTCCAGCCGCCGAAGCTGTGGAAGGCCATCGGCACCGGGATCGGCACATTGATGCCGATCATGCCGGCCTGCACGCGGTGCGCGAAGGTGCGGGCGGAATCGCCGTCACGCGTGAAGATTGCCGTGCCGTTGCCGAACTCATGCTTGTTGACAAGGTCGATCGCGGTTTCGAAGTCATCCGCGCGCACCACGGATAGTACAGGGCCGAAGATCTCTTCCTTGTAGATCTTCATGTCCGGCTTCACCTCGTCGAACAGCGTGCCGCCGATGAAGTAGCCGTTCTCATAGCCCTGCAGCTTGAGTCCACGACCGTCGACGACGAGCTTGGCGCCTTCGGCGACGCCGGCATCGACGTAGCCCGAGACCTTTTCGAGATGCATCTTGGTGACGAGCGGGCCCATCTCGTTCGTATTGTCGGTGCCCGGCCCGATCTTCAGCGCGCGCACGCGGGGTGCCAGCGCATCGATCAGCTTGTCGCCCACGCCACCCACGGCCACCGCGACGGAGATCGCCATGCAGCGCTCACCGGCCGAGCCATAGGCCGCGCCCATCAGCGCATCCACCGTCTTGTCCAGATCGCAATCCGGCATGACGATGGCGTGGTTCTTGGCGCCGCCCAGCGCCTGCACGCGCTTTCCGTGCTTGATGCCGGTCGTGTAGATGTATTCGGCGATCGGCGTGGACCCCACGAAGCTCACGGCATGAATGCCGGGATGTTCGAGAATTGCGTCCACCACTTCCTTGTCCCCGTGCACCACACCGAAGACGCCATCCGGCAGGCCAGCCTGCTTGAGCAGATCGGCGATGAAGAGCGAGGCCGAGGGGTCACGCTCTGAGGGTTTGAGGATGAAGCAATTGCCGCAGGCGAGCGCCGTCGGCAGCATCCACAGCGGCACCATGGCGGGGAAGTTGAAGGGCGTGATGCCGGCGCAAACGCCGAGCGGCTGGCGCATGGAATAGGCGTCGATGTCGCGCCCCACCTGCTCGGTGAAATCACCCTTCAGCAGTTCCGGCACGCCGGTCGCGAATTCGATGACTTCCATGCCGCGCGTCACTTCGCCCAGCGCATCCGACAGCACCTTGCCGTGTTCGGAGGTGATGATGGCGGCCAACTCCTTGGCCTTCTGGTCGATGAGATCGCGGAAGCGGAACATTACGCGAGCGCGGGCCAGCGGCGGCGTCGCGGCCCATTTCGGGAAGGCTGCTTCCGCCGCCTTCACCGCCGTATCGACATCCTTCGGCGTGCCGAGCACGACCTGGCGGGCGACGGAGCCATCGGCCGGCTGATAGACATTTGCCGTCCGCGTGGAAGTGCCGGAAGTGCGTTCACCCCCGATGTAATGCTGAACGAGATCCATCATCGTCTCCGCGCCCGTTGTGGGCCGTTACCAGGTGAGAAAGGCGTGATCGGGGGACATGGTGAAGCGCCACTGCCGCACCGGTCCCGCCATCACGTTGAGATAGAAAAGATCGAAGCCGTGCGGTGCGCCGACCGGGTGATAGCCGCGCGGCACCAGCACCACGTCTCCATCACCCACCGCCATGGTCTCATCCAGAGACCGGTCGTCGGTATAGACACGCTGGAGCGCGAAGCCGGAGCCGCGCTTGAGCCGGTGGTAATAGGTCTCTTCGAGATAGGTCTCACGCGGCGGGTCATCCACGTCGTGCTTGTGCGGGGGATAGCTAGACCAGTTGCCCCCGGGCGTCACCACTTCCACCACCAGCAGGCTCTCGGCCACCGCGGTATCCGGCAGGATGTTGCGCACGTAGCGGGTATTGGTGCCCTTGCCGCGCACCTCCTCCCCCACCTCCTGCGGGCCGATGATGCGGGCCGGCAAGCGGCCTTCGGCAGGGGAAGCGCAGACCGCGACCTCCGCCTCCGTCTCGGCCTCCACCGTCCAATCCGACCGCGCGGGGATATAGACCGACCACGGCAGGCCATCGAAGACCGACTCCCGCTCGCCAAGCAGGCCGAAATCCTGGTCGCCGGCGGCAATGCGCACGCGGCCCGAGAGGATGACGAGGCAGACTTCGTTGCCCTCGGTCGGGCGCGCCACCACCTTGCCCGGCGGCAGCTTGAGCACGGAGAAGCCGACATAGCTCCAGCCGGCAGAAGCAGGCGTGAGGTGGTGGATGAAGCCGTCCGCGTCAGGCGCTTTCGGGTGCACCAGCAGCTTGGATGCCATCAGATCAGCCCTCCTTCGCGCAGATAGGTGCGGAGATTGGCATAGCCCATCGTCGCATAGTGCAGCGGATTGGCTTTCGCCGGGTCCTGCTCGGCCTCCAGCACCACCCAGCCGGAATAGCCGGGCAGCGCGCGGAAGATGGAGACGAAGTCGATCGTGCCGTCACCCGGCACCGTGTAGATGCCGTTGAGTACGCTTTTGAGGAAGCTCCAGTCCTCAGCTTCGGATTGCGCGCGCACGCTGGCGCGGATGTCTTTGGTGTGGACGTGGCCGATACGGTCCCGATAGCGCGTGGCGAGACGCACCGGGTCGTCCCCGCCCCACGCCGCATGGCCGGTGTCGAGCAGCAGTTCCACGGACGGGCCGGTATGGGC
Organism: Acidisoma sp. 7E03; assembly: GCF_054665075.1. Lineage (NCBI taxonomy): Bacteria > Pseudomonadati > Pseudomonadota > Alphaproteobacteria > Acetobacterales > Acidocellaceae > Acidisoma > Acidisoma sp. 7E03. The sequence continues at coordinate 33,358 of NZ_BAAFHE010000001.1, forward strand.
CATGAAGGCGTCGATGTCCTCCGGCGCCTGCACGACGCTGCCCATGTGGTGGTGATAGACGAGGCGCATGCCGGCGCCGCGCATCATGTCGCCGAGCTGCGTCATCCGCGCGCCGAAGTTCTTCCATTCGGCGTCGGTGAGCTTGGGCCGGCGGGAGAGCGGGGTCTCAATCTCGCCCTGGATGGTGTTCGAGGTTTCGCACACCACCATGACCTCGGAGCCCTGGGCCTTGAGCAGCGCCAGATGCTTCTGCATGGCGGCGAACTCGGCCTCGGCATCGCGCGCCAGAAGCTTCGCGGAATACCAGCCGGAGATGCAGGCGAGGCCGTAGGGTGCCAGCGCCGCCTTCAGCCCCTCCGGCGTGCGGGGGAACTTCTTGCCGAGTTCCATCCCCTCGAAGCCGACCTGCTTGGCTTCGCTCAGAATGGTCTCGAGCGTCGTGTCCCCGCCCAGCTCGGGCATGTCGTCGTTCGCCCAGCAGATGGGGTTCGCCCCGATGCGGATCGCCATGGCCGTCTCGTCTCCTCGTCCCGGGGCGGCAGCGCCGCCCCTGCTCTCTTCAATTGCCGATGAACTGGCGGCCGAGGGCCGCGACATAGCGCTCCCGCGCCGCCATCACTTCGGCGCGCTCGGAGACTTCGGGTACCGCCACGTCCCACCAGTGGCCGCCGGCATCCGTGGAGGGCAGCGGATCGGTATCGATGACGATGGCGTAGCTGCGATCGCTCGCGCGGGCCCGCTCCAGAGCCTGGGTGAGTTCAGCAAGGTTCGCGACCTTCTCCGACACCGCACCGAGGCTCCGCGCATGCAGCGCGAAATCCACCTCCGGCATCACCTCGTGCCGGGCATCCTTCAGCAGATTGTTGAAGCCTGCCCCGCCCGTCGCATGCTGCAGCCGGTTGATGCAGCCGAAGCCACGATTGTCGAGAATGACGAGGGTGAGCTTCAGGCCGAGCATCACACTGGTCGCCAGCTCCGAATTGAGCATGAGATAGGAGCCGTCGCCGATCATCACCACCACCTCGCGCTCCGGCTGAGCCATCTTCACGCCGAGGCCGCCCGCGATCTCGTAGCCCATGCAGGAGAAGCCGTATTCCATGTGGTAGCCGCCCGGCTGTTCCGCCTGCCACAGCTTGTGCAGCTCGCCTGGCAGGCCGCCGGCGGCGCAGAGCACCACGTCGGACGGGCGAGACTGGCGCTGCACCACGCCGATCACTTGGGCGTCGGAGGGCAGCGTATTGCCGGCAGGCTCCGGCGTCACGGTGTAGGAATTGGCGACGTTGAACCAGGCGGCTTTCAGCTCCGCAGCCTTGGCCGTCCAGGCGGCAGGCGCCGCCCAGCCGCCGAGAGCCGCCCCAAGCTCGACCAGGCCGGCGCGCGCATCCGCGACCAGCGGCAGCGCATGGTGCTTGCCGGCATCGAAGGTCTGGGTGTTGAGGCCGATGATGCGACGCCCCTCCCCCTGAAAGAGCGCCCAGGAGCCGGTCGTGAAATCCTGCAGCCGGGTGCCGACGGCCAGGATGACATCGGCATCCGCCGCCATCTCATTGGCTGCACCCGTGCCCGTCACGCCCACCGCGCCCATGTTCATCGGGTGGCTCGCCGGAAGCGAGGATTTGCCGGCCTGCGTCTCACCCACCGGAATGCCGTGGCTCTGCGCGAAGGCCGCGAGTTCGCCTTCGGCCTCGGAATAGAGCGTGCCGCCGCCGCACAGGATGAAGGGACTCTTGGCGCTCTTCAGCAGAGCGAGGGCGGCGCCGAGTTCCACGGCATCCGGCCGCGGGCGGCGCGGCTGCCAGATCCGCTCTTCGAAGAAGGAGAGCGGGAAATCAAAGGCCTCGGCCTGCACGTCCTGGCAGAGGCCCAGCGTGACCGGGCCGCATTCCGCCGGATCGGTCAGCACCTGCATGGTGCGGGCGAAGGCCGGAATGATCTGCTCCGGCCGGGTGATCCGGTCGAAATAGCGCGAGACCGGGCGAAAGGCGTCATTGGCGCTCACCGTGCCGTCGCCCCAATCCTCGATCTGCTGCAGCACCGGGTCAGGCCGGCGGCCGGCGAAGACATCGCCCGGCAACAGCAGCAGCGGCAGGCGGTTGACATGCGCGACGGCCGCAGCCGTGACGAGGTTGAGCGCACCGGGTCCGATGGAGGTGGTGCAGGCCATGGCACGCCGGCGGCGCAGCGCCTTGGCATAGGCAGTCGCGGCATGCGCCATGGCCTGTTCGTTATGGGCACGGAAGGTCGGCAGCTGCTCGCGGACGCCATACAGCGCCTCCCCTAGCCCCGCGACGTTGCCATGGCCGAAGATCGCCCAAACACCGCCGAAGAAGGGCAGCTGGCGGGTCTCTCCGCTGGCGGTTTCGACCACCGTCTTCTGGGCGGCCATGGCGCGAACCAGGGCCTGGGCCATGGTGAGGCGAAGTGTGCGCATCGTCCTGCGTTTCCCGTTTGTCGTTCTTCAGGCGGCGTGAACGCGGCGGCCGTCTTCCCAGGCCGTCACCAGCTCCTGGAAGCGGCGCGCCATCTGGTCCACCGCCTCGGCATCGCTGATCTGGCCCGAAAGCCAGGCGCGCGCCGGGTCGATGTGGATGGTGCGGCCGACGGCGAAGCCCTTCACCACCGGCACGCCGGCACAGGCGCGGAAGCTCTCCGCCAGGTCCTGCATCGGTGCTTCCAGACCCAGCACCAGCACGCCGCGGCAATAGCCGTCGTTGCGGATCACCGTCTCGTTGATCTGGCTCCAAGCGGCGGCGCTCTTCTGCGGTTCGAGCTTCCACCAGTCGGGCTTGATGCCGATGTCGTAGATGCGCTGCAGCACCTGCGGGATGGTATCGTCTGCAAGCGGGCCGTGCTTGCCGGCGATGATCTCGATCAGCAGGTCGCGCCCCTGGGTGCGGCACGCATCGTAGACGCGTTGCAATTCGCGCTCCTGCCGCAGCCGCAGCTCCTCCGGATCGTCCGGGCGGTAGAAGCAGAGGCATTTGACCACCTGCCCCATCGGCCATTCGGTGAGATGGGCGCCGAGACTGCCACCGGCCTCGAAATCAAGCGGGCGGGAGCCGGTGCGCTCCACCGGACGCGCCGTCCACAGAGCGTGGTCGGCAGCGCGGAACAGCGCCTCGCGGCCGTAACGACCGTCGATGAACATGCCGAAGCCGGGCCGGCCGGCGGCAACCCGCGCCGCGGCTTCCACGGCCAGCACCTTGAAATCGCTGATCCGCTCGAAGGGCGCGCCCACTTCCGTCGCTACCGCTTCCAACTGGATGCGGTGGTCGATGGCGAGCGCCATGACGCCGGGCGGGCTCGCCGGCCGGGTGGTCGCCCAATGGATGTGGTTGAGGTCCTGGTCGAAGCGCAGGGCCCGCTGCTTCGACCCATGAGCGAGGAAATATTCCAACTCTGGGAAGGTCGGGATTTCCGGCGAGCACAGCAGGCGGGAGACGGCGAAGGCACCGCAGGCATTGGCATAGGCGCAGCAGGTTTCGAGCGGCGCATCACGCAGCCAGCCGCGCAGGAAGCCGGACATGAAGCTGTCGCCGGCGCCGAGCACGTTATAGACCTCGACTGGGAAGCCCGGGCCGCGCACGCCTTCGTCCAGACTGCCCGGGATCTCGCCCGGAAAGACCACGCAGCCCATCGGCCCGCGCTTGCAGACGATGACGGCAGCCGACTGCGCGCGGATGGCGCGAATGGCCGTCAGCGTATCCTCGGAGCCGCCGGCGATGTGCAGCTCCTCTTCCGTGCCGACGATGAGATCGCAGAGCGGCAGCACGGGGGCGAGATGCGCCGTCACCGCATCGGACTTGATGTAGCGGCTCTCACCCGCGTCGTGGCCCGCAAGGCCCCAGAGGTTGGGCCGGTAGTCGACGTCGAAGATCACCCGGCGGCCATGCGCCTTGGCGATGCGCATCGCCTTGAACTGGGCAGCCGCCGTGTGCTCCTGAGCAAAGTGGGTGCCGGTGACGACGACAGCGGCAGCAGAGGCCACGAAATCCTCGTCGACGTCATCCTCGCACAGCGCCATGTCGGCGCAGTGGTCGCGATAGAAGATCAGCGGGAAGGTGTTGCTGTCGCGCACGCCGAGCAGCACCAGCGCGGTGAGGCGCTTCAGGTCGACCGTGACGCCGCGCGTCTCCACGCCTTCGCGCGCCAGCTGTTCCAGGATGAAGCGGCCGATCTGCTCGTCACCGACGCGGGTGAGAAGGGCCGACTTCAGGCCGAGCCGCGCCGTGCCCACCGCGATGTTGGCCGGGCAGCCGCCCACCGCCTTGCTGAAGGACCCCATGTCCTCCAGCCGACCGCCGATCTGCTGACCATAGAGGTCAAGCGAGCAGCGGCCGATCGTGATGAGGTCGAGCACGGGAGAGGCCATGGAGGTCCCTTTCTGGCGGATCGGTCGGACCCGCGCGTCTGGCCGACGCAGCCGGGTGGTGGTGACTGGTTGAGCGGCTTCGTGCCGTCTTCATTGCTTCAAAATAAAATCACTATTCCAAATTTTCGTCAATCCGGTCCGAATTTTCCTTTTTCACCTCGCGGCGCAGCGGCGGCAAATCGCCCGAGCGCTTGCTGACCAGGGCGATCGCGAGCGTCGTGGCAAGCGCGAAGGATGCGGAGAGAGAGCGGAATCCGCCGAAATCGGCCTCGGCCACCTCCAGCCAGACGGAGGAAACCTGAACCAGCGGCGAGAAGGGCGAATCGGTTATGCCGATCACCGGCACACCGCGTTGAAAGGCGCTGCGCGCGGTCGTCAGCGTCTCCGAGGCATAAGGCGTGAAGCTCAGAGCGAGCAGCGCGTCCTCCGGTTCGATCAGATCCGTCTGCCGTGCGCCGAGGCCGCCGAGCTGATCCACGAGATCGCAGCGAACGCCGAGCTTCTGCAGCGCATAGAGAAGATAGACGGCAACCGGAAAGGCGCGGCGAACGCCCACGATGTGGATGACGCGCGCCGCCGCCAGTCGCTCCACCGCCTGTTCCAGCGCATCCACGTCCACGCTCTGCCGGAAATCCCGTGCCGAAATGCAGGAGGCATCGACCAGCCCATCCAGAAGGCTCAGCACGTCACCGCTTTGATTGCCCTCGTGCAAGGCTTCCAGGCGTAGATTGTAGTCCGGCCAGCGATTGCGGGCATGGGACTGGAAGACGAGCTGCAGCTCCGAGAATCCGGAATAGCCCAGTGCCTGGGCGAAGCGGATCATCGTCGAGGGCTGTACATGCGCGAGCTTCGCGAGTTCGGCGACACGGCCGAAGGCAATTTCCTGCGGATGCTGAACGGCGAAATCCGCCACCTGCACCAGCCGCTTGGGCAGGCTGTCGCGCCGTTCGAGGATCAGCGCGCGCAGACCGCGGAAATCACGCGGGGCCGCCCCGTCCTGCGACAGGCCAAGGCCGGCGGTCTCCTCCGCCTCCTCCGTGCGCTGCGGCACGCCCCCGCCTCCGTGGTCCTCACCTGCCATGCCACTCGATCTCCCGTTGACAACCGATAGCCCAAATGGAATGTTTCTTCCATATATTCCATTCAGAAATAAAGACGCTCCACGCGCACGGGGAGACGCAGCCTAACAAGCCCGGCCCGCTTCGCGACCATCACCGGGCGCGGCCCATCGGCCTGGCCGCCCGAACGACCGTCCAACACGAAAGACACGACCGTCATGATCCGCTTTTCCGTCCTCGGCTGCGGCCGCATCGGCACCATGCATGCGCGCAATCTGGCGCGGCACCCCCAGGCCCGCCTGATCTCCGTCTTCGACGTCTTCACCAAGGCATCGGACGCCATGGCGGCGGAACTCGGCGTCAAAGCCGCGGAGTCGATCGACGCCGTGCTCGCCGATCCCGAGGTCGACGCCGTGCTCATCGCGACTTCGACCGACACCCATGTCGAGCTGATCACCCGCGCCGCAAAGGCCGGCAAGGCCATCCTCTGCGAGAAGCCGATTGCCCTCGACATGGCCAAGGTCGAGCAGTGCTGGAGCGAGATCCGCGATCTCGGCGCGACCATCATGCTCGGCTTCAACCGCCGCTTCGACCCCTCCTTCCGCGCGGTGCATGACCGGATGACCGCCGGCGAAATCGGCAAGCTGGAACAGATCGTCATCACCAGCCGCGACCCTGCCCCGCCGCCGGTCGCCTATATCAACGTGTCGGGCGGCATGTTCCGCGACATGACCATCCACGACTTCGACCTCGCGCGCTATTTCGCCGGGGACATCGTGGAAGTGCAGGCCTTCGGCGCCAATTTCGTCGATCCGGCGATCAAGGAGGCCGGCGACATCGATGCGGCGATGGTGACGATGCGGGCTGCGTCGGGCGTGCTTATCCACATCAATAACAGCCGCCGCGCCGCCTATGGCTACGACCAGCGTCTGGAAGTCTTCGGCGAACGCGGCATGCTCATCGCCGGCAACCGCATGGCGACGACGGTCCAGTCCTTCTCCGCCGCCGGCACCGGCCAGGGTGACGTCGTGCTGCCCTTCTTCATCGAGCGCTATGCCGAGGCCTATGCGGCAGAGGTCGCCCATTTCGTGGAGAGCGTGGCCGCCAAGCAGACGCCGCTGACGAGCTTCCGCGACGGCGTCGAGGCGCTCCGCCTGGCGGATGCCGCGCTCGAAAGCCTCAAGACCGGCCGGACGGTGAAGATCGGCTGACGGCTCTCTGCGGTAACGGAATCCAGCAACACTCGTCGTCCCCGGGCTAGACCCGGGGACTTACCCCGTAGGGCGCCCTGACGGCGTTTGGACGCCCCAACGGGTAGGCCCGCGGCATGAAGCCGCGGGTGACGGTGAACAGTACCGCGCCAAAGCCCGTCAGCTTGCCAAGGCCTGGGCCAGCCGGTCGGCGAGCTGGCCCAGCGCGGTGCTCATCGCCGCCACCTGATCGGTCACCGTCTGACCCACCACGGGCACCGTGAAGCGCCAGGCCTCCGTCACCGGCGGCCGTGTGCTGACCGCGAAGGTGACGGAGGCTTGCGCCACCAGCACCACCTGCCCGCCCTCGGTTTCGTCGAACCGCGTCACGTTGAGCGCGACGGTAGCCTGCGGGGTCGCCGAGACGGCGCCACCTTCCGTATAGACCGTGCAGCCCGGCAACCGCTGTTCGAGTTCGGCCGAAAGCACCCGGCCGAGCATGGCGCTGAAGGGCTCGCCCCACCAATCATTCTGAGAGACCGCGATGTGGTAGCCGCCCGAGGAGCGGACGATCGCCTTGCGGTCCAGATAAGGGGCGACCGCCACGTCCTGCAGCAGCACGAGGGCGGGCGCGCCGGGGCGCGTGCCGCCGGGCACCGCGTCCAGCGTATAGAGCACGGGACTCGGCGAGGCGCAGGCCGCAGGGAGCGCCGCGAGGCCGAGAAGACCCAGGGAAAAGCTGCGGCGTGTCGGCATCATGGCTCGGTTCCCGTCTGCGTGCGGCCCCGCACCAGCGCTTCTGGATGCGCAGCGAGCAGATCCGCCAGCGCCCGGAAGGATTGCGTCATGTCGTTCAATTGCGTCATCAGCCGGTCGAGCTGGCGGTTGAAGTGGCTGTCCGCGCCGTAGCCGGTATTGGCCGAGACCAGCACGGTGTTGAGATTGCCGACGGCGGTCTTCAACTGCCGGGTCAACTGCGGCAGGCTCTGCAGGGCCGGCCCCACGTCGGTGTTCAACTGCTTCACCAGCTGTTCGGATTCCACCATCGTCTTGGCGAGCGCATCCACCGCCTGCTTGGTGGCGGCACCGTTGGTGATGTTGTTCAATCCATCCAGCGTGGAGGTCAGGCTCGCCGAGATCTGGTCGAAGGGCATTGCGTTGATCTTGTTGAGCAGGCTACTGACTGACGAGCTGATGGAGTCGAAGGCGCCGGGCGCGGTCGGGAAGACGATGTCGGTGCCCTCGATCGTGACGTCCGCGGGCGGCGCATCCGGCACCTGGACGAGGGCGATTTCGCTCTGTCCGGTCAGGATGTTCGCCTTCTGGATCTGCGCCCGCGCACCGCGTGCGACGAGGGTGCGCAGATTAGCGAGCGGCCCCGCGGCCTGCACCTGGGCCGTGATGTTCTGAATGCGGTCAGGCTGAATCTGGAAATGCACCGGCGCCAGGATCTGATGCGTATCCTGATTGTAGACCATGCTGACGCTCGTCACCTCGCCGATCTTCAGACCGTGCAGAGTGACGGGCGAGCCGGGGCCGAGACCCGCGACGGAGCCCGAGAAGTAGGAGACGAAATCGACCTTGCGCTGATACAGCGCCTCGTCCGCTGCTTCCTTGTTGTCATAGAGCGGGAAGGCTTGGCCTGCGTCGGCTTCCGCCTCGCCCGTTTGCGTCGTGTCCGGCATGGAAAAGGCGACGCCGCCGAGCAGCAGGGCATTGAGCGATTCGATCTGCACCTGCACGCCCTGAGCGCCGAGATTGATCGAAAGGCCGGACGCGTTCCAGAAGCGGCTGTCGTCATGCACATAGGCGTCGTAGGGCGCACGGACGAAGACGTGGATGGTCACGTTCTCGGCCATGTTGCCGATGTCCCAGCCGAGCACCTGACCCACTTCGAGATCGCGGAAGAAAACCGGCGCGCCCAGCGTCACCGAGCCGATGCGCTTGGCCTTCAGCAGGAAGGTGCGGCCCGGCACGGCAGACTGCAGCACCGGTGGATCTTGCAGGCCCGTGAAATGCGTCTGCGGCTTGCCACCCGCAGCGGCCGGCAGCAGGTCGATATAGGGACCCGAAAGCAAGGTGCCGAGGCCGGACAGGCTACCCGCGAAGAAGCGCGGCCGCACGATCCAGAACTTCGTCTGGTCCGAAATCAGCGGCGTCGCATCCCGCGTCATCTGCACCGTGACGTTCACATGGTTCATGTCGGGCGTCAGCTTCACCGCCGTCACCGTGCCGAGCGTGACGTCCCGGTGTTTGACGACGGATTGCCCGGCCGTCAGCCCATCCCCCTGGTCGAAGGTGATGGTGATCTTCGGGCCCCGCTTCGCATAGGTATCCCACACCAGCCAGGCGCCGACGGCGAGGCTGATCACCGGGATCGCCCAGATGAGAGAGATGCGGCGCCGGCCGCGCGTGCGCACCGCTGCGGTTTCGAGGGAGGGTTCGGTCATCGGCTCCTGCCGGCTTTGGGTGCGTCCCACATCAGCCGGGGATCGAAGGCTTCCGCCGCGAAGATCGTGAGGATCACGACCCCGGCGAAGGCGACCGCACCCACACCGGGTTCGATCGTCACGATGGCGCCGAACTGGACGAGCGCCACGAGAATGGACTCCATGAAGATGTCGATCATCGACCAGCGGCCGATGACGGCGATGATGCGGTAGAGCCGCACCCGATCCACCAGCCGTTCGTGGCGTCGCAGCTGCGTCATGACCAACAGCAGCACCAAGCCGACGAGCTTCAGCATCGGCACCATGATGCTGGCGATGAAGACGATGGCCGCGAGCGGATACATCTTGGCGGCCACCAGCTCCTCGACGCCGCCGAGGATCGTCGTCGGCAGGCCGGAGCCCATCTGCACCACCGTCATCACCGGATAGACGTTGGCCGGGATGTAGAGCACGGCGGCGGCAATCACGAGCGCCCAGCAGCGGGCAACGCCATTCGGTTTGCGCCCATGCAGCAGGCTACCGCAGCGCCGGCACTCATGCGGCCCCTCCCCCACGGCCACTGCCACCTTCTCGCAAGTTTCGCAGGAAAGGACCGTGCCGTCGGTCGGCGGGCGGACGGCCGCCTCGGCCTGTGGCGTCTTGGGATGGCGCGTGATGCCACGCCGCTCGATCTCTTCCCATACGGCGTGGCGGTCGAGCGTCGCATCGGCGGCCACCATGGCGACCATCAGGGCGACGAGCGCGAAGACGGCGTAGCCCACGTCGATATGCACCATGTCGACGAGTTTGACGTAGGCGACGAAGACGCCGAGGAGATAGACCTCCACCATCGACCATGCGGCCAGGCGCTCCACCCAGCCGAAGATCAGGGGCAGATGACGCGGCGGCCGCGGCAGGCGCAGGCCGATGAGAACGTAGGCCGTGCCGAGCAGTTTCAGGAAGGGTGCGGCGACCGTGGTGAAGACGACGACGAGGGCGAGTTCCCAGATTCCCTGATTGCGCAGCCGCTCAGGCCCGCTGAAGAGATCGGCACCCAGCACGATGCCGGAAGTGCTGACGCGCATCAGCGGCATGGTGCAGGCAATGACGAAGCAGAACAGCGCAGTGAGCGTCAGGACGAGGCAGCGGCCGAGCGGATTTTTCTGGACGCGCCGCAGCGTCACGCCGCAGCGGGTGCAGCAGACGACGGCCGGGGCCTTCAAAGCCGGCACCTGCTGCAGCAGGCCACACTGGCGGCACAGAAGCGGATGCGGAACGATTTCCGTCTCTACGGTCGTGGCTGTTAGCGAGGAAGCCATCATCGGGACGGACGCGCGCGCTCCAGCTCCGACGTCTCCGGCTGGACGTTCCAGTTCCGGTTTTCACGTCGCAACCGACATGATAGCGTTTTCGTGAGACCGTCAAGCGACAAGACGGTTCTTCAAGATCGCAACCAGAATTCGTCGCGTCGTTTCGGATAGAAAGCGAAACCCGATGGTTTATTCATCGCATGATCCCCTGTGCCGCGCAACAGAACCGGGGAAGAGGCGGCGGCGCCATGGTTTTCTCGCGCTTCCGATCCTCGCTCTGCTCGCTGCCTGCAGCCAGGGCGGCAGCGGCACCCAGACGGCCGCGCCTGCCCAGACGCCGGACGGCAGCGTCACCATGCATCAGGTGCAGGCCGCCTTCATCGGCAGCGGCAATGGCGGCACCGGCACGCTCGTCTTCCAGGGGCGCAGCTACCCCTTCACCATCGGCGGCCTCGGCGTCGGCGGCATCGGCGCCTCGACGATCGATGCCACGGGCGAGGTCTACAACCTCAAATCGGTCAAGGATTTCGCCGGGCCCTACGTTCAGGGCCGCATGGGCTATGCCTTCGGCACGAAGAGCCACGGCGATCTCTGGCTAAAGAACAATGCCGGCGTGGTGCTGCATCTCGACGCACATCGCACCGGGCTCATGCTGAGCCTCGGCGGCGACGTCATCGTCATCACCCTGCAGTGAGGCGAACCGCCGGCGCGCTCAGCCGGGGCGGATCATCTCGAACAGGCGGTCGGCCGCCACGTAGTCCCCCCGGTAGCCACAGCGGCCCAGGGGCGCGGCGGCAGCCGTGTCGAAGATCCCGTTCTTGAGAAAGGACGGGTCGATATGCACGGCGACGATCTGCCCGATCACCATGTAGTTGGAAGACGGCGTGCCATCCAGCGCGCGCAGATGGGTGATGGAGAGCCGCTTGCATTCCAGGGCCGCCGCGGCGGCTGCCACGCGCGGCGGGCGCACCAGCCGGCAGGGTGCTTTCTCCAGGCCCGCGAGGGCCATCTCGTCGACATCATGCGGCACGGAGGCCGAGGTTTCGTTCATTGCGCGTGCGAGGGCCGCGCCGGCCAGATTGGCGACGAACTCGCCCGTCTCCTCCACATTGCGCACACTGTCCTTCCAACCGTTGGAGGAGAACATCACCATGGGCGGGCTGTCCGAGACCATGTTGAAGAAGCTGTAAGGGGCGAGGTTGACCCGCCCCTCGGCGTCCACTGTCGAAATCCAGCCGATGGGGCGCGGCGCAATGATGGCCTTCAGCGGATCATGCGGCAGGCCGTGCCCCGATGCCTGCTCGTAGAAGTAGCTCTCGCTCATCTCATCATCCCTGCTTGCCGGCTGCGATCGCGCATAGAAGTTCGAACATCATCGTGGCACCGGTCAGCGCCGTCAGCCCAGAGGGGTCGAAGGGCGGCGAGACTTCCACCACGTCCGCACCGACGATCCGAAGCCCCCCGAGCCGGCGCAGCATGAACTGCGCCTCCCGCGTGGTGAAGCCGCCGATCTCCGGCGTGCCGGTGCCCATCGCCATCGACGGGTCGATGCTGTCGATGTCGAAGGAGACATAGGTGGGGCCGCTGCCCGCGATCGCCCGCGCCTCCTCCATCACCGCTTCGACACCGCGGGCGGCAAATTCTTCGATATAGATCTGGCGGATGCCCTGGGCGCGCGCCCAGGCGTGATCCTCCGCGCTGTAGAGCGAGCCGCGCAGGCCGATCTGCACCATGCGCTTCGGGTCCAGCACGCCGTCCTCGATCGCGCGGCGGAAGGGTGAGCCATGGGTATAGGGGTTGTCGCCGAAATAGGTGTCGTTCGTGTCGGAATGCGCGTCGAAATGAATCAGCCCGACAGGGCCGCGGGCGCCCACGGCGCGCAGGATGGGATAGGTGATGAGATGGTCGCCGCCCGCGGCCAGCGGCACGGCGCCCGCCGCGACGACCTCGGCGAAGAAGCCTTCGATCCGCCGCAGCGCATCCCGCAAGTCGATCGGGTTCACCGGGCAATCGCCGAGATCGGCAACCTGCAGCACGTCATAGGGGGAGATCTGCGTCGCATGGTTGTAGCGGCGCATGAGGCTCGACTGGTTGCGGATTTCGCGCGGACCATGGCGGGTGCCGGGCCGGTTGGTGGTGCCACCGTCGAAGGGCACGCCGATCAGCGCGACGTCTAGACCCGTGGCCGTGTCCGCGGTCGGCAGCCGCATGAAGGTGGCATGGCCCGCGAAGCGCGGCACCAGGGCAGCATCCACGGGCTGGTTGAACGCGGTCATCGGCGGCACTCCTCTCAGAAACGGCGGTCTCACCGACAGAGCACGCGGCCCCGGCTTGATCAACCGGCCGCGCTGGTATCCTGTGGCGATGGATAGGCTTTCGAGGAAGACCATGGCCGGCGCGCTGTCGCATATTCGCGTTCTAGACCTCTCCCGCGTGCTCGCCGGCCCCTGGGCCAGCCAGCTGCTCGGCGATTTCGGCGCAGAGGTGATCAAGATCGAGCGGCCAGTGACGGGAGACGATACCCGCGCCTGGGGCCCGCCCTTCCTCAAGGATGCCGCAGGGCAGGATACGCGGGACGCCGCCTATTTCCTCTGCGCCAATCGCAACAAGCAGTCCGTCACCGTCGACATCACCCGGCCCGAGGGCCAGGCGCTGATCCGCGCGCTCGCCGCGCGTTCCGACGTGGTGCTGGAGAATTTCAAGCTCGGTGGCTTGAAGCAGTATGGGCTGGACTATGAGAGCCTCGCCGCCCTCAACCCGCGCCTCGTCTACTGTTCCATCACCGGCTTCGGCCAAACCGGGCCTTATGCCGAACGCGCGGGCTACGACTTCCTGATCCAGGGCATGGGCGGGCTGATGAGCATCACCGGGCGGCGCGATGGTGAGCCGGGCGCCGGGCCGCAGAAGGTGGGGGTCGCGCTGACCGACGTGCTGACGGGTCTCTACGCCTCCAACGCCATCCTGGCCGCCCTCGCCCATCGCGCCGTATCTGGCCGCGGACAATATATCGACCTCGCGCTGCTCGACGTGCAGGTGGCGAGCCTCGCCAACCAGACGATGAACTACCTGACGACCGGTGAGGCGCCGCGGCGGATGGGCAATGCTCATCCCAACATCGTGCCCTATCAGGATTTCCCGACCGCCGATGGCGCGATGATCCTCGCCGTCGGCAATGACGGGCAGTTCGCGAAACTCGCCCTCGTCGCCGGCCACGCGGAATGGGCGGCCGATCCGCGCTTCGCCACCAACCGTGCGCGGGTAGAGAATCGCGCGGCCTTCGTCGAGGCCTTCACCGCGGTCTCGCTTGGCCGGACGACGAAGGAATGGGTCGCGGCTTTGGAGGAAGCGGGCGTGCCGTGCGGCCCCATCAACACGCTGCGCGAGGTCTTCGAAGACCCGCAGGTGATTGCGCGCGGCACGAAGATCACCCTGCCGCATGCGGCCGGCGTGGACGTTCCGCTCGTCGCCAATCCCATCCGCCTGTCGGAGACGCCGGCGGAATACCGCTCCGCCCCGCCGACGCTCGGGCAGCATACGCAGCAGGTCCTGTCCGAAACGCTTGGTTTGAGCGACGCGGAGATCGCAAAGCTCGCAGAGGCCGGGGTCATCTAGCCGCGGCGCTTGCAATTCGGTCTTTTTTGTCCGAATTTGATCTCATGAAGAGCGACGAGCTCTTGCGAATCTTACGTCGTCGCGCAAGCCGCCTTGGACTGCGTCACGAAGAAGCTGCGGGCAGAGGAAGCCACCTGAAACTGTGGCATGGGGCGGCCAGAACGGTGGTTCCGATGCATCGGCAGGATTTGCCGATAGGAACCCTCAAGGCGATTCTCAAGCAACTCGGTTTGGAATCGTCGGATTTGGAGCACTGAATGATGCGCTACCTCTATCCCGCCGAGGTCACCCACTCCGAGGACGGGGTGACGGTATCCTTCCCAGATGTGCCCGAGGCAATCGCCACGGGGAATACCGTGCCCGAGGCTTTGTCCCAGGCGCGCGATGCACTGATCTCCGCCCTCTCCTTCTATGTCGAGGAAGGGCAGCCCCTGCCCCAGCCTTCGACGGCCGCAGGGCGACCACTAGTGGGTGTCGGCATCCTCGACGCCGCGAAGCTTGCCTTGCACGATGCCATGGTCTCTGGAGGCGTGACCAACGTCGAATTGGCACGGCGTCTCGATCTGGACGAGAAGGCGGTGCGCCGGCTACGCGATCCCCTGCATCGCAGCCATATCGGCCAGGTCGAGGCCGCCCTCGAAGTGCTGGGGCGCCGCCTCGACCTCGTCGTTGAAGATGCAGCCGCATGACAGTGATCGGTGTTTCGAAATGATATTTCTTTTTACAGATCAACACGCCGGATTGGACACCCCTCATTCATGACCACCCTCCCCATCATCGACCTCGCCGGCCTGCGGTCGGAGGATCTCGGCGCGCGGCGCGCGACCGCCGCTACACTTGGCGCCGCCTGCCGAGACGTCGGGTTCTTCTACGTGACAAACCACGGCATGCCGGAGGAGGTCGCCCGTGGCATCTTCACCGCCGCCCATACCTTCTTCGCCCTGCCGGCGGCAGAGAAGGAAAAGCTCTCTATCAAGCGCTCACCACACAATCGCGGCTATGTCGGCGTCGCGGGCGAACGGCTGGATACCAAGGCAAGCCCCGACCAGAAGGAAGCCTTCAACGTCGGCTTCGACTTGCCCGCCGATGATCCAGAGGTGCTGGCCGGCAAGCCCTTCCGGGGCGTCAATCTCTGGCCCAACCTGCCGGGCTGGCGCGCGCAGGTTCTCGCCTATTACGACGCCTGCATGGCCCTGCAATTGACCATTCACCGCGGCTTCGCCCTCGATCTCGGGCTGGCCGAGGACTTTTTCGCCGACAAGATGGATCGGCCGATCGCGACGCTGCGGCTGCTGCATTATCCCGAGGGCGAGGCCACCGAAGGGGCCGAGATCGGCGCGGGCCAGCACACCGATTACGGCAACGTCACCATCCTCGCCACCGATGGCGTGGCGGGTCTCGAAGTGCGCCGGCGCGACGGTGTCTGGCTCGACGCGCCGCATATCGACGGCGCCTTCGTCTGCAACATCGGCGACTGCCTCATGCGCTGGACCAACGACGTTTACGTGTCAACGCCCCATCGCGTGCGGCGGCCGAAGGCCGAGCGCTACTCGGTTGCCTTCTTCGCCGACGCCAACCCCGATGCCGTGGTCGAAGTGCTCCCGACCTGCCTGAAGCCGGGCGAAGTGCCGCGCTACCCGCCCATCACCTGCGCCGACTATCTGCGTGAACGCCTGACTGCCACCTACGATCACCTCAAGACGGGAAGCTGACCGTGACGCTCGATCTCATCATTCGGGGCGCGACGCTGCCCGACGGCCGCACCGGCCAGGACATCGGCATCGCCGCCGGCCGCATCGTGGCCGTGGAACCGGCACTTGCGGCGGAAGCGCGCGAGGAGATCGACGCCGGTGGGCACCTGCTCTCCCCGCCCTTCGTCGACCCGC
The DNA here is from genome assembly GCF_054665075.1 of Acidisoma sp. 7E03. Taxonomy (NCBI): domain Bacteria; kingdom Pseudomonadati; phylum Pseudomonadota; class Alphaproteobacteria; order Acetobacterales; family Acidocellaceae; genus Acidisoma; species Acidisoma sp. 7E03. The sequence goes on from NZ_BAAFHE010000001.1 coordinate 49,215, forward strand.
ATTTCCATATGGATGCCACCCTCTCCCTCGGCCTGCCGCGCATCAACCGCTCCGGCACGCTGTTGGAAGGCATCGCCCTTTGGGGTGAACTCAAGCCGCTGCTGACGCATGAAGCCGTGGTCGAACGCGCGCTGCGCTATTGCGATCTGGCCGTCTCCCAAGGACTGCTCGCCATCCGCAGCCATGTCGACATCAGCGACCCGCGGCTGCTCGCCGTCGATGCTCTGCTCGAGGTGCGGGAGCGGGTGAAGCCCTATATCGACCTGCAGCTCGTGGCCTTCCCGCAGGACGGCTATTATCGCTCCCCCGGCGCGGTGGCGTTGCTGAACCGCGCGCTCGACCGCGGCATCGAGATCGTCGGCGGCATTCCGCATCACGAGCGCACGATGGAAGACGGCCGACGCTCGGTCGAAGCCCTGTTCCGCATCGCGGCCGAGCGGGGATTACGCATCGACGTCCATTGCGACGAGACGGACGATCCAATGTCTCGTCACGTCGAGACGATGGCGGCGGAAGCGGTGCGCTACGGCCTGGGGGACCGCGCCACCGCCTCGCACACCACCTCGATGCATTCGATGGACAACTACTACGCCGCCAAGCTCATCGCGCTGATCGCCGAATCCCGCATGAACGTGGTGCCCAATCCGCTCATCAACATCACGCTGCAGGGCCGGATGGAGAGCTATCCGAAGCGTCGCGGCATGACGCGGGTGCCGGAGCTGCTGGCTGCTGGCGTCAACGTCGCCTTCGGGCAGGACTGCACCATGGACCCGTGGTACTCGCTCGGTTCGGGGGACATGCTGGAGGTTGCCCATATGGGCCTGCACGTCGCGCAGATGACGTCTCAAGACGCCCAGCGCACCTGTTTCGAGATGGTGACGACGCATGGCGCACGCGTGATGGGGCTGGACGGCTATGGCATCGCCCCTGGCAACCGGGCGGACCTCGTGCTGCTGCAGGCCAGAAGCCCGGCGGAAGCGATCCGCCTGCGGGCGACACGCCTCTTCGTGCTCAAGGCTGGCCGCGTCATCGCGCGCACCCCGCCGCGCGAAACGGCGCTCTTCCTCGACGGACGGCCGCCGTTGGTCGATGCCGCGGCCTATGCGCCGAAGCTTGGTTGAGAAGACATCCGATCTTGCATCTGGGATAGACTGAAATCGATCCGGCTATCACCGTCATCCCCGTGCTCGTCACCGGGATCACCCCGTTTCGGCGCCTCGACGGGTGGACCCGCGGCATAAAGCCGCGGGTGAAGATCAATGGAGCGCGTCGATCAAAAGCTGACCGATCCTACCGCCGCTCCTCGCGCAGGAAGGGCCGCGCGAGATCCTCGGGCTGGGCGCTGGCGCGCAGCCGGCCGAGACCGGCGGCGGAGAGCACCGCGATGGTCGCGAGATAGGGCAGCATCTGGATGAGGTAGATCGGCACATGAGCGCCGCTGGAGAGCACCAGTGGGATCAGGGCCTGTACCGCGCCGAAGAGCACGGCGGCGCCGATCGCGCGGATCGTGTTCCAGCGCGCGAAGGTGACGAGGGCGACGGCGATCCAGCCGCGCCCACTCACCATGCCGTTCACCCAGACCTGGCTGCCGACCAGGGTCAGATGCGTACCGGCGAGACCCAGCACGATGCCGCCGACGAGCACCGCGCCGAAGCGCATGCCCATGACATTGATGCCCGCGGCATCGGCCGCCGGGGCATTCTCGCCCACCGCCCGCAGGCGCAGGCCAAGTTCGGTCCGCTCCAGCACCCACCACACGAGGAAGGGCAGGACGAAGGCGAGGTAGGTTAGCGGGTCCTGGTCGAAGAAATGCTGCGCCCAGCGTGGAAGACCGGCGAAGAGGCTCGGGAAGACCGGGCCCAGCGCCTTGATCGGCTGGTTGGCGTAGCTGTCCCCGATGACGCCGGAGAGGCCGACGCCGAAGGCGAAGATGACGAGGCCGGACAGCACCTGCTCCAGTCGCAGCACCACCGTCAGCAGCGCGAAGAGCAGGGTCATACCGAGCGCCGCGGCGCAGCCGAGCAGGATCGCCATCGGCAGGCCGAGGCCTTCCAGCATGGCAATGACGGAGACGACGGCACCCATGGACATGATGCCCTCGGCGCCGAGGTTCATCACCCCTGCCCGCTCGTTGATGATGAGGCCGGTGGTCGCCAGCAGATAGGGCGCCGCGAAAACCGGGATGGCGCCGATCCAATCACCCAGGAAGCCGCTCATGCCGCGCGCTCCCCGGCGGCCGGCACCTTGGGCTTGGGGCGGACCTTGTGCAGCGTGATGCGGTAGCGGACGAAGACGTCGAAGGCGGCGACCGTCAGCAGCAGAAAGGCCTCCATCGTCACCACCATGGTGTTCGGCAACTGGTAGAAGGCCTTGAGGCTGTCCCCCGCCGTGTAGAGGCCGGCGACCGCGACCGCCGCGACGAAGACGCCGAGGGGATTGGCCCGCCCCAGATAGGCGATGGCGATCGATGGAAAGATGTAGTCGTTGCCGACGAACTGGGTAAGCCGGTGCTCTTCCCCCGCGGTGATCGAGAAGCCGGCGAGGCCCGAGACGGCGCCCGCCAGGCAGGCCGTCATCAGGGTGATGCGGGCCACCGGAATGCCCAGCGCGGTGGACGCCGTGCGGTTCTCCGCCACCGCCTTGGACAGCAGGCCGAAGCGGCTGTAGCGGCACAGCCACCAGCAGAAGACGGTGGCGATCAGGGCGATGAAGAGCCCGTAATGCAGGTGCCAGCCGGGGAAGTCGGGCAACTGCTCATAGGGTTTGAAGGGCGGGGAGACGGGAAAGCTGTCCGTCGGATTGCGCCAAGCGCCGTAGAGCAGATCCTGCGCCAGGAGATAGGCGACGTAGTTCAGCAGCAGGGTGGTGATCACCTCGTCGGCCCGCAGCCTCAGCTTGGCGACGGCGGCGATGCCGCACCACAGCGCGCCGCCGGCCGCAGCCGCCAGGATCATCAGCGGCATGCGCAGGAACCAGGGGCCGATGTGGTAGAAGGTCACGGCGGTGGCGCCCAGCGCCCCCATCCAGAGCTGCCCTTCGACGCCGATGTTCCAGAAGCGGATGCGCAGACAGAGGGCGACGGACATCGAGACGAGCACGAGGGAAATCGCCCGCGTGAAGGTCTGGTCCAGCCCCGCCTTGTTGCCGAAGACATAGAGGATGAATTCGTTGCCGAGGTCGCTCGCCGGCACGCCGAAGGCGATCAGCAGGATGGCACAGCAGATCAGCCCGAAGAGGATGCCGCCGATCAGTGTCGTCGCCGTCAGCCAGCGGGGAACCGCGAGCCGCGGCGAGAGAACGAGGCGATAGGGCAGCGCGGACACGTCAGGCACCTTCCAGGATCAGCCGGCCGAGTTCGCCGCGGTCCGTCTGTTCGATGGGCATGGCGGCCGACAGGCGGCCGTGGGAGAGGACGGCGATACGGCTGGAGAGCGCCAGCACCTCGTCCAGATCTTCCGAGATCATGAGCACGCCGACGCCGCGGGCCGCGGCTTCCAGCAGCCGGTTCTGCACGGCGGCGGCGGCGCGAACGTCGAGCCCGCGCACCGGCGAATGGACGACGAGGATGGAGAACTCACCCTCGAACTCGCGCGCCAGGATGAGCTTTTGGGCATTGCCGCCCGAGAGCAGCCGCGCCTGGGTGTCGGCGACACCGCCGGCAATTTCGTAGTCCCGGATCGAGCCTTCGGCCCGCCCGCGCATCCAGCCCTGCGTTACCCACCAGCGCTTGGCCGGCGGATGCGCGGCGAGCGGCGGCACGGCGAGGTTCTCGGCCAGCGTCAGGCTGCCGAAGAGGCCGAGATGGAACCGGTCTGCCGGCACGAAGCGCAGGCCCGCCGCCCGCCGATCAGCGGGCGCCAGCGGTGCGGTCTCCCCGTGCATGATGATGTCGCCGGCTGTCGGCACGCGCAGGCCGATGATGGTCTCCAAGAGCTCGGTCTGCCCGTTGCCGCCTAAGCCCGCGATGCCGAGGATTTCGCCCTTGTGCAGCCGCAGGGAAAGATCGCGCAGCGGCACGTCATGCTCGGCGGCTGGGGTCGCGAGATCCTTCAGCTCCAGCACCACCTGTCCGGAGGCCGAGGCCGTGCCGCGGCGGACGACGGCGGTCTCCCCGCCCACCATGGCGCGGGCGAGTTCGCCAGCCGACAGCCCTTGCGCCGGTGCGCCGTCGACCACCGTGCGGCCGGCGCGCATCACCGTCACACGGTCGGCGGTCGCCGAGACGTCGCGCAGCTTGTGGGTGATGAGGATGACGGCACGGCCGTCATCGGCAAGCCGGCGGGCGAGTTGCAGCATCCCAGCCGCTTCGCTCTCGGCCAGCACGGCCGTCGGCTCGTCCATGATCAGGATGCGGGCGCCGCCGAGCAGCACCTTGAGGATTTCGACCTTCTGCTGTTCGGAGACCGAGAGCTGGTCCACCCGGACATCGGGCTTGATGGGAAAGCCGAGGTCCCGCGCCATGCTTTCGACCGCGGCCAGCGCCTGTTCCCGCGTGCGCCAGCCGCAGCGCTTGGCGCAGGCCAGGCGCAGGTTCTCAAGAACGGTGAGCGGCCCGACCAGCTTGAAGTGCTGGTGGATCATGCCGATGCCGGCGGCCGAGGCCGCGCGCGGCTCGGCGAAGGCGGCGGGCTGGCCCGCCACCTCCACCAGCCCGTCATCGGCGCCATAGAAGCCGGCGAGGATGTTCATGAGGCTCGACTTGCCGGCCCCGTTCTCGCCGAGCAGCGCATGCACCTCGCCCCAGGTGACGGAGAGATCGGCCCCGGCAAGCGCCACGCGCTCGCCGAACGCCTTCGTCACCCCTCGCATACGCACTGCGACCGCCGATCCGGCCGCGTCTTTCGTCGCGGCCATCTCCGCGCGGTCGGTGATCGTAGCGGTCATGCCAGCCTTACTTGAACGAGCCCTGAACGTTGTCGATCAGATAGTTCATCGCGAAGAGCTGGTCGACCGTCATCACCTTGCCGGCCTCGACCTTGATCGAGCCATCCTGTGCCTTGATCGGGCCGGTGAAGGGCTCGAACTTGCCTGCGATCATCTCGGCCTTCATGGCGTCGATCTTCGCCTGCACTTCGGGCGTCACGTGATGCACGGGTTCGGTGATCTCGAGCAGGCCCTCATCCATGCCGTAGAGGCTGGTGCCGTTGCTGGTCCAGGTGCCGGCCTTCAGCGCCTTCACCATGGGCACCAGCATCTTGTCCCAGTGGAAGACGACGGAGGTCATGATCGTCTTGGGTGCCGCCGCCGACATGTCGTTTTCATAGCCGATGGAGAACTTGCCCGCCTTCTCCGCCTGCACGATGGCCGCGGGGCTGTCCATGTCGGTCGCGATCACATCCGCGCCCTGTTCGATCATGGCATTGGCGAGCTGGCCTTCCTTGACCGGATCGTCCCAGGAATTGGCGAAGGCGACCTTCGCGATGGTGCCGGGATTGGCGGCCTTGGCGCCCAGCGCGTAGGCGTTGATGTCCCACAGCACGGTCGGGATCGGGAAGCCCTCGATCATGCCGACGATCTTCGACTTGGTGACGGAGCCCGCGGCATAGCCGGCGAGGTACCAGCCCTGATAGGTCTTGGGATACGGGCTTTCCAGGTTCGGCGCCGTGGTGACGCCCGCGAAGTTCACGAAGGCCACGTTCGGATGCAGCTTCGCTTCCGCCTTGAAGGCATCGCCATAGCCGTACGTGCCGCCGATGATGACGTTGTAGCCGCGGTTGATGAAGAGCTCGACCGCCTGCTCCACCTTCTCGGTCTGCTCTGGGATGTTCTCCACATAGGGGATCTTCTGGCCGAATTCCTTCTGCAGGACGAGGCGCGCGCGGTTCTGCGCACCCGTCCAGCCGCCGTCGCTGATGGCGCCGAGATAGATGAAGGCGACCTTCGGAGGACCGTCGAGCTTGACCTGGGCATGCGCCTGGGAAGCGAGCACCGCGGAGCCGAACAGGCCGAAGACGGAAGCGAGCAGGGAAAGCCGTGTCACGAAGATCCTCCTAGGATTTTGGCGGCTTGGGAGAGAGACAGCCAGGCGAGCGGCGCGGGCCTCAGCCCGCAGACCCCGCCTCCTCCTGGCGATAGGCATAGGTCGCGTTCAGTCGGGCCTGCACGTAGTCGCCGGCGCGGACGGGCGGGTATTTCGCCGGCCGCTCTGCGGTCACCGTGCCGGGCAGCGCCTCGATCAGGGTGTCGACGTTGGAGCCCACGAAGCACGGGATGGAGTAGCGCGCCCGGCCCGAGGTGTTGACGGCGCGATGCAGGGTGGAAGCGAAGAGATCATTGGTCCAGCGCGCCATCTGGTCACCGATGTTGATGACGAAGGTGCCGCGGATCGGCGGCGCGTCGATCCACTCGCCCTGCTGGTTGCGCACCTGCAGTGCGGGCACCGTCTCCTGGCAGAGGATGGTGAAGCACTCGTAGTCGGAATGGGCGCCGATCCCGATCTGCTTCGGGTCGATCGGCCCGTCCTGGCTTGGATAGGAGATGATGCGCATGATGGCCGTCGGCTTGTCCGCCAGCGCTTTGAAATGGTCTTCCGGCAGGTCGAGGGCCAGCGCGAAGGCGCCGAAGAGCCGCTGCCCGAGGTCGAGCATGGCGGCATAATAGGCTTCGAGCTGCGTACGGAAGCCGGGCAGGCTCGCAGGCCAAAGGTTGGGCCCGAAATGGTTGGGATGCGCCGCCCGGTCGGGGTCGCCTTCCGGCAGTTCGTGCGCCATGTCGAAGGCCTCGTGCAGATCGCCCTTGGCCGTCGGGTCCGTGTTCTCTTCCAAAAGCGGCGTATAGCCGCTGTTGTTGCCCGAATGACGCACGTGGATCGCCATCTTTTCTTCCAGAGGCAGGCCGAAGAAGCGCGGGCATTCGGCGAAGGTGCCGTCGATCAGTTCCTGCGGCACGCCGTGGTTCTTGACGTAGAAGAAGCCGACCTCGGTACAGGCTGCGCGCAGCTCGGCCGCCAACCGTCGCTTCGCCGCCGGGTCCGATCCCAGCATGGGAGCGAAATCGATGATGGGGATTTCCTGGAAAGCCACGGTTTCTTCCTATTCAGGCGCGTCACGCGCCGTTCTTCACGCAAGTGTCATGCCATCGTGCGGGCGACTCGGCAGCCCGACTGCCGCGGACCTGATCATACTCACCGGGATTTGACGAGCCTGCCCTGAACCCAGACGCGGGCGATGTCCCCCCGGCCCGCCGTCATCACCGCCTTTTCGACCACGCGCTCAGCCGTCTCTGCCTGCGTGACGAGCAGATCGCCATCCGGAAGGCCGGATTCGAGGGCGATTGCATCGAAGGCGTGGCCGGGGCGGAAGAGGCCGATCGGCAGATCGAGCGCCTGTCCGCCACCCGCAGTCGCCAGATGGAAGGCGGTGAGCGCATCGATCCGGGTGCGCGGCTCCCCGCGCCCACTCGGCGCCAGGGTGGCATTCGTCCCGGTCTCCCGCATGCGGGACGCCACGACCGCCATCCGCGCCTGGGCAAACAGCGAGGCCGCGGGTCCTCCGGCCAGATCGCTGCCGAGGCCGACATGCAGCCCCTCCGCAAGAAGATCAGAAAGCGGCAGGACGGCGCCGGCGAAGAAGGCGTTGGAAAGCGGGCAATGGGCAATGGCCGCACCCGCGGCCCGGATCATGGCGCGGTCCGCGGCTTCGACGAAATTGCCATGGGCGAGCACGCTGCGCCGGCCGAGCAGCCCGGCGCGCGCCAGAGTGGCGGTGTCGGTGAGCCCGGTCCGCTCCAGCACATGCGCGTGCTCCCAATCGCTCTCCGAGCAATGGGTCTGCACGTGGCAGCCGCATTCCTGGGCGAGCGCGCCCAGGCCCTCCAGCAAGGCATCGGTGCAGGCGGGCACGAAGCGCGGCGTCACCACCGGCTGCACCAGCGCCCCCTCATTGCCCGGCATGGCGCGGATGAAGTCGATCACCGCGCGCGTATCGGCCACTGCCTGAGCGGCCGACGGGTCCCGGTAATACGGCGGGCATTGCTCGGGATGATCCATGGCGACGCGCCCGATGAGGGCACGCTGCCCGCGAGCGAGGCAGAGTTCGGCCAGCCGCTGTGTTGCCGGCACATGCACCGTCGCGAAGTAGAGCGCCGTGGTCGTGCCATGAGCCAGCAGGGTCTCCACCAGCCGGGCATAGACCACTTCGGCAAAGGCGAGATCAGCGTAGCGGCTTTCCAGCGGAAAGGTATGCCGCTGCAGCCAATCCTCCAGCGGCACGTCGAGCGCGGTCCCGGTTTGTGGAAATTGCGGCGCGTGCACATGCAGATCGACGAGTCCGGGCAGCAGCACCTGGTCGGCGCCGAGCGTAGTCAGGCGACCGGCCGCCCGATAGGCCGCGACCCGCGGGTCATCCTCATCGACCGCCGTCTCCACCACCGTGATCATCCCGGCGGCATCGACGGCGATCAGCGCCTGCGGCAGATCCTCCACCTCGCCCTGCCGCGGCGCGTGCATCGCCCGCCCCAGTACCGCCCAGCCCTGGTCCATCGCTGTCTCCCGGCCTGCCTCCCGCCCCTGGGAGCGAGCCCTGCGCCGAAAAACACCCTCGTGCCTCGGCTGCCAAGGGGAAGCAGCCGGAAACCGTTCAGCTTCGCGTTGTTTTGGTCGCGGGAAAGTGACAGGGTCACGAAACTCGGGCTATCAGGATACCAGTGGGCATCTGCCCACTGCTTTCATCAGGCAGAGGGCCAGGACGCGCGATGTCGAACCGATCATGTCCCGGGCCGCGCCGCGCCTGGCCAGACGGGCACCGCGTCCGGTGATGCGATGACCCAGCTCAGCGACTCGGCCCTGCGCTACATGCTGCGTCGCGTGAAAGCTGCGACGGTGCAGGACCATGAGACCCTGCAGCGACTGACCCGGATCGCCGCCAAAACCTTCGACGTGCCCTGCGCCGCCGTCTCTCTCGCCGATTCCGAAAAGCAATGGTTGGTGAGTGTCGTTGGACTGCCGATGGCCCCACTGCCGCGCAACGAGACGCCTTGCGAAGAGACCGCCGACGCACTTGGGCCCGTCGTCCATGCCGACCTGATGGCGCATCCCGCGTATCGCCGCTCGGCTCTCGTTCGCGCGGGGTTCCGCTTCTATGCTGGCGCGCCCCTGATCAACGAGGGCGTGCCCATCGGAGCGCTCAACCTGTTCGCGCCCGAACCGCGCGACATGAGCCCGCGCGAGCTGACCCTACTCACCGATCTCGCCGAGGTGGTCATGGCGCAGATCAAGCAAACCCTCGCACAAATCCACATCGATCCGGTCAGCGGCCTGCCGAATCGCAATCGATTCGACGAGGAATTGGCGGATCTCGCGGAGCGTCATCCCGGCATGCCGCTGATCGCCGTCCTCGTCGATCTCGGCTCGCCCGAACAGGTCAGCACCATCCTGCGCGTCATGGGCCCGACCGCCCTCGACCAGCTCATCACAGCCCTCGGGCAATTCGTGCGCACCACGGTCGACCCGGCGGATGGCGTCTTCCATGTCTCGGCGACGCAATTCGCGACGCTCGCCCCGATGGGCGCCAGGATGGACGACTATCTCGCGGCAGTGCGTGAACGAATTGAATACGAAACGATACGCCTTCAGCAGCAATTTGGCGGCGGCGTCGTTCTCGGTGTCGCGCCGTTCATCCTCGGCGAAACGGCGCCGCAGGATGTGCTGCGCATGGCCAACAGCGCCGTGCAGGATGCTCGGCTTCACCACGACATGGTGCGCCCCTACTCCGAGCGGAACGACGAAGCCCATCGCCGCCGCTTCGAACTCGTGCAGAGCTTCGAACGCGCCCTGAAGCAGCCGGGCGAGCTGTGGCTGAGCTTCCAGCCGCGCATCAATCTGAAGGACGGCGCCTGCCACATGGCCGAAGCCCTCCTGCGATGGGATCATCCGCGCTTCGGCGCGGTCTCCCCCGCCGAGTTCATGCCCTTGATCGAGCCGACGACGATGATCCATGGCCTGACCGATTGGGTGGTGGGGCACGCGCTGGACGCCGTGGCCGATTGGCGGCAGAGCCAGCCGGACTTCATGGTGTCGATCAACGTCTCGCCCAACAACCTCGGAGACGAAGACTTCGCACCGCGCTTGCTGCGGCACCTGGCCGCCCGCGGCCTGCCGGCCGGAGCCGTCGAGCTGGAAGTGACGGAGGCGACCTTCATCCGCAACGATGCGGCGATCACGCGCACGCTGGCCCGGCTATCGGAAGCCGGCGTATCCCTCGCTATCGACGATTTCGGCACGGGCTACAGCAGCCTGTCCTATCTCCAGGCGCTACCAGCCCGCACCGTGAAGCTCGACCGCAGCTTCATGCACGGGCTGGAGACGGACCAGCGCAAACATGCCCTGGTCGGCACCACGACGATGCTGTGCCAGACTCTGGGCTACCGCGTGGTGGCGGAGGGGCTGGAAACGCGCGAGAGCGTCACGGCGGTGACCGGCATCGGCTGTGACGAGGGCCAGGGCTTCCATTTCGCCCGGCCCATGCCTGCCGCGGCGCTTACGGCATGGCTGTCCGCGCCCCCACCTCAGTCGCAGGGACCGATCTAAGCCGGGTTCACGGCCGCACCGCGGCACTCCACTCCTTGTGCCGGGGCCCAGCCTTGGGCCGCGCCGCCTTACGCCCGAACTTCAACTCGGCGGCGAGGACTGCGCTGCGGTTGAGCACCCGCGCCTTCTCCACGTCGCGCGACTGAGCGAAGTCCTGCACCAGGTCCATCACTTCGGCTTTCAGATCCCGCAGGGCATCGAGCAGCAGATGGAACTGGGCGGACTGTTCCAGAACCGCGTCTTCCTCGATCGCAAAGCGCGCCGCCCCGCCGCCACCTGTCACGGGCACGGTATGCAGGTGGCCGATGCTCCAGGGCTGGCCGACCAGCATGTCGCGCTCATGGGCCAGTTCCTCGGCCCGGTCGAGCAGCAGGTCCACCTGCTCCCGCTCATGTGGCAGCTTGCCGAGGAAATCGCGGGCCAGATCGGCAAGGTGCTGGCGCTGCACGGCTTCCCGCGCCCATTTGTCGAAGAGAGCACCGACGTAAGGCAGGCTGTGGCCGGAGATCGTTGCATAGAGCATCGCCCAGGCGCCAACCAGCTCATTCGCCGCCACCACCGTCCGCCCGACGAGCGAGGCGAACGGCTCGGCGCCGTCATAAGAAAATGCGTCCGCACCCGTCAGGGGCCGTCCGCTCACGTCACGCAGGGAGAACGCCTGCGCTTCCTCTACATCCTTCGACATCGCGGAACCGTCGTTTCGTTGTGCTGGCTGCTTGAGGGTCATTGTGACCCACCTCGGAACCGTTCGCTTCTCAACACCCGTTCATGAGTCTCATGCTGCGGGGGAGGTCTTGTCGGACCATCACGGCTACTGCCGCCGCACGGGCCCCGTATAACGGCGCGCGACGGACTCACCGATCGCCTTGTAGTCTTCCTCCGTCCCGTGGCGGCGAAGAAAGCTGACTAATCCCAGATTTTCGATGCCACGCAGAATCGTAAGCACCGCCTTGACGTCGTCGTGCGAGGGGGCGCGACCAGGTTGGAGACGACGGGCCGCAATCACCGCCATATGGCTCAACTCAGCGAAAGTGCCATGCTCCATCACGGGACTGCTCATCGCATAGCCTTCGATATGCGCGACATCGCGCGGTCTCATCGTGCTCATGCCTGCTTCTTTCGCATACCGAAGAACGTGTTCATGTGACGCTCTGATTGCAAACCGTAACTGGACGACATAACGGTTTCAAAAATTCTTTTGCGCCCGCCCCGCGCTTCGCATTCCGCGGCATGCGAGCGTCGCCATTGCAGTTCGGGCATTCCAGATTTGTGCACCGCCGCCATGAACCGAGGCAGCGGGATGGCCGCATCGCAGGCATGATGCATGACACTTCTGCCCACCTGCGCATGAATGTGCCGATTGGTTGAGCTGACATGGACAAGATTGCGTACCACGGGCCGATCACATTCGCGGCATCGGCCGCCGTGACAGGCCTCTGGCATGATTCTTCGCTCCGGCGCAGACTGCGCCCCATGATTCGGAAGGCCCCTTTCCATGACCCGGCGCGCCGGCAGCGCTGACCTACCGCTGCACGGCGGGCGCGTACCCGCTTGGCTCGGCGAGCGCATGACGCGCCTCGGCGCCGTCATCACGGAGGCCATCGTCATCGAATACGGGCGAGCGGAGATGCTGCGCCGCTTGGCACACCCCTTCTGGTTCCAGTCCTTCGGTGCGGTGATGGGCATGGACTGGCATTCCTCCGGCATCACGACCAGCGTCATCGGCGCGCTGAAGCGTGGCCTTGCCCCGCGCGCCGGGGATCTCGGTGTGCACGTCTGCGGCGGGCGAGGCGCGCAGTCACGCAAGACCCCGGCCGAGCTTCTTGCCGTCGGCAGCCGGGTCGGGCTGGACGGTGCGGCGCTCGGTCAGACCAGCCGGCTCGTCGCCAAGGTCGACAGCGCGGCCGTGCAGGACGGTTTCAGCCTCTATCTGCATGGCTTCATCGTCAGCGACGACGGCGATTGGGTCGTCGTGCAACAGGGCATGAACGAGGAGAGCCGCCAGGCACGGCGCTACCATTGGCTGTCGCAGGGGCTGACCAGCTTCTTGGACGATCCGCATGCTGCGATCGAAGGGCCGGCAGGCAGCACGATCGTCAATCTCGCGGATCGTCGCGCCGCGCCCTCCCGTGCGCGGCAACTCGATCTTCTCGCGAAGATCGGGCCGGACGGCATCGCCCGTGAGGTCGCGCGGCTGGAGGCCAAGCCGCAGCCTGCCGCGCCGCAGGGCGATCTCTTCGCGCCGCACCTCGTCATGCCCGCGCATCACGAAGTGCGGGCGGAGGACGTCGTCGCGTCCCGCCTCGCCGGCAGTCTGCGTGCCGCGGCGCGCTGCGGCCCGCAGGACTTCGCCGATCTCCTGCTGGTGCCGGGCGTGGGTCCGCGCACCTTGCGGGCCCTCGCTCAGGTCGCGGAGGTGGTGCATGGCGCGCCCTACCGCTTCAACGATCCGGCACGCTTCTCATTCGCCCATGGCGGCAAGGACCGGCACCCCTTCCCCGTGCCGCTCGCGGTCTACGACCAGACGATTCGCGTGCTCAAGTCGGCGGTCACCCGCGCCCATCTCGGCCATTCCGACGAACTGGCGGCGCTGCGGCGGCTGGATGCGGAGCAGCGCCGGCTGGAAATCGCGGCCGATGGCAGGCTGGTGGAGGCGGTCCTGGCCGAGGAACGGGTGCTGTCGCACAGCTACGGCGGCATGAGCGTCTTCGGCCCGGAACCGCCACCCGGTCAGCTCACGGGCGAGGAGAGACCCCATCGATGACGGTGGCCGAACGCCCGGCCGCCTTTGCACGATACAGGGCCTGGTCGGCCCGGCGGAACAGATCGCCGCAGGCGCCGTCGACCTCCCGCAGCGCCAAGCCGATGGAGACGGAGATCGGGATGAACTGGCCTTCCCATGGAACCGGCTGGGACAAGGCGTTCTCCGCCCGCCCGAAGCGCCATTGGAGAAAGGTCCTGTCGATCCGCCCACGCCACAGCAGCGCGAATTCGTCACCGCCATAGCGGGCGAGAAAGGCGAGGCCCGAAAAGCTGCGGCGCAGCCGGTCCGCCGTCACGCGCAGGCATTCGTCGCCCGCCTCATGGCCCCAGCCGTCGTTGATTCGCTTGAAATGATCGAGATCGATCAGGCCGAGGGCGGTGACGTCGGGCAAGCGGCCAGAGGCCAGATCCCGCCAGCGCGCCTCGAAGGCGCCGCGATTGGGCAAACCGGTCAGCGAATCGTATTCCGCGCGCTCCCGCAGCCGCTCCAGCGCCGCCCGCTCGTGCGAAATGTCCTGCTTCGTCCCGAAGAGACGGATGGCTTGCCCGCGCTCCATGATCACACCCGCGGTCAGCCGGATCCAGCGTTGGGCGCCGCGTGCCGTCCAAATCTGCGCATCCATCGTAAAGGCGCCGCCATGGCGGATGATGTGCGCCCGCAGGGTCTCCATCCGCTGGCGGCTCTGCGGCTCGTACATCTGGGCGACCGTTTCGCGGTCCAGCGGGAAGCCCCGTGGCAGGCCGAAGAGGTCATACAGCCCCGGCGTCCAGGTCAGCCGCCGATAGATGAGGTCGTATTCCCAGGCGCCCACGCCGATAAAATGCTCGACCGGCGCACCGGTAGCGGCAGAGCCGAACAGGGCGGATTGGTCAATCGCCCCCTCACTCTCCGCTCTGGCAGCCGCAAGCATCATGCGATCCCGGAATCCAGCCTTTTTGAGCGCCTAATTGCGGGTTTCGCGCAGACGCGGTTCTTTTTCAATCAAAAGTGAGGCATCGAACCAAATTTGGTGAGCTTTTGTGCATCTGCGAAGCCCGCGATCTGCGCCACGCTGGCATGATGTAAGGTAAACCCTTGCAATAGATCACGTCTATCGCTTTTTTCAGATTTATCTATTTGGTCTATTGGGTGCAGTGCACTATGTTGCGGTGCAGCGCCCAACGGCGCATCTCGCCAACAGGAGATCGCATGTCCGTCATCAACAGCAAGATCAAGCCCTTCAAGACCCAGGCCTACAAGCAGGGTAAGTTCATCGAGGTGACCGAGCAGGACGTGCTCGGCAGCTGGGCCGTGTTCTTCTTCTATCCGGCCGATTTTACCTTCGTCTGCCCGACCGAACTTGGCGACGTCGCCGATCATTACGACGAGCTCCGCCGCATGGACGTCGAGGTCTACTCCGTCTCCACCGACACGCATTTCGTGCACAAGGCCTGGCACGATGCCTCCGAGACGATCGGCAAGATCCAGTACACCATGCTGGGCGACCCCTCCGGCACCATCACCAACAACTTCGGCGTGATGCGTGAGGGCCAGGGCCTGGCCGACCGCGCGACCTTCATCGTCGATCCCGAGGGCGTGATTCAGGCGATCGAAATCACCGCGGAAGGCATCGGCCGCAACGCGAAGGACCTGCTGCGCAAGATCAAGGCCGCGCAGTACGTCGCCGCGCATCCGGGCGAAGTCTGCCCGGCGAAGTGGGAAGAGGGTGAGAAGACGCTGGCGCCGTCGCTCGACCTCGTCGGCAAGATCTGAGCCTGCCGGCCGCCCGCGCCCCAGGCCCGGGCGGCCCCTTTCCGCCTCTTCTTCGACCCCGCAGCCGGAGTATCGTCGCGTGCTGGACGCCAATCTGAAAACTCAGCTCAAGGCCTATCTGGAGCGCGTGGTCCGTCCCATCCAGATCACCGCCTCCGTCAACGACAGCGCCAAATCCCGCGAGATGATGGAGCTGCTGCAGGAGCTGCAGTCCCTCTCTTCCCAGATCACCGTCTCCACCGCCGGCGACGATACCGAGCGCGCGCCCTCTTTCGCGCTCTCGACGCCGGGCGAGACCATCAGCCTGCGCTTTGCCGGCATCCCCCTCGGCCATGAATTCACCTCTCTCGTCCTCGCTCTGCTGCAGGTCGGCGGCCATCCCTCCAAGCTGGAGCAGGCCGTCATCGAGCAGGTGAAGGACCTCGACGGCGACTTCACCTTCGAGACCTATTTCTCGCTGTCCTGCCAGAACTGCCCGGACGTGGTGCAGGCCTTGAACCTGATGGCGGTCCTCAACCCGCGCATCCGCCACACCGCGATCGACGGCGCGCTGTTCCAGGCCGAGGTCGAGGCGCGGCAGGTCATGTCCGTCCCCACCATCTTCCTCAACGGCCAGGTCTTCGGCCAGGGCCGCATGGGCGTGGAGGAGATCCTCGCCAAGCTCGATACCGGCTCGGCCGCACGGGAAGCCGCCAAGCTCTCCGAGGAAGATCCGTTCGAGGTGCTGATCGTAGGTGGCGGCCCGGCCGGCGCCGCCGCCGCCGTCTATGCTGCCCGCAAGGGCATCCGCACCGGCGTCGCGGCCGAGCGCTTCGGCGGCCAGGTGCTCGACACCATGGGCATCGAGAACTTCATCTCCGTCCCGCATACCGAAGGCCCGAAGCTCGCAGCCGCCCTCGAGACCCATGTGCGCGAGAACGGCGTGAAGATCATGAATCTTCAGAAGGCCGCCGAGCTCAACCGCGAGGGCGACCATTTCGCCGTGCGCATGGAAAGCGGCGCCGTGCTGCAGTCCAAATCCGTCATCCTCTCCACCGGCGCGCGCTGGCGGCAGATGGGCGTCCCGGGCGAAGAGGCCTATCGCAACAAGGGTGTCGCCTATTGCCCGCATTGCGACGGCCCGCTGTTCAAGGGCAAGCGCGTCGCGGTAATCGGCGGCGGCAATTCGGGTGTGGAAGCGGCGATCGATCTCGCGGGCATCGTCAAGCACGTGACGTTGATCGAGTTCGACACCAAGCTGCGCGCTGACGCGGTTCTTCAGCGCAAGCTGCACAGCCTGCCGAATGTCGAGGTGCTCGTCTCCGCCCGCAGCACGGAAGTACATGGTGACGGTCAGAAGGTGACCGGTCTCTCCTATGAAGACCGCGTGTCCGGCCAGATCCGCAAGATCGCGCTGGAGGGCATCTTCGTCCAGATCGGCCTCTTGCCGAATACGGAGTGGCTGCGCGGCACGCTGGACCTGTCGCCGCGGGGCGAGATCGTGATCGACGGGCACGGACAGACCTCGCTGCCCGGCGTCTTCGCGGCGGGTGACTGCACGACCGTGCCTTACAAGCAGATCATCATCGCGGCCGGTGAAGGGGCCAAGGCCTCCCTCTCCGCCTTCGATTACCTGATCCGCCATTCTGCCCCGGCGACCGAGAAGGAAGCCCAGGCCCTGCACGCGGCGAAGGCCGCCTGAATGGGCGGGCGGCGGCCGTGTGCCGCCGCCCTGCCTGGATGCCCATGAACCTCCGCGAACTTCAGTATCTTCTCGCCCTTGCCGAGCACCGCAATTTCCGGCGGGCGGCCGAGGCTTGTTTCGTCTCTCAGCCCACGCTTTCCACCCAAATCCGCAAGCTCGAGGAAGAATTGGGTGTGGATCTCGTGGAACGGGCGACGAAATCCGTCATGCTCACCCGCGCCGGTGCTGCGGTCGCCGCGCGGGCGCGGGTCGTCCTCGGCGAAGTCACCGCCATCCGCGAGGAAGCGAAGCGGCTGAGCCAGCCGGATGCCGGCGCCTTGCATCTCGGCATCTTCCCGACCCTCGGCCCCTATCTCCTGCCGCAGGTCATTCCCGAGCTGCGCCGGCGGCTGCCGGATCTCGACCTGTTCCTCACCGAAGAGAAGAGCGACGTGCTGCTGGACCGCCTGCGGAACGGCAAGCTGGACGCCGCCATCCTCGCGCTGCCGCTGCACGATGCACAACTGCATGCGGAACCGCTGTTTGAAGAGCCTTTCCTCCTGGCCGTGCCGCGCCACCACCCCCTGGCCCGGCGGACGCATCTTCGGGTCGAGGAACTGGCCGCGCATGAACTGCTGCTGCTGGAGGACGGGCACTGTCTGCGCGACCAGGCGCTGGACGTCTGCCAGCTGGCGGGGGCGCGCGAAACGAGCGAGTTCCGGGCCACGAGCCTCGAGACCTTACGGCAGATGGTGATGGCGGGCATCGGCATGACCTTGCTGCCCGCCCTCGCCGTGCACGGCAGCGGCACCGCCAACGATCACATTCGCCTGCTGCGCTTCGACGGCGGGGAGCCGCGCCGCGCCCTCGCGCTCGTCTGGCGTCGCAGTTCTGCGCTCGGTCCCCTCCTCGGCCGGATCACCGAGATTTGCCGCAGCGTCATCCCGGGCCTTGTCGCTGCCGCAGAGGAGAAGGCTGCGGCCTGACGGGCTCGGCTCTTGCGATCCGGCGCAAATAGGCGCAGATAGAGGGCTCGATCTTGTTGATGAATTCCCGTTCTATGCCTCGGCGGTTGCCGGCGATATTTTTCTCAAAATCGAACCGTGAAGAGCTCGCATGGTTTGCTCGAGCTTTTGTCTAAACGATTGAAAGGAAATCGTCATGGCGACTGGTACTGTGAAGTGGTTCAACGCGACCAAGGGTTACGGCTTCATCCAGCCGAATGATGGCGGTGCCGACGTGTTCGTGCACATCTCCGCCGTCGAGCAGGCGGGCCTCCGCACCCTCAACGAGGGCCAGCAGGTCAGCTTCGACGCGCTGAAGAACAGCCGTAGCGGCAAGATCGCAGCCGAGAACCTCAAGGCCGCGTAAGAGAGCCGATGCCACAGGGGCGCATGCGCCCCTGGCACCGCGATCAGGAAAAGGCCGGGTTCGCCCGGCCTTTTTCGTGTCCGGAGTCTGGCGGCCGGCGGGAGATCCATCGCCACGGCGGTTGCCTTCAAGATACGCCGGGGGAATGATGCTCCCTGTCCTGCGGATTGATGCGCGTCGATCATGCTGAATTGGGCTCTGGTTCTCCTCCGGCATCTGCCCGTCCGCCATCGGCTGGCGCTCGTCATCGGCGCCCTCGCCCTGCCCGCCGCCCTCACTACGCTGATCCTCGTCCAGGCGGTGGACCGTGCCAACCGGACCCTCCGCAGCTCGATCGCGACGACGATCGATGACCTGATGCCCGTCTCCCGGTTGGATGCCAATCTCGAACAGGCACGCTTCGAACTCCAGGCCTCGGCGACCGCTGGTGGGCTGGACCGCCGGGAGGAACTCAGCCGGCGGATCGAGAGCGACTTCGATGCAATGCTGGCGCACCACGATCTGCCGCCCAGCCTGAACGAGGAGTTGCGCCGCGCCTTCGACACCTGGCAACACGTCCTCCCTGTGGTGGATCGCGCGCTGGAGAGCAAGGCTCCAATCACGATGAGTGACGATGCACACGCAACCGTGGATTCGGAGCTGAACCAGACGATCTCCATTCTGGAGAACTTGCGGTCGCAACTGCTACAGACGATCAACAGCAAATACGCGGCCGAGCGACGGGCAGAACATCTTTATAACGACATGCTCATCGTCCTGTGGACGATAGGCTTCGTCGTCATCGCCCTCGCCGCCTCCTTGCTCGCGGCATCGATCGTCATGCCGCTGCGGGAAATCAGCCGTACGGCTGCGCTGCTGCGGCGGGGCGAATATGCCGTGCGGCTTTCCGTCGTGGGACGCGACGAATTCGCCTCCGTTGCCAGCACGATCAACACCATGGCCGCGACCATCGGGGCGGCGCATGAAAGGCTCTACGACACCGCGCTGCGCGACCCGCTGACGGGGTTGCTCAACCGTCGCGGGCTGGACGAAGCTCTGTCGCACGCATCCGCCAGCGGCGAGGCCTTCAGCATCCTCCTCGTTGATCTCGATCATTTCAAAGAGATCAACGACCGCTATGGCCATTCCGCCGGAGACGAGGTTTTGGTCGGGCTCGCGAAATGCATGGTCGCCGCCAGCCGCGGCGGTGACAGCATCGGCCGCTACGGCGGTGACGAGTTTCTCATCCTGCTGCCAGGCGCGGCTGCGCAGGCGGCGGAGGATTTGGCCCGGCGCATCTACACGGCGCTCGCACAATGGAATGCGGGCCGCTCCGTCGTCGTGCAGGTGAGTATCGGCATTGCCGAGAGCGGGCCCGGCCGGCGCACTGTGCAGGAGATCATCGACGCCGCCGACCAGGCGCTCTACCGCGCGAAGACGGCCGGGCGCGCCACCTGGCAAGTTGCCGCAAGCTAGGCCGCGGTTATTGCGACGCGGCCTGGGGGTGAATGGTCGGATGGTCCATCGCGCTCCATACGACGTTGTCGACTGACATCGGCTCGTGCAGGAGTTTTGCCCCACCCGGCAGCAGATGTCCGGACGTGTCGAAGCGCAGCGCGATGATCCAGTCGAAATAGTCGGACGGCCAGCGCCCATCGGGCAGGAGCGCCTTCTGACTGACGCCGAGTGCTGCGAGGATGCGCTCGATCTTCGAGTGGTGCCAGGAGATGAGGAAGGTCTCGCCGGCAGGCTGCGCCCTCAGCCAGTCGACGAGGCAGGGAATGTTCCCACTGGAGCAGGGCTGGATGATCGGCATCCCCGTGGCTCCACTCAGAGGCTCCAAGGTGAGCCGCGGCCGCGCGCTCTTCTCGCTGTCGGTCGAGGCGACGAGCGAATCGATGCGAACCTTGTGTCCATCGAGTTTGAGATGCTCGAAATAGCTCGCATAGGCCTCGGCGCGGACGGCACCCGCGGGGCTTAGCCCCTGTCCAGTGCCGGTCTTCTCGGCATGGCGAATGATGAAGATCGTTGCGCCACTCAGGCCGCCTGCCGCATGCGTGGCGGTGGCTGAAGCTGCCGCTTCGTCGGCCTGTGCCGACAGGTGAGACAGGCTTAACGAAAAGCCAAAGACCGCCAGGAAGAGAATTTTCTTCATTTTTGCTTCACGTCTCCTTCCCCAGGGCCCAGCCGACAGCCCAAGACGTGGGAAATTACCCCACGTCGCGGCAGAAAGGCAGCCACAAACGCGGCCTCCCTGACCTGCGGTGGAGCCACCTCATGGATTGGCGGGCGCCTGGCCGGTCTTTTGTCCCTGGGTCAGAATGCCGTCATGCCCGGTGGCGTTGACACCCGTCACACTGGAATGCGGGGATGGGCCGCCGGGGAAAACACCGAAGACGAGCGAGCCGATGCCAAGCGCCCCCAGCACGCCGCACAGCACGAGAAGCACCCGCAGAACGTTCGCCGTTCCTCTCGACAGGGCACGGCTGATGTCTGCCATGATCGTGCCCACCAGCCCGACCACGCCGACCAGAATCATGAGGATGAAGATCCAACTCAGAACGTCGTAGCTCATATCCGGAATACCCCTATCTTCCGGAAGATGTGGGCGCGGCAACGCCTATGGGAACCGTATCAGCGGTGTTTTCTTGATCGGCCGGCCAAGGATGCCGGCGACCCGACGGGTGGGCGACACCCGCGCCAGGTCGCCGGCCGATGCGACGCTTTACTGATTGTTGTAGGTGAAGGCCGGTTGCGCCTTCAGGGAGTCGACGGTCGCGCCCGGCAAGGTCACGCTGTAATCGCTGTTGGAATCGCCCGCGTTCGAAGCCGCACCAGCCGTCGCATCGCCCGTGGTTTTTCCCGGGGCGTTGGCATTGGCATCGGTGCCGGCCGCCGGATTCGTGCCCGTAGCCGAGGCGTCGCCTGCCGCTGAGGTTCCGCCCTGCGCGGTATTGTCAGCCCCTGCGCCGCCGCCAGCGCCGGTGCCCGACGTCACCTGCGCATGGCCATTCCCACTCGGGACGAATTTCAGCTTGGAGAAAGGCTCCGAGACGAGCTTGCTGCCGATGCCGAGAAACCCACCCACCGACAGGATGGCCTGAGATACCTGCCCATCGGAGCTGACCAGGAGATCGGAAATGGTGCCGATGCTCTTTCCATCGTCATTATAGACGGTGGCGCCGACGAGCTCGCTCGACCGCCAGTTGCCGTGGCTCATCGTCAGGGTGCCGGAGGGCGCGGAACTGCCGGAGGATGAGGCCGCGGGCTGGTTCCCTCCACTCTGGTCGTTCTGCGCGAAAGCCGGCACCGCTGCGAAGGCAACGGCGGAGGCGAGGGTGATCGCGGCGAAGGAGATGTGACTGCGGGGCATGAAACTGTCCTCTCGATTGCGTTGTGATCAGGAGGTTGCCCCGCGAGGCGGGCGCTTCAATGCCGCAACGATGCTTCTCGCCCGTCGCATGCTTCAATCGTTCGTCACCACAGGCCTGCGCCACCTCAACCGTCACACACCGCCGTGATATCGTTCCTAAGACAATAGCCTCTTGGTTGATGCCTCACGCGTTCGGCATCATTGCGCGCTATGCACACACGTTGTGTCATCACCGATGCGAAGGGCAGCGAGGCGAGTGGGCAAGGCTGTTGGATGGACGGCAGTATGGGAGGTGCTGCGGCCGGAGTTTCACGCCGCTGGGCGGAGGCCGCGCGGCGATGCCGCCGCTTGGACAGAAAAAAGGCCCCTCGACGGATCGAGGGGCCTTTCCGGAAGCGTGTTAGCCGCGGGCGGCCGGAACCGGCGCGGGCGCGGGCGGCGGCGGGGGCGCGGCAGGTGCCGGAGCCGGCTGCGGCGGCGGGGGCGGGGGCGGCGAAGCGCAGGCAGCGAGCGCCACCACCGGAAGGGCCACGACGAGCATGGCGGCGCGGCGCCAAAGCTTCAACTTATCCACTGCTGGTTCAGACATCGCCTAACTCCTTCATTTTAATGGCCGATAGACAAGAACAAATTTAGAGGGAATTCTTCACCCGGAGTCAAACGGCTATTTACGTGGATAGGAGAGGGCTCGACTTGGGCCATCAAAATTTGTCGATCTCGGTGCCTGCGATCCGCGGGCGCCGAAGCCTCACAGCACCTGGCACCTTAGGCGCTTTCGCCCTCGCCTGCATGCTTTCCGGCTGCGGCGGCGGCCCATTGCCGGCAACCGGCGCGTCCGGCCCTGACGCTGCCGCCCTGTCTGCGCTGCTATCCCAGACCAATACCCCGCTCGCGCAAACCCTCGACGGCCCCTCGCCGCTCATCGTCGCGCATGAGCCGCTGAATGGAGAATTGCTGGAGCGCTTCTACGCGCGCCACCAGTTCGAGCCGGTCTGGCAGAAACATCCGGCGCAGGCGGATGCTCTGGTCGCCATGGTGCTGCAGGCCGAGTCCCAAGGGCTCGATCCTGATCTGTTCCATGCCAAGCTGCTGCGGCGCCGAGCCTCCCTCTCTCCGGTCGATCGCGATCTCGTGCTGTCGGACGCCTTTCTCGCCTACGCCCAGGCCCTCGCACAAGGCGCGGTGCCCGTGGCCCTTCGCGATGGCGACCAGGTGCTGGCACCCGCCCCGGTGGACGTGACGGCGACGCTCGACGAGGCCTTGAGCAGCGACCACCCGGCCGCGGTGGTCGCGGCGCTCGCCCCCAAGACACCAACCTACAAGGCGCTTCTCGCCGCGCTCGCAGCGGACCGGGCGGGCACGCCGCCGCCCGCCGGCGGCAGTGTGCGCAGCATCGTCGTCAATCTCGAACGCCAGCGCTGGTTGCCGCGCACCCTGCCGCCCACACGCGTCTGGGTGAATGTCGCGGACCAGCACCTGACCTTCTATCGCGCCAATCAGCCGGTCTTCGTGACGCGCGTCGTCGTCGGCGAGGACATCAAGATCAACCAGAGCCCCGAATTCAACGCCACCATCCAATCCGCCTTCTACAATCCGCCCTGGGTGATCCCGAGCGACATCGCGGCGAAAGAAATCCTTCCGAAAACCGAACATGATCCGGATTATCTGGAACGCAATCACATGGTGGCGCTGGCGAACGGCGAGGTCGAACAGCTGCCCGGGCCCGATGCCGGCTTGGGCCTGATCATGTTTGACATGCCAAACCGCTTCGACGTGTACTTGCATGACACGCCGGACCGCGAGATCTTCAACGAGAGCAACCGGCAGCTCAGCCACGGCTGCATTCGGGTGCAGAATCCGCGCGAACTCGCTTCCCTGCTGCTGGACACCCCGCTCAGCGCGGTGGATGACGGTATCGCCCAAGGCGGCACCACCCAGCACGATCTGCCCAAGCCCGTTCCGGTCTACGTCGTGTATCAGACCGCCTTCGTCGATCCGACCGGCACGCTGCAGTTCCGGCCCGATTTCTATCACCGGGACCAAGCGATCTGGCAGGCGCTTCACCGCGGGCCTTCGGCTCCCAACCCTCATGCCGACGTCCTCGCTCAGAAGTAGACTCGTCTTCGCAAAGCCTCACCCGGCGAGGGCGGCGAGATGGCGCCAGAGAGACTCGGCGCGGTGCTGCAGCAGGCGCGTACCGGCTGTCGCCTCGGCCAGCCAAGCATGGACGGTCGCGGAGAGCGACAGGGCACAGGCGCCGTCCCCCGGCGCGCTGCGCTTCAGCTCGGCTTTGATCGAGGGGGCGGCAGCGCGTACCGCCTCGGCCGGCACGTCGCCAATGGCGGCGGCCAGGGCATCGAGCTGCGCGCACGGTGCGGCGAACCATTTTTCATAGTGAATGATGGCCGCGATCTCGGGGCCGAGGTGGCGAAGCGCGTTCAGGTAGTGCTCGAGCCATAGAAGCTCCCCGACCGGCAGAGGACAGGCGTCCCGCGAGGAGAGAGAGGCCGCGACGGTCCGCGGGTCACGGACTGCGAGAAGCCAGACGGGCCGCACCCCCATCTCCGCGAAAATGCCTTTCCAGAGGGGAAGAAAGCAGGCCGTGCGGGGGTCCTTGAAGGCCCAGCGCCCGCCCGCCTTGTCCAGTTCCTCGCCCACGATCTGCATGAGACGATCGCGGATCACGGCGACCTCCGCGCCCTTCGCGCTCCCTTCCAGCCGCGGCGCGGCCAGCCAGCTCGTGTCCCAGGCGGCGTCGTGCAGATCGAGCAGAGCCTCGTGACAGTCGAGGACTGCACGATGCTCCTGGAAGCCATCCGGATTGGCGAAGTTCGGCGCGATCAGCGGGCCGCCGAGGGCGACGCCGAGATCGCTCACGAGGCGGGCACAGAGAGAGGTGCCCGCACGATGCATGCCGACGACGACGACGACGGTCTTCTGGGCGATGGGGGGAGCCAGGGCGGCGCCGGACCATGTCATCGCCGTCGCGTCCTCCAAGCTCTGGAGCAGCCGCTCGGCCCGGCTGCGATCGCGCTTGTTTCTCGCCAATGTCACGATGAGCCGCTCGAGCCACGGCTGCCCGGAGAAACGGGCCTTGGCCTCGGCCAGCACGCGGTCCGCCTCGGCCGTCCGTCCACGTGCTCCGAGCAGAGAGAGACCGATCTGATAGCCCGTCGGGTGCGCGGGGAAGCGCTGGCGGAGCGCCTCCGCCAGGTGAAGGGCCGCGTCTCGCTCACCCTGGGCCAAGGCCGCCCAGGCACGCTCCGCGTCCGGCCAGGCCTGATCGGGAAAGCGCCGCAGCGCCTCCCCTAACAGCGCGTCGGCCTCGTCGAAGCGGCGCAATTCGCGGAGGCTGGCCAGACCGATCTGGTAGCCGGCCTGATGGTCGGGGAAACGCGCGCGCAGCTCCACCGCATGATCGATCGCGCCTGCAAGATCGCCCTGCCCGCGCGCGAGCCAAGCTCGCTCGACCCAGGGCCAGGCCTGCGCCTCGAAACGCGGCAAGGCTGCCGCCAGAATGGCAGCGGCCTCTTCGAAGCGGCGCAGGTCGCGGGCGCTCGTCGCGCCAATCTGGTAGCCGGAGGCATTGTCGGGAAAGCGCTCGCGCAGAGCCGCCGCTTGCCGCAGCGCCTCCTCCAGGTCGCCCTGGGCGCGCGCGAGCCAAGCCCGCTCCACGCAGGGCCAGGCCTGCGCCGGAAAGCGTGTGAGTGCCTCTGCCAGAACCGCCTCAGCCTCGTCGAACCGGCCCGCCTCGCGCAGGCTGATGGCGCCGACATGATAGCCGGTCCAATTCTCCGGAAAGCGCGTGCGCAGCGTGGCTGCGACGCGGATCGCCTCCGCGCGGTCGGCGCGCGCCCGGGCGAGCCAGGCTTGCTCCGCCAAAGGCCAGGCCTGCGCGGGAAAGCGCAGAAGCGCCTCCGCCAGAATCGCTGCCGCCTCGTCGAGACGGCCCAAGGCGCGCGCGCTCGCGGCACCGATCTGGTAGCCCGGCTCGCCGTCGGGCGCGCGCGCCCGCAGCTCCGCCGCCAGAGCCGCCACCTTCGCCCAATCCTGCCCACGGGCGCTCTGCGCCTCCCGGACGAGACGCGCGATGTCCTCTGTCTCGTCCATTCCCAGCTCGCACAGTGCGGTCTAAGAGTAGAAGAGGCAAAGCCAGCCCAAGGCAAGCGTGGAGAGAGGTCTTGAAGAAACTCGAGCACATGATCGAAATGCTCATCTTTTCGGGGCGCTGGCTGATGGCCCCGATCTATCTCGGGCTACTCCTCATTCTGGCGGCGATCACTGTGAAGTTCGTCGAAGAACTCATCTTCGCCCTGCCCAACATCCTGCACATGCAGGAGCGGGAGTGGGTGATCTTCGTCCTCAGCCTCGTGGATCTCGCGCTGCTCGCCAACCTCGTCACGATGATCATCTTCGTGGGCTACGAGAATTTCGTCTCCCGCCTGCATACGGGGGACAATGAAGACCGGCCAATCTGGATGGAGCACGTCGATTTCAGCGGCCTGAAGATCAAGCTCATTGGCTCGATCGTCGCGATCTCCGCCATCCATCTGCTGCAGACTTTCATGAACATCAGTGGCTTTTCCAAAGCGGACGTCGCCTGGCAGCTCGCGATCCATCTCGGCTTCGTGGTCTCCGGCCTCCTGCTCGCCGTCATGGACCGGCTGGTCGCGCCCCCGGTCGAGAAGGGAAAGGACAGTTGAAGAAGCCCCGAGAGCAACCAGGGTGGTTCATCATCGGATCGCGGCGCCTTCCTTTTCGCAGCCGTTTGCCCCTTGTGTCGAACCCCGGTGCTGGCTGACGTCAGTTACGATCAGCCCGGCGCGGCGTCAGACTCACACACCGTGAGCCCCCCTCCCCATCCGTCAGACACTCATCGTGGTCAACGCAACTCAGTTCAGACGCAACAGACCCTGAGCTTTCCGTAGCGAGATCAAACTCTCTCGGTCGGATGTGGGTTTCATGAGCGTGAAGGCCTGTCGCGGACGTCTTTTGAGGTCGATCGCAGCATCAGGAGAGCCGCGAGCGATAGAACCATGAGACCGGACGACAGGGCCAAAGCGTAGCGCGGCCCCGCGCGATCGAGCACGAGACCGAACAGCAGAGGGGCGACGCCCTGTAGAATACGGGCGGGTGCGGCAAGAAGGCCGGTGCGGAGCCCATAGCCGACCGGTCCAAAGAGCGTGAGCGGCAAGGTGCCCCGCGCGATCGTCAGCAGCCCCTGCCCGGCGCCATGAAGCAGCGCGAAGGGAATTGCCAAAGGCGCGCCGAGCGTGACGAGGAGCGCCGCGCCGATCGGGTGCAGCGCGGTCGCGATCCGCGCCGAGATCAGCGGCGAGGCCTTGCGCAGCAAGGTGAACTCGACGAGACGCGCCGTGACCTGGGCAGGGCCGATACAGGCCCCGGCCGCGATCGCCTCCGCGGGTGTCGCGCCCAAGGCCTCAAGCAGCCGCGGCAAATGCGCCGCCAGGGCCGTGGCCACGAACCATGTCGCCCCGAAGACTCCGGCTAGCGCGATCATCATCCAGGGCATGCCGCCGGACGATGCGACCGGCGCATGCGCAACAGGCAGGTGCGATGAGGGCGCCTTCGGCACCAGCAGGCGATTGAGCGGAAGACCCACGATCAGGTGCAGGCTCGCCCAGGCGAGGCAGGCGCCTCGCCACCCGAAGGCATGGATGAAAAAGGCGCTCATCGGCCAGCCGATGGTGCTCGCGAAGCCGGCGAAGAGGGTGATGCCGGTAATCGCACTGCGGGCATCGAGACCATATAGTCCGGTCGCCGTCGCGAAGGCCGCCTCATAGAGGCCGAACCCCATACCGATACCGATCGTCAGCCACGCCGCCGCCAAGCCGCAGGCACCATGGGCTTGCGACAGCAACATCAACCCGAGCGCGAAGACCAGATTGGTACCGGCCAGCACGTCCCGGCCGCCGTACCGGTCAATGCAGCGGCCGGCGAGCGGACCCAGCAGACCCGACAGCAGAAGCGCTCCCGAAAACGCTCCGAAAAACCAGACACGACCGAGATGCAGACCGGCCGATACGGGATCCGCGAAAACTGCCGTGAGATAATAGGTCGATGCCCAGGCGAGGGTTTGCGTGATGCCGAGCGTTGAGACGACAAGGGCCCGGCGGGGCCTCTCCGGGCTCAGGCCAGACCCCGCTCATACCACCCGCGCGACCGGCGAACGATCTGCACCACCGAAAGCATGACCGGCACCTCGACGAGGACGCCCACCACCGTGGACAAGGCCGCGCCCGACTGGAAGCCGAACAGAGCAATGGCGGTCGCGACCGCCAGTTCGAAGAAATTGCTGGCACCGATTAGAGCGGAAGGGCCGGCGACGCACCATGCGACACCGAGTTTTCGGTTCAGCCAATAGGCCAGCCCGGCATTGACGTAGACCTGGATGAGGATCGGGATGGTGAGCAGCACGATCACCGTTGGTTGCCGCATGATCTGCTGCCCCTGCAGCCCAAAGAGTAGCACGAGGGTGAGAAGAAGCGCCGCGAGCGACATGGGTGAAAGTACCTGCAGGATGCGGTGCAATGCGGGCCGGCCGCCACTGCCGAGCAGAGAGCGTCGCCACAGCTGGGCGATGATCACCGGCACGACGATGTAGAGCACCACGGAGGTGATCAGCGTCGCCCAAGGCACCGTGATCGAGGACAGGCCAAGCAGCAATGCCACGATGGGCGCAAAGGCAACCACCATGATGGTGTCGTTGAGGGCGACCTGCGACAGCGTGAAATGCGGCTCACCCTCCACGAGGTTGGACCATACGAAGACCATGGCCGTGCAGGGAGCCGCGGCAAGGAGGATCAGCCCCGCCATGTAGCCGTCGATCTGCCCCGCCGGCAGAAGCGGCCGGAACAAGTGCCCGATGAAGAGCCAGCCGAGCAGCGCCATGGAGAAAGGCTTCACCAGCCAATTGACCCCGACCGTCGCCGCGATGCCGCGCCAATGTCGCCCGACTTGGCCGAGTGCTGCGAGATCGATCTTCAGCAGCATCGGGATGATCATCAGCCAGACGAGGATCGCGACCGGCAGATTGACCTGCGCAACCGTGGCCGCGCCGAGGGCATGAAACATCCCCGGTGCAAGCTGGCCCAGCCCGATACCGGCAACGATGCAGAGGGCGACCCAGAGTGTCAGATAGCGCTCGAAGACCCCGAGGCCGGCTGCTGTGCCCGAGGTGACAGCCACCTC
This sequence comes from Acidisoma sp. 7E03, assembly GCF_054665075.1. NCBI lineage: Bacteria > Pseudomonadati > Pseudomonadota > Alphaproteobacteria > Acetobacterales > Acidocellaceae > Acidisoma > Acidisoma sp. 7E03. The sequence continues at coordinate 77,854 of NZ_BAAFHE010000001.1, forward strand.
ACTCATGGCCAGGTTTCCTGATGCGCGAGCCGGCCGCGTCCACGACGGCCTCCCCATCTTCCTTCGCGAAGGCGGCGCGTGGCGGATTGGGCAGGATATCCAGCACCGCCTCCGATGGGCGGCAGAGCCGCACGCCCCGCTCGGTCACGACGATCGGCCGGTTGATGAGGATTGGGTGCGCCATCATGGCGTCGAGCAGCGCGTCGTCACTGAGTGCCAGATCATCGAGGCCGAGGTCCTGATAGGGCGTGCCCTTTTCCCGCAGCACCGCGCGCACCGGCACGCCCATGCCTTGGATGAGGCTGATGAGCTCGGTGCGGCTGGGCGGCGTTTTCAGATATTCGATGACCTGCGGCTCTTCACCGCTGTTGCGGATCATGGCCAGCACGTTGCGCGACGTGCCACAGGCGGGATTGTGATAGATGGTGACGGGCATTGGCGTTCCTCCGACTGAGGTCAAACGTGACCGGCCTTGGCCGACGGGCAGGCACAAGCGGCAAGGGCTTCAACCGCTGGTGCGCAAACCTCCGGCCGCCCTTGGCAGCAATCCCGCATCAGGAAGGCGATCAGGCCTGAGAGCGCGCCGTAGTCGGCCGTGTAGCGGATCGAGCGGCCTTCCCGCCGGGACTGGATGAGCCCCGCATGTTCCAGATGGGTCAGGTGGAACGACAGCCGGGAGGAAGCGGCCTCGAGCGCATCACCGATGGCGCCCGCCGGCATGCCCTCCGGCCCAGCCGTCACCAGAAGGTGGACGATCCGCAGGCGGGTTTCCTGGGCCAGGGCGGACAAAGCATCGAGGGCTTGCAGCTCGTTCATGACGTTTCAATATCTCAAGAATTATTGAGATGATACGCCAAATTTTCTCCCGCGGTTGCCCTGCTTACGGAAACCACAGCATGGACTTATTTTGGCTCAGGCCGATGTCGGGAGAAAGAACTGGCGGAGGGGATGAGATTCGAACTCACGGTACAGGTTGACCCTGTACAACGGTTTAGCAAACCGCCGCCTTCAGCCACTCGGCCACCCCTCCGCCGGGAGAAGCAAACCATTGCACGGCGTTTGCACAGCCCTTCTAGCGAGGCCCCTCCCCCCGGTCAATGCATCCGGGCCGACAGAATTGCGGCCACGGATGCATGGCGGGCGCGGGCCTCCCGCGAAGCAGCGCGGGCGCTCAGAGCTTGCGCTTGATCGCCTCGTTCACCAGGGCCGGATTGCCCTTGCCGGCCATCGCCTTCATCACCTGGCCCACGAAGAAGCCGAAGAGTTTTTCTTTCCCGGCCCGGTATTCTGCCAGCTTATCAGGGTTTGCCTCCAACACGGCGTCCACCGCCGCGTCGATCGCGCCGGTATCCGTCACCTGCCGCAGGCCGCGCTCCTCCACGATGGCGGCGGCCGGCTTGCCGGTCTCCATCATCGCTTCGAGCACCTCCTTCGCGATCTTGCCGTTGATCGTCGCGTCGGCGATCAGGTCCAGCAGTCCGCCCAAGGTCTCGGCGGAAATCGGGCTGCTCTCGATGGACTTCCCGAGCCGGTTGAGGCCCGCGAAGAAATCGCCCAGCATCCAGTTGGAGGCCGCCTTACCGTCCCGGCCGCGCGCTAGCGTCTCGTAGAAATCGGCCGTCGCCTGCTCCATCACCAGCACGCCCGCATCATAGGCCGGAATGCCGTACTGGCTGATGAAGCGCGCCTTCTTGGCGTCAGGCAGTTCCGGCAGCGCGGCGGCAAGCCCATCCACCCAGGCCTGTTCGATGACGAGCGGCAGGAGGTCGGGGTCCGGGAAGTAGCGGTAGTCATGCGCGTCTTCCTTGCTGCGCATCGGACGCGTTTCGCCACGCGAGGGATCGTAGAGCCGCGTCTCCTGCTCCACCACCTCGCCCGCTTCCCAGATCTCGACCTGGCGCCGCGCCTCCGCTTCGATCGCCTGCATGACGAAGCGCACGGAGTTGACGTTCTTGATCTCGCAGCGCGTGCGGAATTCCTCGCCAGCCTTGCGGACGGAGACGTTCACGTCCGCCCGCATGGACCCCTCCTCCATGTTGCCGTCGCATGTGCCGAGATAGCGGAGGATGGTGCGGAGCTTCCGCAGGTAAGCCCCCGCCTCTTCGGGAGACCGCATGTCGGGCTCGGAGACGATCTCCATCAGCGCGACGCCGGCACGGTTGAGGTCGATGAAGGATTCGGCCGGGTGCTGGTCATGCATCGACTTGCCGGCGTCCTGCTCCAGATGCAGGCGCGTGACGCCGATATGGCGCACCTCGCCGCTCTCCAGCTCGATGTCGATCACGCCGCGGCCGACGATCGGATGCGCAAACTGGCTGATCTGATAGCCCTGCGGCAGATCGGCATAAAAGTAGTTCTTGCGGTCGAACCGGCTGACGAGATTGATCTCGGCCTTGAGGCCGAGGCCGGTGCGCACGGCCTGTGCCACGCATTCCCGGTTGATCACCGGCAGCATGCCGGGGAAGCCGGCATCGATGAAGCTCACCTGCGCATTCGGCTCACCGCCATAGGTGGCAGAGGCACCGCTGAAGAGTTTCGCGTTCGAGATGACCTGGGCATGCACTTCGAGCCCGATCACGAGTTCCCACGGGCCGGTGCGGCCTTCGATGACGTAGCTCATGTTCAGCCCTCCCCGCCCAGGCGGATCTGCGGCCGCGCCTTGAAGTCGGCCGCGGTTTCCAATGCGGCGCCCACCGCGAAGACGGTCTCTTCGTCGAAGGGCTTGCCCAGCACCTGCAGGCCGAGCGGCAAGCCCTGCGCATCTAGCCCCGCGGGCACGGACATGCCCGGAATCCCGGCGATATTGGCGTTCACGGTGAAGACGTCGTTCAGGTACATCTTCACCGGGTCGTCCTCGTTCTCGCCAATCGCGAAGGCAGCGGAGGGCGCGGTCGGCGTCAGCAGCGCATCCACCTGGGTGAAGGCGTCAGTGAAGTCCTTCAGGATCAGCGCCCGCACCTTCTGCGCCTTGAGGTAATAGGCGTCGTAATAGCCGGCCGAGAGCACGTAGGTGCCGATGAGGATACGGCGCTTCACCTCCGCGCCGAAGCCCGCGGCGCGCGTCTCCTCGTAGAGGTCCTTCAGGTCATTGGCCGGCACGCGCAGGCCGTAGCGCACGCCGTCATAGCGCGCGAGGTTGGAGGAGGCTTCGGCGGGCGCCACGATGTAATAGGTGGCGAGGCCGTATTTCGTGTGCGGCAGGGAGACGTCGACGATCTCAGCCCCCTGCTGGCGCAGCCAGTCCAGGCCCTGGCGCCACAGCGCCTCGATCTCGGCCGGCATCCCCTCCACGCGGTATTCGCGCGGTACGCCGATCTTGAGGCCCTTCACGCCGCGCTTCACCGCAGCCGCGAAATCCGGCACCGGCCGCGGCACGCTGGTGCTGTCCTTCGGGTCGTGCCCGGCCATGGAGCCGAGCAGGATCGCCGCATCCTCCACCGTGCGCGCGAAGGGGCCGGCCTGGTCGAGCGAGGAGGCGAAGGCGACGATGCCGTAGCGCGAGCAGCGGCCATAGGTCGGCTTGATGCCGACGATGCCGCAATAGCTCGCAGGCTGGCGGATGGAGCCGCCGGTATCCGTGCCCGTCGCGGCCAGCGCCATGCCGGCGGCCACCACCGCGGCCGACCCGCCGGAGGAGCCCCCCGGCACCAGCGGGGTCTTGCTGCCGGCCCGCTGCCAGGGGTTCACGGTATGGCCGAAGGCCGAGCTGGTCGTGGACGAGCCCATCGCGAACTCGTCCATATTGACCTTGCCAAGGAAGACCGCACCGTCCCGCAGCAGATTGGCGGTCACGGTGCTCTCATAAGGCGGCACGAAGGGTTCGAGGATGCGGCTCGCCGCCGTGGTCTTCACCCCCTTGGTGCAGAAGAGATCCTTGATGGCGATGGGCAGGCCGGTGAGAGGGCCGGCCTCGCCGCGGGCGAGAGCGGCGTCCGCGGCATCCGCCTGCACCAGCGCCTGCTCAGGCGTCACCGTAATATAGGCGTGGATCTGCGGCTCCAGCGTCTCGATCGCATCGAGATGCGCCTGCGTCAGTTCGCGGGCCGAGAGGGTGCGGGCGCGCAGCGCGTCCCGCGCGCTGGCAAGCGTGAAATCGAGCGTCATGGTCTTATTCCACCACTTTCGGCACGGTGAAGAAGGGGCCCGAGCGGGCCGGCGCATTGGCGAGAACGGCGTCCATCTGCTCGCCGTCCGTCACCACGTCCTCACGCATCGGCAGAGAGGCAGCGCCAATATTGGCCAGTGGATCGACACCCGAGACGTCCACCTCGTTCAGCTGCTCGATCCAGCCGAGAATGGCGCTGAGCTCGCCTTGCAGTTGCGCCACATCCTCATCGGCCAGGCGAATCCGCGCGAGGCGCGCGATGCGGCGAACGGTGGCAGGGTCGAGGGATGAGGATGAAGCGGCCATGAAGCAAATCGGTCCTTGGGATTCGGATGGGCGCGGACCATAAAGGCCGCCATGGCAGTCATCAACTTTCCCGACCTCTGTGCGGGGCTGGAGGCCGAGGAACGGCTTCTGGGCCTCGATCCTGGCGCCCGCACCATCGGCGTCGCCCTCTCGGACGTGCGGCTGCGCGTGGCGAGCCCCTTCGGCAGCATCGCCCGCGGCAAGATGTCCGGCATCGTGGAGCAGTTGGGGCGGATCGTGCTGCGGGAAGGCGTGGGCGGCCTGGTCATCGGCCTGCCGCTGGGGCCCGAGGGGCAGATGGGCCGGGCGGCCCAGGCCGCGCGCGACTGGGCCTGGTCGGTCTCGGATGCGCTGGGCCTGCCGGCGGCGCTGTGGGATGAGACCCTGACCACGGCCGAGGTGCATGACCTGCTGATCGGCGAAGCCGATATGAGCCGGAAGCGCCGCCAGGCGGTGGTGGACCGGATGGCGGCCGCGCGGATTCTTCAGTCGGCGCTCGATTCCCGCGCCTGATCCCAGTCTCGAACCGAGACCAGGTGCAGCCCTGAGACCACGGGGACGTCCCCGTCCAGGATGATGACGCGGGAGAGCCCCGGCGGCCGGACGGCGGGCAGATGGGGCCCAATCCAGACGGTCGCGGCCTCGGCACAGGACGCGAGGCCCGCGGTGAGGCTGCAGGCGAGCTGCAGCCAGGCGGGCGGCGGCCCCTCCACCCACAGACGATCGTCGGGCCGGAGATCGGCGTCCAGCAGCAGCGCCGCCCAAAGCCAGTCCGGCTGGCCTTCGAGGCAGGTCGACAGCAGATGCCGCATCGACTCGCGTCCGGCCCCGTCGCAAGTGGCAATCGTCTCTCCCCGCGCGGCGGCCCACAGGGCGAAGGCTGCGGCATTCGAACAAGCCTCCGATTCCGTCAGGCTCCGTTCCGAAGGGGATGGGAGGGGAGTGTCAGCCATGCATTCCGATGTGACAGGTTTCGGTCAGAGGGGGCTTGATCGGCGGCCCGAGGCCCGTCTATATGCCGCTCACCGCACGGCGGGGCCATAGCTCAGTTGGGAGAGCGCCTGAATGGCATTCAGGAGGTCGTCGGTTCGATTCCGATTGGCTCCACCATCGCGGTGGAAAGTGTGACGGACGCCGCTTCGAGCGGCGTTTTTCATATCCGCCCTTCCCCTTCGCAAGACCGCACACAAAAAGGGCGCCCTGAGGCGCCCCTTTCTTTTCCGAAACCTCGTCGGTTCAGGGTGACTGCACCGGCGTGGTCTGCGTCGTGGTCGTGGTCGTGGCGGGTTGCCCCGTCATCATACCGGGCGCAGGCGCGGTGGTGGTCGTGCTTTCGGTCGTCGTCGTCTGCGTCGGCGCCGGCGGCGGTGCCGGCGCGTAGTTCACGCAACCGGCGAGGCCGAGCGTGCCGGCCAGCAGGCCGAAACCGAGGCCGAGCCGCACCTTCATTTTTTGCACTGTTCTTCTCCCTGCTCTGTTGATCAGTCAGTCGTCGTGGTCGTTCGCACGGTCTTCGTCGTCACCATCGCCGGCGGCTGCTGCACCGTCGTCGTCTGGCTCTGCTCGACGGCGCCATTGACGCCGCCATAGGTCGTGCTCCGGGTCGTCTCGGAATTTCCGTAGGCGTCCTGCACGTGTTTTTCGGTGGTGACGCTGAGCGTGCCCGGCGGCGGCGGCGGCACCGGCGCAGGAGCGACCACCGGGGGCGGCGCTACGGGCGTCACGGTCGTCGTGGTCGTCTGATAACTCGTCGACTGCGCCATGGCGGCGCCCGAAGCGACGGTGGCGGCCAGCAGCGTGATGCCGAAGAACTTGTTCACTCTCACCTCCATCTTTCCAAACGGAAGAGTTGTTTCGCGATCGCCATATGTAGGCGTGACGATGTTCGTCAAGCCGAGGAGGTGGAGGGCAAATCCGGCAAAATTCGGGAAAGGCAAGACAATGTGATGATCTTCTAGAAGAAGCTCGCACTTGCGTGATCATTTTTCGAAAGTGCACGCATCGTGATCGGCGCGCAGCTCGAGAGGAGACATCCGATCGAGGCGGAGACCTGTCCGGAAGGAGGATCACCAGAGCGAGAGGATGATGCTCGACTCCACCCGGGCCGGACGCATAGATTGGACGAAGCCTCAACCCCTCCGGCGGAGCTGCGCATGGCCGACAAGGAACCACCCGTCGTCGTCGAAACCATCCCGAGCCTCCAGGGCAGCGTCTCGGGCATCGGCAGCGCTGCCGCGCCCATCCTCTATTTCGAGAACGCGCCTGCCTTCGGCCACATGAACGGCATCCTGAAGGTCACCCTCACGGCGACGCGGGACATTCCATTGGCGAACAACAAGATCGCGTCGGACCATGTCGTCGTCGCGCATATGCGCATGAACCAGCAGGCCGCCCGCGCCCTCAAAACGGCGCTCGAAGGCGCGCTGCTCCTCGCCTCTCCGGCCCCCAGCGACACGCAGAATTGACCCGGGCCGGCCCCGCGCCGGCCCCACGCACCATTGTTCCTCAGGCGCGCCCGTCCACATCGGGAGGACGGGCACCCAAGCCCCACGCAGGAGGAAGCCATGGCCAGCATCGACGATCCCAGAGATACCGACGGCACCAAGATCGCCGCCAGCCGCGTGAACGGCACGGCGGTCTACGACGGAGCCGGCGAGAAGCTCGGCACCGTTCATGACGTCATTCTCGACAAGGCCACCGGCCAGGCGGACTATGCCATCATGAGCTTTGGCGGCTTTCTCGGGATCGGTGACCGCTACCACCCCTTGCCCTGGAACCAGCTCCGCTACGACACCCACCTCGGGGGCTATGTCGTCGATGCCGATCGCACCCGGCTGGATGCAGCACCCACCTACGAAGCGGCGGAACTCGACAGTTGGGGCGGCCGCCACGCGAGCAGCGTGGACGATTACTACGGGGTCATGCCTGGAGCCGGTAATGCCGGCCTAGGCACCGCGCCCATTCGCTGAGGGCGCACCCTTCCGCAATCTCAAGAACTTGGGAACAGGCCTTCACCTCGAATCTGAGTAATTCCGCTTCAATGGGCGGGGGGATCGGTCTACTGTCGGTGCCCCTTCCCAGACGCGGCAGCCCTCGATGACCGAATTCCCCCATGCCTCCCTCCGAGCCGCCTCCCCCTGGTGGCGCACAGCAGAAGGCGGCCGTCTGCGCATCGAGGGCGGCCAACCGCTGATCGGCACCTACCCCATCAGCGGCGCCAAGAACGCCGTTCTGCCCCTGATGGTCTCGGCGCTTCTGACACCTCATCTCGTGACCCTCCATCACGTCCCCGCCAGCCTGGACGTCGCGGTGCTCGCGAGCCTTCTGCAGCGGCTGGGCGCGCATCTCGCCTGGTCGGAGACCGCCCAGGGCCTCAGCCTGACGATCTCGGCTGACCGGCTGCATCCGGCGGGCATCGATGCCGAACTCGTGCGGCGCATGCGCGCCTCGGTTCTGCTCCTTGGCGCCCTCCTTGGCCGGCAGGGGGAGGCGCGCCTGCCCATGCCGGGCGGCGACGCGATCGGCTTGCGCGGCATCGATTTTCATCTCTCCGGCTTGCGGGCGATGGGCGCGGAGATCGCGGTCAGCGCGGGCATGATCGAGGCGCGGGCGCCGCAGGGCCTGCGGGGCGCCGAGATCCTCCTGCCGCAGCCTTCCGTCGGCGCCACCGAAAACCTGATGCTGGCAGCCGTTCTGGCCACCGGCACCACCACCATCCGCAACGCGGCGCTGGAACCGGAGATCGAGGATCTCGCCCTCTGCCTGCGCCAGATGGGTGCCGCCATCGAAGGTGCCGGCACCGAGACGATCACCATCCACGGCGGGCAGGCGTTGCGTGGCGCCGTGCATGCGGTGATGCCGGACCGGATTGAACTCGGCACCCTCGCCTGCGCGGCCGCGCTGACGGATGGCGATCTTCTGCTCACCTCTGGCCGTCTCGACCTTCTCGGCGCGGCGGCGCCCCTTCTCGCGGCGGCAGGCGTGCAGTTGGAGGAAACGGCGGAGGGGCTTCGCGCCCGGCGCGCGCCCGGCGGCCTGCAGGGAACGGACGTGCAGACGCGCCCCTATCCGGGCTTCGCAACCGATCTGCAAGCGCCCGTGATGGCCCTGCTTTGCACGGCGGCGGGCGTCAGCGTGGTGACCGAGACGATCTTCGAGCAGCGCTTCCGCCACGTGGACGAACTGCGCAAGATGGGCGCGCAGATCCAGGTTCAGGGGCGAACCGCCCTGCTACGGGGCGTTTCGCGCCTTGCGGGCGCTGCGGTGATGGCGACGGATGTGCGGGCTGCGGCCGCCCTCGTGCTGGCGGGTCTTGGCGCTGAGGGCGTGACAGAGATTGAAGGGCTCGACCATCTCGACCGCGGCTATGACGGGATGGTGCGCAAGCTCGCCGCCTGCGGCGCCGCAATCGACCGTCTCCCCGGCTGATAGGAGAAGGCCGGTCCAGAGGACCGGCCTTTCGTCAGTGCGGGAACCCGCGCTTAGGCGAGATAGGCCGGGCGCTGGCTCGGCAGAACGTTGGAGTTCCGCGCCAGATAGGCCGGGCGCTGGCTCGGCAGCACGTTCGAGTTCCGTGCGAGATAGGCTGGGCGCTGGCTGGGCAGAACGTTCGAGTTCCGTGCCAGATAGGCCGGCCGCTGGCTCGGCAGGACGTTCGAGTTGCGGGCGACTTCCGGAGCCTGCGCGTGATGCACGACCGGCGTTTCCGCCATCGCCGCGCCGGTCAAGCCAAGGCTGGCCGCGGTCACGGCCGCCATAAGAAGGTGTTTCATCATCATCTCCTGAATCTGACAGAAGCCGGAAAGCTTCCGGACGGACACGCCGTCTGCTTGATCCGGGAGATAGTCTCTGTTGCGTCGCAACATAACCGTCCTCGCCTAAATGTTAGTCATACCTCCGACGGAGAGATGCGCTCGGCGCAACTCTTGCCCTCCTCCGCGAGACAGGCGAGGCTCCGTCCCAGACGGCGCCACTCCCCGGCCCATACGGCGCCAGCACCAGATGAGGACAGATCATCGTGATTTACGAAATGCGCGTCTATCACTGCCTGCCGGGCCGCCTGCCCGCCCTGCTCCGCCGCTTCGAGACCATCACCCTCGGCTTCTTCGCCCGTTACAGCATTCGCCAGGCCGGCTTCTGGACGACGCTGGTGGGCGAGTCCACGGCGACGCTAACCTATATGCTGGCCTGGGAAAGTCTCGCCGAGCGCGAGCAGAAGTGGAACGCGTTCGCCGCCGATCCGGACTGGGTGGCGCAGCGCAACGAGACCGAGAAGGACGCGCCGATCGTCGCCTCAATCTCCAACCAGTTCCTGATGCCGACGAGCTTTTCCAGCGTAAAGTAGGCTCAGTAGAAGCCCAGGAAGCCGGCGAGCGCGGCCGCGCCGAGGTACCAGAGCGGATGCCTCTTGGTGAAGAGGCATCCCGCGGCCACCAGCAGCGTCAGCAGGCCGGCGCGCCAATCGATGGCAGCACCACGCGCAAGCAGAAAGGCCGCCGCCAGCATCAGCCCGGCGGTGACAGGCACCAGCCCCGCCTGCACCACCCGCCGCCAGCGCCGATCGCGAAATTGTACCCAGAGGTGGCCGACGCCGTAAGCAAGGCTGCAGGCGGGCAGCAGAAAGGCGAAGGTCGCGGCGATGGCGCCCGCAATCCCGGCCACCTGCCAGCCGAAGAGGGTGACGGCCAGTACATTCGGGCCCGGTGCCGCCTGCGCCAATGCGTAGAGACGCACGAACTCCGCCGCACTCATCCAATGTTGCTGATGCACCACCGCCCGCTCCATCGCCGGCAAGGTTGTGGAAGCACCGCCGATGGCGAGGAAGGAGAGTTCGCCGAAGATCAGCACCAGGGCGAGAAGCGGCGTCATTCGCCGAGCCGCCAATTGGCAAGCCCGACGCTTGCCACCGCGAGCACGCCAAGGCTCGGAAGGAAGGGCAGGCGCAGCAGGCCGAGGGCGGCGAAGGCCGCGGCCAGCACGGCGAGGCGCCAAAGGGAGGTGCGGAGGGGTGCCGCGATCTTCAAAGCAGTCGCGAGGATGAGGCCGGCGGCCCCGGCCGACAGCCCGGTCACCAGATGCCGCACCGGCGGATCATCGCCATACTGGGCATAGAGCGTCGCGATGCCCAGCACGATGGCGACGGGCGCCCCCAGCAGCCCGGCCAGGGCAGCGACGCTGCCGAAGGGGCCGCAGACGCGCGACCCGAAGATGACCGACATATTGGCGACGTTGGCGCCCGGCAGGAACTGGCAAAGGGCGAGCAGCTCGCTGAACTCGGCGGGCGTCATCCACCGCCGCTCCTCCACCAGCACCCGCCGCGCCATCGGCATCACCCCGCCAAAACCCATGAGCCCCGCGCGAAAGAAGGCGGTGAAGAGTGTGTAAGAGGTGAGGCGCAGAGGTCCGGGTGGCTCCATGCCTCCGCTCTAGACCCTTCGCGGCGCGCGACCAAGCGGCTCAGAAGCTGGGAGGTGTGCAGGCACTGATGACCTCGCAAGGCACCGGGCCTATGCAGCGGAATCGGTGCGGCCGGCGGCTCTCGAAGGAATAGGCATCGCCCGGCCCCAGGATGCGCCGCTCGTCCTCCACCGTCACTTCCAGCCGGCCGGAGAGAACGATGCCACCCTCCTCCCCCTCATGGGTCAGCAGGATCTTTCCCGTATCGGCGCCCGGCTGATAGCATTCTTTAAGAATCTGCAACGATCGGCCGAAGAGGTTGTGGCCCACCTGGCGGTAGGAGATGGGCCCCTTCCCGATCTCGGTCAGTTCCTCGGCCGCATAAAAGACCTGGCGCGGCCGTTCCGGCGCGAAGGAGAAGAATTCGGCAAGCCCGATCGGGATCGCATCCAGGATGCGCTTCAGCGCACCGACCGAAGGGTTAGTCGCATTGCTCTCGATGAGCGAAATGGTGCCGTTGGTGACACCCGCCCGCTTGGCGAGTTCACGCTGCGACAGGCCACGCGCCATGCGCAGGTAGCGAAGCCTGCCGCCAATATCCTCCGTCACCGCATGGCTCCTGTTTCGAGTGTTGAATATATCGCTACACTAGCGAGAACACCCACGCCTTTTCAATGTGTTATCACAAGGAAGAAAGGGACTTGTTTTGCGGTCGCGAAAAGCGTGACATCACCGCGACGCCATTGGAGGCCCCCGTGAACCACATCACCCCGAACGCACCCGTTCTCGACAATTTCTGGATGCCCTTCACCGCCAACCGGCAGTTCAAGGCGGCCCCCCGCCTGCTCGCCGGTGCCGAGGGCATGTTCTACACCGATGTCGACGGCAACAAGGTGCTGGACGGCACCGCCGGCCTCTGGTGCGTCAATGCCGGGCATGCCCGCCGCCAGATCGCGGATGCCGTGCAGCGCCAGCTCATGAGCCTCGACTTCGCGCCGACCTTCCAGATGGGCCATCCCGTCGCTTTCGACTTCGCCGCCAAGCTCGCCTCCATGGCGCCGGGCGGACGGGAGGCGAAGCTCGATCGCGTCTTCTTCACCGGCTCCGGGTCCGAATCCGTCGATACCGCGCTGAAGATCGCCATCGCCTATCAGCGCGCCATCGGCCAGGGCACGCGCACCCGCATCATCGGCCGCGAGAAGGGCTATCACGGCGTCGGCTTCGGCGGCATCTCGGTCGGTGGCCTCGTCAACAATCGCCGCGTCTTCCCGCAGATCCCGGCCGACCACATGCGCCATACGCTGGACGTCGCGAAGAACGCCTTCACCCGCGGCATGCCCGAGGAAGGCGCCGACCTCGCCGATGATCTGGAGCGGCTGGTGCAGTTGCATGGCGCCGAGACCATCGCCGCCGTCATCGTGGAGCCGATGTCGGGTTCGGCCGGCGTCATCCTGCCACCCAAGGGCTATCTCGAACGGCTGCGGGCGATTGCCGACAAGCACGGCATCCTGCTCATCTTCGATGAGGTGATCACCGGCTTCGGCCGCCTCGGCAAGCCTTTCGCGACCGACTTCTTCGGCGTGGTGCCCGATCTCGTCACCACCGCCAAGGGCATCACCAACGGCTCTCTGCCGATGGGCGCGGTCTTCGCCGCCCGCCACGTGCATGACGGGCTGATGAAGGGCCCCGAGGGGGCGATCGAACTCTTCCACGGCTACACCTATTCCGGCCATCCGGTGGCGGCCGCCGCCGGCCTCGCCACCATGGCGATCTATGAGGAAGAGGGCCTGCTCACCCGCGGCGCCGAACTCGCCCCCTTCTGGGAAGAAGCGCTGCATTCGCTGAAGGGCCATCCGCACGTCATCGACATCCGCAACCTCGGCATCGTCGGCGCCATCGAACTCGCCCCGCGCGCGGATGCGCCGGGCACCCGCGCCTATGACGTCTTCGTCGATTGCTTCCACAAGGGCCTGTTGGTCCGCGTGACGGGCGACATCATCGCCCTCTCGCCGCCGCTCATCCTCGAAAAGTCGCATATCGAGACGATCGTTTCGGTCCTAGGTGACGCTCTGAAGCGCACCGCCTGACGCTCCGGCGGACCGGCTCTTCGAAACCGGTCCGCCGTCTCTCTTCCCATCCTCACGCCTTCCCCTCGTGCGCCCGCATGCGGCCGCCTGCGCGGGCCGTCTGTGCCCGGAGTCCTGCCATGACCCTGCCGCTTCTGCCTGAAGGCTACGTGATTTCGACCGATCCTGAACGGCTCGATCTTGCGGCCATCCACCGCTATCTGGCGGGGGAGAGCTATTGGGCCCGCGGCATTTCCCGCGATCTCGTCGCGCGGTCCTTGCAGCATTCGCTGTGCTTCGGCCTCTATCACCACGGCGCGCAAGCGGGCCTCGCCCGGGTCGTGACCGACCGCGCGACCTTCGCCCTTCTCGCCGACGTCTTCGTGCTGGAAACCCATCGCGGCCAGGGGCTGTCGAAGCGGTTGGTGGAACGGGTGACGGCTCATCCCGATCTGCAAGGCCTGCGCCGGTGGATTCTGGTGACGTCCGACGCCCACGGCCTCTATGCGCAGTATGGTTTCACGCCGCTGGCGGAGCCTGGGCGCTTCATGGAAATCGCGCGGCCCAACATCCATTTGGAAGGCTGACGCGGGGCCTGGTCGGGCGAGCGCTCGCTAGGTCTTCACGCGCTTCTTTCTTCGTCACGCGCGGCTTCATGCCGCGGGTCTGCCCGTTTTGGCGCCCAGCCGGTTGATGGCCGAATCGTGGCCCGGCCATGACGGAAGAGCCCCCTACCGCCGACCCTTCGGCCGCGTCGCCAGCACGTTCTTGATGGAAAAGCTGGAATGGATGCGAGAGACGCCGGGCAGCGAGGAGAGAATCTCCTTGTGGATGCGCTCAAACTCCCCCGGGCTCGCCACTTCGACGCGCAGGAAGTAATCCGAACCACCCGTCATCAGATAGCATTCCTGGATTTCCGGATGCTTGCGCACCGCCATTTCGAAGCGGTTGAGATAATCCTCTGTCTGGCGTTCCAGCGTGATGTTGATGAGCACGGCGATGCCCTGGCCGCTCGCGCCGGTCTCCACCAGCGCCGTATAGCCGCGGATGACGCCGGTATTTTCCAGCAGCTTGATGCGCCTGAGACAGGCGGAGGGGGATAGCCCCACCTCCTCGGCCAGGGCCGCATTGCTCATGCGGGCATTGACGCGCAGAAGACGCAGAATGTTGCGGTCGATCGCGTCGAGCGATGCCATGCAGGATCTTTCAAACCGTCGCAGATTCTTTCATTCGGCACGGTTCGGCTGCAGTTTCAAGCACGAATTCGTGTGAATTTCCATGATCCTTGTCCTAACCTCTGCGGATCGGAGTGGCACATGGGCGAAAACGGCATGGACAGCATCGACTGGCGGACGCTGCTGAATGGCGAGGCCGAAGGCTATCCCGGCTATCTCACCATCGATCTCTCCGCGCTGAGGCGGAACTACGAAAAGCTCGCTGCCCGCGTCGCGCCCGCCCGTGCCTCGGCCGTCGTCAAGGCCGATGCCTATGGGCTCGGCGCGGTGCGCGTCGCGGAAGTGCTGGTCGCCGCTGGCTGCCGGCATTTCTTCGTGGCCCAATACGGCGAAGCGGCGACGCTACGGCCGCATCTGCCCGCGGATGCGCAGCTTTTCGTGCTCAACGGCCTGCTGCCGGGCGCCGAAGCCGGCTGCGCCGCTGCGCACGTCATTCCCGTCATCAACTCCCTGCCCCAGCTCGCCCGCTGGCGCGCCCAGGCCCGCATCGAGCGGACGCGCCTGCCGGCCGTACTGCAGTTCGACACCGGCATGTCCCGCCTCGGCTTTCCGCCGGAAGACCGCGCCGCCGTCGCGGCCGAAATCGCCGCCAGCCCCGAGCTCGAAATTCTCTACGTCATGAGCCACCTCGCCTCGGGCGACGAGCCGACCGCGGCACAGAATGCCGATCAGCTGGCCGAGATGCGCCGCGTCGTCGCCGAATTTCCCGGCATCCCGCTCTGCTTTGCCAATTCTGGCGGCATCCTGATGGGCGCCGAGTACCACGGCGCCCTCGCCCGCCCCGGCATCGCCCTCTATGGCGGCGCGCCCCATATCGGCGCGGACAACCCGATGGAGCCGGTCGTCAGCCTCTCCATCGCCGTGGTGCAGACCCGCACCGTGCCGGCCGGCACCCGCGTGGGCTACAGCGGCACTCATGTCACGACTGGCGAGACGCGCATCGCCACACTTGCCGCCGGCTATGCGGATGGGCTGCTGCGCTCCCTCAGCGGCCGCGGCGCCGTCTATTACCAAGGGCGGCGCCTGCCCATTCTCGGCCGCGTCTCCATGGACAGCATGACGGTCGACATCTCCAGCTTGCCGCCCGGCAGGCTCGATCTCGGCAGCCTCGTCGAAGTCATCGGCCCGCATCAGACGATCGAGATGCTGGCGGCCGATGCCGGCACCATCCCCTATGAATTTCTCACCAGCCTCGGCCATCGCTATCGCCGGGATTATCGCTGACAACCTCGGAAGCTTCTGGACCTCTCATGCAGATCACCGTGCTCGGCGCCGGCGTCGTCGGTGTGACCACCGCCTACCAGCTCGCGAAGGCGGGCCATGCCGTCACCGTCGTGGACCGGCAGAGCGGTCCCGCGCTGGAGACGAGCTTCGCCAATGCCGGCGAAGTCTCCTTCGGCTATTGCGGCCCCTGGGCCGCGCCCGGCGTGCCGCAGAAGGCGATGAAGTGGCTGTTCATGGAACATGCGCCGCTCATCCTGCGGCCGAAGCCGGACTGGGCCATGCTCTCCTGGCTGATGAAGATGCTCGCCAATTGCTCGGCCTCTCGTTACGCCGTCAACAAGGGCCGCATGCTGCGCCTGGCCGATCTCAGCCGCGCCGCCCTGGCCGAAGTGCGCACCGAAACCGGCATCGCCTATGACGAGCGCATGCAGGGCACGCTGCAGCTTTTCCGCACGGATGAACAGGTGGAAGCCTCCGCCAAGGACGTGAAGGCGCTGGCCGCGGACGGCATTCCCTATGAAGTGCTGGACCCGGAGGGCTGCATCCGCGTGGAGCCGGCGCTCGCCCATGTGCGGGAGAAGATCAAGGGCGGCCTGCTGACGCCGAAGGACGAAACCGGCGACTGCTACAAGTTCACCAATGCGCTGGCCGAGAAGGCCAGCAGCCTCGGCGTCACCTTCCGCTACGGCACGACGATCAAGGGCATCGCAACCAGCAGCGGGCGGGTCGATTCCGTCGTGACCGACAAGGGCTCGATCGCGAGCGACGCCGTCGTCGTCTGCCTCGGCAGCTTCTCGCCCTTCCTCACGCGGCAATTCGGCATTCGCCTACCGGTCTATCCGGTGAAGGGCTATTCACTCACTATCCCCATCGTCGATCCGGCGCGCGCACCGGAATCGACGGTGATGGACGAGAGCTACAAGATCGCCCTCACCCGGCTCGGCGATCGCATCCGCGTCGGCGGCATGGCGGAGATTTCCGGCTTCACGACCGATCTGCCGGCCGCCCGCCGCCGCACGCTGGAGCATTCGGTGAGCGATCTCTTCCCCGGCGGGGATCTGTCGAAAGCGAGCTTCTGGTCCGGCCTGCGCCCGATGACACCGGACGGCACGCCCGTCATAGGCGCCACCCACGTGCAGGGCCTCTACCTCAATACCGGCCATGGCACGCTGGGCTGGACGATGAGCTGCGGCTCCGCCCGACACATCGCCCAGGTCATCGCGGGCGAGAAGACGGATCTCTCGCCCGGCGACTATGCCATCGGCCGCTATCGGTGAGGCGTCAGAAGGTCTCGCCCACCATCGCCTCGCTCTTCGCCCACAAGGCGCGGGCGCGCTCGGGGTCCAGCGCATAGGCGCGCACGCCGCGCATCGCCGTATCGCTGTTCTCCGGCTCGGCGATGTGGCAGTCCTCGCAATAGAGGCCGCCCACCTCCTCCACCGGGGCGACGACGCCGGCCCAGACCGAGGTGGCCGCCCCCTGCGGGATGGTTTTCCACTGGAAGGGCGGCAGGCCCGCCGCCGCGTTCTGCTCGTTCACCTGCTTCACGAGCTGCTCGATCTCGTCGTAGCCGAGATGCCGGCCAAGCTCGGTCTGGATGCCGCCAGGATGCACCGCGACGGCCCGCACGCCCCGATCGCGGTGGCGACGGTCGAACTCGACAGCGAAGAGGATGTTCGCGGTCTTCGACCGTCCGTATGCGCCGAAGGGGGTGTATTCGGTATGCTCGAAATTCGGATCATCGAGATCGACGTCCGAAAAGCGATGGCCGGAGGAAGCGAGATTGACGACGCATGCACCCGGCCGCAGCAGAGAAGCGATCCGGTTGATGAAGACGAAATGCCCCAGGTGATTGGTCCCGAACTGCATCTCGAAACCATCCGCCGTGACGCTCTTCGGGCAGGCCATGACGCCTGCATTGGCGATGACGAGATCGAGCGGCGCGCCTGCGGCCACAAGCCGGTCCGCCGCCGCCCGCACGCTCGCGAGCTCCGCCAAATCCATCTCAACCAGGGTGATCCCGGGAATGCCCGCCGTCGCCTGCCGCCCCTTCTCGAGATCCCGCACCGTGCCGATCACCTCGGCACCATGGGCAGCCAGCGCCCGCGCCGTCTCCACGCCCAATCCCGCCGAAACGCCCGTCACCAGAACGCGCTTTCCCGTCAGGTCGATGCCTGCCAGCACCTCGTCTGTCGTCGAGGTCGCGCCAAAAGTCTGAGCCATGATGGTCTCCTGTTGTCGTCCGGTCTGCGTGAGACCCGGGAGTTGCATCCGCCGCGTCGCCGTCAATTGATTTGCCCGGCGGCATCACCTGATATAAGCGGAGGATGTCTCCGCTTCATATACGGAGGTTTCCTCCGTTTATCAAGAGAGATTCGGACGTGACCCTGCCCAAGACGCCGCGCAAGCCCCGCGCCGACAGCCAACGCAACCGGGAAAAGCTCCTGGAAGTCGCCCGCGACGCCTTCGCGGCCGAAGGGCCAGACGTCAGCCTAGAGGAGATCGCGCGCCGCGCCGGGGTCGGCATCGGCACGCTCTACCGGCATTTCCCGAACCGCGACGCGATCATCGCGGACGTCTACCGCCGTGGCGTGGAGCAGTTGGCGGAATCGGCGGCGGTGCTGTTGGAACGCCATCCGCCGCAGGACGCGCTGCGCGCCTGGATGCTCCTCTTCGTCGACTATATCGCGACGAAGAAGGTCATCGCGCCGGCCCTCAACGCGATCCCGGGCGGCCCGGCCGAGCTTTATGCCGCCTCGGGCCCGCGCATCACCCAAGCGGTGACGCTGCTGCTGGATCGCTCCCGCGCCACGGGCGGCGTGCGTGCCGACGTCGAACCGCTGGATCTGCTCAACGCCCTCATCGGCCTCGCCTATGGCATGAGCATGCCGGACTGGCAGGCGAGTGCCACGCGGATGGTGGACGTGCTGGTGGACGGGCTCAGCCGCTGACGAGCGCCTGGGCGATGGCGCGCGCGGCGGCGGGTGCCGCCTCCGGCATCAGGCCGGCAATGCCGCAGAGCAGGCCAGGCCGCGCCAGCCCCAGATGCATGGCGGAAAGCGGCTGCGGCCCATAGCCGCGGGTCCGCAGTGTCGCCGCGATCTGCTCGTCTTCGGTGGTCCCATCCCGAAACCAGAGCGCGAGTTGCAAGCCGCCGGTGCCGGGCCCGACCGCGATCCGAGAGCCGCAAACCTCTTGCACCGCGGCCCGAAAGGCCTGCATGCGCGCGGCATAGAGTGGCGTCATGCGGCGCAGATGCGCGCGGAAATGCCCCTCGCGCAGAAACTCCAGAAACGCCGCCTGCACATGCATCGGCACGGCAAGACCCTGCAGCCGCATCATCTTGGCGAGCGGCGCACAAAGCGGCAGCGGCACCACCGCATAAGCGAGGCGGAGGCCGGGCGCCATGGTCTTGGCGAGAGTGCCGAGATAGGCGACCGTGCCGGCACGATCGATCCCCTGCAGGGCTGCGATCGGCCGGCCGTCGAACTGGAACTCGGCGTCGTAATCATCTTCCAGGATCAGCGCGCCATGGCGCTGTGCGGCCTCCAGCAACGCGAGCCGGCGCGGCAGGCTCATCGTCACCCCCGTCGGGTATTGATGCGAGGGCGTGACGTAGATCAGCCGCGGCGGCGGTGCCTGCGCCTCCAGCCGGAGGCCCGCTTCGTCGCAGGGCAGCGGCACCAGGCGCGCGCCGGCCTCGGCCAGGAGGCGCTGGGCACTAGGATAGGCCGGCTCTTCGATCCAGGCCGTATCCCCCCGCGTCAGCGTCAGCCGGGCGAGGATCGCAATCGCCATGCGTGTGGAGGGAAAGAGGAAGAGCTGTTCGGGCTCGGCCGCGACGCCACGGCTGATCGCAATGTGCCCGAGGATCGCGTCCCGCAGCGCCGGCAGGCCGAGCGGCGCGCCATAGCCCAGCGCCTCGGCGCCCATCCGCCGGGCGCGCGTCGCGAGCAGCCGGCCCCAGAGCGCGCGGGGGAAAGAGGCGAGATCCGGCACGCCG
The DNA here is from genome assembly GCF_054665075.1 of Acidisoma sp. 7E03. NCBI lineage: Bacteria > Pseudomonadati > Pseudomonadota > Alphaproteobacteria > Acetobacterales > Acidocellaceae > Acidisoma > Acidisoma sp. 7E03. The sequence goes on from NZ_BAAFHE010000001.1 coordinate 97,189, forward strand.
GGGGTGAGCGGCAGCGTGGGCGCCTCACTCTCCAGGCGGCGCGGCGCGGCACGGCGCTGATCGCGCCCGAGCGGGGTCGCGATGGCGGCGATACGGGTGGCGCCCCCGGGCCGCGCTTCGAGGAAACCTTCCGCCTTTAGCCGCTCATAGGCGGCAAGGACGGTGGCGCGGGCGAGGCCGAGGGAGGCCGCCAGCGCGCGCGTGGAGGGAACCGCCTGGCCCGCCGCCAGGGCGCCGCTCAGGATGCGGCTGCGCAGCCCGCGATAGACCTGCCCCTCCAGATCTCCCGCCGCCCGATCCAAGGCGAGCGGGGCCGCGACCTCCTTCGTCTTCAACTGGTCCACCCGTTTTCGATCAACTGGAGCTGATCACCATACCGGATGACGGGAATACTGGCATCCTCTGAGGAGCTGAGACGATGTCCGACACGACCTTTCCGGTAACGCCCCGCAACCGGGTGAAGCGCGAGCATCACCGCGGCCGCTACGACAAGGCGGCCGTCTACGCCGTGCTCGATGCCGCCCCGCTCTGCCATGTCGGCTACGTCATCGACGGCGCGCCTTATGTGACGCCGACGCTGCATTGGCGGCACGAGAACCGCCTTTACTGGCACGGCTCCTCCGCCAGCCGCTTCCTCCGCCGCGCGGTCGACATGCCGGTCTGCGTCACGGTCAGCCTGATGGATGGCTATGTCCTGGCGCGTTCGGCCTTCAACCACTCCGTCAACTACCGCTCCGTCATGGCCTTCGGCACCGCGCGGCTGATCGAGGACGCGACGGAGGCGGAGGCGGCGCTGCGCCATTTCACCGACGGGCTTTTCCCCGGCCGGTGGGAAACGCTGCGGCCGATGACGGCGCAGGAGCTGAAGGCGACGACCGTGCTCGTGATGGAGATCGAGGAGGCGGCGGTGAAGACGCGCGATGGCGGGCCGGGCGACGCCGAGGAAAGCGCTTATCCGGTCTGGGCCGGTGTCATTCCCATGCGCACCACCCTGGCGGCAGCCGAGCCGGCGGCGGAACTGCCGCCCGACTGCTCTCTGCCCGGCCCGCTCGCCGATCTGATCGCCTCCGGCCGGCTCCGCTGATGAGGGCGGAGCGCTCTCGGAAAGGCAGCGGAACGCGCAAATTTTGATGCTTCAGGTCTGCACAAGATTTATGCTGCACTTCGCGTGAGAGGACGAGCCGAACCATATTTGCTTAAATTTGAGGCTTGTCCGGAACGACTCTCGCCTGAGCAGGAGCGATCTGGATGCATGGACTCGTCCGCAGCGCCGCCTTTGCCGCCTTTTCCACCATGCTGCTGGCCTGGCCTTTCGGCCGGGCCTCCGCCGCTGACACGAAAATCACCTTCGTCACCGACTGGAAGGCGGAGGCCGAGCATGGCGGCTTCTACGAGGCCCTGGCCCTCGGCCTCTACAAGAAGGCGGGACTCGACGTCACCATCCGTCAAGGCGGCCCGAGTGTCGACAACATGCAGCTGCTGGCGGCCGGCGCAGTCGACTTCGCCCTCGGCTCGAACAGCTTCGGCCCGCTGAGCCTGGTGCAGGCTGGTGCCCATGCCGTGGCGGTGATGGCCGTCTCGCAGAAAGACCCGCAATGCTTGATGACGCATCCGCGGGACGACATCAAAACCCTGGGCGACATCCGTGGCAAGCCGGTGATGATCGCGGCCTCCGCAGCCAACAACTTCTTTCTGTGGCTCAAGGCCAAATATGGCTTCACGGATTCCCAGATCCGCCCCTACACCTTCAACATGGCGCCCTTCCTGGTCAACAAGAACGCCATCCAGCAGGGCTACGTCTCCTCAGAACCCTATCTCGTGGAGCAGCAGGGCCACTTTACCCCGCAGGTCTATCTCTTCGCGGATTACGGCTATCCGTCCTACGCCTCGCTCGTCCTCGTCAGCCAGAAGATGGTCGATCAACATCCGGACGTCGTTCAGAAGTTCGTCGATGCCAGCATCGAAGGCTGGTACGAGTATCTGCACGGTGATCCTGGGCCGGCCAATGCGCTGATCAAGAAAGACGACCCGGACGAGAATGACGGCGTGATCGCCTATGCCATCGCGACGATGAAGAAGGAGGGCATGATCGAGGGCGGCGACGCGGCTCAGTTCGGCATCGGCGCCATGACGGATGCGCGCTGGAAATCCTTTTTCGACGTCATGTCCAAAGAAGGCGTCTATCCCACCAGCCTCGACTACAAGGCGGCCTATACGCTGCGCTTCGTCAACAAGGGCCTCAGCCTGAAACTGGCGCAGAAATGACGGCGCACCGCAGCGTCTGACGATGGACAGCCACCTGCCCGCCGATCTTGCCCCTCCGCTCATCGCTCTCGATGGCGTCACCAAAACCTACGGCAATGGCGTCACGGCCCTCGCCGACGTCAGTCTGGACATCGGCCGTGCCGAATTCGTGAGCCTGCTCGGGCCCTCGGGCTGTGGCAAATCGACGCTACTGCGCCTCATCGCAGGCCTCGGGGCGGTCAGTTCCGGCCGCATCGCATGGCCGGATGCCAGGGCCGACCGCAACCTGGGCTTCATCTTCCAAGAGCCGACGCTGATGCCTTGGGCGACGGTCTTCGCCAATGTCTATCTGCCGCTCAAGCTGCAGGGGCTGTCGAAGCGGGATGCGACGCCCCGGGTGATGGCGGCGCTCGAACAGGTCGGCCTCGGCGCCTTCGCCCGTGCCTATCCGCGGGAACTCTCAGGCGGCATGAAGATGCGCGTCTCCATCGCGCGTGGACTCATCACGCGGCCTTCCGTTCTGCTGATGGACGAACCTTTCGCGGCGCTCGACGAAATCACCCGCTTCAAGCTGAACGATGATCTGTTGGCAACATGGGCTGGCCAGAATTGGACGGTCATCTTCGTCACCCACAGCGTTTATGAATCGGTCTATCTCTCCAACCGCATCATCGTCATGGGCGCGCGGCCCGGCCGCGTGACGGCTGACATCCGCATCGACGAGCCCTATCCGCGGAGCGAAGAGTTTCGCATGAGCCAAAGCTACAACGCCTATTGCCGCCACGTCTCAGCGGCGCTGCATGCGACGATGGAGCCGCGATGACGCGCCCCCTGCAGATCCTGCTACCGCTGCTCGTCGGCCTCCTCTTCCTCGGCGCCTGGCAGGTCCTCGTCACCGTGCTCGGCGTGCCGAAATTCGTGCTACCGGCGCCGAGCCTGATCTGGCACGCCTTCATCGACGATTTCTGGAGCCTCATGGCATCGCTGTGGTTCACCCTGACAGTGACGGTGGAGGCCTTCCTCGCGGCCGTCATCGGCGGGGTGGCGCTCGCCGTGCTCTTCGCGCAATCGCGCTGGATCGCCACCGCCTTCTTTCCCTATGCGGTCATCCTGCAGGTGACGCCTGTGGTCTCCATTGCGCCCCTCATCATCATCTGGGTGGGCTATGACAATGTGCGCGTGGCGCTGCTGATCCTCGCCTGGATCGTCGCCTTCTTTCCCGTGCTCTCCAATACCACCCTCGGCCTGCGCTCGACCGACCACAACCTGCGCAACCTCATGCAGCTCTACGGCGCCTCGCGCTTCCGCATCCTCACCGAAATCCAGTTTCCGGCCGCCCTGCCCTATATCCTGGCGGGCATGAAGATTTCCGGCGGCCTCTCGCTCATCGGCGCGGTGGTCGCCGAATTCGTCGCCGGAAGCGGCAGCGCAACCGGGCTCGCCTGGCGCATCATCGAGGCCGGCAACCGGCTCGACATTCCGCGCATGTTCGCAGCCCTCGGGCTGCTCTCCGCCCTCGGCATCGTCATCTTCGCCGTGATGAGCGCCGTCGAATATCTGGCCCTCCGCCATTGGCACGAAAGCGCCGTGCGGCGGGAGAATTGAGGGAGCACCGTATGACACCCGAGACCCTCGCCGCTTTGAAGGAGCGCCTCGCCGGCATGGCGGTGGAAGACGACCCCGCCCTGGTTCGCCGCAAGAGCCGCGATTTCTACTGGTATTCCCCCGTCCTCAAACGCCTGCTCGACGATGTGGTCGGGGATGTCGTAGTCTCACCGAAGACCGAAGCGGAGGTGCTGCGGGCGCTGGCCGCGGCCCATGCCCTGGGCATCCCCGTGACACCGCGTGGGGCCGGCACCGGCAATTACGGCCAAGCCATGCCGCTCGCCGGCGGCATGATCCTCGATCTTCACGATCTTTGCGCCATCACCGAGATCGGTCCGGGTTTCGTGACGGCCGAAGCCGGCGCGCTGCTCGGTCGCATCGACGCTGCGACCCGCGCCGATTCCGGGCAGGAGCTGCGCATGTTTCCTTCGACCCACCGCACCGCCTCCATCGGCGGCTTCATCGCCGGTGGTTCGGGCGGCGTCGGCTCCATCCGCTGGGGTGGCCTGCGCAACACCGGGAACGTCATCCGCCTGCGCGTCGCCACCATGGAAGCCGAGCCTCGCATTCTGACGCTGGAGGGCGACGAGATCGCGCGTGTCGCCCATGCCTATGGCACCAACGGCATCATCACCTCCTGCACCGTGCCGCTCACCACCGCTTATGACTGGGTCGACGTGATCGTCACTTTCCCGCAGATGGCGCGAGCCGCCGCTTTCGCCGATAGCCTCGGCCGGGAAGACGGTCTGCTCCTCAAGGAACTCGCCGTCATGGCGCCGGGCCTCGGCCAAAGATTCTTCACGCAGCATGGGCGCTTCATCGGCGCGGACGAAGCGGCGGTGCTGATCATGGTGGCGCCGCAGGCCCTCTCCGGCCTACTCGCCTTCGCGCAGCGCCATCACGCGCGCCTCGCCTTCCGGTCGGATGGCCTAGCGGCCGAGGAGAGCACCCGCCTGCCCCCGCTCTTCGAACTCACCTGGAACCACACCACGCTCGTCGCCCGCCGGGTGGAGCCGCAACTCACCTATCTGCAGGTGCTCTACCCCTATCCCGATCATCTGGCGGCCGTCGCCCGCATGGGCCACCTCCTCGGCGTAGAGATGATGGAGCATCTCGAATTCATCCGCTTCGATGGCCATGTGGTGTGTTCCGGCCTGCCGCTCATCCGCTTTACCACGGAAGAGCGGCTGGACCAGATCATCCGCCTGTTTGAAGACAACGGCTGCCTCGTCTTCAACCCCCACCGCTATACGTTGGAGGAAGGCGGCATGAAACGCTCCGATCCCGCCCAACTTGCCTTCAAACGCGCGGTGGACCCGAAGGGCCTGCTCAACCCGGGCAAGATGATCGCCTGGGACGATCCTGTTTTCGATTTCTCCGACCCCCGCCCCTATCTCTTCAGCGCACCGGCCGCGTGATGAAGGTTCTCCTGCTCTATTGCCATCCCGTCGAGAGCAGCTTCAACGCGGCGGTGCACGAGGCCGCGCTGCGCGGCTTGCGCCGGGCCGGCCACGTCGTGGATGATTGCGATCTCTACGCCGAAGGCTTCCAGCCGGTGGTCACGCGGGCCGAACGCATCGCCTATCACGACGTGCCGGAGAATACGGCGCCGGTCGCCGATTACGTCGCCCGGTTGCGCGCGGCGGATGCGCTCGTCATCGTCTCCCCCGTCTGGAATTTCGGCTTTCCCGCCATGCTGAAAGGCTATTTCGATCGGGTCTTCCTGCCTGGCGTTTCCTTCGACATCATCGACGGCCGCGTGCGCCCCATCCTCCACAACATCGGCAAACTGACCGCCTGCATGACCTATGGTGGCAACCGTCTGCGCGCGGCTCTCGCCGGGGATCCGCCCCGCAAGCTGGTGACGCGTGTGCTGCGCGTGACGATCCGCCCCGGTGCGCCGGTGGAGCATCTGGCGCTCTACGACCTCAACCGCGCGACGGAGACCGAGCGCGCGACCCATCTCGCTTTGGTGGAGCGGCGAATGGCCGCGTTCTAAGCCGCCCTGCCCCGCGTCCGCCTGCCTTCAAAGCGCCGCAGAAGCGGTCCAGCCTCGCGGTCAACCGGAGTGGAAGGCGTCAGGGCATGTCGGAATACGGGCGGAACGGCGAGGTGATCATGTTCGTCACCTATCACGGCCGTGCGGAGTCACGCTTCGATCGTGCCTATTACGTCGCGCAGCATCTGCCGATGCTGCGGCGGAGCTTCGGACCACTCGGCCTCGTCAGCGCTCAAGCCTTCTTCCCCGCGACAGAGGACAGCGGCACCATCGCCATCTGCGAATGCCGCTACCGGGACGAAGCGGCCTTCGCCGCCTGTATGGCCTCACCGGACATGCCGGGCATCGCCGCCGATGTCGGCGTCTTCACGGACCTCATGCCGATCCATCTGCGCGCGACCCGCTAGGCGGCCGTCGGCCCTTCCAGCGTGCGCGGCGTGGCGGCCGTGAGGCCGTCGAGCTCGGCGTAATCCGGCAAGGTCTGGTCGATCGCGCGGCCGGCACGCAGCACGATGCGATCCGCCTGAGGACGGGAGACGAGTTCATCGAAGCTCCGCGCCCGGGTCAGCACCAGATCGGCGCTGCGGCCGACCGCGATGAGGCCGCAATCGGCGAGCCCCATCGTCCGCGCCGGTGTCGCCGTGATACTCGCCGCCCAATCGCCATAAGGGTGGTCCAGATGGCAGACGCGCAGGGCGAAGCGGAAACTGTCCAGCGTGTCGTGGTCCCCATAGGGCACGAAGGCGTCGCGGCAGTTGTCGGTCGCGACCGCAAAGGGCACGCCGGCGGCGCGCAGCTCATGGGCAAGGGTGACGCCACGCCAGCGCGGGGTGCGCCCGGCATGGCGGTCCTGCAGATACATGTTGGCGGAGGGCAGCGTCACCACCGTCACGCCGAGGCGGGCGAGATGCGCGATGGTCTCCGCCGCCGCGGCCTCAGGCTGCAGCGCCAGATTGCAGCAATGACCACAGGTCACTTTGCCGCGGAACGCGCTGCGCTCGATGGCGGCGGCGATGCGCGGCAGGGTGAAGGCTGCCACATCATCGGTTTCATCGACATGCAGATCGACGTCCAGCCCATGCCGCGTGGCTTCCGCGAAGAGCCGGTCAAGCAGCTGGTCGATCTCCGCGATGGCACCATGATCGACGCCGGACAGCCGCGTCACCGCGCCGAGAATGCCCTCGGACCGGGCAACGAGGTTCGCAAGCTCCGCGCCGAAGGGCGTCGCAAACTGGTCGATGGTGGTGAGCGCCACGGCCTGCAGCGCGATGCGCCCCTGCCACCGTGCCCGCATCTCCCGGAAGACACCCCAGGAAATCTCGGCCTGCCCCGGAAAACTATCGAGATGCGTGCGGATGGCGCCGACGCCATGGGCATAGGCGCAGCGCAGCCCGAACTCCATGCGGAGTGCGATGTCCTCCGCCGTCCAGAAGGCCACGCGGTCGGCACCCGTCGCATTCAGCGCGCCGGTGAAGCTGCCATCCGGATTGGGCGTGCGCGCCACCACATGCCCCTTGTCGAGATGCGTGTGCATGTCGACGAAGCATGGGAAGAGGATGCGGCGCTGAAGATCCACGCCCTCACCGGCACCGGCACCGGCCGGCACGACGGCGGCAGTCCGCCCATCCTCGATGAGGATATCGACGCCGTTCAGATAGCCATGGCGCGGCGGCGGCAGAGGCGCCTCCACCGTGCCGGCGGGCACGGCGGCGTTGCGCAGCCAGAAGGTGCTGGCTTGCGGAAGGACGAAGGGCATCATCGGGCTGCCTCATAGTCCAAGGTCACTTCCGTCTCGCCATGCGCTTCGAGAAGGTGCAAGAGCCGCTTGCGCATGATCAGGCCCGGCCGGTCCGAGGGCATATGCGCCTCCAGCCTGCGCTGCACGTCCAGGATCGCGTCGGGGCTCGTCGATTCAAGAATCTCGCGATCTTCGTGCACGATCGTCGCATCCCAGGCGATGAGCTTTTCGGTGCTGCAATCCTCCTCGCGGTCATTGCGGTAGAGCAGCTGGACGAGCTGGATGCGGCCGTCTTCCACGGGCGTCGCGACGTTGATGATGATATGCCGGATGCCGCTCGGATAGGTCATGTCCATCCGCCGGGCGAAAGGCAGATACCAGTGGTTGACCATGCTGCGCGTGGTGGTGGGATCGGTCGTGCCTGTCACCGCATGGGCTGCCGGCGGATTGAGGATGTCCACCACCGTCGTCGCCTTAAAGCCGTAGTCAATCTCCTCGATCTCATAGACGCGCGGCTTAGGCTGCTTCATGTCGCCGAAGGTGCCGGAATGAACGAAGGCGAAATGCGCATTGTCGAAGGAGTTTTCCATCAGCCGCAGCGGCGCCGTGTTCCAGCTTTCGTAGAACTGGAAAATGCGGCGGTAGCCGGACGCGCCATCCTCCGGAATCTCGAAGATGGGCGCGATGGGATCGTCGAGCGCCACCCAGAGATAGCCGTAGCGCGCGGCGGCATGGAAGGCACGCACGCGGTGCTTGGGAAAGGGCGTCTCCGGGTCGTATTGCGGAATGCGGGCGAGCGCGCCGTCGGGCTGGAAGGCCCATCCGTGATAGGGACAGACGACGAGATTGCCATCGCACCAACCCTTCGAGAGTTTGGCGGTGCGGTGGCAGCAGCGGTCTTCCAGCGCCGCGGGCGTACCGTCCTCAGCGAGGAAGACGACGATATCCTCCCCCATCAGCCGGAAGGGCTTCGGCCCGGATGCGAGATCATCCAGCCGCACCGTGGGATACCAGAAGCGCCGCAGCACCTTTTGCTTCGTCGTCAGCATCGCATCCTCCTGTCCGGGCCGCTCCATCCTGCCCCGAAATCCGCGGGGGATGCGAGCCGAAAAAGCATTGCTGGGGACGATCAGCGCTGCCTAAATGCGCGCACACCGCTGCCCAAGAGAGAGCCCTCCTCATGCTGCACAGCCGCCTGCTCCACTATCTCGACGAAGTGGCGCGCACGGGCTCCATGCGCAAAGCCTCGACGCGCCTGAACGTCGCTTCGTCCGCCATCAACCGGCAGATTCTCGCCCTCGAAGCGGAACTCGGCACGCCGCTCTTCCTGCGCCTGCCGCGCAAGCTGATGCTGACGGCCGCAGGAGAGCTCGTGATCCGCCACGTGCGGCAGACGCTGAAGGAGATGGACCGGGTGCAGCGCCGCATCGAGGAGTTGAAGGGTTTGCGCCGCGGCGAAATCACCCTCGCCATCATGAGCGGCCTTGCCGCCAATATGGTGCCGCGCATCGCCGTCGAATTCCGGCGCACCTCGCCGCGCGTCAAACTCACCCTGCGCCTCCTGCCCTCGGGCCATGAGATCATGGCGGCGGTCAGCGCGGGCGAAGCCGATCTCGGGCTCGGCTTCGATTTCCCGCGCGAGCCAGGCCTGCGTGTCCTCGCCTCCGGGATCGGCCGGCTCGGCGCCGTCATGGCGCCGGATCATCCCCTCGCCGGCCGCCACCAGCTGCGGCTTTCTGATTGCGTGGACTACCCGCTGATCATCGCCGAAGAGGGCATGGCGATCCGCCCCTATCTCAACGAAGCCCTGGCGGCCTCTTCGCTGCAGGTGGAGCCGACGCTCGAGACCAATTCCATCGAGGTGATGCGCCACGCCGCCATGCTGGACCAGGCCATTACCTTCCTCACCCCCTTCGACATCGAGTGGGAGCGGCGCGCCGGCCGGCTCGCCTATGTTCCGGTCCACGAACTGCACGGCCGGCTGCAGACGCTCATGCTCATCGGGCGCGACCGCGGCGTGGATGCGCTGACAAGCCTGATGGCCGAGCAGATCCGCACCGCTATCCTTGCGACATCCGGCGGGTGAAGGCTCAGCCGGTGTAGGCGGTGCGCTGCGTCACCGCGTCCAGCGGATAGTCCCGCACCTCTTCGATCAGGCCGAGCAGGGCCCGCGCCGCACGCTCCACCTGGACGGCGCCGCGTGCGGCATCGGCGGCCGCGGCATTGCCGCAGGCGCCGGAAGGGTGGAGGTCCTGCGCCTGCCAGCCGAAGCCCACGCCGCCCTCGGGCGTCAGCAGGCGATTGGTCGTCTCCATCGCAACCGAACGGGGCACGAAATCCTCGGCAAACTCCATGCGCACCTGCGCGGGGTGGAGATGCAGCATCACCGAGGTCTCGGCCTCGCCACCATGGATGCCGTGCTTCAACTCGGCCTGGCTGTAGAGGTCGCTGCTGTCGATGGTGCGGAACCAACTGGCGCCAACGGCGAACATCCCGAGCTCCACGCGCAGCTCACGACAGACGATCTCCATCACCTGCGGCTGCCCGCCATGGGAGTTGAGCAGGATGATGCGCCGCAAGCCGGCGCGCCAGGCGCTTTTCGCCACTTCGAACCAGAGCCGCGCCAGCAGATCGTGCGGCAGCGTGAGCGTGCCGGGGAAAGCGAGATGTTCGTTGGACTTGCCGATGGGCAGCATGGGCAGAACGAGCGCGGGGAAATCCGGCGGCATCAGCTCCACCGCGCGCGCCACGATCCCGGCGTTGATCGCTGCATCCACTTTCACCGGCAGATGCGGCCCATGCTGTTCCACCGCGGCCACCGGCAGCACACCCACGATGCGACTCATGTCGAGGGCTGCGAATTCCCGGGTCGAAAGATCCCACCACCAGTGCGAGGAGAGCAACGTCATCGGTCCGGCCTTCCTGTTCGAGCGGACACAGGGCCCGCGACTGCACCTCCATACGATGCTTTTTGGGCGCTGACCGCTGCCAAATAGGCATCACATCGTGCACAAAAAGATTGTTCCTTTTTTGTGCGGACTGTCAGAGCATGCCTACACCTGCCCAAATCGACGGCACACCATGAGGCTCAGCATGGCACAGGCACCGCCAGAACCGGTTCAGACGCATCATCCTGCTCAGATTTTGCGCGAAAGCCTGATGCTCGAGCCCATCACCGCTGCGGCCTTCGCCCCTTTCGGCAAGCTCGTGCAGCCGATGCCGGACGGCGCGCCGGACCCAGAGGTGGACCGTGCGCTGGACCTCTCGGATGGCCGCCCGCGCTTCTACATCATGGCGCTGGACCATCGGCCGCTCACCATCACGCGCATCACCCGCCATTCCCGCGCGACGCAGGTGCTCGCCTCCGTCGGCGGCGGAGAGTGGCTGCTGGCGGTCGCCCCGCCCGGTGACGGCCCCACACCGGATCCCGCCGCCATCCGCGCTTTCCGCATCCCCGGCACCGTCGCTGTCTTGCTGTCGCGCGGCACCTGGCATGCCGGCCCCTATTTCGAGCCAGCGCAGATGAGCTTCTTCAACCTCGAGCTTGAAGACACCAACCTCGTCGATCACGAGACCTGCGATCTCGCGGCAACCTTCGGCCTCGCCCTCACCTTGCAGACGGGCGCATGAGCGAGACTTTGGCCAGAACCGCGCCGCCACGCCGCGCCAGGGCGGACGGTATCTCCATCCAGGACGTGGAGATGATCTATCGCCGCGGGCCGCAGACGACGCATGCGCTCACCCGCTGCAATCTGGAGATTCCCGCCGGCTCCTGGGTGTCTCTCATCGGCGCCTCCGGCTGTGGCAAATCGACGCTGCTGCGCATCCTTTCCGACATCGTGCAGCCGACCGGCGGCCAGGCCTTGCTCGGCGGCCTCACGCCGGCGGAGGCGCGCGCCCAGCGGCGCTTCGCGCTCGTCAGCCAAAGCGCCGTCATGCTGCCGTGGCGCCGCGTGCTCGCCAATGTCGAACTCGGCCTCGCGGTCGCCCGCGTGCCGAAGGCGGAACGCCGCCGCCGCGCGGAAGAGGCGATCGAGATGGTCGGCCTCAAGGGTTTCGAGAAAGCCTATCCCTCCGAACTTTCGGGCGGCATGCGCCAGCGTGCCGCCATCGCCCGCGCACTGACGCTGAAACCCGCCTATCTCTTCATGGACGAACCCTTCGGCGCCTTGGACGAGTTGCTGCGCGACCGGCTCAACTTCGAACTCCTCCGCATTCTGGAGGAAACCGGCGCGACGCTTCTGCTCGTCACCCATTCCATCTCGGAAGCCATCATCCTGTCCGATAAGGTGGTTGTCATGTCTCCCCGGCCGGGCCGCATCACCCGGCAGATCGACATTGGCTTCGGCCATGGTCGCACGCCCGCGATGCGGGACGATCCGCGCTTCGGCCAGTTGGAATCGGACGTGCGCCACGCCCTCGGCCACAGCATGGGCGAATGACCTTTCTTTCCCCGACCCGATCAAGAGGAACCCACATGCGTTTGCGAAAAAGTTTGATGGCCGCATGGCTCGCGGGCGTCGCAGCACTCGGCTTCGGCCCAGGCCATGCCCAGGCCGCCGACATGACGAGGCTGCGCGTCGTGCTCGGCTATATCCCGGACGTCGAGATGTACGGCCCGGAATATGCGCTGAAGCAGGGCTACTACAAGGCGGAAGGGCTGGACGTCACGCTCATCCCGGCGGGCCAGGGTGTCGATCAGGTGCAAATGGTCTCTGCCGGCATCGCGCAGATCGGCATCGCCAATCCCGAGCAGATCCTCGCCGGCATCGGCCAGGGCGAGGCCTTCAAGGTCTTCGCTGGCCAGTTCCAGACCCAGCCGCTCGCCATGACCTGCCGCAAGGATAGCGGCGTCACCAAACCCGCCGATCTCGTCGGCAAGACCGTCGGTGTAAAGGTCAACGCCGAACCGTATTACAAGCTCTTTCTCTCCAAGAACAACGTGCCCTTCGACCAGGTGAAGACGACGACGATCGGCCCCAACGACGTCTCGCTGCTCATCGCGGGCCGCATCGCCTGCGAAATCACCACCTTCGCCTTCAACGAGCCGCTGATCGTGCAACAGGCCGGTGTGCCCACCACCATCCTGCCGCTCGGTGATTACGGCCTCAACTCCCAGGTCGATTCCTACTTCGTCAAGCAGAGCTTCTTCGACAAGCCCGGCAATCAGGCGGTGCTCGTGAAGTTCCTGCGCGCCACGGCGAAGGGCTGGGTGAGCTTCTATCAGGATCCCAAGGCCGCCGCGAACTGGATCATCGACAGCCATCTCGTGGATGGACTTGATCGCACGCAGCAAATCTTCCAGGCCGAGCAGCAGGTGAAGTTCATGGCGAGCCCGCTCACCAAGGAGAAGGGCATCCTTTGGCTCGATCCCGCGATCTGGGTCGAGACCGCGGAGAATCTGAAAGCCGCCGACGTCACCAAGACCGTGATCCCGACCGGCGACGGGCTGTTGACGACCTCGATCCTCGAACAGGCGAGCATGCCGAAGTTCTGAGGAGACGGGACCATGAGCATCATCCTCGCGGACGGCTGGGTCGTCACCATGAATCCCGCACGGGACGTGCTGGAGCAGGCCAGCATCCTCGTGCGTGGGGACAGAATCGCCGCCATCGGCACGCGGGCGCAACTCGCCGCGCAGGAGCCGGGGGCGGAGATCATCGACTGCCGCGATCGCATCGTCGTCCCCGGGATGGTGAATACGCATACGCATCTCTTCCAGACCCTGCTCAAGGGTCTGGGGGATGATCGCATGCTGAAGGACTGGTTCACCTGCATGACCGGCCCTGCGGCGGTGGAGCTGACGGTGGAGGATGTCGCCGCCGCCGCCCTGCACGGCTGCGTCGAGAACATCCGCGGCGGCGTCACCGCCCTCGTCGACTTCATGTATGCGCATCCCCGGCCGGGTCTCACCCAGCCGGTGATCGAGGCCTTCGAGGCGAGTGGCATCCGCGGCCGCGTCTGCCGCGGGTTCCTGACCGGCGGCGCCGAATTCGACGTGCCCGTGCCGCTCATCGAAACGGCCGAGCATGCGCTTGGTGATGCACGTGCCATCATCCGTGCCCATAACCGCCCGGGCGGCCGCGTGCAGGTCGGCCTTGCTCCCTCCATGATCTGGGCGCTGGACGCCGAGGCGCTGCGCGCCACGCGCCGCCTGGCAGACGAGGAAGGCGCCTTCATCACCACCCATGTCGCCGAAACCCCTTTCGAGATCGAGCAATCCCAAAGCCGCTTTCGCTGCACGGATACCGAGTTGCTGAGCGAGATCGGCTTCCTCGGGCCGGATGTGCTCGCCGTCCATTGCGTGCAATGCGGCGCGCGCGACATCGACCTGTTACGCCGTCATGATGCGCGGGTCTCGCACAATCCCTGCAGCAACATGTATCTCGCCTCTGGCGTGCCCCCCATCCCGACCATGCTGGATGCCGGGATCACTGTCGGCCTCGGTTCGGACGGGCCTGCGAGCAGCAACAATCACAGTCTGGTCCAGGCGATGAAATTCGCGGCCCTCATCCAGAAGGGCCATCACCGGAACCCCGAGATCATCACCGCGGAAAAGGCGCTGGAGATGGCGACGATCGACGGCGCACGCGCCATCGGCCTGGAGCACGAGATCGGTTCCATCGAAATCGGCAAGAAGGCCGATATCGCGGTCTTCGAGACGGAGGATTTCGCCATCGCGCCGGTACATCACCCGGTCTCGGCGCTGGTCTATTCCGCGCTCGGCCATGAGGTGTCGACCGTGCTGATCGACGGCCGCATCGTCTTGCGCGGCGGCCGGATGACGACGGTGGACGAAGGCGCCGTGCGCGCACGCTCCCGGTCCGCTGCCGCCTCCCTCGCCGCCCGCGCCGGCGTCGCGCATCTCGGCCGCCGCCCCTGGCGCTCCATCGGCGCCGCCCGCGCATGAGGGATCAATCCACCCTGCGGCGATGGTCGGCCGCCATCCTGCCGCCGGCGGTACTGCTCGCGCTGATCGTCGCGGCCTGGTCCATCCTCAGCGCGGAGGGGCTGATTCCGAACTACCTCCTGCCGGCCCCCCTCAAGCTCGCCGCCACCCTGGTCAGCGACCGCGCGATACTGCTGCGCCACGGGCTGGCGACGACCGAGGAAGCGCTGCTCGGCTACGGCATCGGCTCGGTCCTCGGCCTGCTGGCCGCCGTGCTGCTCAGCTTCTCGCGGACCCTGCGCCTGTGCTTCTTCCCGCTCGCCCTCGCGACGCAGGCGGTGCCTCTCATCGCCATCACGCCGCTCATCGTATTGGTGATGGGGCGCGGGCTGCCGGCCATCCTCACCCTCGTCGCCATCACCGCCTTCTTCCCGATGCTCATCAACATGACGCGGGGCCTGCGCGCCGCCGATCGCGGCTATCACGAGCTGCTGCACAGCCTCGCAGCCAGCCGCCTGCAGAGACTGGCCATGATCGAGCTTCCAGCCGCGGCACCCTATTTCTTCGCGGCACTGCGCGTGGCCGCGACGGCAAGCTTCATCAACGCCATCGTCGGCGAATGGATCGGGTCGAATGTGGGCCTCGGCTATCTCGTCGTCATCTCCGGCCAGTATTTCCGCATCCCGACGCTTTGGGCCGCCGTCTGCGTCACCGCTGCCCTCACCCTGCTGCTGGCGGGCCTCGTCGCCCTCGTCGAGCGGCTAGCGACGCCTTGGGCCGCGATGGAGGGCCGCGCATGACCCGTTGGCTCCGCATCGCCGGCCCTGCCGCCGTGCTGCTGGCGCTTCTCACCCTCTGGTGGGCGGCAACCGGGCTCGGCTGGGTCGATCCCCTGGTGCTGCCCGCGCCCGATGTCGTCTTCGGCGTCTTCTGGAACGAGCCCGGGTTGATCGCCCGCAATGCCGGTATCACCGCAGCGGAGGCGGTCATCGGTCTCGTCCTCGGCAATGGGCTCGGCCTGCTGCTCGCCATCCTCTTCGTCGCCTCTGCGACAACGCGCCGCGCCGTCCTGCCCCTCGCGATGGCAGCCCAGTCAGTACCCATCGTCGCCATCACGCCGGCGCTCATCATCGGTTTCGGCAATGGCATGGAGCCGAAGATCCTCGTCGCCATCTTCCTGGTCTTCCTTCCCATGCTGGTCAACGCCATGCGGGGCCTGCGTAGCGCGGAGGCCGAAGTCGGCGAGTTGATGCACAGCCTGGATGCCAGCGCCTGGCAGCAGCTTTGGATGGTGCGGTTGCCGGCGGCGCTGCCCTTCATCTTTACCGCGCTGAGATTCTCTGCCTGCTCTGCCTTCGTCGCCGCCATCGTCGCCGAATGGGTCGCGGCCAATCGCGGCCTCGGCTACCTCATCGTCTATGCCGGCGCGCAATACAAAACAGACGAGGTCTGGGCCGCGGTGCTGACGGGCACCGTCAGCAGCATGCTCCTGGTTGGCCTCGTGGTGCTGCTGGAGCGACGCGTGATGCCCTGGTCGCACGATCCGACGGAGGGCCTGTCATGAAGGGCACCGTACCGCCGCTCGGCCTCTTCAACCAGATGTGGGGGGCCACCCCGTTGTCCGATCGCGCCGTACTGGAAACGGCAATCGCGGAGATGGCGGTTGCGGGGTCTCTCGGCTTCGCCTCGCTCTGGATCGGCGAGCATCATCTGCCTCCCGGCACGGGCGCTTTCCACGGCCGCGTGCCGGCGGCCGAAGTGTTCCTCGCGCATCTCGCGGCGCGCCTGCCGCGCATCACCCTTGGCACCGGCGTGAAGCTCTTCGCGACCGATGCGCGCCGCGCGGCGGAGGAGATGATGACCCTCGCCCTCCTCGCACCCGGGCGCGTGGAATTCGGCATCGGCCAGGGCCCCACCCTGCCGGGCAGCGCCGAAAGCCGGGAGGAGAAGGCGCGCCGCTTCCGCCGCCAGCTCTCCGACCTTCTGTTTCATCTCTCAGGCGAAATGCCGCTCTCTCTCCAACCCCAGCCCGATCTGGTCGGAAAACTCTGGGTGGCGGCACGAGATGACGACACCATAACGCTGGCCGCCGAACGAGGTCTGAACTTCGTGGTGGGCCAGGCCGAGATCGGCATCGCCCAGGCGCGCTTCGTGCGGCGCTATCGCGCGGCCGGCGGCTGCGGCGAAGTGCGCGGTGTGCGCCTCGTCTTCCTCGCCGAAAGCGAGGCCGAGGCCGCAGCACTCACCGCCGACGCGACCGCGCTCTATTTCGGCGCGCTCGGTAACAAGGGCTACCACGCCCAGGCGGTGGCGGAGGGCCTGCTGCCCGCGCAGGCCGAAACGCCAGAGGAACAGCGCCGGCAGGTCGATTTCCTGGTTGGCCGGCCCGATCAGGTGGCGGAACAGCTCAACGCGCATATCGCGCTGCTCGGCCTCGACAGGCTCGATCTCATGCCGCAACTGCCGGGGCTGGCGAGCGATGCCGTGCAGCGCTCGCTGCATCTCATCGCGACGGAGCTGAAACCCCGCTTGCGGTTTCCGAAGAGGCTCGCTGCATGATGAGGGTTCTGGGTCCCGAAACCGTATCGCTCACCTTGGCCGATGGCGTGCGGCTGGATGCCGATCTCTATCGTCCCGCCGAAGGCGGCCCCTGGCCGGTCTTGTTGATGCGCCAACCTTATGGGCGGCGCATCGCCTCCACCGTCGTCTTTGCCCATCCCCGCTGGTATGCGGCGCAAGGCTATCTCGTGGTGATCCAGGACGTGCGGGGCACCGGCACCTCCCAAGGCCGCTTCATGGCCTTCGAGACGGAGGTCGCGGATGGCGCCGAAACCGTCGCCTGGGCCGCGGCCCTCCCCGGCAGCAATGGCCGCGTCGGCATGTACGGCTTTTCCTACCAGGGGATGACACAGCTTCTGGCGCTTGCCGGCGGCGCTTGCCTCGCCGCGCTCTGCCCCACCATGGTCGGCTGGGACGTGCATGGCGACTGGGCCTATGAGGGCGGCGCCTTCCGCCTCGCCGACAGCATCGGCTGGGGAATCCAGATGGCGGCGATCCGCGCCGCCCATGATGGCGAGGCAGAGGCCTTCACCGCCCTCTCCCGCGCTGCCAAATCGCTGCCTCTGCACGATGACACGCCGGCCTTCCCCGATATCCTGCGGCGCTACCGGCCTCTGGGTCATTTCGCCGACTGGGTGGAGCATGACGACGCGGCCGCGCCCTATTGGCAGGCCATTGCGCCGCGCGGCGCGCTGGTGGGAAAGGCCATGGACGTGCCCATGCTGCATGTCGGCGGCTGGTACGACACGATGCTGATGGGCACGCTGGACTGTTTCGCGACCACCCGTGCGCGGACGGCGCAGCCGCAGCGCCTCGTCGTCGGCCCCTGGCCGCACCTGCCCTGGGGGCGCCTCTCAGGCGGTGACATGGGCGATGCCGCTGATGCCGAGATCGACCGGCTGCAGCGGGATTGGTTTGATGCTTTTTTGAAGGATTCCGGAGGGGCCGCATCCCTCAAATCCGGCCTCGATCTCTTCGACGTCACCGCGCGCGGCTGGCGGCATTTCGCGGATTGGCCGGGCGGCACCCGCACCCTTTCTCTCGCGAGCGGAGGGCTCGCGGCGGCGACCGTGACCGATGGCGTGCTTCTGGACGCGCCCAGCGCGGCGGCGGCGCAGGATGATCTGGTGCATGACCCATGGCGCCCCGTGCCCTCGCTCGGCGGGCATGACGCGGCGCCGATGGGCCGGGCGGACCGCACGGCGCTCGACCAACGCGCCGACGTCGCCTGCTACACCTCCCCACCCTTCGAGGAGGATGCACTGTTCGTCGGCGCGGTCGATCTCGATCTCTTCGTCACCGCCGATGCCCCGTGTTTCGACGTCTCGGCCGTGCTCTCCGAAGTCACGCCCCAGGGCCGCGCGGTGGTGCTGACCCAGGGCTATGCGCGGCTTCTCGCGACGGACGCCCAGCCGCGCCGCATCTCGCTGCGCGCGCTCTGCGCCACCATCCCGGCGGGCCGCCGGCTGCGCCTGTCGCTCGCCGGGGCCAGCTTCCCGGCCCATCCCGTCAACCCCGGCACCGGCGCGCCACCGGCGACGGCGCGGATGGAGGAGGCGCGCATCATCACCCTCTCCCTCGCCCACGGGCCGGATGCCCCCTCCTGCCTGCATCTGCCCGTCACTGACCTGCGCCCCGCGCTCTCCCCTGCGCCCTTGAGGAGCCTGCACCCATGATCGCCGTCAGCACCGAAACGGTCGCGACTGCTCGCGCCTTCCGCATTTCGCCCAGCGACACGAACTACTTCGCCGTGCTCTTCGATCCGGAGAAGGACGGCATCCGCAACGTTTTTGTCATCGAAATATTCGCGTCTGGCGGCGCGACGCCGCCCAATACCCATGCGGACGCGGATGAGTTCTTCTATGTCCTCGCCGGCGAAGGCGTCGCGCGCTGTGGCGGCGCGGAGGTGCCCCTCAAGCCCGGCTCGGCGATGCTGCTGCATCCGGGACACGAGCACATCGTCGAGAATACGGGTACGAAAAAGCTTTATTGTCTTACCGTTATGACACCGAATGAAGGCTTCGCCGAACTCATCCGTTCCGGCGCGCCGGTGGCGCTCGATGCCGAAGACCTCGCCGTGCTCGGGGGCCTCGCCCATGGCTGACGGCGTCCCCCTCGGCGCCTCCCCGCGCAACCAGTGGCGGGTGAGCGCGAGCGCGGTCGATCTGCGCCGGGCGCCGCTGCCCGCCAAGCCCCGCACCATCCCGGCGGCCCCGCAGCAGGTGACGCTGGATCTCGCGCGCACCGCCCTCCTCGTCATCGACATGCAGAACGATTTCTGCCACCCGGCCGGCTGGCTCGGCCATATCGGGGTGGACGTCACCCCGGCGCGCGCACCCATCGCGCCGCTCGCCGCCCTGCTGCCCGCGCTGCGGGCCGAGGGCGTGCCGGTGCTCTGGGTGAATTGGGGCAACCGGCCGGACCGGCTGAACCTCAGCCCTTCGCTGCTGCATGTCTACAAGCCGCACGGCACCGGTATCGGGCTCGGCGACCCGCTGCCCGGCTCAGGCGCGCCTGTGCTGGAGGCAGGCAGTTGGTCGGCGGAAGTGGTGGAGGAACTGGCCCCCGCAGCGGACGACATTCATGTCGCGAAATTCCGCATGTCCGGCTTCTGGGATACGGAGCTCGACAGCATCCTGCGCAACCTCGGCGTCACCACCCTGCTCTTCGCCGGGGTGAACGTGGACCAATGCGTGCTGTGCACCCTGCAGGACGCGAATTTCCTCGGCTATGACTGCATCCTGCTGGAGGATTGCAGCGCCACCACCTCGCCCGACTACTGCTTCGCGGCGACCCTCTACAACGTGAGACAATGCTTCGGCTTTGTGGCGCAATCCACAACTCTGCTCGGCAGCCCTGCCTCGTAACCGCTCGTGCACCGTGCCATCCTCCTGCCCCTGAACGCGAGGAGGACGGCATGGGCGGGAACGAGGCGCAGAAAGACTACTGGAATGCCGCGGTCGGGCAGACCTGGGCGACGCTGCAAGGCCAGCTCGACCGGCAGCTGGCCCCCTTGGGTGCGGCGGGGCTCGCCGCCCTCGCACCCCGGCCCGGCGAAACCCTTCTCGACATCGGCTGCGGCGCGGGCGCCACGACCCTCGCCCTCGCCCAAGCGGCCGGCGCCACAGGCCATGTCCTCGGCCTCGACATCTCCGAACCCATGCTGGCCGTCGCCCGCCGCCGCATCGCCGAGGCCGGGGCCGCGGCCGAAGTGCAGACCGCGGACGTGCAGACCGCGGACATCGGCGAGAGCCGCTTCGATGGCGCCTTCTCCCGCTTCGGCGTGATGTTCTTCGCCGATCCCGTCGCCGCCTTCGCCAATGTCCGGCGCAGCCTCAAGCCCCAGGGGCGCCTCGCCTTCGTCTGCTGGCGGACGCTCGCCGAGAATGGCTGGCAGCGTGTGCCGCTGGAGGCCGCGAAGCCCATCCTGCCGCCGCTGGCACCGAGCGATCCCCTCGCCCCCGGCCCCTTCGCCTTCGCCGATGCCGCCCGCGTGCGGAACATCCTGGGCGAGGCAGGCTTCACGGATGTGGCCGTCAGCCCCTTTGACACCGAAATCGGCGCCGGGGATCTCGACCAGACCCTGGCGCTGTCGCTCGAAGTAGGTCCCCTGTCCCGTGCGCTGCGCGAGCATCCTGGCTACCGGGAGGCCGCGGTCGGCGTTGTGCGCCAGGCCCTCGCTGCCTATGTGACGCAGGCCGGGTTGAAGCTGCCGGCCGCCATCTGGGTGGTGACCGCGACGCGCGGCTGACCACCCGAGCCGGAGTTCTCGCCATGCCCCTCCGCATTCCCTTCGACAACAGCTATGCCAGCCTGCCGGAACGCTTCTACGTGAAGATGACGCCGGAGCCGGTGGCGGCCCCCGCCCTCATCCGCGTCAACCACGCCCTCGCCGCCGAACTCGGCATCGACAGCACGGCGCTGGAAACGGCGGAGGGTGTCGCCGTGCTCGCCGGCAATGCGGTGGCCGAGGGGTCAGAGCCGCTGGCCCAGGCTTATGCCGGCCATCAGTTCGGCGGCTTCTCCCCCCAGCTCGGGGATGGGCGCGCCATCCTGCTCGGTGAGGTCGTGGGCCGGCACGGGCGGCGGGACATCCAGCTCAAAGGCTCCGGCCCCACCCCCTTCTCGCGGCGCGGGGACGGGCGCGCGGCGCTCGGCCCCGTTCTGCGGGAGTATGTGGTGAGCGAGGCGATGGCGGCGCTTGGCCTGCCGACGACCCGCGCGCTCGCCGCCGTCACCACGGGCGAGCGGGTGCGGCGCGAACGGATGCTGCCCGGCGCCATCTTCACACGCGTTGCGGCCAGCCACCTGCGCGTCGGCACCTTCCAATACTTCGCCGCGCGCGGCGACACCGAAGCCGTGCGCATCCTCGCCGACTACGCCATCGCCCGGCACTACCCCGAGGCGGTGCAGGCGGAGAATCCCTATCGCGCCTTCCTCGAAGCCGTGATCCAGGCGCAGGCCGCGCTCATCGCCCGCTGGCTGCACATCGGCTTCATCCATGGCGTGATGAACACCGACAACATGACGATTTCCGGCGAGACGATCGATTTCGGGCCCTGCGCCTTCATGGACGAGTATGACAGCCGCCGCGTGCTGAGTTCCATCGATCATCAGGGCCGCTACGCCTACGGCAACCAGCCCAATATCGGCTTCTGGAATCTCACGCGCCTCGCAGAGGCGCTGCTCTCCCTGCTCGCAGAAAGCGAGGACACCGCCATCGAGGAAGCGAAGGCGGCGCTGGAACTCTACGTGCCGCGCTTCCAGCAAACCTATGATGACGGGCTCTGCGCCAAGCTCGGCCTGGCGCCGGGCGAGGAGAATACGGCCACCGCCCATGCCCTGCTGACGCTGATGGGCGAACACGGTGCGGATTTCACCCTCACCTTCCGCGCGCTTGCGGAGGCGCAGGAGCCAGAAGGCGAGATGGCCTTTCGCGCGCTCTTCGGGGATGCGGCGCCGGTTCTGGACGGTTGGCTCGCCCGCTGGCGCCAGCGCCTGGCAGCCGAAGCCGGTGCCCCCGCCAGCCGCGCCGCCGCCATGCGGGCGGTGAACCCCGCCTTCATTCCCCGCAACCACATCATGGAACAGGTGATCGTGGAGGCGGTGGACTCCCACAACTTCAAGCCCTTCGACGCCTTCATGGATGTTCTGTCGAAGCCCTATGAGGACCAGCCTGGGCGCGAGACCTACAGCTTGCCGCCGCAACCCGAGGAGCGCGTGCTGCAAACCTTCTGCGGCACCTGACCGAGAGACGAGGAGACGCCCGATGAAAGCCGCCATTCTCCAGGCCCCTGGTGGGTTCGACCGCATCGCCATCCGCGACCTGCCCGACCCCGGCGCGCCAGGACCCGGTGAGATCCGTGTCGCTCTGCACGGCAGCTCGCTGAATTTTCACGATCTTCTTGTCGCTAAAGGCACCTTGCCCACGGCAGACGGCCGCATTCTCATGGCGGACGGCGCCGGTGTGGTCGAAGCCGTGGGTGACGGCGTAGTCGCGTTCAAGCCGGGCGATACCGTCGTCTCCTGCTTCTTTCCGCAATGGCAGGACGGCACGCCGCAGGGGCATGTCGGCCACTTCCAGCACACGCCGGGGGATGGCGCGCACGGCTTCGCCTGCGCCTATGCGGTGCGGCCGGCCACCGCCTTCACCCTTGCGCCGCGCGGCTGGACGGCGCCCGAAGCCGCCACCATCACCACCGCGGGCCTTACCGCCTGACGCGCCATGGTCGGCGACGGCAAGCTCAAGGCGGGCGACACCGTGCTCGTTCTCGGCACGGGCGGCGTCTCCATCGCGGCCCTCCAGATCGGCCGCATGATGGGCGCCCGCGTCATCCTCACCTCGTCTTCCGACGAGAAGCTGGAACGCGCCCGCGCCCTCGGCGCGGATGCGACGATCAACTACCGCAGCACGCCGGACTGGGCGGAGGCGGTGAAGGATATGACCGCTGGAGAGGGCGTGGACCACGTGATCGAAGTGGGCGGCCCCGGCACGCTTGCGCAGTCTATCGCGGCAGTAAAGGTGGGTGGACACATCTCTCTCATCGGCGTGCTGACGGGCATCGAGGGACAGGTGCCGACGGCCCAGCTGATGGCCAAGCAGGCGAGGCTGCAGGGCCTTATCGTCGGCAGCCGGCGCCAGCAGACGGACTATGTCGCGGCCCTCGAACAGGCGGGCATCCGGCCGGTGATCGACCAGACCTTCCCGCTGGAAGGCATCGCCGATGCCTTCCGTGCGCAGGAGGGGGCCGGCCATTTCGGGAAGATCGCGCTCAGCTGGTAGCCGGATCATCACGGCCGCGTGGCGCACGGCTTCGTGCCCTGCGCTCGTGTTGAAGCGTGAAGCGGTGGCGCCGATCTCCTGACCAGGCCAAGCGATTGGCACCACGACAGGGAGAAGAATGATGGCAAACCATTCCACCCACGACAGCAAGCACGCGCAGGACGACAAGCACGGCACGTCGGCCGCCGGGCAGAAGGGCGTGAGCCAGGAGCAGGTGGGCTCCGGCAAGAAGAACGACCCGAACAACTTCGCCAACGACCGGGAGCGCGCCTCGGCCGCTGGTAAGAAGGGTGGCCATTCCAGCCACTGAGGCTTGCCTTCTCGATGACCGACACAGGGGGAGCCGCATCGCGGCTCCCCCGACGCATGTTCGGGGCCCGGCGCGCCGTCACCAATTCGTGCCGATACCGGACCATTGTCTTGGCAACGCGGCCTCCCATCTGCGGCCTATGCCCGATCAATCCAGCTCCTCTCCCCGCCCGAAACGACCGGCCACCCGCGAGCGGCAGATCATCCGCCTTCAGCGCCTCAGTGCCGTGCCGGAAATCGCCGCCAAGGAAGCGCAGCTCACCTACGTGAACGACGGCACGCCTGGCATCAGCCGGCTCGCCGGCCGCCGCGAAAAGTCCTTCACCTACCGCTATCCGGACGGTCGCCCGGTCAAGGATGCGGCGACGCTGGACCGCATCCGCAAGCTCGCCGTGCCGCCCGCCTACACCGACGTCTGGATCTGCAGCGATCCCGACGGGCACCTTCAGGCAACCGGGCGAGACGCGCGGGGGCGGCGGCAGTACCGCTATCACCCCCGCTGGCGCGCCGTGCGGGACGAGGCGAAGTTCGGACATATGATGCTGTTCGCGAAGGTGCTGCCGAAGATCAGGCATCAGGTCGAAGCCGATCTGGCTCGGCCCGGCCTGCCGCGGGAGAAGGTTCTCGCCGCCGTGGTCCGCCTGCTGGAAACCACGCTCATGCGTGTGGGCAACGAAGAGTATGCCCAAACCAACAAGAGCTTCGGCCTGACGACGCTACGCAACCGCCACGTACGGGTGCGCGGCCGTTCAATCCTTCTCGACTTTCGCGGCAAGCACGGCATCACCCATCACATCGATCTCGAGGATGCGCGCCTCGCCAAGATCGTGCGGCAATGCCAGCACCTTCCCGGGCAGGAGCTGTTCCAGTTCGTCGACGAGGACGGGGAGACGCACGGCATCGGCTCCTCGGACGTCAACCGCTACCTGCAGGAGATCAGCGGTGCCGATGTGACGGCGAAGGATTTCCGCACCTGGGCGGCCACCAATCTCGCAGCACTCGCTTTGCAGGAACTGGCCGTCGCGACGGACCCGCTGCCGCCCAAGAAGAGCATGCTGCAGGCGATCGAAGCGGTCTCCAAACTGCTCGGCAATACGCCCGCCATCTGCCGCAAATGCTACATCCACCCCGCCGTCTTCGACGGCTACCTGGACGGCTCCCTCCTCGAAACGCTGAAGACCCGGGCGACCGAGGAGTTGACCCAGGGCATCGGCCGGCTCAAGCCGGAAGAGGCGGCCATCACTGCCTTCCTGACGCAGCGGCTCGCACGTGGCACGGCCCAGCCGGAAGCGGCAGCGGCGGCGGCGAAAGCCGCGAAAGCGCCGGGCGGTCGCACGGCAAAGGCGAAGGCAGCCGCCCGTGCCGTGGCCGCGGCGTCGGCGGCAGGCGCCGCGCCACGGGCCTCCGCCTGACGGCGCCTCGCCTCAGTTGCCACCCTTGCGGCCCACGGAGGAGACGTCGAGATAGCGGTCCATCAGCATCTGGCCGTCGATCTTCTCCTCGGTCAACGCCATGGCCAGCACCTCCCCCCCGAAGACGTTCGGCGCCATGATCATGTCCGGCTGCACCCGGCGCACCCGATCCATGTTCTTGCGCGCGTTCACCGCCGCGATCTTGCGCGCCGGGCTGTCGAGATCCTTGAGCGCGAGGACGACGAAGGCGTTTTCGGCATCGTCCTCGGTGAGCGCGAGGACGGCCCGGGCGTTCTCCGCCCCGGCGCGGCGCAGCACGTCGAGATCGGTCGGGTCGCCCAGCTCCATCTCGGCCCCGTCCACCCGCGCCCCGTCGTCATCCGTGATGACGACGACGCCATAGCCGCGCTGCACCAGTTCGCGCGCCGTATTGCGGGCAAGCGCCCCGGTGCCGGCGATGATGTAATGATCGACGCGGCGCATTTTCTTGGCCCCTCTGGGTTCGAGGATATGCGACAGGCGGCCCTGCACGATGGGGCCGACGAGGGCGGACAGCGAGGTGACGAAGACCGTGATGCCGACCACGATGAGCGACACCACGAAGAGCCTGGCATCGTCGCTCTTGGGCAGGATATCGCCATAGCCCACCGTGCTCATGGTCACGACGGTGAAGTAGACCGCCTGCTGCAGGTCGTTGATCGGCGGGGAGAAGCCCTGGCCGAGGAAGAGCGAGCCGAGCACGCCATAGGCGAGCAGCAGCATGGTGGCGGCAAAGGCGAAGAGCGTGCTCGCCGTGACGGAGGAGCGGGTAAAGGCGCTGCCCGAGACCATCAGCGCCAGGAACAGCGCGATGACGTAGAGCACGTCCGGCGAGAAGACCGGCTGGTGGTTGTAGCCGATGGCGATGGCAACCTGCGCCAGCGTCATCAGAAGCGCCGTCACCCAGGCGAAGCGCGAGCGCAGCACCAGGCCGATCGCGACCAGCAGCTGCACCGCGCCGATCACGGCATTCGGCACGCCCTTGAGGATCAGCTCCGGCACGCTCGCCGCGAGAGGATGCAGGGAGCTGGTGAGGCCGGCGAACTGCAGGTGCAGATATTCGTCGAGATAGCGGGTGACGGCGGGGAGAAGCGCCAGACCACCTGCGACGCCGACGGCCAGTGCGAGCGGCAGTTGCGGGAACCAGAGATCGAGCCGGCCACGGTGATACAAGCGGCGCAAGCGGGCGCGGCTGCGGGGAAAACTCAGGAACCGATGAAGGGCGGGCGCGACCTGCATGCCCTTCTGACTAGCCGAGGCGACGCCGGATGACGAGCAGCCGGGTGCTCACAGGCCGTTCAACCCGCGGCTGCGAAGCATAGGGCGGCCGCGCCGATGATGCCGGCGTCGTTGCGGTGGGCCGCGAGCAGGATGCGGGGCGGCCGGTGGAAAGGGGCCCAGTAGAAGCGCGGTGCGTGCCGCAGCACCGGCGCCAGCAGCGTCTGCCCCGCATGGGACAGGCCGCCACCGAGGAGTACCGCTTCGAGATTGAGCAGGTTCGACATCATGCCGACGACCTGGGCGATCCAGCGTCCCTCTTCATCCATCACCTGGAGGGCAAGCGGCTCCCCCGCCTCGGCCCGCGCCACCACCTGCCGCGCTTCGGTGACGGACTCGTCACCGGACAGTGCGCGGTAGCGGCGCGCGAGCGCCGCAGCGCTCGCGAGATACTCGAAGGCGCCGGGCACCCCATCCGGCACGTCGGTGCGCGACGGATCGAGGCAAATGGCGCCGATCTCCGGCGGTAGGCCGTGCGGCCCGTCGATCAGCCGCCCGTCGATGACGAGGGCGCCACCGATCCCGGTGCCGAGCGTCAGCAGGGCGAAGCGGCGGAAAGCGCGGCCGGCGCCGAAGTCGCGTTCGGCCAGCGTGGCGCAGACCCCGTCATTCCCGACATGGACCGGCAGGCCGAACCGCGCCGCCAGCGCGGCCTTGAGCGAGCCGCGGTGCAGCGGCGGAACATTGGGCACGGGCGCCACCAGCGCGCCGGTCTCGGGGTGCGGATAGGCGGGCAGGCCGAGGCCGATGGCGGCCATGCCCTGCCCTTCCGCGAGCCGCGCCGCCGCATCGCCGATCGCCTCGGCGCAGGCCTCGAATGACCAGGACGGGTCGAAAGGGATGGCTTGGCGGGCCGTGACCGTGCCCGCTGCCGTCACCAGACCGAGCTTGACAGAAGAGCCCCCGATATCCACGCCCAAGGCCAGGCGGGGGCTCTTCTTCGACAGGTCCGGCTGCATCCGAGGCTCATCCAATCACGCGAGACGAGCCCCATCATGCAGCGGCCGCGGCGGGGCCGGAAGTCAGACAGTGAAGTCCAACACCATGCGGCCGTCGATCTTGCCCGCCTTCATGCGCTCGAAGATCGCATTGATCTCGGTGAGCGGGGCGCGGGTGATCTCGGCATGCACCTTGCCTTCGGTCGCGAAGGCGATGGCCTCGTCCAAATCCCGCCGCGTGCCGACGATGGAGCCGCGCACGGTGATGCGCTTGAGCACGACGTCGAAGATGGGCGTCGGGAAATTCCCGGGCGGCAGCCCCACCAGGGCAACCGTGCCGCCGCGCCGCACGAGGCTCAGCGCCTGGGCGAAAGCGGGCGGCGAGACGGCGGTGACGAGCACGCCATGGGCGCCGCCGCCGGTAGCCTTCACCACCTCGGCCGCGGCCGTTTCGCTCAGCGCATTCACCGCGACATCCGCGCCGCTGGCGCGCGCCAGTGCCAGCTTGTCCTCGGTCACGTCCAGGGCCGCGACGTGCAGGCCCATCGCCTTGGCATATTGAATGGCGACGTGGCCGAGGCCACCGACACCCGCAATGGTCACCCACTGGCCGGGGCGCGCCTCGGTTTCCTTCAGACCCTTGTAGGTGGTGACCCCGGCGCAGAGGATGGGCGAGATCTTGGCGAAATCCACGCCCGCCGGCAGGCGCGCCGCGAAAGCCGCCGAAGCGATCGCATATTCGGCGAAGCCGCCATCGCAGCTATAGCCGGTGTTGTGCTGGTGCTCGCACAAAGTCTCCCATCCGCTCTCGCAATATTCGCAGGCGAGGCAGGCATCGTGCAGCCAGGCGATGCCCACCGCATCACCTTCGCGAAAGCCCGTGACGTCGGGGCCCATGCCGACAACGATGCCGGCGACTTCATGCCCCGGAATGAAGGGCGGCTTGGGCTTGACCGGCCAATCGCCTTCGGCCGCATGCAGATCGGTATGGCAGACGCCACAGGCCATGACCTTCACCAGAAGCTGGCCGGGGCCCGGCGTCGGCACCGGCACGTCTTCGATCGCGAGCGGCTGGCCGAATGCGCGGACAACCGCAGCCTTCATTGTCTGGACCATCGTCCCTCTCCCCAAATGTCGGGGAGACCCTGCACCCCACGCCTGGCCGCCGCTTTGACCGAAATCAAAGAGAGGTCGCTTGTCGCGTCCAGGGCGCGGCGCCGGTCGCGAAGCGCGCGACGAGGAAATCCATCATGGCGCGGGTGCGCGCCGGGCGCGGGCCGCCTGCCGGCGTCACCAGATGCAGTGCCAACTCCGGGCTTTCCCACGCCGTCATCACAGCGATCAGGCGCCCCGCGGCGAGCGCTTCCCAGACGATGAAATCGGGCTGCAGGGCGATGCCCTCGCCCGCTTCCAGTGCGGCGGTGAGCGCTTCGGCGTTGTTCGCGCTCAACCGCGGCGTGACGGAGACGGTCTCCTCCCCCTCCGTCGGATGGCGGAAGTGCCAGCTATTGCCGCTCGCGAGATGGGCGTAGCCGAAGCAGCGGTGGCCCGCGAGATCGCGCGGCCGGGTGGGCATGCCGTGGCGCTGGAAATAGGCCGGGGCACCCACGACATAGCGCCGCACGGGGCAGAGGCGGCGGGCGATGAGGCCCGAATCCCCGAGCCGCGCAATGCGCAGCGCGATGTCGATCCCGCCCGCCACGAGATCGACCAGCCGATCCTCGAGATGCAGATCGACCGCGACTTCGGGATAGGCCGCGAGAAAATCGGGGAGCGCGGGCGCGACGTGGCGGAGGCCGAAGGACATGGGTGCTGCGACACGCAGGCGGCCGCGCGGTGCCGCCGATTTCGCCTGCGCCTCGGCCTCCACCGCCTCGCCCTCGGCCAGGATCTGCGCGGCACGCACGGCGAGCACGCGGCCGGTTTCAGTCAATGCGAAACGGCGGGAGGTGCGGTGGATCAGCTTTTCCCCGAACCGCGCTTCCAGCCGGGCCACTGCCTTGGAGATGGTGGGGCCCGAGAGGCCGAGATCCGCAGCGGCGCCGGCGAAGGAACCGGTTTCGGCGACTTTCGCGAAGATCGCCCAGGCTTCGAGATCGGGCAGGCTCATGCAAACCACTAAAACGGAAAGGATAAGCTTCTATCTTTTCTATTTATCGCGGAGATGTCCAGGTCCATCTTCCCGCTCAAGGACGGGACGACGGTGTCCCCCTCTTCAGGAGGTTTTTCCAATGATCGACGTCAGACCCTTCAAGAAACTGGGTGGCGCGAACCACGGCTGGCTCAATGCGAAGCATCACTTCTCCTTCGCCAACTACTACGACCCGGAGCGGATGAACTGGGGCGCGATCCGCGTGTGGAACGACGATGAGATTGCCGCCGGTACGGGCTTCCCGCCGCATCCCCATGCCGACATGGAGATCATCACCTATGTTCGGGATGGCGCCATCACCCACAAGGACAGCCTGGGCAATGCCGGCCGCACGGAGGCGGGCGACGTGCAGGTGATGTCGGCGGGCAGCGGCATCCGCCACTCCGAATGGAACGAGGAAGCGGAGACCACGCGAATTTTCCAGATCTGGATCATGCCCGAGACGCGCGGCGGCACGCCCTCTTGGGGCGCGCGGCCCTTCCCGAAGGACGAGCGCTCCGGCCGCTTCGTGACGCTGGCGAGCGGCGTGGCGGGCGATACGGATGCCCTGCCCATCCGCGCCAATGCCCGGGTGATGGGTGCGACGGTGAAGGCTGGCGAGACGGTGACCCTGCCGCTCGACCCCAGCCGCCACGCCTATCTCGTTCTCGCCCGCGGCGCGGTGACGGTGAACGGCACGGCGCTTGGCGCACGCGACGGCGCGGCCGTCACCGGGGAGGCCGAACTGACCTTCACGGGTGTGGAGGATGCCGAGGTGGTGCTGGTCGACGCCGCCTGAAATCGTGAAGCGGAGGGGCCTGTTGCAGCCCCTCCGCCACCTTTCTTTCGATCTCGTTCTCTTTAAGCTGCGCCGCACCATTCACCGCTGAAGGATGCCTGTCATGGCCGGAAAGACTGTCGCCGACCTCATCGTCGAAACCCTCGGCATCGCCGGGGTGCAGCGCATCTTCGGGGTGGTGGGCGACAGCCTGAACGGATTGACGGACTCGCTGCGCCGCCATGGCGGCATTGAATGGGTGCATGTGCGGCACGAGGAAGTCGCCGCCTTCGCCGCCGCCGGGGCGGCGCAGGTGACCGGCGAACTCGCCGTCTGCGCGGGTTCCTGCGGACCGGGCAACCTGCACCTCATCAACGGACTCTTCGACGCGCATCGCAGCCGCACGCCGGTGCTGGCGATCGCCGCGCACATTCCCTCGGGGGAAATCGGTGGCGGCTATTTCCAGGAAACGCATCCCGAAAACCTGTTCCGGGAATGCAGCCATTATTGCGAAATGGTGTCCGACCCCAGCCAGATGCCCTTCGTTCTGGAAAACGCGATCCGCGCGGCCGTGGGCCTGCGCGGTGTCGCCGTCATCGTCATTCCCGGCGACGTCGCCTTGAAGCCCGCGCCGGAGCGCGCGCCCACGCCGCAGGCGGCGCTGCTGCCCGCCGCCCCCATCGTCACGCCGCCGCCCGCCGAGCTTGCCCGTCTCGCGAGCCTGCTCAACGCCGCCGACAAGGTGACCCTCTTCTGCGGCCGCGGCTGCGCCGGCGCGCATGAGCCGCTGATGCGGCTTGCCGAAACCCTGAAGAGCCCCATCGTCCATGCGCTCGGCGGCAAGGACCATGTGGAATACGACAATCCTTACGATGTCGGCATGACCGGCTTCATCGGCTTCGCCTCCGGCTATGCCGCGATCAAGGAGACCGAGGTTCTGCTGATGCTGGGGACGGATTTCCCCTACAAGCAGTTCCTGCCGAGCCATGCCCGCGTGGCGCAGGTGGACATCCGGCCGGAAAATCTCGGCCGCCGCACCAAGATCGACATCGGGCTGGTGGGCGATGTGGGCGAGACGATCCGCGCGCTGCTGCCGCAGTTGCAGACGAAGACGGATCGGAAATTCCTGGATGCAAGCCTCGCCCATTACAAGAAGGCGCGTGACGGGCTGGACGAGCTGGCGCAAGGCACGCCGGGCCGCAAGCCGATCCATCCGCAGTATCTCGCGCGCATGATCAGCGAGGCAGCGGCGGAGGATGCGGTCTTCACCGCCGATGTCGGCACGCCCGTCATCTGGTCTGCGCGTTACCTTAAGATGAACGGCCGTCGCCGGCTCATCGGTTCCTGGGTGCACGGGTCCATGGCCAATGCCATGGCGCATGGCATCGGCATCCAGGCAGCGCAGCCAGGTCGACAGGTCATCTCGCTGTCCGGCGACGGCGGCTTTACCATGCTGATGGGGGATCTCATCACCCTGACGCAGCAGAAGCTGCCGCTGAAGGTGGTGATCTTCAACAACGGCATCCTCGGCTTCGTCGCCATGGAGATGAAGGCGAGCGGCTTCGTCGATACCGGCGTCTCACTCGAAAACCCGGATTTTGCCGCCATGGCGCGGGCGATGGGCCTTCACGCCCAGCGCGTGGAAGACCCGGGCGAACTGCCGCAGGCGATCGCCGACATGCTCGCGCATGACGGCCCGGCCGTGCTGGACGTGGTGACGGCAACCCAGGAGCTTTCGATGCCGCCTGCGATCCACGCGGAACAGGCCAAGGGCTTCAGCCTCTGGGTGCTGCGCGCCATCCTCAGCGGCAAGGGCGACGAGGTGATGGACGTCGCCAAGACCAATCTGCTGGCGCGCTGACCCTTTCAGCCGGGATGGGGGATGGTGGCGTAGACATCGTCCTCCGGCGCGTAGTCGAGCCAGGTTTCGGCTTCCGTCAGGCTCCATGGCATGTCGCGGTTGCGCGACATGCCATGGACGAGAATGGCGGGGCCAGGCCAGCCGGCGGGATCGGCACTGAGGCTATTGCGCACCAGCCTGCAGAAGTCATGGTTTGAGAGCCACATGCCCCGGTACCAGCGCAGCGTGCGCTGGTCTTCGGGATCGGTCGGCGGCGCGCCGACAAGACCCGGCGAGCCCGAGATGTTGAGCGTCTCTGGGCGGTTCTCACCCGGCTGGCACCAGCCGATGCGAATGGTGACGGTGGTGAGCTGGCTGCCTGCGTCGCGCGCGAGGGCCGCCATCGCCCGCTCGCCGATCAGCTTCGAGGCCGCATAGGGCGTGGAATCGTTAACGATCGTGCCGTTGCGCCATTTCGTGCCGGGGGCGGGCGGCATGTCGACCGTGAGGGTTCCGGGCCCGATGCGGCTCGCCAGCGGTTCGTCCTTGTAGCCGCCCATGACGTGGTTGGAGGAGAAGAAGACCATCCGGCGCAGGCCGAGCCGAAGGGCGGCGAGGCCCACGATCTCGATCATGTCGAAGGCGAGTGCCGCTTCCAGCCAGCTCGCTTCCGGAACCGGCCGAACGGCGGCGCAATGCAGCACCGCATCGCACTCCGCCATCGCCTCCTCCCAGCCGCTTTCGCGCCGCGTGAGGTCGGCATGGATCAGGCGCAGCTTGGCCTGAGCGGTTTCTGAAAACTGCGGCGCCTCGTCGCCATGCAGCGTGCCGATGATCTGGCGGCACCAGGGCGCGGCCGCCAGCGCCTCGACCGCCTTCTGCCCGAGATTGCCTCCCGCCCCGGTGATCATGACGGTCGCGGGGCGACGAAATTCGCGGTCGGTCATGGGCCTTCTCCTCCCGGTGCGGAAGCCTTCGCAGCGGCCGACGGAGGCGGTGTGACGACCGTCCAAGCCCGACGCCGTGAGCTTCTTCTCGGCTGACCTTACGGCGAAGGGCGCCCTTGGCAAGAGATTCCGCGTAGGCCGGCCCGGCACGCCCGGGCGCCCCTGCGCGCCAAGGCGTCAGGCCGCGTTGCGGCGATCGGCGGAGGCGCCGGAGGGCGGGGTGTGGAGGGTGAAGCGGCGTACCACCTTGACGAGACCGCGGCTCTCCTCGGCAAGCAACGTGGAGGCGGCATTGGTTTCCTCCACCATCGCGGCGTTCTTCTGCGTCACCCCGTCCATCTGGCTGATGGCCGTGTTGACTTCGGCGAGGCCGGTGGACTGTTCGCGGGCGGATTGCGCGATCACCTCCATGCCCGCGTTGATCGACTGAACGTGCTCCTGGATGGTTTCCAGGGCCTGGCCGGTGTCACGCACCAGGTCCACCCCTTTCTCCACCTGCGCGCTGGAGCGGCTGATCAGCGTCTTGATCTCGCGCGCGGCTTCGGCCGAGCGCTGCGCAAGCGCCCGTACTTCGGTCGCCACCACGGCGAAGCCGCGCCCGGCCTCCCCGGCGCGGGCCGCCTCCACCCCCGCATTGAGTGCGAGCAGATTGGTCTGGAAGGCGATCTCGTCGATCACGCCGATGATGCTGGAGATCTTGCGCGATGACTCCTCGATCTCCTGCATCGCCTGGATCGCCTCGCGCACCACCTCGCCGGAATGGACGGCGCTGCTGCTGGCCGCGCGGGCAACGCCGCGCGCCTCCTCCACCCTCTGCGCCGCGGCCGTCACCGTCTGGGTGATTTCCTGCAGGGCGGCCGCCGTCTCTTCGAGCGCCGCGGCCTGCTGCTCCGTCCGCCGTGACAGGTCGTTGGCGCTGCGATTGACCTCCTGCGCCCCCTGGCCGATGCCATCCGCGGCGGCCGCCACGTCGGCGATGCTCTCGGCGAGTTGCGCGACCGCGGCATTCAGATCGAGGCGCAGCGCTTCGAATTCCGGGCTGAGCGGCTCGACGAGACTGAAGGAGAGGTCACCGCCGGCGAGGCGCTTGAGGCCGGTGGCAAGGCCCGAGGTCGCCTGCAACAGGCGCTGCTGCGCCGCGGCTTCCGCCTCCTGCTGCAGCCTCTGCCGCTCGGCCGCCGCCGCCTCGCGCGCCGCTGCGGCCTCGGCCTCCAGGGCCCGGCTGCGCAGAATGCCTTCCTTGAAGACCTGCAGCGCCGCTGCCATGGCGCCCACTTCGTCCCGCCGCCGCGCCCCCAGGATGACGACCTCGGTATCGCCTTCTGCCAAGGCCCGCATCGCCGTGGTCATGCGCTTGAGAGGCCGAATGATATAGAGGGAGGAGAACAGCATGGCGGTGAGCGCCACGACCGCCCCGAGCGCCAGGCCGGCATAGATGGCCCGCTCGGTCCCCAGGATCCGCGCGAGATTGGCTTGGCCCTCATCGCTCACATTGTGACGCAGGTCGTCAACCGCGCCCTGGATCAGGTCACCCACCTTGTTGTAGGCCGCCAAAGCGTCCCCATCGAAGAGCGCCATGGCAGCGCCATGGTCCCTGCGCGCAGTCAGGCTTTGCACCTGTCCCCAGAGCCGGTCATAGGTGTCGAGACCGCTCACGATCTGCGCAAGATAAGCGAAATCCTCCTTGTCCACGAGCATCGGCCGGTAGCGGGTCACCTCGTCGCGCACCTTGTCGGAGGCGGCTTTCGCCGCGGCGAGGAAAGACGCGGCCTGATCGGCCGGCACATCGAGAGCGCCGTTTTGGGCGACGCGAACGTCGCCGAAATCCGCGTTCATCTGGCCGAGAAGCGTGAGCGCCGGAATGCGAAGGGTCTGGATGCCCTGCGTCCCCGCATCGATCGCCCGCAGCGAGAGTGCGCCGTAAAGGCCTTGCCCGGCGATGATGAGGAAGAGCAGGCCGAACAAGGCCGAGATGACCAGCCCCAGGGACATGCGCAGCCGCACCCAAACCTCCTATGCGCTGGAAGATCGTTCCGTTTTCAGCCCGACCCTGCGGACCCTAAGCGCGGGCTCTTAATTTTTTGCCCATGTCCCGGCATCCCGTTCCCGTGAGGCGGACAGGCCCCAGGCCGCCGCCGGGTCGCCAAATCCGCGCTGGGGTGGCAAGCTGACCGAAACGGGGGAAACGCATGAGCACCATCACCTATCTGACGCGCGTCGAGTTCGGCGAAGGCGAGATCCGGCGGTTGCCCGAGCTGCTGGCGGGCCTCGGCATCACCCGGCCGCTCATCGCGACCGATGCGGGTCTCGTGCGGAGCGGCCTCCTGGGCCGGATCGCGGAGATGCTGCCCGGTGCGGCCGTCTTCGACGAGACGCCCGGAAATCCCACGGAAGAAGCGGTGCTCGCCGCTTTCGCGCTGTATCAGGCGCAGGGCTGCGACGGCATCGTCGGCCTCGGCGGCGGTTCCTCCATCGACCTCGCCAAGGGCGTGCGCCTGTTGACCGGACATCCCGGCCCGCTCGCCCAGTATGTGGCGATCAATGGGGGAGCCGCGCGCATCCACGGCCGCATCTGCCCCATGATCGCGGTGCCGACGACGGCCGGAACCGGCTCCGAAGTCGGCCGCGGCGCCCTGATCACCACCGCCGAAGGCCGCAAGCTCGGCATCCTGTCGCCGCATCTGCTGCCCAGCATCGCCCTCTGCGACCCGGAGCTGACCTACGGCCTGCCGCCCTTTCTGACGGCCGCCACGGGCATGGATGCGATCTCGCATTGCCTCGAGACCTTCATGGCCCCGAGCTTCAACCCGCCGGCGGAGGCGATCGCGCTCGATGGTCTGCGCCACGGTCTCGGCGCCATCCTCCGTGCGACGCGCAACGGCCAGGATGCGCAGGCGCGGCGGGCGATGATGGTCGCCGCCTTCGAAGGCGCCATGGCCTTTCAAAAGGGCCTCGGCGCCGTCCATGCCATCACCCATCCGATGGGGGCGATTCGCAGCCTCAATCTGCATCATGGCACGCTCAACGCCATTCTGATGCCGGCGGTGCTGCGCTTCAATCGCCCCGCCATCGGCGCGAAATGGGAGGTGCTTCAAGGCATCATGGGCGGCGAGCCCGATGCGGTGATCGCGGCGCTCAACGCCGAGCTGGGGCTGCCCGCGGGCCTTGCCGCCCTCGGTGTCACGGAGACGATGATGGCGGAGGTGTCCGAGGCCGCGCTGCTCGACCATTGCCACGCCACCAACCCCCGCCCGGCGCGCGCGCAGGACTATCTGGACATCCTGCAGCAATCGCGCTGATCTCCTGTCATGAAACGGAAACGGACTTTCAAATGAGCGACAAGGCTGGCCCGCACACGGCCGCGGCCGCGCGGCCGGATGCGACGACGCTGCGGCCGCTGGGGCGGACGGGGCTTTCGGTGACGGCCCTTGGCCTCGGCACCGCGCCGCTCGGCGGGCTCTACGGCCCCCTGCCCCGCGCTCAGGCCTATGAATTGCTGGACTGCGCCTTCGAACAGGGCATCCGCTACT
Organism: Acidisoma sp. 7E03; assembly: GCF_054665075.1. Lineage (NCBI taxonomy): Bacteria > Pseudomonadati > Pseudomonadota > Alphaproteobacteria > Acetobacterales > Acidocellaceae > Acidisoma > Acidisoma sp. 7E03. The sequence continues at coordinate 133,708 of NZ_BAAFHE010000001.1, forward strand.
TCGACACTGCGCCCATGTACGGCATGACCCGGTCGGAGCACCTGACCGGCCACATCCTGCGCGAGAAGCCGGAACCCTTCGTGATCTCCACCAAGGTCGGGCGGCTGATGACGACGGAACGGGCCGGCCGGCGGCTGCCGCCCGAACCGCCGAAGAACCCGCTGGACCCAGGCTGGTACAACGGCCTGCCCTTCCGCGAGGTCTTCGACTACAGCTACGACGGCGTGATGCGCAGCTACGACGACAGCCAGCAGCGCACCGGCCTCGCCCGCTTCGACATCCTCTACGTCCACGACATCGGCCGCGTCACCCATGGCGCGTTGCATGATCATCACTGGAACGCGCTGACCAAGGGTGGCGGGTTCCGCGCCCTGCAGGAGCTGAAGGCGGCGGGTGACATCGCGGGCTTCGGCCTCGGCGTCAATGAATGGGAGGTGATCCGGGACGCGCTGGAGGAGACGGATCTCGACTGCTGCCTGCTCGCCGGGCGCTATACGCTGCTCGACCGCACGGCCGAAGAGACCTTGCTGCCGCTGGCGCAGAAGCGGGAGGTCGCGCTCGTCATCGGTGGAGTGTTCAACTCCGGCATTCTGGCCGGTCCTCCGCGTGGCGCACACAAGTTCAACTATGCCGACGCGCCGCCGGAAATCGTGGCGCAGGTGGACGCGCTGCGCGACATCTGCGAGGAGCATGGCGTGCCGCTGGGGGCAGCGGCGATCCATTTCCCGCTGCGCCATCCGGCCGTCACCTCCGTGCTGGTCGGCGCCCGCTCCCGCCCGCAGCTTTTGCAGAACATCGCCTGGATTGACATCGACCTGCCGGAGGCGATCTGGGCCGATTTCGACCGCGTGCTGAAGGGTACCTGAGGGGATGCTCGACGCCCATCAGCATTTCTGGCAGCTCGCGCGGGGCGACTATGGCTGGCTGAAGCCCGAGATGGCGGTGCTCTACCGGGACTATATGCCGGATGATCTGCGCCCGCTGATGCAGGCGGCCGGCATCCACCGCAGCATCGTGGTACAGGCGGCGGAAACCGAAGCCGAGACCGACTTTCTGCTGGCCCTCGCGCAGCAGGAGGACAGCATCGCGGGTGTCGTCGGCTGGCTCGACATGCAGGCGGCCAACTTCCCCGCCCGTCTCGCGCATTACCGGGCGCAGCCGAAATGGGTGGGACTGCGGCCGCTGCTGCAGGACCATCCGCCTGCGGCCATTCTCGATCCGCGCTTCCGCGCCAGCCTCGCCGAAGTTGCGCGCCAGGACGTGCCTTTCGACATCCTGACCTTCCCGCAGCATCTGCCGGCGATGCGCACCGTGCTGGCCGAAGTGCCCGACCTCTGGGGCATCCTCGATCACCTCTCCAAACCCGTCATGACCGACCCCTTCTCCGAGGACTGGGCGGCGAACATCACCGCGCTCGCTGCATACCCGCGGCTGATGTGCAAGATTTCGGGCATGGTGACGGAAGCGGGCAGCGATTGGACGGCGGACCGCATCCGCCCCTTCCTCCGCCATGTGGCAGAGGCCTTCGGGCCGGACCGTCTGGTCTTCGGCACGGACTGGCCGGTCTGCCTGCTGGCCGCAAGCCACGCCCAGGTCGTCGATCTCGCGCGCGGGCTTCTCAGCGAACTCTATGATGCGACCGATCTCGAAAAGATCTTCGCGCTGAACGGCGCGCACTTCTATCGTCTTTCCGCGGCCCTCTCCCCCTAGACAAAATCGTTTCCCCCCGGACAGGATGGGGCCGGCGTAACGAGCGGGCGGAGGCATGGTGGCGACAACAGGCGACGGGGCGCCCATCATCCGCCTGGAGGGCGTGCGCAAGATGTATGGCGGCGCCACCGCCATCGCGCATCTCGATCTCGACATCCAGGCCGGCGAGTTCTTCACCTTCCTCGGCCCCTCCGGCTCCGGCAAGACGACGACGCTGCGCATGATCGCGGGTTTCGAACAGCCGGATGCAGGGCGCATCACGCTGGATGGGCAGGACCTGTCCCGCCTGCCGCCCTACCGGCGGGACGTGAACACCGTCTTTCAGGACTACGCCCTGTTCCCGCACATGACGCTGACCGAGAACGTCGCCTACGGCTTGCGCGCCAAGAAGGTGCGGGAGGCGGAGGCGCTGTCCCGTGCGGCGGAGGCTTTGGCCGCCGTACAGCTCGACAGCTTCGGGGAACGCCGGCCCGGCCAGCTTTCCGGCGGCCAGCGCCAGCGCGTGGCCCTGGCCCGGGCCATCGTCAACCGCCCCCGCGTGCTGCTGCTGGACGAGCCGCTCGGCGCGCTCGACCTCAAGCTGCGGCACCAGATGCAGGTGGAGCTGAAGGCCCTGCAGCAGCGCACCGGCATCACCTTCATCTATGTCACGCACGACCAGGACGAGGCGCTGACGATGAGCGACCGCATCGCGGTCTTCAACCATGGGCGCATCGAACAGGTGGCGCGCCCCTGGGTGCTGTACGAACAGCCCGCCACCGCCTTCGTCGCGGGCTTCGTGGGTGTCACCAATATCCTCACGCGTGGTGCACGCCGCTACGCACTGCGGCCAGAGAAGATCCGCCTACTGCCGGAAGGTGCCACCGCCGAAGGGCTGGAGCAGGTCACCGCGACGGTGACCGCCGCAAGCTATCTCGGCATGGTGACGCGCTTCCTGCTGGACGCCGCCGACGGCACGCGGATCACCGCCGTCGAGCAGAATGGCGGGCTCGCCGCTGCCGCCCCGCGCCTCGCGCCCGGGGACCGCGTGACCGCCGCCTGGGCGGCCGAAGCCGCCTGGCCCCTCACCACCACCGATGCATCAAGGGAGTAGGAGACCATGAGACCGTCACTGACACGCCTGGCCGCCCTCGCGACCGCGCTCGCCCTGCCCTTCGCCCAAGCGGCGGTGGCGGCGGAACCTTTGCAGAGCATCGGCAAGGGTGAAGGCGCGCTCAACATCGTCGCCTGGGAAGGCTATGCGCAGGACGACTGGGTGAAGCCCTTCGAGGCCGCGACGGGATGCAAGGTCAACCGCAAATATGCGGGCTCCTCCGACGAGATGGTGGCGCTGATGCGCTCCGGCGGCGGCGGGCAGTATGATCTCGTCTCGGCCTCCGGCGATGCCACGCTGCGGCTGATCTACGGCCATAACGTCCAGCCCATCAACGTCGCCCTCATTCCCGCCTGGAAGGACTTCATCCCGGCGCTGCAGGCCCCGGACTTCAACACCGTGAAGGGCGTGCATTACGGCGTCTCCTATGAATGGGGCCCGAACGTGCTGCTCTACAACACCGAGAAGGTGAGCCCGGCGCCGACCTCCTGGTCCGTCCTTTACGACGCCGCGAACAAGGGGAAGATCACCGTTCCCGACAACGCTATCCAGATCGCCGATGCCGCGCTCTATCTCTCGAAGACCGATCCGTCGCTCGGCATCACCGACCCCTACGAGCTGACCCAGCCGCAGATGGATGCGGTGGTGAAGCTCTTGAAGCAGCAGCGCCCCCTGGTGCGGAAATACTGGGCCCTTGCCTCCGACGAGATCGACCTCTTCCGCAACGGCGACGTGACGATGGGTGCGGCCTGGCCCTATCAGACGAATACGTTGCAGGCGGCGAAGGTGCCCGTGGCCGATACGCTACCGAAAGAAGGCGTCACCGGCTGGGCAGACAGCTGGATGATCTCGGCCAAGGCGCCGCATCCGAACTGCGCCTATGAATGGATCAACTACGTCACCACGCCGAAGGTACAGGCGCAGCAGGCGATCTATTTCGGCGAGACGCCGGCGAATACCAAAGCCTGTGCCGAGATGGACACGCAGCAGCCAGGCGCCTGCAAGCAGTACCATGCCGATGCCCCCGCGAGCTATTTCGAGCAGATCCATTTCTGGAAGACGCCGCTCCGCGCCTGCGGCAATGGAAAGACCGACTGCCTGGACTATGGCGCCTGGCAGCAGGCCTGGCAGCAGGTGAAGGGCTGAGGCCTTGGCGCGGGGCGCGGCGGGCATGACGATCGGCACCCGGTTGGAAGCGCTGCTCTGGCGGCGCCCCGGCTGGCGCGCCGCCGCCCTGCTCTCCCTCCCCGCGGCCTGGTTCCTGGCCTTCTATCTCGCGGCCCTCGCCGCCATGTTCGTCTCCTCCCTGCACACGGTGAACGAACTGTCGGGCGAGATCGAACCGGGCTGGACGCTGGAGAATTTCCGCACCCTGCTGACGGGCTGGACCTATGGGCGTATCGCGCTCCGCACCATCGGCATCGCGGCGGCGGTGACGCTGACCGATGCACTGCTCGCCTGGCCCTTCGCCTATGTCATGGCCCGCCATGCCGGGCCGCGTGGGCGCGCGGTGCTGATGGCCCTCGTCATGCTGCCGCTGTGGTCGAGCTATCTCGCCCGCGTCTATGCTTGGCGGCTGATCCTCGCCCATGACGGGGCGCTCAACTGGGCGCTGCACGGCCTCGGCCTGCCCGGCGCTTCCATCGGCTACTCCAACTGGGCGATGTGGATCGTCTTCACCTATCTCTGGCTGCCCTTCATGATCCTGCCGCTCTTCGCGGCGCTGGAGCGGATTCCGCCGAGCCTGCTGGAAGCCTCGTCCGATCTCGGTGCCGCGGAATGGCGCAGCTTCCGCCGCGTCGTCATGCCGCTCACGCTGCCCGGCCTGGTCGCGGGCTCCATCTTCACCTTCTCGCTGACCCTCGGCGATTACGTGACGCCGCTCCTGGTCGGCGGCCCGGGGTCGGATTTCATCGGCAACGTCGTCTACGTGAACGTGGGCGTTTCCAACAACATTCCCTTCGCCGCCGCCTTCGCCATCCTGCCGCTGCTGGTGATGGCGGGCTATCTGCTGATCGCCCGTCGCACGGGAGCCTTCGATGCACTCTAGACCCGGCATCGGCACCTGGCTGTTGTGGGGCGCGGTGGGCCTGATCCTCGCCTTCCTCTTCATCCCCGTCGCCATCATCATGCTCTATGCCTTCTCGGCCTCGAACATTCAGGGCTGGCCGATCGGAGCCTTCAGCCTGAAGTGGTTCGCGCTGACCTGGAACGACGGGGAGGTACGCGCGGCGCTGTGGCTCTCCGTGGAAGTCGCCGTCGTCGCGACGGCGCTCGCGATGCTCATGGGCGGCCTCACGGCAATGGCCGTGCATCGGATGCGGGGCGCTGTGAGCGAGACGGTCTCCTTCGCAGTCGTCCTGCCCATCGCCCTGCCCGGCATCCTCACCGGCATGGCGCTGAATTCCTATTTCGTCCTGTGGGGCATGCCGCTGTCCTTCTGGACCATCGTCATCGGTCACGCGACCTTCTGCACCGTCATCGTCTACAACAACGTGGTGGCGCGGCTGCGACGGCTGCCCGCCTCCTGGGCCGAAGCCTCGGCCGATCTCGGAGCGGGCCCACTCCGCACCTTCCGCCTCATCACCCTGCCGATGATCGGCAGCGCCCTCGGCGCTGGCGCCCTGCTCGCCTTCGCGCTCTCCTTCGACGAGGTGATCGTGACGACCTTCACCGCGGGCGCACAGACAACACTGCCGCTATGGATCTTCGGTGCGATCCGCCTCGGCCAGCATCTGCCGGAGGTGAACGTCGTCGTCTTCGTGGTGATCCTGCTGACGATCGGGCCGGTGCTGCTGGCTCAGCGCCTGATGGGCCGGGCGGCGAGCCTGCACAAATAGGGCGGCGCCCGACCCTATTTCCCGAGCAGCGAATTGACCAGATCGACCAGCCCGAACATCGAGAAGGGCGTGATGATCAGCGAGATCGCCAAAAACAGGATGAAGCGGCTCAGCACCTTGTCACTCGGCATTTCAGGGCCGGAGGACGGCGGTGGCGGTTCGTGAAAATTGGTTCCATCGAAGGGCATAGGCAGCCTCTCCAGCCCGGCACGGTCCGATTGCGGTTGACAGGCGCAGGCTAGCACGCCGCGATTGCGGTTGTCGCCCTCTCAAGCGGGAAACATGCGGATGCCATCTGCCACCTTCGTCATCACGGCCCGGTGGGTGCGGCGCCCGCGCCCGCCGTGTTTCCGATCGCCGCCCCTGCCTGGGTCGCACCGCCCTCCGGCCCGCCACTGAGACCGCTCTGCGTGCCGGCGCCGGTCTGCGCACTCGCGGCAAGCGGCGTCGCGCTCGCGTTGGAGGCAGCCCCCGCAGGCGGAGTCGCCGCCGGCCGGTCAGCCCCGAGGCCGAAGGTGTCGCAGCCCGCGAGCAGCAGCGGCACGACGTACAGGAGATGACGCGGCTGCAGTCGTGGGAGGACGTTCATGGGGCGCTCCGAATGATGCCGTCTTGAGGTCGTCGGCCGGACGGCGATGCGCCAGGCCGCGCGCGGCAACCGCCCGATCATGCCTGCGTGAGGGTGAAGAATGCGGCCCCACGCCCTCTCCTTTTTGCGTCTTGCATCCGCTTTATGTTCCTGTTTCGTTCAATCCCGTTCCGCGGAGGAGCAGCGCGATGATCGGGAGAGAGCGGCCGGAGCAGGATGGGTTGACGCGGCAGGCGCTGGTCGCAACCGTCATGGCTGCCTTGTCCGAGGATTCACGCTGCAGCGCTCATCCGGCGGATCTGCGCGGGCGGCAAACCCAGGCCTTCCGTATCGTCGCGGCCATTGAGGCGGCGCTTGCTCTTCGCACAGGCGCCCCGGACGGCGCCGTGACCGAGGCGGCGGTCATCCCTTCTTATGAATGATATGCGACGCGGGGCATTACTCCCTCTGCAGCACTGCACCATATCGGGGTCAACCGAGCCGTTCATCTGTTGGGCGACGCGATATTTGAGCAGAATGGAGTTCATCCCATGAAGACCAATCTTTTCCTCTCCGCGACCACTGGCCTGATGCTGCTCGGCAGCACCGCGGTCTTCGCCCAGGGCTATGCCGACCCCAACGCCGTTCTGCTGAAGCCTGGCCAGGCTGCGGCCCCTGTCGCGACCGAGACGGCCGCGCCGGCCAACCAGGCCGTCGGCATCATCACCCTCAAGCCGGGTGAGACGGTGGCGACGGCCGGCAACCAGGACCTCGGCGCCATCCAGGCTGGCGCGACTCAGCAGCCGGCGGGCAGCTTCCAGCTTCTGGAGCCGGGCCAGCAGGCCAGCTAAGACGGTCCTCAGGACTGACGAACGGGCGGGGATGCTTCGGCATCCCCGCTTTTTTGTGTTCAGCGCACGCCAATTCCGGCGGTGAGGCCGCCGTCGATCTTGAAATCGGCGCCGGTCACGAAGGCTGCCTTGGGCGAGACGAGGAAGCTGACGAGATCGGCCACTTCCTCCGGCTCGCCGATGCGGCCCAGCGGATGCGCCGCGCCGAACCGGGCGAAGGCGCTCTCCACATCCGCCTCCGGCCCGTCGAAGGTCTGCGCCGCCAGGGTCAGGATGGGCGTGCGGATGGAGCCCGGGCTGATCGAGACGACGCGGATCTGGTCAGCCGCGAAATCCAGCGCCATAGCCCGCGTCAACGCGTGGATCGCGCCCTTCGACGCGACATAGGCGGCAACCCCCGCCTGACAGGCGAAGCCCTGCACGCTGGAGAGGTTGACGATCACCCCGCCGCCCCGCTTGCGCATCTCCGGCACGCCATACTGGGCGGTGAGATGGATGGAGCCGACGTTGACCGCCATGCAGCGCATGAAGGTCTCGTGGCTGGTCTCCACCGCATCACCATAGGGATGGATGGCGGCGGCATTGACGATCGCATCCAGCCCGCCATGCAGCGCGACCGTCTCGGCAACGGCCGCGGCAACCGCCGCAGGCTCCGCCACATCCGCCTGTCGCACCGTGACGGTCAGCCCTGCCTCCACCGCCAGCATCTCAAGCCCTTCATTGCCCGCGGCATCGATGCCGAGCGCCATCACGGCATAGCCTTCGCGCGCCAGAGTAAGCGCCGAGGCGCGGCCGATGCCGGTGGTGCCGGTGACGAGCGCCACCTTGGGCTTGGTATCATTCATCGCAGTCTCTCCCTTGCGCATGCCCCTGCCTGCGCATGCCCTTGTCGCCTAGCTCCCCGGCTGGCTGCAATGGTTGACGCGCCGGGGCGAAGTGGAGAGCTTGCGGCCCAAGATGGAGCCGGAGGAGGCATCAGATGGAACAGACCTGGCGGTGGTTCGGACCGGACGATCCGGTACCCCTCGCCCATGTGCGGCAGGCCGGCGCCACGGGCATCGTCACCGCCCTGCACCACATCTATGACGGCCGCGCCTGGACGGATGCCGACGTGCTGGAACGCAAAGGCATCGTGGAAGCGGCGGGGCTGCGCTGGTCGGTCTGCGAATCGATCCCGGTGCCGACGGCGATCAAGCTGCGCAACGGGGCCCATACGGCGGCGATCGACGCCTGGAAAGACAGCCTCGCCGCCCTCGGCCGCGCCGGCATTCCCACCGTCTGCTACAATTTCATGCCCGTAGTGGACTGGACGCGCACCGACCTGCGCTACGCCATGCCGCATACGGGCCTCGCGCTCCGCTTCGACATGGTCGAGTTCGTGGCCTACGACGCCTTCGTCCTCAAGCGCCCCGGGGCCGAAGGGGATTACCCGGCAGCACTGCTCGACCGGGCGCGCGGCGTGCTCGCCCGCCGGACGGAGAGCGAGATTGCCCAGATCGAGACCAACATCATCGCGGGCCTGCCGGGGGGCGAGGACAGCTACACGCGCGAGACCATCGCCCGCCGCATCGCCGAATTCGACGGCGTGACGCCTGCCGACATGCGCGCCAACCTCATCGCCTTCCTGCGCGAGGTGGTGCCGGTGGCCGAGGAATTCGGCGTCAAGCTCGGCATCCATCCGGACGACCCGCCCTTCTCGCTCTTCGGCCTGCCGCGCATCGTCTCGACGGCCGAGGATGCGGCCGCGATCCTCGCGGGCGTCGACAGCCCGGCGAACGGGCTGACCTTCTGCGCCGGCTCCTACGGCTCGCGGCCGGACAACGACGTGCCGGCCATGGCCGAACGCTTCGCCGACCGCATCGCCTTCGCCCATCTGCGCAACGTGCTGAAGGAGCCCGATGGCTCCTTCACCGAATCGGATCATCTTGGTGGTGACGTCGACATGGTGAAGGTCATCGGCACGCTGCTGCGGGAAGAGAAGCGCCGGGGCGCCGCCATCGCCATGCGGCCGGACCACGGCCATCTCATGGGTTTCGATGGCGAGCGCCGCTCCAATCCCGGCTATTCCTATATCGGCCGCTTGCGGGGCCTGGGCGAGCTGCGCGGCGTCATGACGACGCTGGAGGCCGTGGGGGTCTGACCTCCACGGAACGGGGTGTGGCGCGGCCCGCAGGCCCGTCACACCCCGCCACGTCTCAGGCGGTATCGCGCAGGCCCTGCCCGCACAGGGCCTGCGCGCGACGCGCGAGACGTTCGCGGATCGGATAGGGCACCTGCCGGTGCGAGAGCGCGCGCGGGTAGGCCATCTCGGCGATGGGTGCCGCGCCATAGAGCGCGTCGTGCTCCGCCCAGTTCTCGAAGGCCATGCGCCCGATATTGTCGACGAAGCTTTCTGCCGGCGTGCCCTCCGCCAGCAGCAGCACGTGCTCCTCCAGTTCGACATGGTAATAGGTGAAGACCTCCGGCACCGCGCGCTCGCGCAGGATGGAGAGGCCGTTCACCAGGGCACCGGCCTGAACCAGAACGCCATCCACCAGCAGCGCATGGTCCGGTGAAACCAGCAGATCGCGCGTCGGCAGCCCCTCGCCCAGCGCGCCGGCGCGGATGCGGATCGGCAGCACGCGCAACGGATCGGCGAAGCGGGTGGAGACGGTGTTGCGCCCCATCCAGCGCACCGGCAGCACGCGGCCATCTGCCGTCGTCACCAGATCGCCGGCTGCCAGAGCATCCACCGCGGTCTCGCCCGCCGGGGTCGCGATCATCGTGCCGGGATAGTAGCAGACGACGAGTTCCAGCGTGCCGTCGCTATCCGCGGCAAGGTGCAGGCCGTCGGTGCTCGCCCCTGCGATCGTCAGGGAATAAGTCTCCCCGCCCGCCGAGATGGTAACGGAATCGCCCGAGATGACGAGACTGTCGCCCGAGGAGGAGGTGAGGAAGCCGAAGTCGATCACGTCTCCGGCGCCGAAGCCCGAGATGGTCGTGCTCGGCACGGCCGAGCCGTCCATGATCTCCAGCACGCCGCCGCTGCCCGAGAAGGTAATGCCGTCCGCGGTCACCGCGCCGCTGCTCAGGATCAGGCTGCCGCCGGCAATGCCCGTCGCGTCACTCTCACCGCCACCGGAGACAATCTCCGTGCCGCCGGCGCTGATCGTCGTGAAGCGTGCGACATTGCCGGAAGAGACGTTTTGGAGCCCGCCCGCGCTGATGATCGAGGAGATGGCGGTGCCACCGGTGATCGAGAAAAGACCGACATTTTCGGTGCCGCCGCTCAGCACCGTGGTACCGCTCGCGGTGCCGCCGGCGTACAGATACTGCGTGCCGCCACTCAAGACCGCGCTGCTCGCAACACCTTGGCCGAACACATATTGTGCGCCACTGGTCCCGAAGACGCTGCCGCTGTCAACGCCCCCGAGATTCTCGATGCCACCGCTGGTGACCGTGGCGCTGATCGCGGTGCCGCCGGCCGAAACATATTCCGTGCCACCGCTGCTGACGATGGCATAGCTGGTGACGCCGCCATTCTCGACATATTCGATGGTGTTGTAATTGCCGCTCAGCAACGTACCGATGGCCGTGCCGCCGGAAGAGACGAATTGATTTCCGCCCCACCCATAGGGGTTGTCGCCGGTCAGAACCGCCGAGATCTGCGTGCCGCCGGCGGAGACGAAAGCAGACCCGTAATTATTGACCTCGATACCACTGCCGGTGCCGCCGGAGAGTATTACCGTTCCACCGGAGCTGACGACGCCACCACTCGCGAGGCCGCCCGCGGAGACGATCTCATAGCCGCCCGAGCTGACGATGGTGCCGCTCGCAAGGCCGCCGGAAGAGACGATCTCGGTCGCGCCACTGCTGACGGTCGTGCCGACCGCCGTCCCACCCGAGGAGACGGTGGCGATGCCGAAGCCGCTCAACACCGTGCCGGTCGCCACACCGCCCGCAAGGATCGTTTGCAGTCCTCCGCTCAGCGCCGTCGTTCCGCTCGCGACACCGCCGACGACTTCGGTACCACCGCTGCTGAGGATCTCTGTCCCGATATCCGTGCCGCCGGAGAAGATCACTAAGCTGCCACCGGACACAGCAGCGCTGATGGCAACGCCACCGGAGGAGAGGTTGATCGTCCCACCATTGGTGATGTCGTCGTCCCAGTCTGTTCCGCCGGAGAAGACGGTCACCGTCCCGCCGCTATCGACCTCGCCGAAGACAACTTGCCCACCGGCGGAGATGAGCACGATCCCGCCAGAAGCGACGGTTTGACCGGTGGCGACGCCGCCTGATGAGACGATGAGAGTGCCGCCGGAGGTGATGCTCGGGGCGCCGTTTGCCGTTCCGCCCGCCGAGACGACGATCGTCCCTCCACCGACGGCTTTGTCGTCGGTCGCTGTGCCGCCCGAGGAGACGATCAGTGTCCCACCACTCGTAATGGACGCCGACTGAGCGCTTCCTCCGGACACGACCAAGGTGCCGCCGGAGGAAACGACCAGAACGCCGCCGCTCTTTGCGGTATCATTCACCGCGAGGCCACCGGAAGAAACGATCTCGGTAGCCCCACTGCTGACCGTCGTGCCGACCGCCGTCCCGCTCACAAAGACGACCTCGGTGCCGCCGGCGCTCACCATCGTATTGATGGCAGTACCCGCAGAGTAGATGAATTCCGAGCCGCCGCTGTTCAGCACCGTACCGCTGGTGAGACCGGAATAGTTGAACTCCCCGCCTCCGGCGTTGATGGTCGAGCCGCTGGCGACACCGGCAATGACCTCCGAGCCACCCGAGTTGACGACGGTTCCAATGTTGGTGCCGGTCGAGAAGACGTTTTCGACGGCGCCTGCGTTCAGAACCGTCGCGTTGGCGATGCCGCCAGATTTGATCTCGAGGTAGCTGCCGGAATTGACGGTCGTACTGGTGGCGCTGCCGCCCCAGACATATTCCGACCCGCCGCTGAGCACCGTGCCGCTGGTCGTGCCACCCAAAGAAACGATCTGGGAACCACCGGCAGAGGCAATCGTATCGGCCGCCGTGCCGCCCGAAGAAACGATCTGGCTGCCGGCACTCATCGTGGTGCTGACCGCCGTGCCACCCGATGAGATGATCTGCTGGCTCGCGCCCGTGACGAGTTTCGTGCCGCTCGCGAGACCGCCGGTATAGACGACCTCTGATCCGCCCGAGTTGACGGTGGTTCCGACCGCTGTGCCGCCGCTGATGAACTCCCGCCCGCCATTACTGACGGTCGTCAGGCTGCCGACGGCGCCGCTGGACAGGATCATCGAACCGCCGTTGCTGACGAGCGTTCCGCTGGCGATCCCACCCGCTTCGACGAACAGACCTCCGTTTGCGACGATTTTCGTCGCGCTGGCGATGCCGGCGAGAGTCTCTTTCCCGCCTGAACTGATGGTGGTGCTGACGGTGGTACCGCCGGAGAGAACGCTCTGGCTGCCAGCGCGCAGAATGGCCCTCGATCCGACGCCGCCCGAGGAGATGGTCTCAAGACCGCCAGAGGACACGGTGGTGCCGTAGGTGGTGCCCCCGGAGGAAACGATCTGGGTGCCGCCGGCAGAAACGGTGTCGTTGGTGGCGAACCCCTGCGCGTAGATCGTTTCCACGCCGCCAGAGGATATGACGAGCTGAGCCTCGGTCGCACCGGAGAGGACGCTGACGACACCGCCCGAATAGATGCTCCCCTGCACCATCGATCCGCCGGAGAGGACGAACACCGTCGTGCCGGAGCTGACCTGAAGCCCGGTCGAGGTAGCCCCGGAGGAAACCACCGTTATCGTCATTCTATTCCTGCCCCATAAAGATGCCGCGGGAGATCGCCTTCGGTTGACGATTTTTAAGGAAAATTAAACGAATTTTTTTGGTTTCATTAACGAATAAAAGGAACCTTTGGGTTTTGCCGCGCCTCAGGTGGTCGTGCGCAGGTCCTCCCGCACAGGCTGGCGCGGCAAGCCTGCGGGCGATCCTCCGTATTGCCGAAGAAACGATGAGCCGCCTTCTGTGCTGACTCGGACGGCTGCGCGACGTTGCGCGACACGACCCACACATCGTTGCGGCTGACCATCCTGTTCAGGGTGGTCTCTACGGAGAGACGCGCGCACGCTTGCGCCGGAGCTTCACACGCGGGGAAAAGGCCCGTCCGCAGACATCGCAGCAGGCTTACGGGTCCGTCATCATGGCGCGAAGCGCTTCAGCCGCCGCCGTGCCTTCTTCCGCCAAGCCATCGGCGACGCCCGCGCGGTCCACCGGGGAGCGATTCTGGCTCATCTTCCACTTGGCCGCGATCGCGGTGACCTCGAGCTGCACACCGACGATGGCGCGCAATTGCGCCGCGACGAAATCCGCGGGCGCGTCCGACACCGCCCAGGGCGCGGCACGCGACCTCTCCTGCGCCTCGGTCAGCCGCGTGACGAGGGCGAGCAGGGCCTCAGGATCCTGGGTGAAGCGGAGGCGCCCGCGAATCTGGATCGAAACGTAATTCCAGGTTGGCACCACCTTGCCGGTTTCGTGCTTGGTCGCGTACCAGGAGGGCGTGACGTAGCCATCGGGCCCCGAGAAGATGGCCAGCGCCTCGACGGCGGTATCCGCCGTCTTCCATTGCGGATTGGCGCGGGCGAGATGGCCGAGCAGGCTGCCCTGCGGTCCCTCCTCCGGCACGAAGAGCAGCGGCAGCGGCGTCGCGGTGAGGCCGCCTTCGCCGAAGGTGACGAGCTGGGCCAGAGGATAGGCACGAAGTGCTGCGGCGATGCGCTCAGGGTCGTCTTCGGCGAAGCTGCGGGGCAGATACATCTGACCTGTCAGACGGATGGAAGATGCTCGAGTTCGGTATCGGTGAAGACGCGCGACCGGGTGAGGAAGCGCTGCCCGCTGCCGTTCTCGAGCGAGAACATGCCGCCGCGGCCCGGCACCACGTCGATGATCAACTGGGTGTGCTTCCAATAGTCGAACTGGCTGCGGCTCATGAAGAAAGGTGCGCCGCCGATCTCGCCGAGCCGGACGTCGCCGTCACCGATCAGGAAATCGCCGCTCGCGTAGCACATGGGGGAAGAGCCGTCGCAGCAGCCGCCGGATTGATGAAAGAGGATCGGGCCATTCGCCTGGGCCAGCGTGCCGATTAGGGCAAGGGCCTCGGGCGTTGCCGTCACGCGCGGAATGGCCTGCTCCATCGCCCTGCCCTTCGTCTCTACCCGCGCCAGCGGCGCGGCCGGGTGCTGCCGCGCGAGCCGGAAAAGCTGATCGCGCCGCCGAAGAAGACGAGGCCGATGGCCGTCGGCAGCAGCCAGGCCGGCCGTTCCAGCAGCGGCCAGGCCAGATTCGTCCAGACCCAGGGCGAGGTGCCCTGGATCTCGGTCTGCAAACCAGGCACCAGCGTTCCGTCCGCCATGGCGAGCAGCGTCTTGAGCAGCATGTCCGGCGGCCAGATGCTGGCGACGGCGAAGGCAGCCACCAGGAAGATGGCAGCCAGGACGGAAAGGGTGCGGACCAGGATCACATGAAGAGTTTACGCGTCTGGGGCATCCCAGCATAGAGAGAAGCGACCCACTCCCCATAGCCATTGTAGATTTGCGTATCGACGACCTGATCCGTGCCGATCAGCCGCTCCTGCGCCTGGCTCCAGCGCGGATGCGGCACACCTGGGTTCACATTCGCCCAGAAGCCGTATTCGTCGGGGCCGAGTTCCGCCCAGAAGGTCTTCGGCTGGGTCGCCGTGAAGGTGACCTTGACGATCGATTTGCCGGATTTGAAGCCGTATTTCCACGGCAGCACCAGGCGGATCGGGCCACCGTTCTGCGGCGGCATCGGCTTGCCGTAGAGGCCCGTGCCGATGAAGGCGAGTTCGTTGTTGGCTTCCGCGAGGGTCACGCCTTCCCGATAGGGCCAGGGCATGAACCCATCCAGACCGGGCATCACCTTGGGATCCTCGTCGCTCGTGAACATCACGAACTTGGCGTCCGCCGTCGGCTTGGCCAGCGCCACGAGCTTGGACAGCGGAAAGCCGCTCCACGGCACCGTCATCGCCCAGGCTTCGACGCAGCGATGGCGGTAGACGCGCTCTTCGACCGTCACCTGTTTCACCAGGTCGTCGATGCCGATCGTGAAGGGCTTTTCCACCAGCCCGTCGATCGCGATGGTCCAGGGGCGCTGCGGGAATTTCTGCGCGAGCCGCCACATGTCCTTGTCGGTCGAGAATTCGTAGAAGTTGTTGTAGGTTTCGGCCACCTTCTCAGCGGTGAGCGCCCGGCCCGGCTTGAAGCGCATGGCGGAAGCGGGAATGCCGGGCGGCGGGGCATCGTCGGCCGCCGCCGGGCGCAAGCCGATTGCGCCGAGACCAACGGCGCCGGCCATCGCTCCCGCCCCCTTCATGAGCGCCCGCCGGCCGTGAAACTCGGCTTCCGGGGTGATCTCCCGTCCCGGATTTTCCCATCCGCGCAGCCGCTTGATCAGCATCGGGCTCTCCCTCTTCGACGATTCTGACAGCTATACGCTCGGACGGCCCGGCCGGTTTCGTCGATCATCGAGCGGCAGGCGGACGGCGGCCACCACGATACCGCTGTGGGCGGGATGCCGCCACGACGACCGTCTCCGGCCTTACTCGGGGATGGTGATCTCCATGCCGTCATAGGCCGGCTCGAAGCCGCGCGGCAGGTTCCGCATCATCCAGGCCCAGTCCATGTCATGGCCCATATGGGTGAGGATGGTGCGCTTGGCCCCGAGCTTCGCCGCCCATTCGATGACGAGGGCGAGCCAAGCATGAGTGCGGTGCGGCTCACGCTGGAAGCAATCGACCATCCAGGTCTCGACGCCGGCCAGGGTCTCCCATGCGGCCTCGTCGAGATCGACCACATCCGTGCAATAGGCGAAGCGACCGAGACGCAGGCCGAGCGTGGTGCCGAAGCCGTGGTCCTGCTCGAAGATCGCGAGCTCCATCCCGGCCAGCGTCACCACCTCGCCGGGGCGCACCGCCTCGGCCTCCAGCACCGGGCGGATGAAGCCCGGCGGCCGCCAGGGCAGGAAGGCATAGTCGAAGCGCCGCTGCAGTTCCGACAGCGTGTGCGCGTCGCCGCGCACCGGCATCGGCCGGTCGATGATGCGGTTGAGGATGCGGACGTCATCCAGGCCGAGAATATGGTCGGCATGGGAATGGGTGTAGAGCACCGCGTCGATCTGGCCGATGCCGTGCTCCACCAGCTGGCTGCGCATGTCGGGCGAGGTATCGACCAGGATGCGCCGCCCGTCATTCCCCTGCAGCACGATGGAGGACCGGCTGCGCCGGTTGCGTCTTTCCGCGGGGTCGCAGACGCCCCAGTCCCCGCGTCCGTCCGCCCCGCCGATCAGCGGCACACCCGCCGAGCCGCCGCAGCCCAGAACGATGGCCTTCATGCGGCGGCCTTGGGATAGAGCCTGCGGAAGTTCGCGGTCGTGAGTGCGGCAAGGTCTTCCGGCGACAGGCCGCGCACCTCGGCAAGCTTCGCTGCGGTATGGACGACATGGGCGGGTTCGTTGCGCTTGCCGCGGAAAGGAACGGGCGCGAGGTAGGGGCTGTCGGTTTCGACCAGCAGGCGCTCGGCCGGCACATCGGCCGCAATGCCGCGCAGCTCGTCCGACTTCGGGAAGGTCAGAATGCCCGAGAAGCTGAGATAGCCGCCCATCTCGATCGCGGCTTCGGCCAAGGCACGGCCGGAGGAGAAGCAGTGCAGCAGGAAGTCGAAGGAGCCGCCCTCCGCCCGCTCCTCGCGCAGGATGGCAGCGATATCGTCGTCGGCATCGCGGGCGTGGATCGCCAAGGGAACCCCGGCCTGACGCGCCGCGCGGATATGCGCGCGGAAGCCCGCCTTCTGCACCTCGGGCGGCGCCGTGTCGTAGAAATAGTCGAGCCCGCTCTCCCCGATGCCGACGACCTTGGGATGCCGGGTCATCTCAACCAGCGTCTCGACCGCCGGCACCGGCTCTTCATGCGCATGCTGGGGATGGATGCCGATGGAGCACCAGATGCCGGGCTTGTCCTCCACCATGGCGAGGATGCGGCGGCTCTGTTCCAGGCTGGTGCCGATGGAGACCATCTCGCCCACCCCGGCCGCGCGGGCCCGGGCGATGACGGCGTCCAGCTCCTCGTCCTTGAAATAGTCGAGATGGCAGTGGCTATCGACAAGCACGCTCAGGCCACCTCTTCCACGTAGCGCGGGAAGACACCCTGCGGCGCCGGCAGAGCCGCGCCCTCCGTCAGCGGATGGGCCAGCGACGCGAGGCTGCGGGCCTCCGCCGGCACGACGAGTTGATCGAGCATCTTCGTCATGCTGTCCGGCATGAAGGGCTGCAGCACGATAGCTATATGGCGGATCACCTCGGCCAGCACCCGCAGCACATGGCCCATGCGCGCGACGTCGGTCTTCTTCAGCGCCCAGGGTGCCTGATGGTCGATATAGGCATTGCCGGCGCGGATCACCTTCCAGGCTTCCTCCAGCGCGACATGGAAGGCCTGGGCCTCGATCGCAGCCCCCATCACCACGGGCAGCGCGCGCGCCGCGCCGAGCAGCACTTCATCCGCATCCGTCAGCGGTTCAGGCAGCGGCGGAAGGCGGCCCTCGCAGTTCTTGCCAATCATCGACAGGCTGCGCTGGCAGAGATTGCCGAGGTCGTTCGCGAGTTCGACGTTGAGGCGCGAAATCAGCGCACGGCGGCTGAAATCCCCATCATTGCCGAAGGGCATCTCACGCAGCAGGAAGAACCGCACGGCATCGCGGCCGAACTGGTCGACCAGGGCGACGGGGTCGACGACGTTGCCGAGCGACTTGCTCATCTTCTCGCCCTCCGCGGTCCACCAGCCATTGGCGGCGACGCGCTTCGGCACCGGGATGCCCGCCGCCATCAGGAAGGCCGGCCAGTAGACGGCGTGGAAGCGAATGATATCCTTGCCAACCATATGCACGTCCGCCGGCCAGAAGCCGGCGCGCGGCGCCGCCGCATCCGGGTAGCCCGTCGCCGTCAGATAGTTCGTCAGCGCGTCGAGCCAGACATACATGACGTGCGCTGGATCGTTCGGCACCGGCACGCCCCAGCGGAAGCTGGTGCGGCTGACCGAGAGATCGGTGAGGCCGCCGCGCACGAAGCTGATCACCTCGTTACGCCGCGCCTGCGGGCCGATGAAATCCGGATTGGCCTCGTAATGGGCGAGCAGACGGTCCTGCCAGGCGGAGAGGCGGAAGAAGTAGGAGGGCTCGCGCACCCATTCCACCGGTGCGCCCGTGGGCGCAACGCGCACGCCATGGGCGTTAGTCACCAACTCGTCTTCACCGTAGAAGGCCTCGTCACGCACTGCGTACCAGCCCTCGTAATGGTCGAGATAGATGTCCCCGGCCTCGACCAGCTTGGTCCAGAGCGCGGCGCAGGCGCGCTTGTGCCGCTCTTCCGTGGTGCGGATGAAATCATCGTTCGAGAGGCCGAGGGTCTTGGCCAGATCTTCGAACTGCCGCGCCACCTGATCGGTGAAGGTCTGCGGATCGACGCCCGCATCCAGCGCCGCCTTCTCGACCTTCTGGCCGTGCTCGTCAGTGCCGGTGAGGAAGAACACCTCGTGGCCGGAGAGGCGCTTCCATCGCGCCAGCACGTCGGCCGCGATCGAGGTATAGGCATGGCCGATGTGCGGCGCCCCGTTCACGTAATAGATCGGTGTGGTGACGTAGAAGCGTTCGGTCATGTTCCTGCCATCAGGCTCAGCCCCGCCAGCACCGCCTGGCGGCGGTCGAGGGCAAAGCGCTCCGTCTCATCCTGGATTTGCGTCAGGGCCTGCCATACCTCACCCCAGCCCTCAATGGAACGGCGGGTCAGGAGCACGGCCTGATGGCTGTCCGGCGTGCCGCGCGCCCCTTTGCGCACCACCCCGGCGACGGCATGGCGCAGCAGATCCATGAAGAGGGAGAAGCTCGCCTCCTCCCGCCCGACCTGATCGGCGACGGCGAGGGCCGCGGTGCCGCGCGGGAAGGTCTCGAGCACCCGCCTCACCTCGATGGCCATGGCCGGCCCTTCGCCTTCCGCGAGCGCCAGCGCCCGGCCGATCGAGCCTTCGCCGAGATGCGCCATGGCCGCGCGATCTTCGGCGACGATCTCCCGCGCATAGCGGTCCATCAGGGTCTGCACCGTCTCGTCCGGCAGCGGCGCCAGGCGCAGGCGGCGGCAGCGGCTGCGAATCGTCGTCGGCAGCAGGCCCGGCGCATGGCAGACGAGCAGCAGCAGGGCGCCGGCCGGCGGCTCTTCCAGCAGCTTCAAGAGCGCATTGGCGGCATTGGTGTTCATGTGCTCCGCGCCGTCGACGATGACGACACGATACGTCCCCTCGCCCGCCGTGCGGCGCAGGAACTGCGAGACCTCGCGCACCTCATCCACCACGATCTCGCGGCGCTGGCGCTTGGTCTTCTCGTCCGTTCCGCGTTCCACCGTCATCAGCCCGGCATGGGTGCCGGCGGCGACGCGGCGGAAGACCGGATCGGCCGGGTCCATCTGCAGGCTCTCGCCGGGGGCGCGCCCCGCCAGAAGGCCGCGCGCCAGACGATAGGCGAGCGTCGCCTTGCCGATCCCCTCGCTGCCGGTGATCAGCCAGGCATGGTGCAGCCGGCCGCTGGCGCGCGCCTGACCCCAGAGCCGCTCGGCCGTCTCATGGCCGAGCAGGTCCGGGTTTTCGCGCGGTAGCGGCGCGGTCAGTTGGTCCCCACGAGCGTGATGTCGAAGATCAGCGTCGCGCCGGGCGGAATGGCACTCCCCGCGCCCTGATCGCCATAGGCCTGGTCCGGCGGAATGATCAGCGTGCGCTCGCCGCCCACCTTCATGCCCTGCACCCCGGCATCCCAGCCCGGAATGACCTGGCCGTTGTCCAGCACGAATTTGAAGGCCTGGCCGTGGTCGTAGGAGCTGTCGAACTTCTGCCCCTTCTGGCCGTTCACGTAGAGCCAGCCGGTATATTGCACGGTGACGAGGTGGCCGGACTGGGCGGTGGCGCCGGTGCCCACCGTATCGTCATGCATCATCACGCCGTCGGAGAGGGTGGTGAAGCCGGGCGGGGCCGAGTCCGCGAAGGCCTGCGTCGCGAGTGGCGCGGCAGACAGGGCCAGAAGGAGGGCTGCGGCGGCGGGGGCAAGATAACGGCGCATCGTGTCTCTCTATCCTATCTCTGGGGGTTGGTCTGGAGCCAGGCCTGCAGCTGCGCGAGCAGCCGCTCCTGCACCTCGGCCAGGGGTGGCGCGGCGTCGATCACCAGATGGCGCGCGGGGTCGGCGGCGGCCTGGTCGAGGAAGGACTGACGCACCCGCTGGTGGAAGGCGAGATCGAGCGATTCGAAGCGCCCTTCGTCCGCCCCGGCCGCGGCAAGCCGCGCGCGGCTGCGCGCCAGCGCGACCTCGGGCGCCACGTCCAGCAGCACGGTGAGGTGCGGCCGGTAATCCTCCACGAAATCCCGATGCAGCCCCAGGATCAGCGCGGCGGGCAGACCACGGCCGCCGCCCTGATAGGCGAGCGTCGAGCCAAGGTAGCGGTCACAGAGGACCATCTGGCCCGCGGCCACGGCCGGGCGGATGACGCGCTTGACGTGTTGCACGCGCGCCGCCGTCATCAGCAGCAGTTCAGACCCCTGGTCCCAGACGCGGCCGGCTTCCGACAGCAGCAGGGCGCGTAGCGCCATGCCTTCCTCCGTGCCGCCGGGCTCGCGCGTCGTCAGCACCTCCCGCCCCTCGGCACGCAGGGCCGCGGCAGCCGCAGCCAGGGCCGAGCCCTTGCCGGCCCCGTCCCCGCCTTCGAAGACGATGAAGCAGCCCGGGGCGCGCGGCGCTTCCCGGGTCACGGTCAGCGGCCCGTGACGAAGTGCTTGAGACGGGCGAGCGCGCGGCCAGGGAGGCCGAGGCGCGGCACCGCGTTCATGGCGACGAGCGGCTGGGTGAGCGAGGCCTGGCCCGGCGGGATGTTGGTGCCGGTCAGAGTAATGGTGCCGATCTGCTGGCCCGCGGCGATGGGTGCCGGCACGGGGGCCGCGTAATCCGCCGCGACCTTCACACTCTGCTTCCAGCCCATCGGCAGGGTGACGAGGTCCGAGTGCTCGACGGTGAGGCCGACGGACGGCGCCTCGCCGAGCCAGACCGGCGCTTCCGTCACCTTCTGCCCGGCCGAGAAGAGCGGCACGTCCTCGAAATTATTGAAGGCCCAGTCGAGCAGGCGCTTCGATTCCGTGACGCGGGAATTCCAGGTCGGCAGGCCGTTCAGCACCACGATGACGCGGCGGCCGTTGCGCTCCGCCGTGCCCGCCTCGGAATAGCCGCCCTCCTGCGTGTGGCCGGTCTTGAGGCCGTCGCCGATGCCGGCGGCGACCAGAGGGTTACGGTTCGGCTGGGTGATCTTGTTGTAGGTGAAGGTCTGCTCGCCCGCATAATGATAGTATTCCGGGAAATCGCGGATGATGGCGGCCGAGAGCGTCGCGATGTCGCGCACCGACATATAGTGATTGTCCGCCGGCCAGCCCGAGGCATCGACGAAGTGCGAATGCGTCATGCCGAGCTTCTGGGCCTGCTCGTTCATCATGGTGGCAAAGGCGTCTTCCGACCCGGCGATGCCCTCGGCCAGGGCGACCGCCGCGTCATTGCCGGAATCGACGAAGATGCCGCGAATCAGGTCCTCGATCGTGACGTCGGTATCGACCTGGATGAACATGCGGCTGCCGCCCATCTTCCAGGCGTGCTGGCTGATGTGGAAGGTCTGGCTGAGATGCAGCTTGCCCTCCTTCAGCTGCTTGAAGGTGATGTAGATGGTCATCAGCTTCGTGAGCGAAGAGGGCGGGCTCGGGTCATCGGCGTTGCGCGTCAGCAGCACGGCGCCGGTGTTGAAATCCACGATGATGGCATGGCTCGCCAGCACATCCACGGGGCCGATCGGCGTATCGGCCGGGCCGGGGTTGGAGGGGCCGCTCGTCGCCGGGCTGCCGTCCTCGCTGGAAGCGGCGGGTGCCGCCGGCTGAGCCTTCGCCTTTTTGCTTTTAGCCCAAGCGGGTACGGCGGACAGGCTGGTCAAGGCAGCGCCCGAGAGAAGCAGAAAGCGGCGAGTGTTCATGAGCATGTCCGTTCTGAGCGAGCGCGGGCCGGAAGGCGCGGCCCGCCTTACTGCACGATGATGGCGGCGTCCACGGCGCCGGCCGCAAGGCTGGAGGAAAGCGCCTGGTCGGCCTGCGGCACCGAAAGATAGGGGCCGGTCTGCACGCCATAGAGCATGCGCGCGCCATCGGAGAAGGTGATGACATGGGGATTGGGCAGGCCGGACAGCCGGGCCGCCTGGCGGAAGGCATCATAGCTGCGGCCGAAGCTGCCGGAGCGGATGTAGAGGGCGCCGGGGCTCGGCGGCACCTGGGTCAGTTGCTCGGGCAGGCGCAGCGGCGGCACCGTCTGCGTCGCCTGCGGAAGGTTCGCGCGATCGCTCTGCTGCACCTGGCTGCCGCCGGCCTGGGCGACACCAGGCGGCGGCGCCAGGCTCGCGGCCTGGAAACTGCCGACCGGGGCGGCCTTGATCTGGATGCCGCCGCCGAGACTGTCGGCGAGCGCTTCGCTCGCGGCCTTCTGCACCGTCACGCGGACTTCCGAGGCGCCGTCTTCGGGGATGCCGAGCAGCCGCGCGGCACGGGGCGTCACCGCCAGGATGCGGCCCGGCATGTCCGGCCCGCGATCGTTCACCCGCAGCAGCAGCTGGCGCCCGGTCTGGAGATTCGTCACCTGGACGATCGCGGGAAGCTGCAGCGTGGGGCTCGCCGCGGCCATCGCCTGCGGATCGTAGATCTCGCCATCCGCCGTGTTGCGCGGCGTGTCGTCGGTGATGACGGAGGCGAGGCCGGTGCGATCGTAGCCGAAATCCTCGCTCGGATAGTACCAGATGCCGCCGGCCTGATAGCCCTGGCCGATCGTGTAATGGGGGTTGGAGACGAGGGCCGGCCCCTGGTTCATGCAGCCGGCCAAGCCGGCGGCCACGAGCGCAAGCGCCAGGGCGCGTCCCTGGAACGGGATGGAGATCATGCGGTCACGAGGTCGCCGAGCAGCCCCACCGAGAGCGCGTAGTAATCGGAGGGGTTGTAGCGGCGGATCACCTTGAAATTGGGATAGACGAGGAAGGCCGCGCCACCCGGACCGTCCGGCAGGACCAGCCGTGTGGGCGTCGCCAAGGCCACCGCCGGATGGCGCGGCAGGCGGCGTACGCCATAGCCGATCCAACGCGACAGAGGCAGGACCTGATCCGGCGCATAGGCCTGGCGGTTCACCTCCGGCGGCAGCACCACCGCCTCGCCCCAGGCTTCGCCCAGATGCCAGCCGGAGCCGCGCAGGTAATTGGCGATGGAGGCCAGGCTGTCTGGCACGCTGGTCCAGATGTTCGGGCGGCTCTGCCCGTCATAGCTGACGGCGAGCTTCTGGTAGACGCTCGGCATGAACTGCGGCTGGCCCATCGCACCCGCCCAGCTTCCCGTCATGCCTTGCGGTGTCACCGCGCCGCTGTCGATGATCTGCAGTGCAGAGATCAGCTCGTTACGGAAATAGACCCGCCGCTGGCTGCTCCAGGCCAAGGTCGCCAACGACTGCACCACCGAATAGCCGCCGGTGTAGCTGCCGTAATTGGTCTCGAGCCCCCAGATCCCCATGATGACGCCCGAATCGACCCCGAAGCGGGCGCGGACGGAGGCAAGGACGGCCCGATAGGCGGCGTCGTTCTGCCGCCCGGCATCGATGCGCGCCTGCGACAGGCGCTTTTGAGAATACTGAACCCAGGTCTGGGTAAATTCTGGCTGATGACCGTTCAGCCGGATCACGTCCTGATTCGGCTGCAGATTGCGCAACGCGGCATAGCGGGTCTGGTAGCTCACGCCTTTCGCCGCCGCCATCCGGTCGACCTCGACCAGGAAAGCGTTGAAGCTGTCAGCCTCTGCGGCCCCGGCGCTTCCGAGAAGCAGGGTGGCCGAGGCGGCGGGAATCGTGTGCAGAAGGGTGCGGCGGCGCATCAGCGCTCTCTGCCAGAGGCGCGGCCAGGGAGCAACTTAACCCTGCGGCAAGCTTGGCATGGACGGAGCAGCGGCATCCGGCGCCCGCCGTGGCGCGCCTGCCCTGCCTGCGCAACGCTTGCACCAGCGGTCCGGCTTTGCGCATTCTCCCTCGATTGAGGCCGGGGGTTCCCGGCTGGCGGAGACGAGACGATGGACGGCGAAGCGGACGCGCGACGAATTACGATCTACAACCCGGAAGATTTCGCGGGCATGCGCGCGGCCGGGCGGCTGGCGGCCGAAGTGCTGGACATGATCGCGCCGCACGTTGTGCCCGGCGTCACCACGGATGAGCTGGACCAGCTCTGCCACGACTTCATCCTGGCGCATAACGCCGTGCCGGCGCCGCTGAACTATCGTGGCTATCCGAAGTCGATCTGCACCTCGATCAACCATGTCGTCTGCCATGGCATCCCGGGGCCTCGGAAGCTCGAGAACGGCGACATCCTGAACATCGACATCACCGTGATCCTCGATGGCTGGTACGGCGACACGAGCCGCATGTACATCGCCGGCACCGCCAATACCAAGGCCAAGCGCCTGATCGATGTGACCTACGAATCCCTGATGATCGGCCTGGCCGAAGCAAAGCCCGGCCGCTCGCTGGGCGACATCGGCCATGCCATCCAGACCTATGTCGAAGGACAGCGCTTCAGCGTGGTGCGGGATTTCTGCGGCCATGGCATCGGCCGGCGCTTCCACGAGCCGCCGAACGTGCTTCATTACGGCCGTCCGGGCTCGGGCACCAAGCTGCGCCCCGGCATGTTCTTCACGATCGAGCCGATGGTGAACACCGGCCGGCCGGACGTGAAGATCCTCGACGACGGCTGGACCGCGGTGACGCGCGACCGCGGATTGTCAGCGCAGTTCGAACACATGATCGGGATCACCGAGACCGGCTGCGAGGTCTTCACCCTGTCGCCCGCTGGCCATACCAAGCCGCCTTATTCGTAGAGGGTCACCCCGGGGCCGGCAGGACGAAGACCGTCACCTGCTCCGGCCCCACGCCTTCCTCCAGCACCTGCCAGCCGAGCCCGGTATAGAAAGAGACACGGTGGGCACCCGCATAGAGATAGGCGCGCGGGAAGCCTGCGGCGAAGATCGCCTCTGCCGCGCGGCCGACCAGCAGGCGGCCGAGGCCGCGGCTGCGGGCCGCTTCTTCCACCCAGACCCCGGCGACCCAGGGCTGATACTGCGGCCGCAGGTCCAGATCGTCCCGGATGGCAGAGGCGGTGCCGAGAAAGCGCCCCTGTTCATGGGCCACGAAGACACGCGGGAGCGGCCCATCCTCCAGCGCCTGCGCGACCAGGAGACGGAAATTCGGCAGGTCGTAAGAGCTGTCGTGCCACCAGGCGTGCCACAGCCGATCGGCCACGACATCGAGGAAGCTCGGGCACTGTCGGAGATCAGAAATCACGATCGTGCTAGTCATGGAGTTCCGTTTCTGGTCCTTGACGCCATCTTGTCATCGTCTGTCACGTTGCGGTCGGCAGCAAGCTGACTATCCTGCTGTTTTTCCTCGCCTAATCACCAAAGGATCGCTCATGCTCGGCGCCTATGCCGCCCGCGAGGGGCAACCCCTCTGCGATTTTCCGCCGGACGGTGACCTCGCCGAGGCGCAGTGGATCGACCTTTTCGAACCGACCGACGAGGAAAAGGCGCGGGTGGAGACGGCCACCGGTTTCAGCATATCGACGGAAGACGAACTGTCCGAAATCGAGACCTCCAGCCGTCTCTATTACGACGGGAGCGCCATCTACCTCAGCATGCCGCTGGTGTCCAAGATGGAGGGCATGCCCGCGGACGTGCGGCCGATCGGCTTCATTCTCAGCCGCGAGCGTCTTGTCACCATCCGCTTCAACCGCAGCCGGGCCTTCCACAACTTCCTCGATGCCCAGCACCGCAAGCCCATGCAGTCGCACGAGCCGATCGACATCTTTCTGTCCCTGCTCGAGGCGATCAGCGACCGGCTGTCGGATCTGCTCGAAAACATGCGTGACGAGCTGGACTCGGTCTCGAAGCAGATCTTCCTCGAAACCCGCCAGGGCGCGAGCCATGGCCGGAAGCTCGACAACGAATTGCAGAGCGTGCTCAAGCGCCTCGGCCGCACGGCGGACCTCATGTCCAGCATCCGGGACAGCCTGCTCGGTGTCGGCCGCATCCTGCCCTATGTGGCGCAGATCGCCGCGCCCTGGATCGACCGCGAGGGCCGCGACCGTATCAAGTCCCTCCGGCAGGACATCCTGTCGCTCACGGATTACGATGGCCACCTCAACGGCAAGCTGCAGTTCCTCCTCGATGCGACGCTTGGTCTCATCAACAACGCGCAGAACAACATCATCAAGGTGCTAACGGTGGTCTCCGTCGTCGGCGTGCCGCCGACGCTCATCGCCAGCATCTACGGCATGAATTTCAAGGATATTCCGGAATTGAACTGGGCCTGGGGTTATCCCTATGGCCTGACCATGATTTTGCTGTCGGCGGTTTTGCCGTTGATCTGGTTCAAGATGCGCGGCTGGCTCTGACCGGCACGATCGAGACCGCCTGGTTTCTTCGAGGCAACGACCATTTTTAGACATTGACGTTCCGGCCCTTCCCGAGGAACTGTCCACCAAAATAACGACGGTCGCTGCCATGCTGGCGGGATGGCTCTCCTGGGCAGAAACGGTGCTGCAGGCCGCAATCTATCGCGGCCGGCTCGAACTCGCCCTCTTCGGCCGCCATACGCTCTTCTCCCTGGATTGCTGGCGCGCAAAGCTCGCTTTGCTCATCGGGCCCGCCTATTGGCTGTCTCCCATCGATCTCATTCCGAACCGGATGGCCTATGTCGGCTATCTCGACCAGGTCGGCTTCCTGGCCGCGGGCGTGCTGCTCGCCCTCGCGATGGTCCCCGCCCCGCATCGCGCCACCCTGTCCGAGCGACTGCCCCGCCCGACGCCGCGCCGCTTCCGCACGCTCGTCTTCTGCCATTGCCCGAAGACCGCCGGCACCAGCCTGTTCCGGGCGCTGAGCGACCGCATCGGCTACAAGGCGAGCTACCTGATGCGCCGCCGCCGGCCCGACCTCGCGCTCTTGCAACGCCGTGGCTTTGCCTTCGTCTCCGGCCACGCCCCCTATGACCATTATTGTCGTGACGGGGTGCCGCCGCCGCAGACTGCCTTCATCACCTTCTACCGCGATCCTCAGGCCGTTCTACTCTCACGCTTCGCCCATATGCTGCGTCATCGGGGAGATTGCCCGGCGCGACGCCAATTTTTCGAAACGGAGCTCGCGGCCCGCGGGCTTGCGATGACGGCGCCGGAAGCCGTGCGCCTCTTCCTCACCCGCCAGGCCGAGTTCGACGGCTGCGACGCCGACAATCCGCAGACGCGCTTCGCGGCCCATCATTTCCGCGGGCCGCTCACGCCCGCGCATCTGGACCACGCCAAGCGGACCTTCGCGGCAATGACCGTGCTGGGCAGCACCGAGCGTTTCGATGATTCGCTGCGGCTGCTCGCCTACCGTCTCGGCTGGGATCACCTCTCCTATCACCAGCTCAACGTCTCGGGTGAGGGTCAAAGAGCGAAGCCGGACGCGGCCCTCGCCGCCGAGCTGGAGGCGATGCTGACCTATGATCGCGCGCTCGTCGCCTGGGCGGAGGCCCGGTTCGAGCAGGATTATGCGGCGATGGTGCAAGACTGCGCCGCCCGCGGCGTGCCGCTACCGGCCATCCGGCGGCTGGAGCAAGCGCCGCCCTACCGGCGCTTTCGCAACCGGCTCGCTGCCGCCTGCACCTTTGCCTTGGACGATTGGCTGGCCTGGGGCGAGGCGGCGCGCCATGCGCGCCGCCGGCGGCTGGTTGGAAGCGCTTAGTTATCCCTCAAACGGAGCGAGGCGTCAGCCCGCGGGAAGCCGGCGATGGTCCCGATCGCCCATCAGCCGGTGCAGCGTCGGCTCGATGGCATTGGCGATCAGCGCCATGCCCTGGGCATCGGGATGCAGCGCGACGCTCGCGACGGTTGCCGTCGTCACCCCCGGCTCGTGGCTCGCCGCCACCGCCTCATGCGGATCGAGATACAGGCCACGATCGAGCCGGCCGTTCTTGTAGAAGAGATAGCCGAGGTTGAGGAAGGTCACGTGGGACTTGTCCGCGTAGACCCGTTGCAGATGGGCGTTGAGGATCTGCGTGTTCTCGGTGATCCAGGCCGACCGCGCGCTGGGCAGCACGCCGAGCAGCAGGATCTGCGTGTCGGGCAGTTTGCGGCGTAGGGTATGGACGATGGCGTTGATGCCATCCAGGGTCTCGTCCGCGTCCCAATGAGTATGGCCGAAGTTGTTCGCGCCGATCAGCAGGATGACCACCTTGGGGTAGATGCCGTCGATCTCGCCGTGATCCAGCCGCCACAGCACGCTCGCCGTCGTGTCGCCGCGGAAGCCCATGTTAACGGCGGCGCGGTCGCCATAGAAGTGCTCCCAGACCGGGCGGTAGTCGGCGAAGGGTTGCGGCCCCGCCAGTTCCCAATTCTGGGTGATCGAGTCGCCGAGCCAGACGAGGCCGACATGGCCTTCCCGCACGCGCGCCAGGCTGTGCTCGAAGCGGGTGCGCCACCAGGGCAGCGCCATGCGCCCGATCGGGGCGGCCGCCATGTTGACGGGATGGGGCGGCGCCGGCTCGGCTGCCCGGCCCTGCGGCACGGCAAGCCCGAGAGCAAGGCCGGCCCCGAGTAACAGCTGCTTGATCATGCCCGGCTTCTACCCCGCGATGAGCAGGAATCCCACACTGAAGAGACCAGCCACCACACAATAGAGGGCGAAGGGCGTCATCGCCCATTTGTCGTGGCCACGGAACCAGCGCATCAGGAAGGCCGTGCTGGCCAGTGCCGTGACCCCGGCGACCACCGCCGAGAGCAGCGCGAGCCCCATGGCGCCCTGCGCGGCATGGGCATGCATCAGCTTCGGCACCTCCAGCACGGCGGCGGCGACGATGATGGGCAGGGCGATCAGGAAGGAGAAATGGGCCGAATCCTCATGGTCCAGCCCGCGCAGCACCCCGCCCAGGATGGTCGCGCCCGAGCGCGACAGGCCCGGGATGAGCGCCAGGCACTGCCAGCAGCCGATGACGAAGGCGTCCACCGGCCGCAGGGAGGAAAGCGCCCGGGTCTCCCGCAGGCTCGCTTTAAAGCGCTCCCCCACCAGCAGCAGCAGGCCATTGAGGACGAGGAAGATGGCGGCGATCAGCGCCGTCTCGAAAATCCGCCGCAGAAGATGTTCCAGCAGGCCGCCGACGATAACCGCGGGGATGGTGGCGACGACGATGAGCAGGAAGACGCGCCGCGCCTCCGAGACCTCGTGCGCCGTTCCGGCGCCGACGAGGCCCTTCAGGATCTGCCACCAGTCGCGCCAGAAGAAGACGAGCAAGGCGGCGGCCGTGCCGACGTGCAGCATGACGAGGAAGGGCAGGAAGGCACTCGCATGCTCGTCCAGCCGCCAGCCGAGCAGCGCGGGCAGGACCACCGCATGGCCCAGGCTGCTGACCGGGAAGAGTTCGGTCGCGCCCTGCACGATGGCGATGACGATGGCGTGAATCGGGTCCATGGGCAGCCTTCTCTTTGCGGCCGGTCTTCATAGCGTGCTTCGCGCAGGTCGCAATTGCCCGAACGCGGTATAGGGCGGGTGTGAAGCACGACGATAGACCCTCTCTCCTCACGGCCGACCCAACCCGGTCCGCCGCCCTCGCCCTCCTCTCGGCTGTGCTCGATCGCCGCCGCCCACTGGATGAAGCGCTCGACCAGCTGCCCGCCATGGAGCCGCGCGACCGCGCGGCCGCCCATCGGCTGGCCGCGGCAGCGCTGCGCCGGCGCGGCACGATCGACGCGCTGCTGGAGCCTTACCTCAAGCGCACGCCGCCCGACGGGGTGATGCACATCCTGCGCCTCGGCGCGGCCGGGCTGCTCTTCCTCGACACGCCGGCCCATGCCGCGGTCGCGACGGCCGTCGGCCTCGCGCGTGGGCGGGGCTTCGACAAGTTCGCGGGCCTCGTGAATGCGGTTCTGCGCCGCGTCTCGGAAAACGGCGCAGCGGCGCTGGAGGAGCTGGACGGGCCGCGGCTCGATACGCCGGCCTGGCTGTGGTCCGCCTGGGGACGCGAGGCGCGCGCCATCGCGACCGCGCATTATCAGGAGGCACCGCTCGACCTCAGCCTGCTGCCAGGGACAGAGGCGCCGGAGGGCGGGGTGATGCTGCCCACCGGTTCGCTGCGCTTCCCGGCCGGCACCAGGGTCGCCGAACTGCCCGGCTTCGCCGAAGGCCACTTCTGGGTCCAGGATGCGGCGGCCTCCCTGCCCGCCGCCCTGCTGCATCTCCAGCCGGGGGAGACCGCGGCCGATCTCTGCGCAGCGCCAGGCGGCAAGACAGCGCAGATGGCCGCGACCGGCGCCCGGGTCTGGGCGATCGAGCTGCGGCCACAGCGCCTGCGCCGGCTCGTCGAAAATCTCAGCCGCCTGCATCTCACGGCGGAGACGATCCAGGCCGATGCCGGCAGCTGGGCGCCACCCGCCCCGCTCGACGCCGTGCTGCTGGATGCGCCCTGTTCCGCGACGGGCACCATCCGCCGCCATCCCGACGTGCCCTATCTGAAGCAGCGCGGCGACCTCGTGGCTTTGACGGAGACTCAGGACCGGCTGCTGACGGCCTCCGTCGGCATGCTCAAGCCGGGCGGCCGCCTCGTCTATGCCGTCTGCTCCCTCCAGCCTGAGGAGGGAATCGAGCGCGCCCGCGCCGCTCTCGGCCGCCTGCCGCTCACGGTCGAGCCCTTCGCGCCGGCGGAGGTGCCGACCCTGGAAAAAGGCCTGACGCCGGAGGGTTTTCTGCGCACGCATCCCGGCCTCTGGGCCGATCACGGCGGCCTGGATGGCTTCTTCGTCGCCCGCTTCCGCAAACGCTGAATGGTGGGGCCAATAGTTTAGCGGGGAATGTGACGCGAGCATGGCGGAAGCACCGGCCGTCGCGCTCACAGACCCGTGAAAAGCGCTGATCTTGAGGGATTTCCGGCGCCTGCTGCTTGCGCGCTCAACCACAGCCCAGCCATCGGCTTTTTTCACATCAGTCGGCGGACAGGTGCGACTATCTTCTGCGCATCTGTGATTTCAGGAGACTATTTCCCATGGTTGACCGTTCGGACGATCACCGCGACGCCGGGCTGGGCGAGCAGGTGTCGCTGACCGTCTCCGCCGACGAAGCCCGCGCCATCGACAGCTGGTCTGCCGCCCATCACATCGAGGACCGCTCCGAGGCCATTCACCGCTTGGTGAATCTCGCCCTCGACGCCCATGGCGACGCAGACGACGCGCATCTGAGGTAATCGCCGCCGGCGACACCTCCCCGCGCATGCCCCCCGCCCGCTCAACGCGGGCGGCGCCTGCGCTTTATCCTCGCCTCTCGCGGCGCATTCGGTTATCTGTGCGCCGCAACATAGCGCCCTGCCCCTGGCGGTCCACCGCCACCGGCGGGGCGTTTAGCGTACTGCCGCCCTGCCGCGATCGCTCTGGCCGGGCCCCAACCGGAAGACGTCATGGACATTCGTAACATCGCCATCATCGCCCACGTCGACCACGGGAAGACCACGCTCGTCGATGCGCTGCTCAAGCAGTCCGGCACCTTCCGCGAGCACCAGCAGGTGGCCGAGCGGGCGCTCGACCGCAACGACCTCGAGCGTGAGCGCGGCATTACCATCCTCGCCAAGACCACCAGCGTGGTCTGGAAGAACACCCGCCTCAACATCGTTGACACCCCGGGCCACGCCGATTTCGGCGGCGAGGTGGAGCGTATCCTGAGCATGGTGGACGGTGCGATCCTTCTGGTCGATTCGGCCGAGGGCGTGCTGCCGCAGACCAAGTTCGTGCTGGGCAAGGCGCTCGCCCGCGGCATTCGCCCGATCGTCGTCGTCAACAAGATCGACCGCCAGGACGCGCGGCCGGACGAGGTGCACAACGAGGTCTTCGACCTCTTCGCCGCTCTCGACGCCAATGAGGAACAGCTCGACTTCCCGACGCTCTTCGCCTCCGGCCGCCAGGGCTGGGCGGATGCCGAGGTGGAAGGCGCCCGCAAGGACCTCTCCCCCCTCTTCGACCTCATCATCAGCCACGTGCCGGCGCCGAAGGTCGATCTCGACGCGCCCTTCGCGATGCTCGCCTCGATCCTCGATTACGACAACTTCCTCGGCCGCGTGCTGACGGGCCGTATCGAGCAGGGCCGCGCCCGCCTGAACATGCCGCTGAAGGTGCTGCGCGCCGACGGCACGGTGGTGGAAACCGGCCGCCTGACGAAGCTCATGTCCTTCTCCGGCCTCGACCGGGTGCCCGTGGAAGAAGCCCAGGCGGGCGACATCATCGCCATTGCCGGCCTCACGGATGCGACCATTCCGGACACCATCGGGGCGCCGGACCTGACGACGCCGATCCAGGCCATTCCGGTCGATCCGCCGACCCTCTCCATGACCTTCCGCGTCAATGACGGGCCACTCGGCGGCCGTGAGGGCAAGAAGGTCACCTCCCGCCAGATCCGCGACCGCCTGATGCATGAAATTCAGGGCAACGTCGCCCTGAAGGTCACGATGTCCAACGAAACCGACGCCTTCGAGGTCGCCGGCCGCGGCGAACTCCAGCTTGGCGTGCTCATCGAGACGATGCGCCGCGAAGGCTTCGAGCTGACCATCGGCCGCCCCCGCGTGCTGACGCGCATCAACGAAGAGACCGGCGAGCGCGAAGAGCCGATGGAAGACGTGCTGGTCGACGTGGACGAGCCCTATACCGGCGTCGTCGTGGAGAAGATGAGCCGCCGCAAGGGCGAGCTGCAGGACATGCGCCCCTCGGGCGGTGACAAGGTGCGCCTCACCTTCCGCATGCCGAGCCGTGGCCTCATCGGCTACCACTCGGAATTCCTGACCGATACCCGCGGTTCCGGCATCATGAACCGCCTCTTCGCGGGCTACGGTCCCTGGAAGGGTCCGATCGAGGGCCGCCGCAACG
The DNA here is from genome assembly GCF_054665075.1 of Acidisoma sp. 7E03. Classification (NCBI taxonomy): domain Bacteria; kingdom Pseudomonadati; phylum Pseudomonadota; class Alphaproteobacteria; order Acetobacterales; family Acidocellaceae; genus Acidisoma; species Acidisoma sp. 7E03. Next base: position 166,816 of record NZ_BAAFHE010000001.1, read on the forward strand.
GCAGCCTGATCTCGAACCTAGACGGTGAGGCCGTGCAGTATTCGCTGTGGTATCTGCAGGAGCGCGGCACGCTCTTCGTCGATCCGGGCGACAAGGTCTATGTCGGCATGATCGTGGGCGAGCACAGCCGCGAGAACGATCTCGACGTCAACGTCATCAAGGAAAAGAAGCTCACCAACATCCGCGCCGCCGGCAAGGACGAGGCGATGCTGCTGATCCCGCCGCGCCGCATGTCGCTCGAACAGGCGATCGCCTATATCGAGGACGACGAGTTGGTGGAGGTGACGCCGACGGCCGTGCGCATCCGCAAGCGCCATCTCGACCCGAATGCGCGCAAGCGCGCCGACCGCGCCGCCGAGACCGCGAGCGCGTAAGCGGACCGATCATCGACGACCTGAAAGGCCGTGGCGGGCAACCGTCACGGCTTTTTTTGCGACCGTCGTCCACGGCGCTTCAGGCGCACCGCCCCGACCCCTTCGGCCGCCAGGATGTCCTCGCCGTTGAACATGGCGCAATGGCCGAGGGACAGGCAGCCACAACCGATGCAATTCGCGAGATCCCGCCGCAAGCGCTGCAGGAGCGCGATCCGGCGATCAAGATCCTCCGCCCAGACGCGGGAGATCACAGCCCAGTCCCGGCGCGTCGGGCTTCGCCCTTCCGGCAGACCGGCGAAGACCGTCTGTACTTCCGCCAGCGGAATGCCCAGCTCTTGCGCCACCTGGATGACCGCGAGCCGACGGAGCACGTCGCGATCATAGCGGCGCTGGTTGCCGGCCGTGCGCAGGCTGCGGATCAAGCCGCGGCGCTCATAGAAATGAACGGCCGAGACCGCGAGACCGCTGCGTTCCGCAACCGCGCCGACGCTCAGTTCACCGACCATCCGATTCCCCCTTTACCTCAACCATGGTTGAGGTTGTAGCGAAGGTGCCGCGGCCATGAAACGGACGAGGCACTGGATGAAACGCGAAGGAATTTGGCAGGATCTTTGGCGGTCGGGACTTCTCGGACGCTTCCTGTTGCTCTGCCTCGGTGTCTGGCTGCACGCGGCCGATACGCTTGTCTCGGCAACCATCATGCCTCAGGTCGTCGCCGATATCGGCGGCTTACCCTATATCAGCTGGAGCCTCGCACTTTATGAATGCGGCTCGATCCTGGCAGGCACCGTGGCGGCCGCCGTCAGCCTGCGCATGGGCATCCGCGCCATGCTGCTTGCGGGTGCATGGCTCTTCGCCCTCGGCTGCCTTCTGGGCATGCTCGCCCCCAGCATGGCGCTGCTTCTCATCGGGCGGCTTGCGCAAGGCCTCGGCGGGGGCATGTTGCTGTCGCTGAGCTATCTCGCCATCGAAAGGCTCTTCCCCCAGCCGCTCTGGACGCGGCTGATCGGCATCACCTCCGCCATCTGGGGCGTCGGCGCGCTGCTGGGCCCTCTCATCGGCGGGGTGCTGGCGGATGCCGGAGATTGGCGTCTCGCCTTTGCCGCCTTCGCCGTGCAGGCGGCGGGGCTTGGCTTGGCGGGACTGGTCTTCCTGCCGCGCGACAGGCCAGATGGCGGCCGCCTCGCCTCCATCCGTCTGCCCTGGCTGCCGCTGCTGCTTTTGATGGGAGCGACAGGCTGCATTGCCGAGGCCGGCGTCAGCACGCGCCGCCTGCTCTCGCTCGGTCTCGGCGCGGCCGGTCTTCTGCTGCTCTATGCCGCAGCCCGTGCCGACCGGGCCGCACCAGCGTCCCTGCTGCCGCGGGCGCTGCTTGCCGCCCGATCGCCGCTCGGCGCGGGCTTGCTCATGATCTTCGCCCTGTCTGCCGGCACTACGGGTTTCGCGATCTATGGCCCCTTCCTCATGACGCAGAGGATGGGTGTGGACAGCCTGACCGCGGGCTATGTCCTCGCCGTCGAGTCGATCGCCTGGAGCCTCACCTCGGTCAGTATTGCGGCCCAGCCCGCGACAGCGGCGCCTCGTCTCATTCGCCTGGGCGCCTGCATGATCGTCGGCGGCGTCTTGGGTTTTGCCATCAGCGTGCCCGCGGGCTCCCTCGCCGGCATCATCGCGAGCGGCCTCCTGCAGGGCGGCGGTTTCGGCCTCTGCTGGCCCGCCATCATCGACCGCATCATCGGCCTCGCGCCGCGCGCGGAACGTGCACTTGCCGCCGGCGCGCCAAGCACGGTGCAGAGGATCAGCTATGCCGCGGGCGCGACCGCGACAGGACTGGTCGCCCAGGCCGCGGGTTTGACGGCGCATCCATCGGAGGGAGCGGCCGCGCGTGTCGGCTTCTGGATCTTCGCCGCGTTCATTCCGCTTCTGATATGCGGCCTCGTCTGCGCCTGGCGCTTCTCGGCATCTCCCCGCGCGCACGATCGTGCTGTTGAAGATGTGAACGGCAGCCGGCATCGGCCGGTTGAGGCACGGAAGCCCTCATGACAAATTGAAGACATGAGACCCCCTCTTTTCGGCCGCCTACGCCAGCGCCTGCGACGGCCGGTGCCGGCGGCGGAGACCGCTTTCGACAGCCGCGCCGTGACCAGCCGCCTGCGTCACGTCCAGTCGCCCGAACCGCAGCGCACCCTCATTCTGTGCACCGACGAGCGCACCGGCTCGCATCATCTCGCGCAGTTGCTAGCGGCAACCGGCGTGCTTGGCCGCGCCTACGAATATTTCAACACGCCATGGATGAAAGAACATTACGACGACTATCCCGAGGACGTGCCGAGCCAATTCCTCTGGGCCAAGCGCCTGGGCACTACGCCAAACGGCGTGCTCAGCCTGAAGCTGCACCCTTGGACGATGGACCGCATCGCGCCCTTCATCGACCTCGGCCGTGATCTGCCAGCGCCCTGCTTCGTGTCCCTGCAGCGGCGCGATCTGCTCGGCCAAGCGATCTCTCTGCATCGGGCACAATCCTCGCAGAAATTCACCTCCTGGTCGCAAGAGCGCGCGACACCGGTCTATGACGGTGCGCGCATCCGCGCCTTGCTCGCCGAACTCGCGCTGCGACGGGAACGGTGGGACGTCTATTTTGCCCGGAACGGCATCCGGCCTCTGCGCATCGACTACGAAGAGCTGGAGGGGCAGGATGCCGCGGCGGTGCGGCGCGTCGCCCGACATGTGGGCGTGCCGCGCCTGCCACGACGGCGCCAGAGCGGTTGGTACGTCTTCGCCAAACAACGCGATGAGATCACGGAAGCCTGGCGGCAGCGTTTCCTCTCCGAGCATGCGGATACCCGCGCCCTCGACCCGCTCGTGGTCTAACCCAGGCACTTCCAGTAAAAGCGCGTCCCGGTGAGGCCACCATGCGGCTTCAGCGCGTAATCCGGCACTTCGCCTGCGCAAACGAAGCCGTGCTGCTCGTAAAGGCCGGCCGCACCGCCGTCCGTTGCCGTGTCAAGCAGAAGGTGCGTGCGGCCCGCGCGGCGCGCCGCCACCTCCGCCGCATCGAGCAGAGCCGAGGCGAAGCCGCGACCGCGATGCGCAACCCGCACCATCATCTTGGCGATCTCGGCGCGATGCGGCTGATTCTCGGGCAGGCCGGTGACGAGCGTCACCGTGCCCACCAGCTCCTCGCCGATCCAGGCCCCGAAGACGGTCTTGCCCGGATCGGCGAAGCTGCGCTCCCAGAAGGCCCGCGCCTTCTCCGGCGACAAGGGATGCATGAAGCTGACGGAGCCGCCGGCGGCCACCGTCTCCACCAGGAGATCGGTGAGCTGCGCCAGCGTGGCCGGGGTGGCCGCCAAAGGTTGAATGAACATCGTCGTCACGCCGGTCAGCTCCGCATGAGAAAAACGTAATAGGTACAGTCTTCCTCGCCCTCGTTGGCGAAGGTGACGTCGGCCGGCGGACCGAAGGCCAGGCAATCACCTGCGGCCAGCAGGTGCCGCTCCCCGCCCGCTTCGGCCAGCGTCAGGGCGCCGCTCTCCACCATCAGCAATTGCCGCAGCCGGATGTGGGAGGAGGCCGGCAGCGTCACGCTCCGGCCCGCCGGCATCGTCACCCGCACCAGTTCCAGGGGAAAATCGGGGCGGCTGTAGATCTGCCGGCGCAAATAGCCGCTTTCGGGGTCTCGCCACAGTGGCTGGTCGGCCGCCCGGGACAGGCGCTCGCCGGCCCCTTCGGCGCGAAGCAGCAGGCCCGCGAGCGTCAGTTCGTAGGCCGTCGCAAGCTTCAGCAAGGTGACGGCGGTGGGGCTGATCTCACCGCGTTCGATCTTGCTGATCGTGGCCTTAGCAACACCCGAGCGTTCGGCCAGATCGGCGAGCGACCACCCGCGCGCCTCGCGCTCCAGCCGCACGCGCCGGGCGATGCGGGCTTCGGTGTCCCCCTCCCCGCCGTTCACGCCGGCAGACCCCCGCTCAGGATGCGCTGCATGAAGACGAGGTCGAGCCAGCGGCCGAATTTGGTGCCGACCTCGTTCATGCGGCCGACGCGCGTGAAGCCGAGCTTGTCGTGCAGCCGCAACGAGGCCGGATTGGCCGCGTCGATGCCCGCGACCATGACATGCTTGCCCAAGCGCCGCGCCTCGTCGAACAGCGGTGTGATCAGCGCCGCACCCAGGCCGCGCCCGCGGCAATCCTCCCGCAGATAGACCGAGTGCTCCACCGTATAGCGATAGCCCGGCCAGGGGCGAAAATCGCCAAAGCTGGAGAAGCCGGCGATGCCGCCCGCGTCGTCCTCGGCGACCAGCACCGGATAGCCCAGCACGTGCCGGTCGCGGAACCAAGCGAGGCGGCTCTCTAGAGTCGCCGCCTCCTCGGTGTAGACCGCAGTCGAAGTGCGGATCACCTCATTGTAGATCAGCAGAATAGCGGGCAGGTCATCTTCCCTGGCTGGGCGGATCGTCATGGTCGGCTCCTAAGACCTTGCAGGTCGTCTCTTTTAGTAGACGATCGTATCTCATTGCAATCCCGTCCCTGCTGCATATCTGTGATCAGGCAAGAAAATTGACCGAGGTGAAGGTGATGAATTATATCACCCGTCACCAAGGAGCCCCATGGCAAGTCGTTCTGAAACTCACGCGCTGATCCTGGAGACCGCGAAGGAGCTGTTTTCCCGCTTCGGCCCGCGGCGCACCACGGTTGCCGACATCGCGCGCGAGATGCGCATGTCGCCTGCCAATGTGTACAAATTCTTCCCCTCCAAGGACGCGATCGTCGAGGCCGTAGGCGAACGCTTCATGGAGGAATTGCATCGCGAACTCGTCCCCCTCGTTCGCGCGCGCAAGCCGGCCTGGGCGCGGATCGAGGATCTGGTGCGAGCGGTCAACCGTCACTTCGCTGACATGATCGAGACGAACGTGTCGCGCCATGGCGCGCAGTTCTTCCAAAACGTCATCGAGTTCGAGATGTTGAAGCGCGAGCAGAAGTGGCGTTTCGTCGAAGAGTTCCTTCATTCCACCCTCAGGCTTGAAGTGGCCAAGCTTCTGCGCGAGGGTGTCGAAACCGATGGGTGGCGCATCGACGACCCGTTTCTACACGCGGATACCTTTCTCAACTGCCTCGCCTGCTCGATCGAGCCCGTGATGATGATCGGCCTCTCTCGGGACGTGATTGAAACCCGCCTTGAGCGGCAGCTGGCTCTGCTCGCCCGCACGCTCACCTGATGTAAATTTTTTTGTCCGATTGGTGACGAATGTTAACTTCCGTTACTCGTCTTTCATCACGTGCTGGCCTCCGGGCGACGGTCAGTCTCGTCGCGACGGCGCTTGCCCTCACCGCCTGTGACAAGCATGGCGCGGGCGGTCCACCGCAGGGTGGCCCGCCCACGGTGCCCTACGTCACCGTGGCCCCGCAGTCGGTGACGCGCACCACGGAGCTTCCCGGCCGCACCTCGGCCATCCTCACCTCGGCCGTCGAGCCGCAGGTGACCGGCGTCATCCTGAAACGTTTGTTTACAGAAGGTAGCGAGGTCACCCAGGGTCAGCAGCTCTATCAGATCGACCCCGCCACCTATCAGGCGACCTATGATCAGGACCGCGCGACGCTCGCCTATGACGAGGCAGCGCTGGCGACGGCCCGCGCCAAGGCCAACCGCTACCGGCCGCTGGCCGCGGCCAATGCCATCAGCAGCCAGGATTACGACGATGCAGTGGCTGCCGCGAAGGAAGCTGCGGCCAATATCCTGATCGCCAAGGCCCAGCTCGAACAGGCGCAGATCAACCTCACCTATACCAAGGTGCTGGCCCCGATCTCCGGCCATATCGGCGCCTCTTCCGTCACCCCCGGCGCTCTCGTCACGGCCAATCAGACCAGCGCACTCGCCACCATCACCCAGCTCGACCCGATCTATGTCGTGCTCAACGAGCCGGCGACGACCCTGCTCCGCCTGAAGCGCGAGATGCAGCAGGGGCAGCTGCAGGATGCGGGGAACGGCGACGCGCAGGTAACGCTGAAACTCGAGGACGGCACCACCTATGCCCATCCCGGCAAGCTACAGTTCTCCGAAGTGACAGTGAGCGAGACAACGGGCACGGTGCTCGTTCGCGCCATTTTCCCCAATCCGGACCACCTGCTGCTGCCCGGCATGTTCGTGCGCGCGGAGCTCGTCGAAGGTGTCAACAAGAACGGTATCCTGCTGCCGCAGGAAGCGGTCTCCCACAACTTCCACGGCGATCCCACCGTCTTCCTCATCGGGGCGGACAACAAGGTGCATGAGCAGGTCATCCAGACGGGCGAGGCGGTGGGCGACAAGTGGATCGTCACCGGCGGCCTGAAGCCTGGGGACCACGTCGCGACCGGCGGCTTCATGTCGATCCGCGACGGCGCCGCCGTGACTCCCGTCCCCGCCAGCAAGTCCTGATCCAGGGCCGGAGTTCGCACAGTGTCGCGCTTCTTCATCCATCGCCCGGTCTTTGCCTGGGTTATCGGCATCATCCTCATGCTGGTCGGCAGCATCGAAATCCTGCGCCTGCCGATCTCGCAATTCCCCACCATCGCGCCCCCGCAGATCTCGGTTTCGGTGACCTATCCCGGCGCTTCCGCCGAGACGGTGGCGGATACCGTGGTGCGGCCCATTCTGCAGCAGATGAGCGGGCTCGACGGGCTCGAATACATCTCGGCCAGCGCTCAGGCGGATGGCTCGATGGAAATCGACCTCACCTTCAGCCAGGGCACGGATCCCGACATCGCCCAGGTGCAGGTGCAGAACAAGGTCTCGCTTGCCGAGTCGACCCTGCCGACGGAGGTGACGCAGCAGGGCATCACCATCGAGAAGTCGACCAAGAACTACATGCTGATCGTGGGTCTCGTCTCCACCAACGGCAGCATGACGGCGCAGGACATCTCGGACTACATCGCCTCCAACATCGAAAACCCGCTGACGCGCATTCCAGGCGTCGGCGACTATCAGCTCTTCGGCTCCGAATATGCCATGCGCATCTGGGTCGATCCGGCGAAGCTCTACAAATACGCCCTGACGATTTCCGACGTGACGAGCGCGATCGAGGCGCAGAACGTCCAGGTGTCCTCGGGCGAGTTGGGCGGCCTGCCCGCGGTGAAAGGACAACGGCTCGATGCGCTGATCGTTGGCCCCAGCCGGATGACGACGCCGGACGAGTTCCGCAACATCCTGCTGAAGGTGGAGCAGGACGGATCGCGCGTGCTGCTGAGCGACGTCGCGACCGTCGAACTCGGCGCCCAGAGCTACAGTTCGACGGCTCTCTACAACAACCATCCGGCCTCGGGCATCGCGCTCAAGCTCGCCCCCGGCGCCAACCAGCTGAGCGTGGAAAAGGCCGTCAAAGCCGAACTCACGAACCTCAGCAAGCAGTTCCCGTCGGGCCTCGAGATGGTCTACCCGATCGACGGCGCGCCCTATATCTCGCTCTCGATCGAGGAAGTGGTGAAGACGCTGGCCGAGGCGATCGCCCTCGTCGTCATCGTCATGCTGATCTTCCTGCAGAACATCCGCGCGACGCTCATTCCGGCGATCGCGGTGCCCATCGTTCTGCTCGGCACCTTCGCCGTGCTCGGCGCCCTCGGCTATTCCATCAACACGCTCACCATGCTCGCCATGGTGCTGGCAGTCGGCCTGCTCGTCGATGACGCCATCGTCGTCGTCGAAAACGTCGAGCGGCTGATGCAGGACTACAACCTATCGCCGCGCGAAGCGGCGCTCCGCTCCATGGAAGAGATTTCCGGCGCGCTGGTCGGCATCGCGACCGTACTCTCGGCGGTCTTCCTGCCCATGGCCTTCTTCGGCGGCTCCACCGGCGTCATCTACCGGCAGTTTTCCGTCACCATCATCTCGGCGATGGGCCTCTCCGTGCTCGTCGCCCTGATCCTGACGCCGGCGCTCTGCGCCACGTTGCTGAAACCCCGCAAGCACGACCCGATGAAGGGCAACGGACCCGGCGCCCTCTTCAACCGCGGCTTCGAACGCATGCGGCGCGGCTATGGCCGCGGCGTCGGAGGCCTGATCAGCGGCTCCTTCCTCACCATGATCGGCTTCGTCGGCATCGTCTTTGCCGCGGCCTGGTTGTTCCTGCATCTGCCCGCGGGCTTCCTGCCGCAGGAAGACCAGGCGCTGCTCATGGGCCAGGTCTCTCTGCCGCCGGGTGCGACCGCAGAACAGACGGAAGACCTCAATCGGCAGGTTGTCGATTGGACGCTGGCCCATGAGAAGGACAACGTGAAGGGCATCTTCACCGTCTCCGGGTTCAACTTCGCCGGCCAGGCGCAGAATGCGGGCTTCATCGCGGTCTCGCTGACGGATTGGTCCAAGCGCACGCGCCCGGACCAGAGCCCGGCCGCCATCGCCGGCCGCATCATGGGGCATTTTGCGGGCAATCCCGCCGGCCAGGTCTTCATCCTGCAGCCGCCGGCGGTCATGGAACTCGGCAACGTCTCGGGCTTCGATATCGAGCTTGAGAACACCGGCAACCTCAGCCATGAGGATTTCCTGAAGGCGCGGAACATGCTTCTCGGCATGGCCAATCAAGACCCCAAGCTGATGGCGGTCTATCCCAATGGCCTGAGCGACGCGCCGCAATACAAGCTCGACATCGATCGCGAAAAAGCCTCCGCCTATGGGCTGTCGATCTCCGACATCAACGATCAGATCCAGGGCGCCCTCGCCTCCGACTATGTCGATCAGTTCATGCGCAACGGCCGCGTGAAGGACGTCTACGTCCAGGGTGATGCGACAAGCCGCATGCTGCCGTCCGATCTCGGCAAGTGGTATGTGCGCAACAGCGCCGGCAGCATGGTGCCCTTCAGCGCCTTCATGACCGGACACTGGGTCTCCGGCCCGCAGAAGGTCGAGCTCTACAACGGCATCACCTCTTATGAAATCCAGGGCCAGCCGGCACCGGGCGTCAGCACGGGGGAGGCCATGGCCGAGATGGAGAAGCTCATCGCCAAGCTGCCGCCAGGCGTGGGCTACGAATGGACGGGCCTCTCCTACGAGGAACTGGCCTCGGGCTCGCAGACCTACGTGCTCTATCTCATCTCGCTCGTGGTCGTGCTGCTCTGCCTCGCCGCCCTCTACGAGAGCTGGCCGGTGCCGTTTGCCGTGATGCTGGTGGTGCCACTCGGCCTCATCGGCACCATCCTCGCCGCCTTCCTCCGCGACATGGACAACGACGTCTATTTCCAGGTCGGCATGTTGACGACCGTCGGTCTCGCCGTGAAGAACGCCATCCTCATCGTCGAATTTGCCAAGGCCTTCTACGACAACGGCAAGTCTCTGCGCGAGGCGGCGCTCGAAGCGGCGCGGGAACGTCTGCGGCCGATCCTGATGACCTCGATCGCCTTCATCTGCGGCAGCATTCCGCTGGCGATCGCGAGCGGCGCCGGTGCCTCCAGCCGCATCGCCATCGGCACCGCCGTCGTCGGCGGCATGCTGACGGCAACCATCCTCGCCATCTTCTTCGTCCCCGTCTTCTTCGTGGTCGTGCTGCGTCTGTTCCGCGTCAAACCGCGGCCGTCGATCGAACCCACGACAGCGCCGAAAGAGGCCTGAGCCATGCGCCGTCTTCTTCTGGGCAGCCTTGCGCTGCTCTCCCTCTCCGCCTGCAGCCTGATCCCGGACTATCACCGGCCGTCCTCCGGCGTCGCCGACCAGTGGCCCGCCGGCCCCGCCACTCTCTCCGCCGGCACCACGGGAGCGACCGCGGCCGATCTCGGCTGGTCCCAGTTCTTCACCGATCCGGTGGCGCAGGATCTCATCCGCCTCGCGCTCGAGAACAACCGGGATCTCCGGGTCGCGGCGCTCAACGTGCAGAGCGCCCAGGCGCAATATGGCGTGGACCGCGCAAGCCTGTTCCCCACCATCAACGGCACGGCGGGCTATGACCGCTCGGTGACGCCGGGGGACGTCTATGGCACGCCCGGCCAGTCGCAGAGCCTGCGCGAATACAGCCTCGGCGCCAGCGCCGTCTCCTGGGAGCTGGACCTCTTCGGCCAGATCCGCAGCAAGGCGCGGGCGCAGCGGGAGACCGTGTTCAGCGATGCGGAAACCCGCACCGCGACACAGCTCACGCTGATCGGCGAGGTCGTCTCCGAATACCTCGCCTGGCTCGCCGATCGGGAGAGCCTCGCGGTCGCGGAAAACACGGTGAAGACGGAAGCGGATTCCGTGCGGCTCACGCAGTTGCTGCTCGCCCATGGCGACAGCACCCAGCTGGACGTCGCCCAGGCCGAGGTGACCTTGCATTCGGCCCAGGCAAGCGTCGCCCAGTATCAGCGGGCCGTCGCGCAGGACATGGACGAACTCGTGCTTCTGGTGGGCGCGCCCATCCCGGCCGACGTCGTGCAGCGCATGGAGGCCGTGAACTTCCTCGCGAGTGAACCGGCCTTCCCGCCGCTCGCCGCCGGGGTGCCCTCCGACCTGCTGACCCGCCGGCCGGACATCCGCGCTGCCGAACACACACTGCTCTCTGCCAATGCGAACATCGGCGCGGCGCGCGCGGCCTTCTTCCCCTCGATCACGCTGACGGCGAACGGCGGCACCGCGAGCGCCAGCCTCTCCAATCTCTTCAAGGCGGGGCAAGCGAGTTGGGCCTTCGAGCCGCAGATCAGCGTGCCGATTTTCGATGCCGGATCGAACCTCGCCAATCTCGACATCGCCCGACTAGAAAAGAAGATCGAGATCGCCAACTACCAGAAGTCGATCCAGCAGGCCTTCCACGACGTGTCGGACGCGCTCGTTGCGCGCGCTACCTACAAGGACCAGATCGCCGCGCAGCAGGCGCTGGTCGCGGCCGACCAGCAGAACTTCGACCTCTCCACCATGCGCTTCAAGGCCGGGGTGGATGCCTATCTGACGGTCCTGGTGGCAGAGGAGTCGCTCTTCAGCGCGAAGCTGACGCTGATCAGCCTGCAGCTTTCCGAGCAGCAGAATCTGGTGACGCTCTACAAGGCGCTGGGCGGCGGCTGGAAGAGCTGACCGGATCGCCGAGGCGACCCTCGGCAGGCGGGGATGACGGCCGAGAGGCCATCATCCCTCCACAGCGCGTTGCGTGATCCCAACGAGGGACCCCCGCGGGTCCCCACGTTCAAGTTTCATTAAGTCCCGCCCGGTACACACGGCCTCATTCCGAGGACGGGACGGCGGCTATGCGACTCTTCGACCATATGAGGATCTTGTACAAGGCCCTCTCCGGCTATTCGGTCATGCTGCTTCTCGGGACTGCCCTCGGCGTCGTCTCCCTCATCGCGATCGACAGGCTGGGCGCCATCACCCATACGGTCGCCGGCAATGTCGAGACTCTGGCCCGGCTCGGCGCCATGCGCTCCGAAGTATCGGACATCGCGGCCTTGTCTGCCATCGGCCTCACCTCCGCCAATGCCTCGGACTCCCTCGACCCCTTTCATGCCCTGGTGGCCGAACAGAAGACGCTGGCAGAGGCCTTCCGGCAGAATTGGCAGGTCTATGCGCCCACGATCGACCCCGGCGCGGAGGCGGCCGATGCGCAGGCCATGCACGCGCGATTCGAAGATGTCGCCCGGCAAGCCCAGGACTTCGCCCAAGCGGTGGATTCGGGGGACATGCCAACGGCAAGCGCTCTCATTCTCAAGGACATGCGCACCTCCTTCCTTGCCTTCCAGACGGCGGCAAACGGCGTCATTTCCTACAATCTTTCGCAATCCATCCAGCTCAACCAGCAGGCAGCCCATCTCAAGCGCCTTGGCTTCCTCGTCATTCTCGCTGTTTTCGCCGTTCTCGTGCTGGCCATCATCGTCTGCATCGTGCTCACCATCCTCAACGTCGCCCGGCCCATCGCCCGGATGACGGAGCTAATGCGCCGGCTGGCGCGGCAGGAGTTGGACGTCGCGATCACCGGCACCGACCGGCGCGACGAAATCGGTGCCATGGCCGCGGCGCTGCAGATCTTCAAGGAGAACGCCATCGAGCGCGCGCAGCTCGAAACCCAAGCCGCGCATTTTCGCGACGATCTCGACCGGCGGCTGAAGGAAGCGGAAGAAGCCTTCACGGCGGCCGGCCGCGAGCAGCAGGTGGCGGTCGAGGGTATCACCGCCGCTCTTGGCCAGCTCGCGGCCGGCGACCTGACGGGGCGCTTCACCGCGGCAGTCGGCCCCGCCTATGAAAGGCTGCGCGATGATTTCAACGGCGCGCTAGACAAGCTGCAGTCGGCCATGCAGTCCGTCATGGCCAATACCACCGGGGTCCGGTCCGGCGCGGCCGAAATCGGCCAAGCGGCGGACGATCTCTCCCGCCGCACCGAGCAGCAGGCTGCGAGCCTCGAACAGACGGCGGCGGCTCTCGACGAGATCACCCAGACCGTGCGCAAGACGGCGGAGAGCGTGAAGGATGCGCGCCACTTGGTAGACGAAGCGCGCCAGGGGGCCGAACGCTCGGGCACCGTGGTGCGGGATGCGGTGGCTGCCATGGGCGGGATCGAGACATCCTCGCGCCAGATCGGCAACATCATCGGCGTCATCGACGAAATCGCCTTCCAGACCAATCTGCTCGCCCTGAATGCCGGCGTGGAAGCGGCACGGGCAGGAGACGCCGGGCGCGGCTTCGCCGTGGTTGCGATGGAGGTGCGGGCGCTGGCCCAACGCTCGGCTGACGCCGCGAAGGAAATCAAGGCGCTGATTTCTGCCGCCGGCCAGCAGGTGGAAACCGGCGTGCGGCTGGTGGGCGAGACCGGTGAGGCGCTGAGCGCCATCGTGGCCAAGGTGATGCAGCTCAATCAGTTGATGACCGAGATTGCCGCCTCCGCCACCGAACAGGCGACGGGCCTGCAGGAGGTGAATACGGCGGTCAATCAGATGGATCAGGTCACACAGCAGAATGCCGCGATGGTGGAGGAGGCAACGGCCGCGAGCCATGGCCTGCTGCATGAGGCGGAGGAGCTTGCCGGGCTCCTCGGCCAGTTCGTCATCAGTGACGATCCGGAAAGCGAGCTGCCGCCGGAGCGCCCTGGGCCGCGGCGCAGCCGCGCGGGCGGGATGATGGCGCGCGCCATGTCCCGCGCCTGAACCGCTCGCATCCGTGCTTCCGCCTGCCGCCCGCCCATGAGAGGCTGGCGGCATGAGCGAATCCGCGACCCTGCCGGCCGAACCCCGCCCCGCCTTCTCCGCCATGCAACTCAGTTAAAAAAGAGATACCGTTCGAGAATAGATATATAATCTTGTCGCCAGTCGTTTGATAAAGGTGAGATTTCATGGAAGTACAGTCATTCAGGATCGAATCTCGGCAAGAGGCCGACGATTATCTCGCTGACCTTTTTGGTAGACCTGAGTATAGATCGATGGATGAGGCAAAAATAAGAGCACGTTCATACATCCAAGATCCCAAATTAAAGGATTATTTCTTACAAAAAGCGGAAGAAATTTTGAGGCAATAGCTTCGACGACTTATCGCGAGCCTCACGCTCTGCACCATAGCGGGCGAACCATCCCACCCGCCGCGGGCACGATGCCGCGGTTAATGGTGGTGAGGAGCGCCCAGCCCCGCCTGCCGGCTTCCCGAAACGCACCCTGGCGTGACACGCTGGCGGCATGAGCGACTCCGCAAGCATCGTCACCGAACCCCGCCCCGCTTTCTCCGCGATCCTCGCGGACCGGCGCATCTGGCTCATGCTGGGTTTCGGCTTCGCCTCCGGCCTGCCGCTGCCGCTGTCGGGCTTCACGCTGCGCCAGTGGCTGGCGGAAGGCCACGTCACCCTCGGCCTCATCGGCCTCACCGCCAATATCGGCCTCGCCTATTCCCTGAAATTCCTCTGGGCGCCGGTCTTCGACAATGCCCCGCCCGGCGCCCCCGGGCGGCTTGGCCGCCGGCGGGGCTGGCTGATCCTGGCGCAACCTCTTCTCACTGTCGCCTGTCTGCTGATGGTGCTGACCAGCCCGACGGCTCCCGCCGCCCTCATCGGTTTCGCCGCCCTCCTCGCCTTCGCCTCGGCCAGCCAGGACACGATCATCGACGCCTGGCGTATCGAAACCTTCCCGCAGGCCATGCAGGGCACGGCGCTCGCCGCCTATATCTGGGGCTATCGCGGCGCCCTGCTGATCTCGGGCGCCGGCGCCATCGCGCTCGCCACCCCCTGGGGCTGGCACGGCGTCTTCATCGCCATGGCGGCACTCACCCTGATCGGCCCCCTCGTCACGCTGCTCGCGCCCGAACCGCGAGCGGAGGCGGCGGTCGCCCATATGGAGCGCGGCCATCCAGGCTTCGCCCAGCGCTTCACCCGCTCGGTGGTCGAGCCGCTGACCGAATTCGCGACCCGGCGCGGCGCGCTCGTCATCCTGCTCTTCATCGTCCTCTTTCGGCTGGGGGAGGCACTGGCCGGAACGATGCTGCCGCCCTTCTACCGCTCCCTGGGCTTCGACCGCGCGCAGGTGGCCCTGGCCAATGGCCCCATTTCGCTCGCTGCCGTGCTGATCGGCGCGGCGCTCGGCGGCTTCCTCGTCGCGCGCATCGGCACCGGGCGGGCGCTGCTCATCACCGGCTGCTTCCAGACGCTCTGCATGTTCATGTATCTCGCCCTCTCCTACACCGCCGGGGCGCATCACATGCTGATGGCAACCGCCGCGGTGGAGAGCTTCGCCGAAGGCCTGGCGGACGCCGCCTTCATCACCTACCTCTCGGCCCTCTGCTCCCGCGCCCATACGGCGACGCAATACGCCCTGCTCTCCTCCATCGCCGCCCTGCCCTTGCGCACCGTCGCCGGCCTCTCCGGCTTCATGGCGGCGGCCCTGGGCTGGCACGCCTTCTATGCGGCGACTGCGCTCGCGACGCTTCCCTCCATCGCGGTGATGGTCTACCTCCTGAAGCACTATCCGCCGGAAAGGCGGGCGGAAACCATGGGAGTTGGCTGATGGCGGTGTCCAAGGTCCATGCGAGCGCGACAGAGGCGCTGGCCGGTCTCCTCAAGAACGACATGCTCGTGCTCTCGGGCGGCTTCGGCCTCTGCGGCATCCCGAGCGCGCTGATCGCGGCCATCCGCGAAGCCGGCGTCACCGGCCTCACCATCGTCTCCAACAATGCCGGGATCGACGGCGTGGGGCTCGGCGTGCTGCTGGAAACGAAGCAGGTGAAGAAGATGGTCTCCTCCTATGTGGGGGAGAACAAGCTCTTCATGCAGCAATACCTGGCCGGTGAGCTGGAGATCGAATTCAACCCGCAGGGCACGCTGGCCGAGCGCATCCGCGCCGGCGGCGCCGGCATTCCCGCCTTCTTCACCCGCACCGGCTACGGTACCGCCGTTGCCGAGGGCAAGGAGACGCGGGAGTTCGACGGCCACCACTACGTCATGGAACGCGGCATCTTCGGTGATCTCGCCATCGTCCATGCCTGGAAGGGCGATACCGAAGGCAATCTCGTCTATCGGAAGACCGCGCGGAACTTCAATCCGATGATGGCGACGGCGGCCCGCGTGACGGTCGCCGAGGTCGAGGAGCTGCACGAGCCAGGCAGCTTCGACCCGGACCACATCATCACCCCCGGCATCTACGTGCAGCGCATCGTGAAGCTCGACCATGTGGACAAGCACATCGAGCAGCGCACGACGCGCAAGCGCGCGGCCTGAGGAGGACGAACGATGGCTTGGACACGTGATGAGATGGCCGCCCGCGCCGCGCGGGAGCTGCAGGACGGTTTCTACGTCAACCTCGGCATCGGCATCCCGACGCTGGTGGCGAACTTCATTCCCGAGGGGATGAAGATCGTCCTGCACAGCGAGAACGGCATGCTGGGCATGGGCCCCTTCCCCTATGAGGGCGAGGAAGACGCCGACCTCATCAATGCCGGCAAGCAGACGGTGACGGAACTGCCAACGACGAGCTTCTTCGATAGCGCCGAAAGCTTCGCGATGATCCGCGGCGGCCACATCAACCTCTCCATCCTCGGCGCGCTGCAGGTGGCCGAGAACGGCGACCTCGCCAATTGGATGGTGCCCGGCAAGATGGTGAAGGGTATGGGTGGCGCCATGGATCTCGTCGCTGGCGTCAAACGCGTGGTGGTGCTGATGGAGCACACTGCCAAGGGCGAGCCGAAGATCCTGCGCGCATGCACCTTGCCGCTGACCGGCAAGGGCGTCGTTGATCTCATCGTCACGGATCTCGGCGTCTTCGACGTCGGCCGCCCAGGGCTGACGCTGGTCGATGTCGCGCCGGGCGTGACGGTGGCCGAGATCCGCGAGAAGACTGAGGCGTCCTTCACGGTTCATCCGAACCTCGCCGCCGCTGCCTGATCGACATGACGGCGGAGAGGCTGCCGCGAGTCGGATGTGGCGCCGCCATTTTGGTGGAGGGCCGCCTGCTTCTCGTGCGGCGACGCCGCCCGCCCGAAGCAGGCGGCTGGGGCTTGCCAGGCGGCAAGGTCGACCTCTTTGAAACGGTGGAAGCCGCGGCGGCGCGGGAAATCGCCGAGGAACTAGGCATCTACATCCGGCCCCAGCACCTGCTCTGCGTCGTCAACCAGATCGACGCGGCGGCAGGCGGCCATTGGGTGGCGCCGGTCTTTCTCGTCGACACCTATGACGGGACACCCCGCCTGATGGAGCCGGAGGCACTTGCGGATATCGGCTGGTTCCCCCTCGATGCCCTGCCGGAGCCCTTGAAAGCCGCGACGCAGCAGGCGGTCTCCGCTCTCAAAGCCGCCGGCTGAGCGACCAGGCGGGCCCCATAACGGCGCCCGCCTGTTTTCGTCAGCCCTTCGCCGCTGGCAGCCCGTCGATCGCGACGTCCAGCCGGCGGATGTCGCCGATCACGAAGATCCAGGAGATGGCGCCCACCGCGGCGACGATGCCGATGAAGGCCAGGGCACCGACGAAAGAGCCGGTGGCCTGCACAATGAAGCCGATCACGATCGGCACCACGATGCCGGAGAGATTGGCCGAGAAGCTGAACAGCCCACCGACCAAGCCGAGCAGACCCTTCGGCGCCACTTCCGACAGCACGGCCCAGCCGGAGGAGGACATGGCCTGACCGAAGAAGGCGATGGAGAGAATGGCCAGCACCAGCTGGTTGTTCGAGACGTAGTTGACGGCAATGATGGTGGCGGCCAGCAGCAGACCGGCAATGACGGGCAGCTTGCGCGCGACGTTGAGGCTGGTGCGGGAGAGCAGCCAGTCGCTCAGGAACCCGGCGAAGAGAATGCCGAAGAAGCCGGCGATATAGGGAATGCTGGCATAGATCCCGATCTTGATGAAGGCCATGTGGCGCTGGGTCGCGAGGTAGGTCGGGAACCAGGTGAGGAAGAAAACGAAGGTGGAATAGACCGAGAACTGGCCGATGCAGAGGCCCCACATCTGGCGGTGCCGGAACAGCGCCGCGACGTGGCTCCACTGGAAGGCCGTGCCCACCACCTCTTTCTGCACGGCCCCGCCGCCGGCTTCGATATAGGCGAGTTCGGCGCGATTGACGGTCTCGCTCTTGAAGGGGTCACGATAGCTGCGCCACATCACGAGGCCGATGAGCAGGCCGATGGCGCCCGTGGTGAAGAAGAGCGAACGCCAGCCGAGATGCGCGAGCATCCAGAAGAGGATTGGCGTGAGGAAGCCGAGACCGACATATTCCGCTGCCGTATAGACGCCGATCGCCTTCCCGCGTTCACGGCGCGGGAACCACATGCCGACGACGTTGCTGTTGGCGGGAAAGCACGGTGCTTCGAAAGCGCCGAGGCCGAGACGGGCGACGACGAAGCTGACTACGCCCACCGTCAGACCCTGCAGGATGGTGAAGGCCGACCAGCCGACGAGCGCGATGGTGTAGACGAGACGCGTGCCGAACCGATCGAGCGCGACACCGCCCGGAATTTGCAGCAGCAGGTAGCTCCAGGAAAAAGCGGAGAAGACGAAGCCCATGGTGCGGGCATCCAGGCCAAATTCATGGCGGATCGAAGGGGCGGCGATGCCGAGGATCGCCCGATCCAGATAGTTGATGGTGACGGCCAGCACGATGACCGCCAGCATGCGCGTGCGGATATTGGTGGGTACGGCGGTTGCCGCCGAGACCCCCCCGGTCAATCCCCTGGTCTGTGACATGCGTTTCTCCCTTTGATGTTTTTGTTGGCCTTGCGGCGACGCGGCTGGAACGTTGGTCAGGCAATGAGTTCGGAGAAGTGCGCCATCATGCGCGACGCATCCGGGGCAAGACCGGTGAAGAGGCGGAACGCTTCCACCGCCTGAAAGACGGTCATCCCCGCACCGTTCAAGGTGCGGCATCCAAGCTGCCGCGCCGTGCGCAGCAGTTCCGTCTCGAGCGGAACATAGACGATGTCGGCAACCCACAGCGCCGGCCGCAGCAGATGCGCGGGCAGCGCCATGCCGGGATGCGCGATCATGCCAATGGGTGTGGCGTTGACCACGCCATCGGCGGTCTCCATGACCCGCGCCGGGTCCTGCGCCGTATCAACCTGCGCGCCGGGAAAACGTGCGGCGAGACGCTCGGCGAGTTGCGCAGCCCGGGCCGCATCGACCTCCACCAGGGTCAGCCGGGCGGCACCCGCCCGCAACAGCGCATGGGCGACGGCCGCGCCCGCGCCGCCGGCGCCGATCTGCACCACATGGCCGAGCGGCGCACCGGGCAGGAAGCGGCGCAGATTCTCGGCAAAGCCGAACCAGTCGGTATTGTGGCCGATGCGCTTGCCATCGCGGAGCAGCACGGTGTTGACCGCCCCCAGCGCCCGCGCATCCTCGGACAGGTCATCCAGCAGCGGCAGCACCCGCTGCTTGCAGGGATGGGTGATGTTGAGACCGGCGAAGCCCATGCGCTCCGCCGCCTGCAAAAGCTCGGGCAGAGCCTCCGGCCCGAGGCCGAGCGCCGCCAAGTCGATGATCTTGTAGATGCAGGCGAGCCCGTGCGCCGCCGCCTCGCGCTCATGCAGGCGGGGCGTCAGCGACCCGCCGATCCCTTCGCCGATCAGGCCGAGCAGGAGGGAGCGAGGTGCTGCGATGGACAGCGGCGCCGCGGCACGGTCGGACACAGGCGTGATCATGGTCACGGCGTTTCGCTCCTTCGGGCAAGAAGAGGCCCATGCGGCACTGAGAGCCGCTTGCATATTTGATGGACTATCTAGTTAATCCTCGTCAAGCGCCGATGGTCGTGCTAGCCATCGGAAAAATCCGGGGAGCCGCCCATGAATCCCTCGCTGCGCTCATCGCGCCTGAAATCCATCGCCACCGTCTGCCTCAGCGGCACTTTGCCGGACAAGCTGGAGGCTGCGGCCGCCGCCGGCTTCGACGCGATCGAGCTGTTCGAAAACGACCTGCTGACCTTCGACGGCACGCCGCGGGACGTGCGGCGCATGGCGAGCGACCAGGGACTCGCCATCGTCCTCTTCCAGCCCTTCCGCGATTTCGAGGCGATGCCCGCACCGATCGCCCAGCGCAACCTGGACCGCGCCGAGCGCAAGTTCGACATCATGGAGGAGTTGGGAACCGATCTCATCCTGGTCTGCAGTAACGTGCGAGAGGATGCGCTGGATGATGACGCAAGGGCTGCGGCAGACCTCGCCGAACTTGGTGCCCGCGCCGCCCGGCGGGGCTTGCGGATCGGCTATGAAGCCCTGGCCTGGGGCCGGCACGTGCGGCGATGGTCCCACGCCTGGCGTCTGGTGCAGGCGGCAGGCCACCCGGCGGTCGGCCTCATCCTCGACAGCTACCATACGCTGGCCCTGGGCGATTCCATCGACGGAATCAACGACCTTCCAGGCGATCGCATCTTCTTCGTTCAGCTCGCCGATTCCCCGCATCTCGCGATGGACGTGCTGAGCCGCAGCCGCCACTTCCGCAACTATCCCGGCCAGGGCGATCTCAACGTTACCAGCTTCGTCCGCTCGGTGCTCGCCACCGGCTATGCCGGTCCGCTCAGCCTCGAAGTCTTCAACGATTCCTTCCGCGCCTCGCCACCCCGCCAGAATGCGGTGGACGGGCTGCGCTCGCTGATCTGGGTGGAGGCTGAGGCCGGCGGCCCCGCCCTGCCCCCGGCGCCGGAGCTGGACGGCTTCGCCTTCGCCGAATTCGCGGTGGATGCCGCGCACCGCCCGCGGCTCGACCGCTATTTGCGCAGCCTCGGCTTCCGGCACGAGGGGCAACACCGCTCGAAGGAGGTGGCACTCTATCGCCAAGGCCGCGCTCATCTCGTCGTCAACGCCGAACCGGACAGTGCCGCCGCGGAGTATTTCGTGCAGCACGGCCCTTCCATCTGCGCTTTTGCGCTCGTGGTGGATGACGTCGACCGCGCCCTCGCTCGCGCCGAAGCGCTGCTCTGCCCCCGCTGGCAGGAGCGGACGGGCGCGGAGGAGCAGCGTATTCCCGGTGTCCGCGCGCCCGACGGTTCGTTGATCTATCTCATCAACCGGGCCCAGCTCGGCTGGAACTGGCGACATGATTTCCACCCTGTGGACGGAGTAGCTCAGACGGAGGAGGCCGATCCCGCGCCGCTCGAGATCGATCATATCGCCGAAGCCTTGCCGCCCGGCGCGCTGGACCGCTTCATCCTGTTCTATCGGACCGTCTTCGGCATGAGCGTCGAGCCGATGGTCGCGTTTCCCGACCGCTTCGGGCTGATCAAGAGCCGCGCGCTGCGCAGCCCCGGCGGTACGGTCCGTCTGCCGCTCAACGTCTCCGACAGCCCGGGCACCGAGACGGGCCGCTTCCTGGCCGCGGGTGCCGGCGCTGGCTTCCACCACATCGCCTTCCGCAGTGCCGACGTCGCCCGCTTGCTGCAGGATCTCCGCGCCGAGGGCGGAACCCTCCTGCCCATTCCGCAGAATTATTACGATGACCTGGCGGCGAGCGGCATCGCGCCAGATGCGGTGCTAGACCAACTGCCCGCCGCCGGCCTCATGTTCGATGCCGATGCGCAGGGCCAGTTCCGCCATGCCTATGCTGCGGCCTTCGAGGACCGTTTCTTCTTCGAGTTCCTGGAGCGCCGCGGCTATCAGGGCTACGGCGCCAACAACGCCTCGGTCCGCGTCGCGGCCCAGGCGCGCGCCCGCCACGCGCCGAAGCCCGGCCTCACGCCCCCTTGAGATAGCGCGTCACGGCGCCCACGATCATCTCGCGCTGCCGCGCTTTGATCTCGGGGTCTTCCAGGTTGCAGTCGAAATTGGCGCCGAAGGTGTAGCGGTTGGAAACGCGATAGAAGCACAGCGCCGAAATCATCATATGCACGTCGACGGCACTCGGCTCCGCCGGAAAGAGGCCGGCCGCATGCCCGCGCGCCAGGATCTTGCCCAGCGTCTCGATCGCCGGCGTGTTGCGCGCACGGAGGTTGCGGATGGAACCGAGATGGGCGCCGCGCAGCATGTTCTCGTTCATGATGAGGCGCACGAAATCCGGGTGCTGGTCGTGATAGTCGAAGGTGAATTCGACGAGCTTGCGCAGGGCCTGTTCAGGGGGCAGTGCGTCCAGGTCAAGCTCGGCCTCCAGCGTGCGAATGCCGCTATAGGCTTGATCCAGCACCGTCTGATACAGCTCTTCCTTGCTGTTGAAGTAGTAATAGATCATCCGCTTCGCCGTCTTGGTGCGGGCGGCGATGGCATCCACACGCGCGCCGTCGAAGCCCTGATCGGCGAATTCCTGGGCGGCCACGTCGAGAATGTTCTGCTTCGTCCGCTCGGCATCGCGCTTCCGACCGGCAGGAATCGTTCCGTCCATCGCCTCTTCACTCGAAAATCAAAGCGGGGCGCAGCTTAGCCCAAAATCAGCCCTGCAGCGACGGGCTGCGGCGGGCCAGCCGCCCGATGGCACGCGCCAGCAGCAGGCTGCAGAGCGTGACGGCGCCGGCAAGGCTCGCGATGGCGGCGAAAAGGCCGAGATGGTCGGCGATCACGCCGAGCAGCATGACCGGGATGAGATTGCCGAGATAGCCCGCGATATAGGTGAAGGAGACGATGGTCGCCCGGCCGCGCGCCGGCGCGCTGTGGCTGCTGAGCGCCGCCGCGCCGGAAAAGCAGATGCCGTAGCCGAGCCCTGTCGCCAGCGCGCCGAGGCAGAAGAGCCAGGCCGCGCCGAGGGCCGCCGCCGCCGTCGCCAGCAGCAGCCCCGCCGCCATCAGCAGCGCGCCCGTCACCACCAGGGCGGGCGGCCGGAAGGCACGGCCACCGAGCTGGGCCGACCCCGCGACGATCTGGAAGGCGGCAACCGTCAGGGCGGCGACGGCCGGGTCATGAATGCCCGCGAGCTGACGGGCGAAGATCGCGCCGAGCGCGAGGAAGCAGCCGCCCGCCATCCAGGCCGTCGCCATGGCGGCACAGGATAGGAGGAAGGGGGCGCCCGCCTCCCGCATCAGCAGTCCCGCACGCGGCTTGGCGGCAGGCGTCGGCAGCGTCGCGGTCGCAGGGGCAACATCCGGCGGCACCCAGGGCGCGAGGCGCAGCGCGATCAGCAGCAGTGCGCAGAGGCTGGCCAGCAGAACGAAGGGGCTGAGCGTGGGGGCGAAACCCATGGCCAATGCCGCCGCCGTCAGCACCACCCCGCCGGTGATCCCGCCGGTCACTGCAAGGGTCGCGATGATTGCCGCCCGCACCCGATCCCGCGCCGGGTCGAGTTCGATCATGGCGGCGGTCGCGGGCCCCATGATGCAGCCCGTGCCCATGCCGGCACAGAAGCGGCCAATGAGGAGGGCCGGCACGGACTGCGCCAGCGCCATCAGCACGGCACCGCCCCCCGCCACCGCAAGGGCGGCATAGATCAGGACGCGCCGGTCGGCGATCCGGTCGGAAACACGGCCGAGCAGGAACAGCGCGGCCACCGTGCCGAGGGAATAGATGCCGTAGATCGCGGTCAGCCACACATGGTCGATGCCGAGGCGCGCCTGATACAGGCCGTAGATGGGAGACGGGGCGCTGCTGCCGATCATGGCGACGGCGATGGCGGCCACCACAATGCCGCGCGCGAGCCGGTAGCTGGGGCCGCTCTTCCCCTCTCCTTTACGTCGAAGCACGCGTCACACGATCTCTCTGTTCCCCTTGCCTAGAGCATGGGAGGGACGGCAGCGGAAGGGGGCTCGCGGGTCCGCCCTGCGCGGCATGCCGGATGACAGCGCCACGGCGCCCGATTAGCTGGCCGGATGGCGATCACCTTCGGGCTTCTCGCCGCGATTCTCTGGGGTGTCGCGGATTTCCTGGCGCGCTTTTCGGCCCGTGGCCTCGGCGCCTGGCGGTCGAGCTTCTATGGCCAGTTTCCGGGTTTCTTCCTCTTTTCCCTCTGCCTCGCCTTGGTACCGGCGATGCGCGCGCCGGCGCTGGCTGCGCCGCATCTCTACTGGTGGCTGGCGCTGCTGGCTGCCGCCGGAACGACGCTTGCGGGCTTCGCCATGGTGCGCGGATTGATCGCGGGGGCGCTCTCCCTCGTGGTCCCCGTGGTCGCGAGTTATGGCGCGATCTCGACGGCATTAGCGGTCGCGACCGGCGAGCATCTGGCGCCGATGCCCGCCCTCGGCATCGTGCTGACCGTGCTCGGCATCGCGCTCGCGGCCATGCGCGGCGGCGTCCGCCGGCAAACGCCGCACGGCACCAGCGGCATCGGCTGGGCCATCCTCGCCGCTTTCGGCTATGGCGCCACCCTCTGGCTGCAAGGCCGCTTCGTCATGCCGCATTTGGGGCCGGTGGCGCCGCTGTGGGTGAGCAGTCTCTGCACCCTCGGCGTGACCGTCACCATCACCCAAATCCGCCGGCATCGGCTGACGCTGCCGCCCTTGCGGCTGCTGCCCTTTACCTGGGGCTACGGCACACTCACCGCCTTCGCCTATCTCAGCATGGCGCTCGGTCTCGCAACTGGAAAGGTCGCGATCGTCGCGGTGCTGAGCTCGCTCTGCAGCACCATCACCGCGCTGATGGGCTTTCTTCTCCTGAAAGAACGGCTCGCACCGCTGCAATGGCTGGGCATCGCCCTCATCCTGGTGGGCGTGTTGCTGATCAACCTGCACTGACAGTCAGGCGCAGAAGCGGAGCAGCGCGTCGGCGACGGCCTGGGGCTGCTCCTCCGGCAGGAAATGCCCGCAAGCGCGCAGCTGCTCACCCTCCACACCCTTAGCGAAAGGCGCCAAAGGCGCCGCCATATCGGGGATGGAGCCTTGATCGGCCGAAAGGCCGAGCAGCGGCATACCAAGCGGACCGTTCTTTTCATGCAGGGCCTTGTTCTGCGCGGCCGACACGGGCGCCGCCCGGTAGAAGGCAAGCCCCGCGCGCAAGGCGCCCGGCAGGGTGAAGACACGCTCGTATTCGTCGAGATCCGCTTCCGTGAAGGTAAAAGGATCAGCCGCTTTCCGGCGCAGGAACCAGTCGAGATAGATGCGCTCGCGCCCCGTGATCAGCGCTTCCGGCAGGTCGGGAATGGCATGAAAGGGGAAATGCCAGGTTCGCCAGGCGCGGTCCGGCGCCGTCGGCAGCATGTCGGGCAAGGTCACGCCCGGAATGCCCGCATCCATCAGCACCAGCCGCTGCACCTCCGCGGCAAAGCGCAGCGCATAGGGAAAGGCGACCCAGGCGCCGACGTCATGCGCCACCAGACTGTAGGAGGTGAGGCCGAGCTGCCCGATCAGCCCATGCAGCCGCTCGGCCAGGCTTTCGGTATCGTATACGTCGACCGGCTTGTCGGAATCCCCCTGCCCCGGCAGATCGGGCGCGATGATGCGGAAACGATCGGCGAGCAGCGGCATCACCCGCGCCCAGGCGTACCAACTCTCCGGATAGCCCGCGAGCAGAACCAGCACTGGCCCATCCGCAGCGCCGCCTTCCACGTAATGCAGGCGGAGGCCCGCCACGGTTTCGAAGCGATGGGTGAAACCCGGCGGCGCGGGCGCTCTCTCATGCATGATGGGTCAACTCCAGCCTGATCAGTCGAGAAGTTTGAGGGCAGTCGCGATGAAGCCCGCGCGGTCGCCAGGTTCGCGCAGCTTGCCGAGCGCGCGGACGCCCTGCAGCAGCGCCAGCAGCACTGCGGCGGTCTGCGCGACGTCCAGATCGGCGCGGATGGAGCCGTCAGCCTGCCCCTCGCGCAGCAGAGCGATGAGCCGCGCCTCGTTGGCGGCAACAGCGGCCGCGAGCGCAGCGCGCTGCGCATCGTCCAGGCCCGAGGCCTCGGCGAGGCTGCCGAGCACGAGACAGCCCCGCCGCCCCTCCGCGCCACTCGCGGCCTCCAGATAGAGATCGAGCACGGCCGCCAGCCGCGCACGGCCGCTCCCGACGCCAGAAAGCCGCGCCGCCAGCGCCGCCTGTCGCTCGGCCAGGTAGCGCTCGAAGGCGGCAGCAAAGATCGCCTTTTTGTCGGGAAACGCCTTGTAGAGGCTGCCGGCCGTGAGGCCGGTGCCGCGGCTCAGCACCTCGATGGAAGACGCTTGGAAGCCATGCTCGCGAAAGACGAGCACGGCCCGGTCGATCGCCTCATCCATATCGAAGCGGCGGGGTCGGCCGGGGCCGCGGGGCGTGGGGGCTGAACTCGGCATGGTCCGCAAATTAGGAAACGATCATTTCCTAATCAAGCCCAAAGAAGGGCGCCTTAGCGCCCTTCGGGTCAGCCTCCCGCTCAGCGCAGGGTTTCGTATTTCTCCAGTAGCCATTCCTTGGGCTCTTCCGCCGCCGCCTTGTACCAGTCTTCCACCAGCGGATGCGCCCGCACCGCCCGGCAATACGCCTGCGAGGCCTCGGTCAGTTCGGGCTTGTAGGTCAGGAAACGCGTGACGACGGGCGCGAACATGACGTCAGCCCCGGTGAAGCGCTCGCCGAACAGATAGGGGCCATCGCCACCGAATTCCTGGCGCGCTTCCGCCCACAGCGCCTCGATCCGGGCGATATCAGCGAGCGCCCCTTCTGTGCGGCCGAGGCCCGCATAATCCTCGCGCCCGAGATTCATCGGCATCGCCATGCGCAATTCGCGGAAGCCGGCATGCATCTCGGCAGCCGCCGCGCGTGCCATGGCCCGGGCCCGGCGCTTCTTGGGCCAGAGGGTCGGATCGAACTCCGCGCAATATTCGATGATGGCGAGGCTTTCCCAGATGCGGGCGCCATTGTGCTCCAGATAGGGCACGAGGCCGGTGGGCGTCTGGCCCTTCACCGCCTGGGTATGCCCCCCCGCCAGCGGGATCACCACCTCCGTCACGTCCAGGTCGGCCAGCCGCACGGGCAACCATCCCCGCAGGGACCAGGACGAGTAGCGCTTGGTCCCGATGACGATCTTTCCGTCGCTCATGACGCAGGCTCCGCTTGTTGTGAGCCCCAGTGATCCCCGAGCGGCCGGGCCGCGGCAAGGGCATGTGGCGCATGCCGACCCACCGGTCGGCGCGCGCATTCATACGCCCCAGGATGAGGGCTCATGACCGAAGGACATCTTCGCTTATAATAACGCGCGTTATAATTACGCTGCTATGGCGATCTATCCTACAGAGGAAGACCTGCTCTTCCTCATCGGCGACACCGCGCGGCTGATCCGCACCTATGCGGATCGAGTGGCGCGGCGCCACGGCATGACCAAGGCGCAGTGGCTGCTGCTCATCAAGCTCCATCACCATCCCCTGCTCTCTCAGACGGACCTCGCCCAGATGATGGAGGTGGAGCCGATCACCGTGGGCCGGCTGGTGGACCGTCTGGCCGCGAGCGGCCTGGTGGAGCGCGTGCCGGACGGGCAGGACCGGCGGGTATGGCGCTTGCGCCTGCTTCCGGCGGCCGAGCCGATCCTGGAAGAACTCGCTGTTCGCCGCGCCGAGATCGCGGCCATGGTCAGCGACGGGATTGCCCCCGCCACGCAAGAGATCATGCGCCAAGGTCTGGCCCGGGCGAAATCGAACGTCAACGCCGCGCTCAAGGGCACCGAGTCTCCGCCTGAAGAGACCGCACGCAAAAAAACGGCAGTCCAAGCATGAACCAGATCTCGTCTCGCGACCGCACGACGGCTGATGCGGCCAAGGGCGGCGTGCCCGACCAAGCCTCCCAGAGCGGCCAGTCGGGCGCACAGCCGGGCCAGCCGCCTAAGCGACGGCGCAGCCTGCTGCGGCCCATCCTCATGCTGGGCGGCATCGCCGTCGTCGTTGTCGGCGTCGGCTACGTTTGGCTGACCGGCGGCCGCATGGTCTCGACGGACGATGCCTATGTCGAGGCAGCGGAGGTGAACACGACGACCGACGTCTCCGGCATCGTCGCGCGCGTGCTGGTGCATGAGGGCGAGCGGGTGACGAAGGGACAGGAACTCTTCCGTCTGGAGCAGCACCATTTCCGCATCGCGCTGGACGGGGCACGCGCCAAGCTCGCGCAGGTCGCCGAAAACCTCGCGGCCGAGAAGGAAGACTATCAGCGCATGCTGAAGGACGTGGATACGGAGAACGCACAGGTTTCGCAGGATCAGGCAGATTTCGGCCGCTACGCCTCCCTCGTTCACAGCGGCGGCGTCACTCGTGCCGAATATGATGACGCAAGGTTCAAGCTCGCAGCCGACCAGGCCCGGCTCGCCTCCCTCCAGGAACAGGCGAAGACTCAACTTGCCAAGCTCGGCGGCGACATCGACAAGCCGATCGACCAGATGCCGGAATATCTCAGCGCTCAGTCCGATGTCGACGAAGCGCAGCGCCAGCTCGACCACACCATCGTCTACGCCCCCTTCAACGGCATCGTGACGAACGTCGAAAGCCTCCAGCCGGGCCATTACCTGACGGCCGCAGCCTCGGCCTTCGGCCTGGTCTCGACCGACGACGTATGGGTGACGGCGCAATTCAAGGAGACCCAGCTGACCTATGCCCGGCCGGGCCAAAAGGTGAAAATCTCGGTGGACAGCTATCCGGGCAAGACCTGGGATGGGGTGATTCAGAGCATCGCGCCGGCGACGGGCAGCCAATTTTCCCTGCTGCCGGCCGAAAATTCCTCCGGCAACTGGGTGAAGGTGGTGCAGCGCATCCCCGTGCGCGTCACGCTCACCGATGGTCCGAAGGACCTGCCGCTGCGCGCCGGCATGAGCGTCGAGGTCTCGGTCGATACGGGGCACCAGCGCCACCTCTCCGACCTGCTCTAACCGGCGAGGGCCCGAGCCCATGTCCGCGACCACCGCCTCAAGCCTGCCGCTGCATGAGCGCATCACGCCGATGACGCGCACCATCGTCACCATCTGCGTGATGCTGGCGACGCTGATGCAGGCGCTCGACAGCACCATCGCGAACGTCGCCCTGCCCTATATGCAGGGGTCACTCTCGGCGAATTCCGACCAGATCAACTGGGTGCTGACCTCCTACGTCGTCGCCGCCGCCATCATGACGGCGCCGGTCGGCTGGATGAGCGCGCGCTTCGGCAGCAAGAACGTGCTGCTGGTCAGTCTGATCGGCTTCACGGTCACCTCCATGCTCTGTGGCATCGCGAGTTCGCTCACCGAAATCGTGCTGTTTCGCTTTCTCCAAGGCGTCTTCGGCGCGGCCCTGGTGCCGCTGTCGCAATCGACGCTGCTGAACATCTATCCGCTGGAGAAGCGCGGCCCCGCCATGTCCATCTGGGGCATGGGTGTGATGCTGGGGCCGATCCTCGGCCCGACGCTCGGCGGCTACCTCACTGATCTCTATGACTGGCGCTACGTTTTCTTCGTCAACCTGCCCTTCGGCATCGTTGCCATCCTCGGCATCATCTTCTTCATGTCGAAGGACGACGACCGGCCGGTGCCGCGCTTCGACTGGACCGGCTTCGCCATCCTCGCGATCGCGTTGACCGGCCTACAGCTCGCCCTTGACCGCGGCGAGACCAAGGACTGGTTTGGCTCGAACGAGATCATCACCGAGGCCATCATCGCCGGCCTCGGCTTCTATCTCTTCACCGTCCATATGCTGACCTCGGACAAGCCGCTGCTGCCGAAGGGCATCTTCACCGACCGCAACATGCTGAGCGCGATCCTGATGATGTTCCTGGTCGGGCTCGTGCTGCTCTCGAGCTCGGCGCTCCTCGCCCCCTATCTGCAAAAGCTCTCCGGCTATTCCGTCCGCTCGGCCGGGCTCGAGATGGCGCCGCGGGGCTTCGGCACCATGGCCGCGATGATGGTCTGCGGCCGGATCGGCACCAAGATCGACGTGCGCTTGCAGATGCTCCTCGGCATCGTGCTGCTCATCCTGTCGCTCTACTGGATGACGCTCTGGACGCCCGACGTGTCGAGCGCCTGGATTCTCACCACCATCATCGTGCAGGGCGCGGGCCTTGGCCTGGTCTTCATGCCGCTGCAGCTCATCGCCTTCGCGACCCTGAACCCCGCGCTACGCGGGGACGGCGCCGCCGCCATGAGCCTGACCCGCAACATCGGCATGGCGATCGGCACCTCGGTCAGTTCCGCGATCGTCAGCCAGATGAGCCAGTACGAGCACGCGGTGCTGAGCTATCTGGTCAAGCCCTTCGCGCATGTCTTCACCTCGGACAGTCTCGCGATGATCGCGCCGACGACACCGCATGGCGCTGCCATGATGAACCAGATCATCGACCGGCAGGCGAGCATCATCGGCTACGGCGACAGCTTCAAGGCGCTGATGCTCAGTTCGGTGCCCTGCCTGTTCCTGCTCCTGCTAATGCGCAAGCCGAAGGCCCAGCCGAAGAAGGCGGACCCCGGCGAGGCGCACGTGGCGATGGATTGAGGACGCGGTTCAGGCCGTCAGCACCAGCCGGCCGGTGACACGGCCCTGGCGCAGCCGGCCCAGCGCCGCATTGGCCTCGGCCAGTGGCAGGGTCTCGACATCCGCAAGGATACCGGCGGTAAGCGCCAGTTCCACCGCCTCCAGCAGATCGGCGCGCGTGCCGACGTTGGAGCCGATCAGCCGCTTCTCGAAATTGGCGAGGACGGAGATGGAGACAGGCAGCGTGTCGCGGTCCTTGGCGGGGAGCGCGATGAAGATCACCGCACCGCCGGGCGAGATGGCTTCGATCGCCTGGGCGAAGGCAGCGGGTGCGGGCGCCACGACGACGGCCGCGCGGAGACCCGCTTCCCCGGCGATCGCCTGAAGCTGCTGCGGCACGTCGCCCGCGCCGGCTTGCAGGGTCGCCACGGCGCCGAGGCGGGCCGCAAGTTCCAGCTTCGCCGGATCGAGGTCCACGGCGATCGGTCGATAGCCCATGGCGCGGGCATATTGGACGGCCATTTGGCCCAAGCCGCCGCAGCCGATGACGGCAACGAAGGCGCCCGGCTTCAGCCCGGCGCGCTTCAGCCCGCGATAGGTGGTGACGCCGGCGCAGAGCACGGGGGCGAAGCGCGCGAGGTCGATATCCTTCGGAAGCTCCACCACGAAGGCGGCCCGTGCGACGATATACTCGGCATAGCCGCCGTCCCGGCTGAACCCCGTGCCTTCGGCCTCGGCACAGATCGTCTCCTCGCCTTCCAGGCAGGCCCGGCAATGGCCGCAGGCGCCGCCGTTCCAGGCGACGCCGACCGTCGCACCCACCGCGGGGCCGTGCACCCCGGGCCCCTGCGCCACGATCTCACCCACCACCTCATGGCCGGGAATGAGCGGCAGCTTGGGCGGCTGGCCCCAGTCACCGTCCACGATATGCAGATCGGAATGGCAAACGCCGCAGGCGGCGACGCGGATGAGAACCTCGCCCGGTCCCGGCGCGGGAATGGCGTCGCAGCCGAGTTCCAGCGGCTGCCCCATCGCCCGCATCACTGCGCGGTTCATCGTCTCGGCCATGCCCGTTCCTTTCGCGAGTAGAGCGGGCAAGAGTGAAGCGGTTCGGGCCAGGCGGCAATGGCCTCTCAGCCGCCGGCCGGGCTCAGCGGCGGCATCCGGCTCAAGCGCCAGGAGAGGAAAAGGCCGATCAGGATCAGCGCCGTCGTCAGGCCCGTCACGCCGGGCCAGGCCCAGCGGTTCATGAAGACCCCGCCGGTCGTGCCGACCACACTGGCGCCGAGGTAGTAGAAGAAGAGGTAGAGGGACGAGGCCTGCGCCTTGGCATGGCGCGCCCGCATGCCCACCCAGCCGCTGGCGATGGAATGCGCGCCGAAGAAGCCGAAAGTGACGAGCGCGACCCCGAGGAGGATGAGGGCGACGCTCCGCGTCTCCGTCAGCGCCGTGCCCAGCAGCATGATGACGAAGCCGACCCACAGGACGCGGCGGCGGCCGAGGCGATTGCCGATATTGCCCATCCAGGCCGAGCTGAAGATGCCAATGAGGTAGCAGGAGAAGATGAGGCCGACCTCGGCCTGGCTCAGCGCGAAGGGCGGCGCCAGCAGCCGGTAGCCGAGGTAGTTGTAGATGGTGATGAAGCCGCCCATCAGCAGGAAGCCCTCGGCAAAGAGCATCACCAGGGCCCGGTCCTGCAGGTGGGACAGGAAGGCGTTGCCGAGCGCCTGGAGCGAGAAGCGGCGCGGGACGAAGAAGCGCGACGGCGGCAGGATGCGCCAGAAGGTGAGGTTGCCGAGGAGCGAGGCGACGCCGATGAGGAGCACCGAACCCCGCCAGCCAAGATGGCCGACGAGGACGCCGATGGCCAGCCGTCCCACCATGCCGCCGAAGGCATTGCCCCCGATATAGAGGCCCATGGAGAGACCGGTGGAGCGCGGGTGGATCTCCTCGGCGACATAGGCCATGGCGACCGCCGGCAGGCCGCTCAGCGTCACGCCCATCAGCGCGCGCACCGCGAGGAACTGCCACCATTCCGGCACCAGGGCGGAGAGGATCATCAGCACGGAGGAGGCGACGACGGAGGCGACCATCACGGGCTTACGCCCGACCGTCTCGGACACGGTGCTCGCCACCAGCATGCAGACGGCCATCAAGCCGCTGGTCATCGAGAGCGAGAGGCTGGACTGGGCTTCCGTCAGATGGAAGTGCTGCGAAAAGACCGGCAGCAGCGGCTGGATGGAATAGAGCAGCGCGAAGGTGGAGAAGCCGGCGGTGGCGAGGGCGATCTGCGTCAGCAGGAAGGCCCGGGTGCCGTGCTGGATCTTCTCGGGCGTGCCGCCAGGCCCCCCGGCGCCGGAGGCCGGGCCCGGAGGTGCCCCGCGCCGCATCCCTGGCGGCCTACTTCTCGACGAAGGCCTTCTCGACCACGAATTCCGCGGGCTTGGCGTGGCTGCCTTCCTCGAAGCCCTGGCCGCGCAGCCAGGCGGTCATATCAACCAGCAACTCGGGACTGCCGCAGAGCATGAAGCGGTCTTCGGCAGTGCTGATCGGTGGCAGGCCGAGATCCTGCGGAATGGTGCCCTGGGCGATGAGGTCGGTCAGACGTCCACGGTTACGGAAGGGCTCGCGCGTCACCGTCGGGTAGTAGAGCAGCTTTCCGGCGACGATCTCGCCGATCAGCTCATCCTTCGGAAGCTGGTTCTCGATGTAGTCGGCATAGGCGAGTTCGGCCACCTGGCGCACGCCGTGGCAGAGCACGACGTGTTCGAAGCGCTCGTAGATCTCCGGGTCCTTGATGATCGCCATGAAGGGCGCGAGGCCGGTGCCGGTGCCGATGAGGTAAAGCGTCTTGCCCGGCAGCAGGCTGTCGGCGACCAGAGTGCCCACGGGCTTGCGACCGACGAGGATGGTGTCGCCCTCGCGGATGTTCTGAAGGCGGGAGGTCAGCGGCCCGTCCGGCACCTTGATGGACAGGAATTCCAGCCCTTCCTCGTAATTGGCGGAGGCGAGGCTGTACGCGCGCATCAGCGGCTTGCCGTCGACCTCGAGGCCGATCATCGTGAACTGGCCGTTCAGGAAACGGAAGGACGGGTCCCGCGTGGTCTGGAAACTGAACAACCGGTCGGTCCAGTGATGGACGCTGGTGACCGTCTCCGTATTGAAGGCCGACATCCGTACTCCGCCTCTGTCCTAAACTCGTTCGCATAGATATGACCGGGCGCCCTGCCCGGCCAAGTCCTTATGTTGCAGCGCAGCTATTTCGGACGGCAGGCGGCGGCGTAGGCCCGCAGCACGTCCCGCACCGCCTCCACCGCCATCACCCGTGCCGAAGGCGCCAGCGCGCCCGTCGCCACGCGCTCGTAGAGCCGGGGCAGGAACTGGCTGATCAGCGGCTCCGGAATGGTCACGCCGTCGAGCCGGGAGAAGAGCCGCGCCACGGCCGTCTGCGCTTCCGGCTCCGGCCAATAATAGCGGATGCGGTCCGAGTAGCTGAAGTGCCGCTGGATACGCAGCTGCGAGGCCGGGCCGTGGTAGTGGGATTTCCAGTGCTCCGGGTTCAGCGTCATCACCCGTTCCATCACCGCGGGCAGGCTCTCCACCTCCGGATCGATCTCGGGCACCAGCACGGCCGCGATTTCGTCCAGGCCATAGAGCGCTTCTCGCAGGGCGAAGGTCAGGCCCGGGCCCACCTTGAGGATGGGGAAACCGTCCCGCACCAGGGCGGCGAGCGCCTGCGGCGTCTGGTAATCCGTCGCATGCGCCTCGAAGATCAGGCCGGGCAGATGGTCGAGCGCCGCGGTCAGCTCGGCGGCGGCGGCCGAGGAATAGCGCATGACCGTCTCGTTGCCGTGTTCCACGCCCGGCTGCACCACGAGGGCGACGACGCGGTTGAGCGCCTGGCCCAGGCCCTTCTCGCGGAAGATGTCCCGATGCACGGCGTAGGTCGCGAGCGGTGCTTCCGGATCGGTCACCTCGGTCTCGGGAGTCGCTTCCAGCGCGCCGCCCGGCGTCGGCACTTCCGTGCCGATGACGTAATAGGGCCGCGAGCCGACCTCGGCCGCGAGCCGCTCGGCGACCTCGGCCAGGCGCGCCGCCCGTTCCGCCACCAGCGCATCCGGCAGCGCCGCGGGTTCGCCCGCGCAGCCCATGCTGCAATCGAGATGAAGCTTGAGAAAGCCGGCGCGCACGAAGGCCGAGACCATCAGCTCGGCTTCCGCCATCGCCTCCTCGGCCGGCAGCTTCTTCCACGGGTTGGGGCCGAGATGGTCGCCGCCGAGGATGATGCGGGCCTTGGGCAGCCCGACCCTCTCGGCAATGGCGTAGACGAAGGCAGTGAAATCGGCCGGCGTCATGCCGGTATAGCCGCCGTGGTGGTTCACTTGGTTGCAGGTCGCCTCCACCAGCGCCGTCGTCCCGTCTTCCAGTGCCTGCAGGAAGGCCGCCTCGATCACCAGGGGATGGGCCGAGCAGACCGAGGTAATGCCGAAGGGACGGCCTGCGGCGCGCGCGGGCGCCAGGGCCGCCAGCAGATCGGCGCCCGTCGGCACGGTGGCCGGGGCGGTGACGCTCACGGTCTCTCCGCGGCGCTGGGACAGGATGAAGGCATCCAGCTCGGCGAAGCTCGCCGTGCCTTCCATCGGTCCCTGCCGGGTCACAGCCAGGGCGCCGGCGGCCGCCGCATAGCGCAGGCACTCGGAAACGCTGCGTCCCTGCAGGCGGCAGGTGATGAAGGTGCCGCCGAAGCAGTCTCCCGCACCCGTCGGGTCCACTTCCGTCACCGGAAAAGCGGGCACGCGGCGATTCTCGCGCCCGTCATGATAGCTCGCGCCCTTGTCGCCCTGCTTGATGACGATGGCGGAAACGCCAAGGCCGAGGATTTCGGCGATCGCCCCGCCCTCATTCTTCTGCTCGGTGAGCATGGTCAGCTCGTGGCCGGAGGGCATGAAGATGTCGCAGAGATGCAGCATCTCCAGCAGCGCCTCGCGCATGCCCGGCGCATCGAGGATTTCCTTGCGAATGTTGGGATCGAAAGAAACGGTGCCGCCCTGGCTCTTGATGATGGCGATGGCCGCCTTCGTCTCCTCGACGATGCGCGGGGAGGCGAGCGAGGACCCCATGACGTGCAGGTGGCTCGCGCGACGCAGCATGGCGAGCGCCGCCTCCGTCAGCCGGGTCTCGCCGCAGGCGCTGTGCCGGATGTTGTAGACGAAGTCGCGGTCGCCGTTCGGGCGGTAGCGGACGAAAGCGCTGCCGGTCGCGTGCGTCGGATCGACCGCGATGGCGCTCACGTCCACGCCATCCCGCCGCAGCCGCTCGACGTTCACCCAGGCGAAATCATCCTGGCCGACCGCGCTGATGATGCCGCAGGGAAAGCCGAGCTTGCCGACCTGATCGATGAAGATGGCGGGTGCGCCGCTGGGGAATGGCCCGACGAGATTGACCGGCTCCCGGAAGCCGATGCCAGGGTCGGTCGCCACGATTTCCGCCAGGATCTCGCCGATCGTGACGATTCCGCCCGGCTCCGCCGTGCCCTCTGCCAATGCCATGCCGCCTTCCTCTGTGCTACACGGCCTCTTTATTGGCCGCGTCACGATGCCGATATGCCGAACTCGAAATCTGGTCAAAAGTGGAGACAAAGATGACAATGGCAACGGCCATCCTCGGCGGCGGGTGCTTCTGGTGCACCGAGGCGGTCTTCGACGAGCTGGAAGGCGTCCAGTCCGTCAAATCCGGCTATGCCGGCGGCCATGTGCCGAACCCGACCTATGAGGCGGTGTGCACCGGCCGCACCGGCCATGCCGAGGTGATCGCCGTCACCTATGATCCCTCCGTCATTTCCTATGCCGATCTGCTGCGCGTCTTCTTCGCGACGCACGACCCGACCACGCTGAACCGCCAGGGCAACGACGTCGGCACCCAGTATCGCTCCACCATCATGCCCGCGACCGAAGAAGAAGCCGCGACCGCGCGCGCCGTGATGGCCGAGATCGACGCACGCGGCGTCTGGGGTGCGCCGATCGTCACCACTATCGAGCCGCTCGGCACCTTCTATCCGGCCGAGGACTATCACGACGACTATTTCGCCCGGAATCCGAATGCCGGCTATTGCCGCGTCATCATCGCGCCCAAGGTCGCGAAGATGCGCAAGGAATTCATCGACCGGTTGAAGAAGACCTCACCCGCCGCCTGAGACCGGAACGGATGCACCCGCAGGGTAGGCCCAGGCCAACCCTGCACCCCGTCACGCCGCCCCTTCCGGGGCGCGCGGCAGGATGATCTCGACCGTCGTGCCGCCCCCCTCGGGGCACAGCACGCGGGCGAGACCGCCAGCCTGCTGGGCCAGGCCATACACCATCGAAAGGCCGAGGCCGGTGCCCTTGCCCACGGGCTTCGTGGTGAAGAAGGGCTCGAAGACGCGGGCGATGACGTCCGGCGCGATGCCAGGCCCCGTGTCCCGCACAGCGACCAGCACGTAATCGCCGGGCGGCACGTCCAGCGCCTCTTCCTCCACCGCGGGAAGATTGCGGGTGAGGAGCGTAATGGTCCCCTCGCCCTCCATCGCGTCCCGTGCGTTGATGCAGAGGTTGAGCAGGGCGAGTTCAAGCTGGTCTGGATCGACATGGGCGAGCCAGAGGTCGGGCGCCAGATCCTCGGCGATTGCGATGCTCGGGCCAATGCTGCGGATCAGCAGGTCCTCCATCTCGTGGATCACCTGATTGGCATCGACGGAGCGGAGTGCGAGATCGCGCTGCCGGCTGAAGGTGAGCAGCCGCTGCGTCAGCGTGGTACCGCGCTCAGCCGCCGTGGTCGCGTTTTCCAGCAGGCGCTGCAGCCGCGTGTCGCCGTCGTTCCGGCGGAGTGCCAGTTCCAAGCTGCCGAGAATCGCCGTCAGCAGATTGTTGAAGTCATGCGCGACGCCGCCGGCCATGGTGCCGAGGGCCTGCATCTTCTCCGCCTGATGCAGGCGGTTTTCCATCACGCGGCGGTCCGTCACATCATGCTCGAGCACGGCGAGGTAGCGCGGGCGTCCGTCGGGCCCCGGGATGGGCACGCGCGCCACCTGCACGAAACGGGGTGAGGACAGGCCGGGCCGTTCCTCCAGCCGCTCGGTCGCGCGGCCGGCGGCGAAGGCTTCCGCCTCGGCCTGCGCCAACGCCTCGCCCGCCTCGCCCATGGGCACGAGATCCTGCTCGCGCCGGCGCAGGCACGCCTCGGGCGGGCGGCCGAGAGACTCGGCCTTCACGTGATTGAGGCGGACGAACCGGCCTTCGGCATCCTTGAAGGACAGGCCGTCCTGGCTGCCATCCATCAGCCCGCGCAGCAGCGCCCGCTCTTCCGCGAGACCGCGGCGCAGCTGGCACTGCTCATGCGCATTGCCGACCATGCTGAGCAGCAGCGCGGGCTCCCAGGGCTTCTGCATATAGGCCGAGATCCGGCCGTTGTTCACGGCGTTCACCACGGCGCCGAGATCGGCATAGCCGGTCAGCAGGATGGTTTGCGCATCCGAAATGTCCCGCGCGCGCGTGAGGAAGACGTCGCCGGTCATTTCCGGCATCCGTTGATCCGACACGATGACGGAAATGCTGGGCTCGTCGGCCAGGATGTCGAGTGCCGCGAAAGGAGAGACCGCGCTCCAGACGTCGAATTCGTCTTCCAGCAGGTCCCGCAGCGCCGTGAGAATCTCGGGCTCGTCGTCGACGATCAGAATCGTCCCGCGCGTTGGCTCTGTCATGCTTGCTGCGCCCGGCTCCGGGTCGCCTCCGTCTCGGTCGTCTGCGCAGGCGTCCCGTCATGCGGCACCGGCAGTGTGATCTTGAAGGCCGCGCCGCCCAGCGCCGACGGCCCGATGGCGATGCTGCCCTTGTGAGCCTGCACCACCATATAGGCGATGGCGAGCCCGAGGCCCGTGCCAGTGCCGATCGGCTTCGTCGTGAAGAAAGGCTCGAACACCCGTTCCTGCAATTCCTTCGGGACGCCAGGTCCCGAATCCTCGATCATGATGACGTAGTCATCCCCTTCGCTCGCCGCCGTGATGTCGATCCGGCCCGGCCCCTCGATCGCATCGGCCGCGTTGCTCACGATGTTCATCACCACCTGGTTGAAGAGCGCTGGGGAACACCAGAGCGTCGAGGCCCCCGCATAGCGGCGCCTCACGCTCACCCGGTCCCCCAGCTTGGGCCCCAGCAGCGTCAGGATCGTGTCGATCGATTCGAACACGGCGACATGCTGGAACCCGCCCTCGTCCAAGCGCGAAAACTGGCGGAGGTTGAGCACGAGATCGCCAATGCGTCGGAGCCCTGCCCCCATCGCGGTCGCCCGATCTCGCGCCTTGGCGATGTAGCCCAGGGCCGCCTCGCTTGTCACGTCATCCGGGCCGATCTTCGCCAGCAGGCGCTCCACCGTCGCCTGATGCGCCAGGATGAAGGCGAGCGGATTGTTGATTTCGTGGGCGATACCAGCAACGAGTTCGCCGAGAGAGGCCATTTTCGCGGCCTGCACCAGCCGCGCCTGGGTCTCGATCAACTTCTCGTTGGCGGCCTCGAGCTCCGCATTGGCCTGGGTCAGCGCCTCCGCCATGCGGGCGCGCTCCAGCGTCACCGCATGTTCGCGCCGCTCCACCTCGGCCTGGTGCAGCTCGTCCTGCATCAGCTTGCGGCGCACGATGGCGCGCAGCCGCACGCGCAGCAGCTCCGGATCGCGCAGGGTCGGAATGAATTCGTCGAGTCCTGCGTCGAAGGCGCGCGCCAGTCGTTCTTTGGCGACCTCTCCATCCCGCTCGACGGCGATGAGCAGGAAAGCCGCCCTGCCCCCCGTCGCAGCACCCTCGCTGCGCAGGGCGTTGAGCACGCGGCAGGCTTCCGCGCTGTCGTAGCCCTGCGCCGGCACCGCGAGGACGACGCAATCGACCGGCGCATCAGCCCGCGCCAGGATCTCGGTCGCTTCCTCCAGGTTGCGCGCCGGCTCGGCGATATAGCCGTCGCGCGTCAGGGCCAGGCGATACTCCTCCCGGCTGGCATCGCGATCGTCGATGAAGAGGAAACGGATGCGCCGGAAGTGGGCGGCCTCGGCGCCCACCTCCTCCGGCTGGGAGGATGGCCGCTGCCGCAGCAGCGCGCGAATGCGCAGGATCATGAAGTCCGGGTCGACGGATTTCGAGATATAGGCGTCGGCCCCGCTCTCCAGCCCCTCCCGCTCGGTCGCGGCCTCGGCCGCCTCCGTCAGCATCAGCAGCGGAATGGACCGGGTGCGCGCATTCAGTCGCAGTTGGCGGGACAGTTCGCCGCCGCTCATGCCGGGCAGGTGGAAGTCGGCGATGATGAGATCGGGCAGCCGGGCATGCAGCCGGTCCAGTGCCGCTTCGGCCGAGGCCGCACGCTCCACGTGGAAGCCCTCGGCCTCCAACATGCGCCGGATCATCACTGCCTGCGTCTCTGAATCCTCCACCACCAGCAGGTGATGGGTTCGCACCCCCTCGCTCTCGCTCATGGCACGGCCTCGGCCACCGCGCGGCGTAGCGCATCGGCGATGCGGTCCACGGGCAAGGACAAGGTGGAGCCGCCGAGGCGGACGGCCGCCGCCGGCATCCCATAGACGACGGCGCTGGTCTCGTCCTCGGTCAGCGTCAGCGCGCCCGCGCGGCGCATCGCCAGCAGGCCTTCGGCGCCATCCTCCCCCATGCCGGTCAGCAGTACCCCCACGGCGCGCGGGCCACAGACCTGGGCCAGCGAGCGGAAGAGCACCGTTCCGGAAGGACGCTGGCTCTGCACCGGCGCCGTCCGGTCGAGCTGCAAGGTTCCCTCTGGGCTGAGCGTCAAGTGATGATCGCCCGGCGCGATGTAGACATGGCCCGCCTGCGGGGACTGCCCGGCCGCGGCGATCCCAACCCGCATCGGCACGATGCCGTCGAGCCAGGCAGCGAAACCGGCCATGAAGGCCGCACCCATATGTTGGACGACGAGCACGGGCACCGGAAAATCCGCAGGCAACCCGCCCAGCACGCGGGCGAGCGCGGCGGGTCCCCCGGTCGAAGCGACGATCGCGGCGATGGCCGGCGCGCGCCGCCGCCCCTCCGGCCGCTGCATCGGGCTCTGCGGCCGGCTGACCGCAGGCCGCTGCCGGATCACCGGCACCTGGCTCATGATGTAAAGCTGCGTGCGGATGGTGTCGGCGATCGCCGCGTGGTCGGCATGGGCAAAGCCCGCCGGCTTTTCCACCACCGACAGCGCGCCAGCCCGCAAGGCGTTCATCGAAATCTGCAGGGACCGGTCTTCCACCGCATCGGCGATAACCACGATGGGCGTCGGCAGCCGGGACATGATCAGCCGCGTCGTCTCCAGCCCGTCGATCCCCGGCAGGCGGATGTCCATGGAGATGACGTCCGGACGGACGCGCGCCAGAGCGTCGAGCGCCGCCTCTCCGCTCGGGCAGACGGCCGCGACCTCGAGCCGCGGATCGGCGCCGATGATGAGGGTGAGCAGCCGCTGAACGACGGGGCTATCCTCCACCACCATCACGCGCACGCGCGGCGCCAAAGCCGAGGCCGCGTCACTCACAGCAGGCGCCCGATCGTGCCCAGCAGGTCCTGCTGGTCGAAGCTCTGCTTGGCGATATAGGCGCTGGCGCCGAGTTCCAGGCCCTGGCGCACCTCGGCCGGCGCATCGCGCGAGGTCATCATGATCACGGGTATGGCGCTCAGCGCCGGGTCGTCCTTCATCACGCGCAGCAGGGTGAACCCATCCATCCGGGGCATGTCGACATCGGCCAGGACCATGTCAATGACGCTCTCCACGCCGCCTTCCCGATCATCCCCATCTCGCCTGCCGTAGCGACGCAGCAGGGCCAGCGCCTCCACACCGTCCACGGCGACAAGCACGCGGTATCCATGTGCTTCGAGAATCGACTTCTCCAAGGTCCGGCTCGTAATCGAATCGTCGACGACGAGGATGGTGTGCGGCCCGCGGACGGCGGCCGGGCCTTCCGTCGGCTCCGCCGGCGTCTCGCCCGACCAGCCGCCGAGGCGGGCCCAGCGGGCGATCAGCCCCTCGGGCGCCAGCAGGGCGGCCGGCCGCTCGCTCGTCACCATGACGAGGCCTGCGACCAGATCGGGGTCGACGCCCACGATCTCCGGCTTGTGCGAGAGAAAGGTGCGCACCTCCTCGAACCGCTCGACCGCGAGGGCGAGATGCTGCCGGTCGGCGCCCGCCTCGATCACGGCGAGGCGGACATGGCCATCGCGCACCGGTAGATGCGGCGCCGCCATGCCGAGAAGCGAGCCAAGCACGGCGACCGGCGCGATCTCTGCGGGAGTGCCGCGGCTCAGACGGATCGCCATGCGTCCGTCCACCGGCTCGATGGCCGAGAGCGGCAGGCGCAGCAGGCGGCGCACGGCCGCGGCCGGCACCGCGACCGTCACCTCTGCGAAGCCGAGCAGCACGGCGCTCTGCCGCGCCACGGCCAGCGGCACGACGATCTCGACCGCGGTGCCGGTGCCGCTGCGGGTACCGGCGAAACGCATCCGCGCCTGCCCGCCCAGCGCCCGCGCCGCCTCCGCCACGATGGACAGGCCCATGCCGCGTCCAGAAAGCTGGCCGACATCGGCGCGGGTGGAGAAGCCGGGCTCGAAGACCAGCGCGAGCAGCGCCTCCGCCGTTGCTCCCGCCGCCGCCTCGGGGGTCAGCAGCCCGCGCTCGAGGCCGCGCTTGCGGATGGCGGCGAGATCTGGGCCCGGCCCGTCATCGGCGACGGTTACCGTCAAGTTGCCGCCGCCGCTCGCGAGCGTCAGCAGGATGCGGGTCGCCCTCGGCCGCCCACGGGCCCGGCGCCGCGCCGGCGGCTCGCTGCCATGGCTGACCGCGTTGCGCAGAACCTGCAGCACCGGGTCCTTCAGGGCCTGCAGCACCCTCCGGTCGGCAGCCAGGCCGAGGCCGAGAAACTCGGGCTCGACCTCCACGCCTTCGTCGCGGGCAATCTCGCGCACCATGCGGATCATCGGGCCGAAGATGGTCTCGGCCGGTACCAGGCTCATGCGGTCGACGTCGTCGCGCAAGCGGTCGAAGGCCGCGCCCAGCGCCCAGGCGGAATCCCGCAGATCGTGGCGGAGGCCGGCCGCCTCGCGCGCCGCCGCCGCCAAGCCGTTTCGCGCTGGCGAGAGATCCGTCCCATGGCCCTGCCGCGCAGCCTCGTCCAAGGCCTGGCCGGCGGCACGGATCGCGGCTTCCGCCCGGCCAAGGCGGCCGCTCAGCCCCTCCTGCCGCTCGATCACCTGGGCGAGCCGCGTCGTCGCGATGACCAGTTCGGTCATCTGCCCCGCCTCCACGCGCAGATGGCCGTGAGCCGGCTCCTCCGCCTCGGCGGTAGCCTCGGCCGCTCCCTCG
This sequence comes from Acidisoma sp. 7E03, assembly GCF_054665075.1. NCBI lineage: Bacteria > Pseudomonadati > Pseudomonadota > Alphaproteobacteria > Acetobacterales > Acidocellaceae > Acidisoma > Acidisoma sp. 7E03. The sequence continues at coordinate 209,158 of NZ_BAAFHE010000001.1, forward strand.
CCGCCCCCGAGCCCCGCTTCGATCGCGGCTTCCACCCGATCGAGGCCGGTTTCGATGGCGGCGATCTGCGCGCGGGTCAGGTCGGCTCCCGCCTCCAGTAGGCTCGTCATCTCCGCTTCCAGCGCGTGGGCCAGTTGCTCGACGGTTGCGAGATCCACGGCGCGCGCGGCGCCTTTCAGCGAATGGAGGCGGCGGAACAGGTCCCGCAGATCGGCCCGCTCACCCCGGCGCGCGGCAGCGAGACCCGCGCGCACCACCGTCAGATGATCGCGGTATTCGACCTCGAAGGCGGCCAGAAGCTCCTGGCGCAGATCGGGCGGAGGGGCGGGGGGCGGCATCGGGTGGGCGCGCTCAGATCTTGTAGCGCTCGCCGAGAACGAGAAGCTGGTTGGCGAGTTCCGCGAGGCTGCTCGCCGCGACCTCCAGCTCGCGCGTGCCGGCGGCCGTCTGCTGGCTCGCCTGGCGGATGTTCTGCAGCGCGCCCATCACCTGTTCGATGCCGATCTGCTGCTGGTTGGTGGAGGCGACGATCTGCTGGAAGGTCTGCACGCTCTCCTGCACGCTCGCGGTGATGGCCTCGATCGTCCGCTCGGTCATGCCGGAGCGTTCACGGCCGACGGCCACGCGCTTCACCGCCTCCTCCGTCATCATGACGGAGGCGTTGATGCCGCGCTGGATCTCGCCGAGGATCGAGCGCACCTGCACCGTCGCGTCCTTGGCCTGGTCCGCCAGCACCTTGAGTTCGGAGGCGACGACCGCAAAGCTGCGCCCGTTCTCGCCCGCCGCCGCCGCTTCGATGGCGGCATTGAGGGCCAGCAGATGGGCGCGCTCCGAGATGTCGTTTACCGTGGTGATGATCTCCCCGATCACCTGGGTCTTCTCGCTCAGCGCCACGATGTTGGTGGCGACGATCTCGCCCTGTTCGCGGATCGCATCCATCGCGCGCGCCGCCTCTTCCACGGCCCGCAGCCCGCTCGAACTCGTCTGCACCGATTGCTGCGCCGCCTGGATCACCTCCTGCGCGCGGGCCGAGATGCGGGCGCCCGAATGGGTGATCTCGTCGGCCGTCGCCGCGGTTTCCTGCAGGGCTGCGAGCTGCTGCTCCACGCTCGCCGCCTGCTCCTGGGTAGAGGCGCGGATCTGCGCGGCCGATGCATTGAGGGAGCTCGTCAGTTCGCGGCTCTGCCGGCTCACCTGGCGCAGGCTTTCCGCCATGGCGTTCAGCGTCGCGCCGAGGCGGCCCAGCTCGTCCCGCCCGGTGCGCAAGGGCGCGCCGGTCAGGTCACCCCGGCCCACCTGTTCGGCAAAGGCGCGGAAGGCATCCAGCGGGCGGATGATAGAGCGCAGGATGACCCAGGCGATGGCGATGAGAAGCACGACCGCCGCCGTCACCGCGATGATCAGCAGCATCCGCCCTTCCGCATAGAGCTGGCTGATGCGGCCGATGCCGGCTCCGCTACCGGAGGCAAGGGCGTCGCCGATCTGCGTCAGGGTCTTGCCGAATTCCGTATTGTCGGTCACGAGCTTGGGCTCGGCGCCGAGAACGCCCGCGAGGTCGCCCTCCTGAACGGCGGCGAACTGGGCGCGCGAATCGCTCTGCAGCGCGGCCCATTGCGATTGCGCCTGCTGCAACAGGCCGGTGACGCCGTGCCAGGTATCGGCCCGGGTCAGCGCGCCACCCGTCAGGGCTTGCTGTTCGTAGCCCGTCGTCACCGTCACGGTCTTGGCCAGCTGGTTGGTGAAATCATCGGCGAGTTGCCGCCAATGGCCGAGCGCCGCCGGCAGATCGGCCGCCGCCGCCCCGGCCATTCCACCCTCGGACGGGATCTTGTCCTTCGCCAGCATGAAATCGACGACGATGGCGCGCCGCGCATCCAGCAGCGTGATCTGGCTCTGCACGATCGTCTGCACCGCGCGATAGGCCCAAATGTCGTGATTGACGATGGAGACCGTCGTGTCCCGCACGATGCCGACCCGGTTGAGGGCAAAGACCCCGATGCCGATGAGCAGCAAGATGCTGACGAGGAACCCTAGGAAGAGGCGGGCGGCAATGGTCACGTGAGGACACTCCAGTCGTCGGTGTCGAAAGTGGCAGCCAGGCCGCCGGTCAGGGATGAGGAGGAACGGCGGCTCGGTTCAGCCGCGCCCGGAGCGCCGCCGGGTCCAGCAAAGACACGAGATGGCCGTCATGGTCGAGCGTGGGTCCGGTATCCGGCAGATCGAAGCGGCCGAGAACGCCATCCACCGCGAGAGCGAGATGCGGCGCCGCGCCACGGAGAAGGAGGAGATGGGCCGGCCGCTCGGGTTGCGTGCCGCTCTCCGCCACCAGCGCCGTGCCGGAACCGGCCAGCGCGCGCATGGCGATGACGGAATAGATCCGGCCGGACCAGCCGATCACGCCGAGACAGGCGGGCTCGGCCGTCGGCACCGGCGCATAACCGCCGAACGGGATGACGGCCGCGACGTGGCTCACATCCATCGCCGTCCGGGCACCGCCCACCGTCCAGATGACGACGGTGCGCCGTTGCACCTCGGCGGTCGCCGCCTGCCGCCCGCGCGCCGCGAGGACGGCGGTGCGCCGGTCGAGAAGGGCCGCTGCCCTCTCCTGCTCACGATGCATGCGGCATCCCTTCCTCTCGTCTCGTCACGGCCGCGAAGGAAGCTGCATGCGCACGCGCGTCATCAGATCCCGCGCAGTCAGACCGTCGCCTTCCGGCAGCAAAGCCGTCTCCGGCATGGCGGCGCACAGCCGCAGAACCTCCGCCAAGGCCCGCGCGCCCGCCTCCTCGGCGCCGCGCCCCAGCAGGAGCAGGCCGAGGTGATACTGCGCCATCACCATGCGGGCAGACAGATAGACCGCGCGGCGCAGCGCGGCCTCGGCCCGTGCCAAGTCGCCGGCCGCCTGCGCCACCAGCCCGTCATAGAAATGCAGGCGGGGGTCGAGCGGATCGGCGGCGATGGCGGCGGCGGCCGCCACGGCGGCCTGGTCCAGTTGGCCGGCATCGGCCAGATGGCGGATGGTGGTGACGGAGGGCGGCGGCGCAGGCTCAGCCATCGACGGCGGCGCGCAGGCGCGCGGTGCGGGGGGAACCGGAGCCGGCTTCGCCTGTTCCGGCCAGGGCGCCGGCGCCCATGGCACAAGTGGCTCTCTCTGCGCCGCCTGCACCTGCGGCAGCCGAAAGACCTGGGTGCCGGAAAGTTCGACCGTGCGCAGGCCGCGCGGCAGCGCCGCGATCGCATCGGAATGGCCGACCATGAGCCAGCCCGCCGGGGACAGGCTGCGCGCGAGCGTCGACAGCATCGGTGCGGTCTGCTCCGGGCTGAAATAGATCAGCACGTTGCGGCACAGGATCAGGTCGAAATCCCGCCACTCGGAGGCACCGCCGGGTTGCAGCAGGGAGAGCAGGTTGTGCTGCACGAAGCGGACCAACCGGCGATGCCGTTCGGCGATCACCCAATGCCGCTGGTCCGGCAATGCCACGAAATGTCGCTGCCGTTCGGCCGGCGCCATGCCGCGCATCGCCCATTCGGTGAAGCGGCCCTGACCCGCCTGGGCGATGGCGCGGGCGTTCAGGTCGCTGCCGACGATCTCGACTGTCCAATCCGCGAGGGCGGTGCCCAGCAGCCGCTCGACGAGAATGGCGAGCGAATAGGGCTCGGCGCCGATGGCGCAGCCGGCGCTCCAGATGCGCAGGCGCCGCGTGGCACCGTTCTCGCGCAGCAGCGCCGGCAGGATGGTCTCCTGCAATGCGGCGAACTGCTCCGCGTGGCGAAAGAAGAAGGTCTCGCCGATGGTGATCTCGGCTTCCAACTCCCGCCATTCCGCGGGCCCTCGCCTGGGGTCGGACAGGAGGGCGAGATACTCCGCGCAATCGCCGCAGGTCTGTGCCTCCAAGCGGCGCTGCAGCCGGTCCCGCAGCAGGACGTCCTTGTCCGCGTAATAATGGTGGCCGGTGCGCGCGATCACGACCTGCTTCAGGGCCGCAAAGGCCTCGTCCGCCAGCGCCGGCGCGCGCGGGGGACGCGCAGTGGCGGAGGACATCAGCCGCCCTCCGTCTCGAAGGCCTTCACCCGCGCCTCGCGCCGCTCCGCGAAAGCCGCGAGCCGCGCCCTTTCCTCGGCCGCCAGCAGCCGTTCGGCCGCGAGCAGCGGAACCAACCGGCCCTGGTGCCGCAGATCGGCCTCCACACAGTCGTTGAGGCTGGCGCCCGGCGGCAGGAGATTGGCCGGGACCTCGACCGCTTCCATCACCCGATCGACGCGAAGGGTGAGCCGCGGCTCACCGCGGCGCGGCGGCAGCAATAGGAGATGGTGATACAGCGGGCGGCCCTCGGCCTCCCCAGGCAGTCCGAGGAGCGCGGCCAGAGGCAGGACGAAGACGGTCTCTCCCCCCAGGTGGAAGGCGCCTGCGAGGATCGGCGGCGCTTCGGGGACGGCGGCCAGGTGCGGCAGGGGAAGGATTTCGACGACCGCGCTCTGCCGGATGGCGAGGGTGAGACCGCTCGCCCGCAGCAGCAGCACCGGCAGCAGGGCATCTGGCGTATTATCGGGCAGCGGCTCGGGCACCATGCCTCATTCTGGCACGCGCCGCCGCTTTCGTCGCCTGGTCTTTGTCTGTGGCAAGCGCCGCCGGTCAGGCGTCCGGCGCTGGCTTCCGGTGCGCCTGCTCGGTCCGGAACCGGTCGCTGGTCGGATGCCCCCGCGGCTCGTCCTCGCGGCTCACGCGATCGTCAACGTCCTGCTTGGTCGGCTCGTCGTTCGGCGTCCGGTCCACGGAGTCCGCAGCCGGCGTCTGGCCGCGCGTCTTGTTCCCCTCTTGCGCCGCTGCATGCTTGCCCGGCCGCTGGTGTTCGGTCTTTTCCGCCGTCATGGCGCGTCTCCTCCCGCATTCCCGAGATGAGAGATATGGGGTGCAGGGCGGCTCTTACCAGCCGGCGCCTGGTCTCGTTCGCCCCTTCCGGGTGCTTTGGCACGGCGTTTGCTTCGATGGCGGAGGAATTTCTAAGTCGGAATGATGCTGCCGAGAGGAGACCGTTTCGTGGATGACATCGCCGCCGCTCCGACCTCCCACGCCCGCCACGGCGGTCTGCCCGCCTATCTCGCCCTGCTCGAGCCCCTGACGCCCGCGGAAATTCGTACTGCCGTCGCCATCGTCAAAGCCGATCCCTCCTTCGCCGATGGCATCCTCTTCGAAACGATTGAAGTCATGGACCCGCCGAAGGCCTTCGTGGTCTCCGGTGGCTTGGGCGACAATCCCGGCCGCCGCGCGCGCGCCAACGTGTTCCGCAACGAGGAAGCGGGCGTCTGGAAGCTCACCCTCTCGCTCGACCAGGCGCGCATCCTGACGCGTGACTTCTTTCCCTCGGCACGGCCGATGATCCAGCTCGAGCAGTTCATGCAGGTCGAAGACTTCGTGAAGGCCGATCCGCGCTTCGTCGCCGCCTGCGCCGCCCGTGGCATCACCGACATGGCGAAGGTCTGCGTCGACCCCTGGTCTGCCGGAAACTTCGGCTATGCGGAGGAGGAAGGCCGCCTGCTCTGCCACACCTTCGCCTGGCTGCGTCTCTATGAAGACGAAGCCTTCTACGCCCATCCCATCGAGGGGCTGAACGCCGTCGTCGACGTCAAGACCGGCGAGGTGCTCCGCGTCGACGATCGACCCGGACCGCCCGTGCCGATGACGGAGGTGAACTACGACAGCAAGTTCGTGACGGACACGCAGGCGCCGCTCAAGCCGCTCAGCGTGGTGCAGCCGCAGGGCGTGAACTTCGCGCTCACCGGCCATCATCTCACCTGGGACCGCTGGGCCTTGACCATCGGCTTCAACGCCCGCGAGGGGCTGACGCTGCACGACATCCGCTTCGACGGGCGTCCCCTCGTCAACCGCGCCTCCCTGGTCGAGATGGTGGTGCCCTACGGCTCGCCCGATCGGGGCCATTACCGCAAGAACGTCTTCGACATCGGCGAATACGGCCTGGGCAAGCTCACCAACTCGCTCAAGCTCGGCTGCGACTGCCTCGGCGTCATCCAGTATCTGGATGTCCATCTCAACACGATGGGCGGTGACATCTTCTCCATCGAGAAGGCGATCTGCATTCACGAAGAAGATGACGGCATCCTCTGGAAGCACTGGGACTTCCGCACGGAGCGCACGCAGATCCGCCGCGGGCGCAAGCTCGTCGTCTCGTGCATCGCGACCGTCGGCAACTACGAATATGCCCAGTATTGGTATTTCGATCAGGCGGGCGAGATCGAATTCGAGATGAAGGCCACCGGCATCATCAACACCGTCGGCGTCGAACCGGGCAAACCCTCGAAATACGAGACGGAGGTCTCGCCGGGCGTCGCAGGACAGATCCACCAGCACGTCTTCTGCGCGCGGCTCGACATGGCGGTGGATGGCGATCGCAACACCGTCCTCGAATGCAACACGCAAGCGGAACCGCCGGAGCATAACCCCTGGGGCAATGCCTTCTTCGAGACGGCGACGCCGATCACGCGGGAGAGCGAGGGCGCGCGCCGCGCCAATCTCGCGAGCCAGCGCTACTGGAAGGTGATCAACCCGAACAAGGCAAACCATGTCGGCCAGCCCGTCGCCTACAAGCTGATGCCGACCAGCGTGGTGACGTCTTTCCTCGTGCCGACGGGGCCTTCCGGCACGCGCTCCAACTTCACCGAGAACCATCTCTGGGTCTCCGCCCATGCGCCGGAAGAGCGCTACCCGGCGGGCGAGTTCATGAACCATTCGGATGGCCGCGGCGGCATCGCCGACTTCGTCAAGCAGGACCGTCCGCTGGCGAATGAGAGCGTCGTGCTGTGGCACGTCTTCGGTCTGCACCATTCCGTGCGGGTCGAGGACTTTCCCGTCCAGCCCTGCATCTCGACCGGCTTCAAGCTGATGCCGACGGGGTTCTTCAACGGCAATCCGGCGATCAACCTGCCGGAGACCGTCAATGCCGACAGCCGGGACGCGCAAGCATGCTGCTGTTCCTGACTTCCGTTTCGACCTTCTTCTACCTTCCCACTGACGTTGAGGAGACATAATATATGGTGGCCGCGACCGACCTCCACGCCGCACCGCCCAAGGCGCAGCTCAAGCACGGCGCCCTCAGCCTGATCGAGACGATCGGTCAATCCATCGCGAACATTGCGCCGACGCTGACGCCGGCGCTGAACATTACCGTCGTCGCGGGCCTTGCCGGTGTCGGCTCCTGGCTCGCCTACCTCATCGCGACGGTCGGCCTCGCCTTCGTCGGCGCCTGCATCGCCTCGCTCGCGAAACGGCATCCGGAAGCCGGCTCCTACTTCGTCTATATCGGCCGCAACTTCGGGCCGATGACGGGCGCACTGGCCGGCTGGTCGATGATCCTCGCCTATATCACCACGGCGGTCGCGGTCGTCTTCGGCTTCCCGATCTTCCTGTCGAACTTCCTGAGCGTCTTCCACGCCAGCCTCTCGACGCCGGTGCTCGTCGTCTTCACCGTCGCCTTCCTCGCGCTCGTCGTCTACGCCGCCTATCGCGACATCCAGGTGTCTTCCCGCGTCGGTTTGGTGATGGAGACGCTCTCCATCGGCATCATCATCCTCATCACCGCCGTCGTCGTCGCCAAGCACGGCACCGTTGTGGACTCGACGCAGCTCGACGTCAGCCACCTCAAGTTCGGCGGCGTCATGTCGGCGCTGACCTTCGCCGTCTTCAGCTTCGTAGGCTTCGAGAGCGCTGCGACGCTTGCCAAGGAATCCTCCAACCCGCAGCGCAACGTGCCGATCGCCATCATCGGCTCGGCCATCGCCGCCGGCACCTTCTTCTGCATCATGGCCTATTGCATGGTCATGGGCATGAGCGACAATGCCGACGCGATCGGCAAGTCCTCCTCGCCCTTCGCCGACATGACCGACCGCGCCGGCCTGCCCTGGGCTGCCGCCGTCGTCTACTTCGCCGCCATGATCTCGGGCTTCGCCTGCGCGCTGGCCTGCATCAATGCCAGTTCCCGCATGCTCTACTCCATGGGGCGCTACCAGTTCCTGCACCGCTCCATGGGTCTCGTCCACGGCACCCACAAGACGCCACACATCGCGGTGATCGCCTCGGGCGCCATCGTGCTCGTGCTGACGCTACTGCTGCTGCCGGAAGGCTTCCTCAACGGGTTCGGCCTCACCGGCACCATCGCAACCTACGGCTTCGTTCTGGTCTATTTCGGTGTCTGCGTGACGGCGCCCGTCGATCTCTTCCGCGCCGGCAAGCTGCAAGCCCAGCACGTTCTGTTCGGCGTGGTGGGCGCGGCGCTGATGGCCTTCGTCATCTATGGCAGCGTCAGCCCGTATCCCGAGGCGCCCTACAACTGGCTGCCGCCGATCTTCCTCGCCTATATGATCATCGGCTTCATCTGGTTTGCGATCCTCAAGAGCAAGTCTCCCGAGACGCTGCGCCTGATCGCCGAGGACATGGAGGGCTGAGCGCCCTCCTGATCCTCTCCTCAGGAAACGGAAAAGGGGCCTGCATGGGCCCCTTTTTCATGCGCGGAGGATGGCGGAAGCCTGGGCTACTGCCCCGGATTGGCGACATCCGTCGGGGACGGTGCGGCGACCTGGACCGAGCCGGGATCGGCCGGCGGCAGGCCGCCCGGCGCGGTCGACCGCCCCATCATGACGACGAGATCGCGCGGGTCGACGAGGTTGAGCATTCGCCGCGCCTGGGTGTCGAGGGCATCGAGATCGAGGGTACGGCCGCCGATGCCCTGAATGCGGTTCGTCCAGTTCTGCACGTCTTCATTGGCCTTTGCGAGCTGGACTTGGGCAGCCTGAAGGTCGAGCCGGTCCTGTTGCTGGGCGACGAGGCCACGATCGCCACGCGTCGCGTTCCAGCCGAAATAGCCGGCGAGCGCCAGGAAAACGACCGGCGCGATCGAGGCACGCAGCCGGCGTTTCATCATCACGGCGAGCGACATGAGGCATGACTCCAGGAACGGGCTCTATCCCATTCCTTTCATGCCTTTTTCACCGATCCGGGCGCAAGTCTTCTCTGCGCCCGAGCCTAGGTCAGAAACCGGCGTGGATGATATCGATCTCGACGCGCCGCGCCTCGATCGGGCTCATCTCGTAGCTGGTGGCACCGCGGGACATGCTGGTGATGCGGGCCTGCGGCACGCCGTCGGCGATCAGCTGGTTCAGAACCACCTGGGCGCGCTGCTCGGACAGGGTCTGATTGGCCTGATCCGTGCCCACCGTGCTCGCGAAGCCTACCACCTGCACGGTCGCCGCCGGGTCCTTCAGCGCCGCCTGCGCCGCGCCGGAGACGACGGCGAGGCCCTTCTGGTCGAGGCTCGCGGACCAGGATTCGAAGAAGACCACGAATTTCGGCTCGGCCGGATGGTATTGCTGCGCCACCAGCGCGCAACCGCTCAAACCGATCATCGTCAGGGCAAGCAGGGCGGCTCTACGGCGCATGAACGTCTCTCCACATTCGCTGAGCGCGATGGGGCATGAGGCCATCGCCGCCGTCAAGGCCGTGGGTCGCCAAAACCCTGCGTCATGAAGGCGATAGACGCGATTTCTGCGGCCTATGCCGTGGCCGCCACGGCGTGGTGGCCGGAAATGCGCCAGATCCGATCCAGCTTCTCGATGCCGAGCAGGCGATGGGCGATCAGCACGAAGGTGCGTCCGCGTCCCAGATCGTTCAGCGTGGTGAGGAAGGCGCGCTCGGTCTCCATGTCGAGGCCGGCGCAGGGCTCGTCGAGAATGATCACCAGCGCCGGGGACAGCAGAACGCGAGCGAGCGCGAGGCGCCGGCCCTGCCCGCCCGAGAAGCGATGGCCGCCCTCGCCCACCCAGGTATCAAGCTTGTCTGGCAGGGCGCGCACCACGTCACCCATCTGTGCGGCGTCCAGCGCCGCCCACAGCGCCCGCTCGTCGGCATCCGGCCGGGCCAGCAGAAGATTGGCGCGAATCGTATCGTCGAAGAGATGCGTCGCCTGGGACAGCAGGGCCACGCGGCCGCGCAGCTCTTCCGACCGCAGCTCCGCGATGTCGGTGCCACCGAGGAGGATGCGGCCTTCCTCCGGCACCTGAAGGCGCAGCGCGAGGGCCGCCAGCGTCGATTTGCCCGAGCCGGAGGGGCCGAGGATCGCGACGCGCGAACCCGGCGGGATCTCCATCGTCAACCCGTCCAGCACGGGCGGCCGATCCGGGCCATAGCGGAAGCGCACACCTTCGAAACGCAGCGTCGTATCGACCGGCAAAGGCAGAGGTTCCGCCGGGTCAGGCGACAGTAGCGGGGCGGCTGCCGCCTGGCGCACGCGGCGGGCACCGGCCGCGGCATAGCCGGCAAGGGCGCCGGCGCGCGGCAGGCCGCCGATCGCCTCGAAGGCCGCAATGGTGAGAAAGGCGACGGCAACGGCTGCGGGCGGTGCAGTGCCGGAGACCAGAAGCACCGCGAGAATTGCCGCCTGGGCGCAGAGGAAGGCGGCCGCCTGAGCCAGCCGGGCGGAACGCGCCACATCGCGCTGGGCCGAGAGAAGCCCCGCCTCGCGCGCCTGCACCTGCGCCAGCATCCGGCCTTCTGCCCCGAAGACACGCACTTCGCGCAGACCGGTGATGGCGTCCAGCACGGCGACGCGGAGTTCACCGAGCTGGCGGGCGAGCCGCATGCCGGCAGTCGCGGTGCTGCGCGCGGCGAGCCAGGGCAGCAGGAAGGCAGCAACCGCGAAGAGCAGCGTCACGCCCACCGCGAGTTTGATGTCGTCCAACGCCAGCACCACGAAGAGGACTGGCAGGATGAGCACGGCGCCGGCCAGCGGCACGAGAATGCGGGAATAAAGGCCGTCCAGGCTTTCGACGTCCGTCACCACGCGGCTCAGCACGTCCCCGCTGCGGGCGAGGCCGAGGCCACCCGCCATGCGCGCGGCCACGCCCGTGAAGAACCATACGCGCAGATCGGCCAGCGCCCGGAAGGTCGCCTCATGGGTCACGACACGCTCGAGATAGCGCAGCACCACGCGCGCGATACCCGAGATCCGGAGGAGGATGGGCGTGACGATGAGGCCGGCGGTGACCGCGGCGGCGGTCAGCCGGCCCGCGAGCGCCATCATCAGGAGACCGGCCGCAAGCGCGACGAGAGAGAGCGCGACACCCGCCGCCATCCAGCCGGCACGGCTCCGCCACAGCCGGAAGATCGCCAGAATGTCGGCCATCACGCGACCCCCCGCTGCGGATCGCCGGCAAGCAGCTTGCCCGCGGCCATGTTGATGCGGCGCCCCATCAGCATATGCGCCTGCGCGGAATGGCTTGCCATGATCACGGTGCGGCCGACGGCCAGGTGCTTCAGGCTCTCGAACACCTCCGTCTCCGTCGCGGGGTCCAGATGCGCCGTCGGCTCGTCGAGCAGCAGCAAGGGCGCGTTCTTGAGGAAGGCGCGGGCGATGGCGATGCGCTGCACCTGCCCGCCCGACAGGCCGTAGCCGCCCTCGCCCACCATCGTATCCAGCCCCTCCGGCAGGTCGGCAAGGAAGCCGTCCATGCTGGCGAGGCGCACCGCCTCGGCGAGTTCCGTCGCCGAAGCCTCGGGCCGCGCGAAGCGGATATTGTCCCGGATGGAGCCGGCGAAGATCACCGGCTTCTGTCCGATCCAGGCGGTGAGGCGGGACAGCGCCTGCGGCACGATGCTCGCGATGTCCATGCCGTTCAGCAGCACGCGACCCTGATCGGGGCGGACGAAGCCGAGCAGCACCTCGATGACCGTCGATTTGCCGGCACCCGATGGCCCGGCCAGAACCAGCACCCCTCCGGCCGGCAGGCGGAAGCTCACGCCGTCCAGCGCCGGGCCGCGCGCCTTGTCCCAGGTCAGGTGCACGTCCTCGAACGCGACGGAAATGCCGTGCGCCGCGACCGTCACCGGCGCGGCCGCCGGCGGCTCGGCGCGCTGCATCGCATCCGTCTCGCCGGCCGGGAGCGCGATCAGCGCCTCGGCGGCGGCGCCGCCGGCGCCACGGTCCTGATAGGCGAGCGCGAAGGTGCGGAGCGGCGCGAACATCTCCGGCACCAGCAGTAGCAGGAACAGCGCGCGTCCGGCCTGCTGCACCATGGCAGCCCCCGGTGCCGCCTGCAGGATCAGTCCGCCCTGGTGGATGGCGATGCCGATGAGGGCGACAGCGGCCGCGCAATCCAGCGCGGCGGAGGAGAGGAAGGCGGTGCGCAGCACGCGCATGGTGCGCTGGCGCAGTTCGTCGGCCGAACGCCGCAGGGCCTCCGCCTCGTCCTGCGTGCGGCCGGCCAGGACGATGGTGCCGATCCCGCGAATCCGGTCGAGGAACCGGGCTTCGAGTCGCATCATGGCGGCAAGCTGCGAGCGGCCGGCGATGGAGGCGCCGATGCCGGCAATGGCCTGGGCGAAGGGTACGAAGATGCCACAGGCGGCGAGGATGAGCGCCGAGATCGGGTCGGCGATGGCCGCGGCGATGACGATCAGGATCGGCCCGAGCAAGGCCATCTGGGCGGCCGGCACCCAGCGGGCGAAGAAGCCGTCCAATGCTTCGATACGGTCGACGACGATGCCGGCGAAATGCGCGCTATGGCCCTGGCGCAGCAGGCTCGGCCCGATGGAGAGCAGGCGGGCCAGCGTCTCGCTGCGCAAGCGGCGGCGCCCGGCGGCGCCGGCTGCGAAGGCAGCGCCGTCCGCCGCGATCGTGACCAGCGCGCGGGCCAGCGCCGCGACCGCGAAGACGATGGCGGCAAGGAAGACGGGCTGTCCGTTGCGTTCGATGAGGGCGCGCAGCAGATCCGCCGCGGCGACGGCCTGGAGAATGGCGAGCAGCGTTCCGATGAGCTGGAACAGAAGTGCGCCCGAGGCCGCCCTGCGGCCGATCGCCCCCTGCTGGCGGAGCCAGGCAGAGGCTGCTTTCTTTCTCGCGTCCATGGCCTTGCGGCATAGCGCGGCGGGGCGCGTCTGCCCAGCGCCAAAACCGCCCCATTTCTGCTACAATTTCGTTAGGTTACGGCACGCCGATCATAAAAAAGGGGCGAAGCGGTGGCCCGCCTCGCCCCTTGCCATGGGGGAAGGTTCCTCCCGGTGGTTAGGCCGGCTCCTGCGTATGTGCTTCGAGGAACCACAGCGCCTTGTCGAGATCGCGCGAGGCGGCGGTGAAGATGTCGGCCGTATCAGCGTCCCCCGCTTCGTCGGTGTCGTCGATGGCGCGGCGAGTCGCGTTTGCGACGGCGCCATAACGCTCGATCAGCGCCGCGAGATGATCCTCGATCTTGTAGATGTTGGTCGGGTAGGGCGGCACGGTGGACTGGCCCGCGACGATCTGGCTGGTGCCGAGGGCGGTGCCGCCGAGCTGGGCGACGCGTTCGGCTACCGTGTCGACATGCTCGTCCAGCTGGTCGCGGAACCCGTCGAGCATCTCGTGAATGGCGATGAAGCGCGGGCCCTTGAGGTTCCAATGGGCCTGCTTGGTGATCAGCGCGAGGTCGATCATATCGGCGAGGCGGGCGTTGAGGATTTCGATCGCGACCTTCTTGGCATTGCCTTCGAGATCGTTGACCGTCTTGTGGTTGTGCGTCGGGGCCTTGCTCACGTCGTTCATCTCCACTGTCTGTCGAAGTCGGACCGTCCTTGCTCGTGAGATGGGCCTCCGCCGCGGTGCGTCAATGCGCGCGGTTGAGGGTGTAGGTGCCCACCTCGATCAGAGCGTCGCGCAAGGGCGAGGGCGGAAACAGGGACAGCGCGTCCTGCCCGGCCCGGACGAAATCGGCCGCGCGCTCCAGCGTCCGTGCGATCGCCGCATGGCATTCCAGCAGGCGCATCGCCTCGGCCAGATCCGTCTCGCCCTGCGTGCCGTCTTCCAGCGTGCGGCGCCAGAAGTCGCGCTCCTCCTCCGTCCCCGCCTGATAGGCGATGAGCACCGGCAGGGTGATCTTGCCTTCGCGGAAATCGTCTCCGACCGTCTTGCCCAGCACCGCCTGGTCGGCCGCATAGTCGAGCGCGTCGTCCACGAGCTGGAAGGCGATGCCGAGATTCATGCCGAAGGTCGCCAGCGCGTCCTCCTCCGCGGGCGGCCGGCCGGCGACGACGGCGCCGACCTGGGCCGCTGCCGAGAACAGCGCTGCGGTCTTGCCGCGCACCACGTCCAGATAGCGCTCTTCGGTCGTCGTCAGATCGTGCTGCGTGACGAGTTGCAGCACCTCGCCCTCGGCGATGGTGGCGGAGGCCGCGCAGAGGATGCGCAGCACGTGCAGCGAGCCGTCCTCCACCATCAATTCGAAGGCACGGGCGAACATGAAATCACCCACCAGCACCGGCGTCTTGTTGTCGAAGACGGCATTGGCCGAGGCGAGGCCGCGGCGCAGGCGGCTCTCGTCCACCACGTCGTCATGCAGCAGGGTCGCGGTGTGGATGAATTCGACGCAGGCGGCGAGCTGGACGTGGCGGCTGCCTTCGGTATAGCCGCACATCCGGGCCGCGGCGAGCGTCAGCAGGGGCCGCATGCGCTTGCCGCCGGCCGCCACGATGTGGGCCGCCACCTGGCCGATGAGATCGACCGGGCTGTCCATGCGGGCGACGATGGCCCGGTTGCAGGCTTCCATGTCCGTCTGCAGCAAGGCGAGCAGTTTGGCGAGCGCGTCCGGCGCGGACGCGGCCTCAAGGTCGTCGGTCAAGGATGTCATCCCGGCAGTCATGCCCAAACTCAAGCCCTTCCGGTAGGGGGTCTTCTTCCGGCACCTCGGAAAAGGCGTCTCCGGTCCGGCCGCCACAGGGCCAACTTCGCCATCGCACAAAATCCGCGCGCTCGCTACCACCCGTCGGGAGACGGCGCCTCAACCCGTGGTGACCGGCAGCGGCGGAGGAAGCGGAGATGCAGCAGGCGGCGGTGACGCAGGGTCATCTGCTCAATGGCCGGATCCTCTATGCCCAGCCGAAGGATGGCTACCGCACGGGGATCGAGCCGGTCCTACTGGCCGCGGCCGTGCCGGCCCGCCCCGGCGCGCAGGTGCTGGAAGCGGGCACCGGAGCGGGCGCGGGGCTGCTATGCCTCGCCGCCCGCGTGCCGGGGATCACCGGCCTCGGCATCGAGATCGAGCCGCGGATGGCGGCGCTGGCCGCCCGGAACCTCACCGCCAACGGCCTCGCCAGGCTCAGCATCCGGACGGCGGACGTGCTGGAGATCGCGGGCAATTGGGCGGCCGCGGGCGGCCCCTTCGACCACGCCTTCGCCAACCCTCCCTGGCATCAGGCCGATGGCACGCCCTCTCCGGTGCCGCTGCGCGCCCGCGCCAAGGTGGCCGAGACCGGGCTTGCCGCCGTCTGGACGCAGGCCCTCGGCCGGGCACTCCGGCCGCGCGGCACCCTCACCCTGATCCTGCCGGCGCGCCAGGTGCCGGAGGCGCTGACCGCCCTACCCGCCGCCGGCTGCGGCTCGCCCCGCCTCTTCCCGCTCTGGCCGCGTGCGGGCCAGCCGGCGCGCATCCTGATCCTGCAAGCGGTTCGCGGTGGACGGGCCGAGTTCCGGATGGAGGCCGGACTGGTCCTGCACGAGGGCACGGGTTACACGCCCGCGGCCGATGCGGTACTGCGCGAGGGCGCTGCCCTGACCCTCGGCTAAGCCAGGGCCCTATTTCTTTTTCGTAAAGATATGCAGGTGCGGTGTCGGATCGTCACATTTTCATTTCTTGAGATAACAAAAGAACCCGCCTGAGACGCCTGTCAGGTCACTCGAATTTTACCTTTCTCCCGTTATCAGACCCTAACGCCGCCCGGCGCTATGCACGCCTGAACGGGATTGAGGAGAGCCTGAGTGAAGAACGCACCGATCACCGCCAAGATCATGCTCATCCTGGGCATCTTCGGGCTTTTCGTCCTCGGCATCGCTTTCTACGCAACAGGCGAGATGAAGGTCATCGGCGGAAGCTACGAACGGCTGCTCAACGGCGAGAGCCGAGGGGCGCTGTATCTGGCACGGAGTTCTCGTGCGTTGCAGACGGCGCGGGCCGCGATTGCGGATCTCATGCTGTCCGTCACGCCCGAGGGCAACCAGGCGGCCTTGACGGCCCTGGCCAAGTCGACCGCCGACTTCAAGACCTTCATCGACACGGCGATTGCCGCCGTGCCATCCAGCGCCCCGACGCTCCTCCCGCTGAAGGCCAAGGCGCTGGACGCGATCACGAATGCCTGCGCGCCCGTGATCGCACGGGGGCGGGCGGCGACTGCGGCGACGGACGTGATGGCGGTACAAAGAGATTTCCTCGGCACCTGCCAGCCGCTCTTTCCGCCGCTATCGGACAGCTTCAAGGTTGCGACGGACAGCATCGTCAATGGTGCGCAGACGAAGGTAGGATCCCTCCGCGGCGTTACGCAGCACACCATCTTCCTGACCTTCAGCGGCATCATTCTGGGCCTCATCATCATGGCCGCGATTGGTTTCTTCGGCGCACGCGCCTGGATCATTCGGCCCATCCGCGCGCAGATCGACGTCATGGGGCGGTTGTCGAAGGGTGACTATACCACCGAGGTCGCGGGGGTGGAGCGCAAGGATGAGGTGGGGGCGATCGCCCGTGCCGTCGCGCTCTTCCGCGATGCAGGGCGGGAGAAGGTGCGTCTGGAAGCGGAGACGGCGGAGCAGCGGGCGCATGCGGAGGCGCAGCGCGCCGAGCAGGAAGCGCAGCGCGCCCATGCCGCGCAGCAGGCGACCCTGGTCGTGGATTCCCTTGCCATGGGCCTCGAGAAACTCGCCGGCGGCGATCTTCTCTTCCGCCTCGAGCAGGCCTTCAGCACCGAATACGAAAAGCTGCGCCGCGACTTCAATGCCGCCATGGATAAGCTGCAGCAGACCATGAAGGCCATCTCCACCAATACCCAGGGCGTGCGCGCCGGCGCCGGCGAAATCAGCCAGGCCTCGGACGATCTCTCCCGGCGCACGGAACAGCAGGCCGCGAGCCTCGAAGAAACCGCCGCCGCGCTCGACCAGATCACCGCAACGGTCAAGCGCACGGCGGAGAATGCGAACGAAGCGCGCAACACCGCCTCCGCCGCCAAGACCGACGCCGAACAATCCGGCCAGGTGGTACGCGAGACCGTCACCGCCATGACCGGCATCGAAACCTCCTCCAAGCAGATCGGCAACATCATCGGCGTCATCGACGAAATCGCCTTCCAGACCAATCTCCTCGCCCTCAATGCGGGTGTGGAGGCCGCACGAGCGGGCGAAGCCGGCCGCGGCTTCGCGGTCGTCGCGACCGAAGTGCGGGCGCTCGCGCAGCGCTCGGCCGATGCCGCGAAGGAGATCAAGACGCTCATCTCCGCCTCCAGCCGGGAGGTGGAGAGCGGGGTGCGGCTCGTCGGCGAAACCGGCCGCGCGCTCGACCGCATCGCCGAGCAGGTCACCCGTCTCAACGGCCTCATCAGCGACATCGCGAGTTCGGCGCAGGAACAGTCCACCGGCCTCGCCGAAGTCAATGGCGCGATGAACCAGATGGATCAGGTGACGCAGCAGAACGCCGCGATGGTGGAGGAAGCAACCGCGGCGAGCCACAGCCTGGCCAAGGAAGCCGAGACGCTGAGCCACCTCGTCGCCCAGTTCCGCATCGGCGATACGGGCGACGCCGCCTCCGCCCCGCCGCACGCCGCCGCTGCGCGCCGCCCGGCTGCCCGCCCCGCCCCCGCTCCGGCAAGCAAGGCACCGGCCCGCGCCGCAGCTCCGGCGCGGTCTGCCCCCGCCATGGCCGCCGCAGACGAGGAAGGCTGGAACGAGTTCTAGGCGAATATTCCAGTCCCGGTTCTCTTCAACACCGGTGTGGCGCGCCACACCGGTTCCTTCACAGACTTTTCATCCGACTTCGCAATAAAACTGTTTTCCTCTTGTGCGGTGGGCCATGAAGATAACTCAGAAGATCTCTCTCAGCTTCGCGATCATCAGCCTTCTCGTCGTTCTGCTCACCGTGCTGGTGCTGCGCAATCTCGGTTCGCTTGTTCAGGCGGACAATTGGAATACCCACAGCTATCAGGTGCTCCTCCAGGCCGACAATCTCCTGGAATCCATGATCAATCAAGAAACCGGCGTGCGCGGCTATCTGATCAGTGGCAACCCGGCCTTTCTCGACCCCTATCACAAGGGCGGTGCCGCCTACAAAGACGCCTATGGCCAGCTGCGGCATCTTACGGCGGACAATGCCGCGCAGCAGCAGCGGCTGGACGCGATCCAGAGCTTCGCCGATGATTGGAAGCACAACATCGCCGAGCGCGAAATCAACCTGATGGACAGTTCAGCGACGGCCGCCCAGGCGCGATCGATCGAAGCGAATGGCGCCGGCAAAAAGGCGATGGACGGGCTGCGCGGTGTCCTCTCCGACTTCATCCAGGCCGAAGCCGGGCTATTGGATGTTCGCGCGGCCACCAAGATTTCCGCCGAAACGACGACGCGCTGGGTGATGATCCTCGGTAGCCTCATCACCATTCTTGCCTCCATCGGCTTCGGCATCTTCGCCAATCGTAGCATCGCCCGTCCCGCCACCCGGCTGACCGGCGTCATGCTGCATCTCGCCGACGGCGATCATGCCGTCGACATCCCAGGCCTCGGGCGGAAGGACGAAATCGGCCAGATGGCCAAGGCGGTCGAGGTATTCAAGCAGAACGCCGTCGAGAAGGTGCGTCTGGAAGCGGAGACGGCGGAGCAGCGGGCGCATGCGGAAGCGCAGCGCGCCGAGCAGGAAGCCCAGCGCGCCCATGCCGCGCAGCAGGCGACCCTCGTCGTGGATTCTCTTGCCATGGGCCTCGAGAAACTCGCCGGCGGCGATCTCCTCTTCCGTCTCGAACAGGCCTTCAGCACCGAATACGAAAAGCTACGCCGCGACTTCAATGCCGCCATGGACAAGCTGCAGCAGACCATGAAGGCCATCTCCACCAATACCCAGGGCGTGCGCGCCGGCGCCGGCGAAATCAGCCAGGCCTCCGACGATCTCTCCCGCCGCACCGAACAGCAGGCCGCGAGCCTCGAAGAAACCGCCGCCGCGCTCGACCAGATCACCGCGACGGTCAAGCGCACGGCGGAAAATGCGAACGAAGCGCGCAACACCGCCTCCGCCGCCAAGACCGATGCCGAGCAATCCGGCCAGGTGGTACGCGAGACCGTCACCGCCATGACCGGCATCGAAACCTCCTCCAAGCAGATCGGCAACATCATCGGCGTCATCGATGAAATCGCCTTCCAGACCAATCTCCTCGCCCTCAATGCGGGTGTGGAGGCCGCACGAGCGGGCGAAGCCGGCCGGGGCTTCGCGGTCGTCGCCACCGAAGTGCGGGCGCTCGCGCAGCGCTCGGCCGATGCCGCGAAGGAGATCAAGACGCTCATCTCCGCCTCCAGCCGGGAGGTGGAGAGCGGGGTGCGGCTCGTCGGCGAAACCGGCCGCGCGCTCGACCGCATCGCCGAGCAGGTCACCCGTCTCAACGGCCTCATCAGCGACATCGCGAGTTCGGCGCAGGAACAGTCCACCGGCCTCGCCGAAGTCAATGGCGCGATGAACCAGATGGATCAGGTGACGCAGCAGAACGCCGCGATGGTGGAGGAAGCAACCGCGGCGAGCCACAGCCTGGCCAAGGAAGCCGAGACGCTGAGCCACCTCGTCGCCCAGTTCCGCATCGGCGATACGGGCGACGCCGCCTCCGCCCCGCCGCACGCCGCCGCTGCGCGCCGCCCGGCTGCCCGCCCCGCCCCCGCTCCGGCAAGCAAGGCACCGGCCCGCGCCTCCACCGCGGCCCCTGCCCGCGCCGCAGCTCCGGCGCGGTCTGCCCCCGCCATGGCCGCCGCAGACGAAGAAGGCTGGAACGAGTTCTGAAGCCGGCCGCGCCTGAAGCCGGCCGCGCCTGAAGCCGGCCGCGCCTCAGCCCACGGGAGGCACCTCTGCGGCCGCAATCTCGAGAGCGCGGCGCGCCATGGCCAGCGCTCCCTCGCGGGAGCGGGCTGCGCCCACAAAGCGCCGCACATGCACGAAGACGGCATCCGGCACGGCGCTGGCCTCGGCCAGCGCCTGGGCTTCCAGCCCTGCCCAGGCCTCCGGCAGGGGCACGCGCTGGGCGAAGGAATCCTTCTCCGGCGGCATGGTGTCGATCATCCAATTGCCGTTGGAGGCGGGGCTGACGCAGAAGACCACCGGCAGATCATGGGCGAAGACGGTGTTCTTCCAGGGCATACCCTGCTCCAGCACCAGAATGCGCGGATCGGCCGCCGCCGCATGCGCGGCCAGCACGATGCCATCGGCCGAAAGCCGCGCCCGCAGCCCATCCACGCGCCGCCGCAGCACGCCCTCGGCGAAGACAGAGGCCTCGAGAAAGCCGGCGTCACCCGCGCCCGGCCCATTCGCCTCCGGGCTGTCCCAAAGCGGGTTGAAATCGCCCACCAGGCGGCCGAGCCCCAGACCGTCATCGACCAGCGGCCCCCGCAACGATACGCCGTTGTCGAGCTCGTCGATCCGTCGCAGCATCGTCGAATCGAGTTCGGCGGCGATGGCCTCGGCCATCGCCGGGGGCGCGTCGGCGCCGAGCAGGGCGGAGACGGCCTGCACGCCATAGACCTGCCAGATCAGCCCGGCGGAGGAATAGGGCGTGCCGTCGGCGCGCAACGGCGCACCGCGCTGGTGATGATCGAAGCGGCAGGCCGCGGCATCGTAGATCAGGCCGACGTCCCAGACGATGTCGCCGCTTTCGATGAGCGCACGGTCGCGCGTCCGCAGCAGGCGATGATCCTCCCCCACCCGCCCTAAGCCGAGAGCGAGGCGCAGCACCGCATAGGCGAAAACCTCGTCGCAATGAAATTTGCCGCTATGGGTAACGAGAAGCGGGCGCTGGTCGCCTGTGGGCATCGTGCAGGTCCGTGAAACAGTCTTGGGTCACGCTGCCATAGCGCAAGACGGCCCGCAGGTCTCCTCCTCCTTCCGAAGGCGTCAGGCGGAGTAGATCGACCCCGTCACCGGTTCGACGAAGACCACCTCATCCTGCACCGCGCGGATGCCGGGCACCGTCTCCACCGCGACGCGCAGCGCCGGGCGCAGACGCTCGTCATGGATCACGCCTTGCAGCAGGGCCATGCCGTCCTCCACCGCGACCGCGACGCTCGCATTGTCGAAGAGACCGGCGCGCTCCAAGGCCCGGCGCGCCGCGTCGGCCAGTGCGTCATCCGAGGCGGCGGGGTCACCGGAGGCAATTTCGGCCAGCCGGCGGCCCAGCGCGCGGATCAGATCGGCGCGGGACACGATGCCCACCAGCCGGTCGCCCTGCACCACCGGGACACGGCGGATGTGCTTGCTCTCCATCAGCCGCACCACCTCAACGAGCGACGCCTCTTCCGTGATGGTCACCACCCGCTCCGTCATCAGGTCGCTCACCCGGCGACTGTGGCTGCGCACGTAGTCCAGCGCCTGGCGACCGGAGCCGAAGAGCAGATCGAAGAGAGACCGGCGCGCGGGCTCCTCGGTCGAGGTCTCCACCCGGCGCAGCAGATCGCCTTCGGTGATGATGCCTGCCAACGCGCCGTCGGCCGCCACCACGGGCACGCCGGAGGCGTGGCGCGCCAGCATCACGGCGATCACCGCCTCGATCGTCGCGTCCGGCCTGACCGTTGCGACGTCCCGGGTCATGATGTCTTGCACGCGCATCGGCTGCTCCTTCCCGCTGGCGAAGAGAAATGTGCGCCCGGCCCGTCGCGCTCCGCCTTGATGTCGATCAATCGGCGGCGGGGCGAGGCCGTGGCGACACAGGGCGCCACAAAAAACGGCGGCACCCGCAGGTGCCGCCGTTCGTCGTCGGAACCGCCCGCTCGGGGCGGCGGGCCGCGATCAAACCTTCAGGTTGACCGCTGCCATCTTGCCCTTCTGGCCGCGCTCCAGATCGAAGCTGACCTTCTGGCCCTCGTTCAGCCCCCCCAGGCCGGCACGCTGCACGGCGGAGATGTGCACGAACACATCAGCGCCGCCTTCTTCCGGCTGAATGAAGCCATAGCCCTTGGTAGCATTGAACCACTTAACCGTGCCGACCGACATCGGGTCTCTCCTCGCACCTGGCAACCCGCAACATGCGGGCCAAACTGACTTTTACATTTGGGGGGGAAGGCGCGCGGTGCGCGGAAGGCCCGCAGACCGAAACACTTATAGCCCAGGATGAAAAAGCGCCGCGTGAATCTATGACCGGTTCCCGGCCGGATGGCTAGGCCAAAAAACACGCCGGCCAGCGCCTTTTTCGAGGCCGGCTGTGAAAATTCGATAAGCTCATGAGCAAAAGAGATTGGCCGTGCCCGGCCGGGTCGGTGTCATCATCGGAGGATGATCCGGCTCCGCGCCGGAGCGATTGGAACGGCGGGGCCCGGCAGGGCTGCCTGCGCGGGGAGCGTGGCGATGAGCGACTATGGTGCGATCAAGGCGGCGCTGCAGGCACGCCCGGCACGGCATTCCCTGCCGCAGCGCCTCTACAACGACGAGGCGGTCTTCGCCTTCGACCAGAAGGCGCTGTTCCATCGCAGCTGGATTCTCATCGGCTTCGAGGTCGAATTCCCGGCCGCCGGCAGCTATCAGTCCCTCAAGATCGGCGGAGCGCCGATCATCGTCATCCGCGGCAAGGATGGCGTGTTGCGCGGCTTCCATAACACCTGCCGCCATCGCGGCGCGGAACTCTGCCCCGAGGGCACGGGGAAGGCCGCGCGGCTGGTCTGCCCCTACCACCAATGGACCTATGATCTCGCAGGCAAGCTGATCTTCGCCGGCCGCATGGGGGACGGTTTCGATCCGGCCGCGCATGGGCTGGCGCCGATCCACGTCGAAACCCTCGAAGGCACGGTCTATGTCTGCCTCGCCGAAACACCGCCCGATTTCGCCCCCTATCGGGAGGCCGTCGGGCCGATGCTGGCAGCGCATGATTTCCACAATGCGAAGATCGCGCATGAGGCGACGCTGGTCGAAAAGGCCAATTGGAAGCTGGTGATGGAGAATGCGCGCGAGTGCTATCATTGCGCCGGCCGCCATCCCGAACTCGCCGTCACCTTCCCGATCTTTGCCAAGGGCAATTTCGAGCAGGTGACCGAGCACGAAGCCGCCTTCGACCGCCGCATGGCTGAACTCGGCCTGCCCAGCGCGCCGGTGGAAGGCGAGTGGTGGCAGGCGGCGCGTTTCCCGCTCAATCCCGGCATGGTTTCGATGACGATGGATGGCGGCCGTGGCGTCTCCAAGCTCATGTGTCCGGTGGGCGACGGCGACATCGGCAGCCTGCGCTGGGCCATCGAGCCGCATAGCTTCTGCCATTCGACCGGCGACTTCACCTTCATGTTCACGGTCATTCCGGTCAGCCCGAAGGAGACCCTGGCGCTGGGCAAATGGCTCGTCCACAAGGATGCCGTCGAAGGGGTGGACTACGATCTCGCCAATCTGGTGAAGCTCTGGGACGTCACCAATCTCGAGGACCGGGATCTGTGCGAGCTCAATCAGCGCGGTGTGGACAGCCCCGCCTATCGCCCCGGCCCCTATTCGGAGGTGGCGGAATCGCTCGTGGAGCGATTCACCAGCCACTACGTCCGGCAGGCGCTGGCCTATATCGCCGAGGCCGAGGCGGCAAACCCCGGCGCCGCCACGATGCTCGCGGCCGATTGAGTGGCAGACCACCCCGCCCCTTGGGCCGGTGGTGCCGATCGGCTCCGCTGCCTCTCCGTCGCGCAGGAAGCGCCGGGTGTGAAGACCTTCCGCTTCGCGCCGACGAGTGGGGCGCCCGTGCATTTCCACGCCGGCCAGTTCGTGACCCTGAACTTGCCCCTGCCCGCCGGCCCTGCCTGGCGCTGCTTCACCATCGCCTCCTCCCCCCTGCAGACGGAGGCGATCGACCTCACCATCAAGGCGCAAGGTGGCGGCGAAACGCTGAACGCGTCGGCAACCGCCTGGATGCATGCGCAACTGGCCCCGGGCATGCTGCTGGAGGCGAAGCCGCCAACCGGCCCCTTCTGCCTGATGCATCCACCGGAGCTGCCGCTGCTGCTGGTTTCGGCCGGCAGCGGCGCTACCCCTATGGTCGCGATCGCGCGCTTCCTGCGCGACCGCGGGGACCGCACCCCGGTCCACTACGTGCATCTCGGGCGAAGCGAAGCCGATTGGCTGTTCCGGCCCGAGATCGAAGCGATCGCGGCGGACCTCGGCACCTGGCAGGTTGACTGGCTGACGAGTGCGGCCGGCCGGCCGGATGCCGCGCATTTCGCCCGCCTCACGCCCGATCTCGCGCGGCGGGAGGTGTTCTGCTGCGGTCCGGCAGGTTTCATGGCGGCGGTGGAAGAGGCCCATGCCCGCGCGGGCGGCCCAGCGGCGCGCTTCCGGAAAGAAGCCTTCACCGCCATTCCCATCCCCGAAATGGCGGCGACCGCACCCACGGATGATGGCGCAACCACCTTCACCCTGCGCTTCGAGCCTTCGGGAAAGGAGACGGCCACTGGCCCCGGAGAGACGGTGCTGGCCGCCGCCGCCCGCCTCGGCCTCGCCATTCCTTACGCCTGTGGTGACGGCATCTGCGGGACCTGCCGCATCCGCAAGAGATCGGGGGAGGTCGAGATGAACCATCAAGGCGGGATCGAGGAGGAGGAGATCGCCGACGGCGAGATACTCGCCTGCTGCAGCTATCCCCGCTCGCCCCTCGTGCTGGAGCTTTGATCATGACCAACGACAAGACCCATAAAACGGATGGCCTGTCGCTCGAAACCCTCGCCATCGGAGCGGGCTACGACCCGGCGGAGCATAACGGCTCGGCCAAGCCGCCGATCTACATGACCTCGACCTTCGTCTACCCCTCCGCCGCCGTGGCGCGCGCCGTCCACCAGGCCTTCTTCGACGGCGCGGTGCCGGAGAAATCCGGCAAGAACGGCTTCATCTATGCGCGGCTCGACCATCCCAATCTGGTGATGGCGCAAACCCGTATCGCGCTGCTGGACCGGGCCGAGGATTCGGCCCTCTTCTCCTCCGGCATGGCCGCCGTCTCCACCCTGGCGCAATGCTTCCTCCGGCCTGGGGACAGTGTCCTGCACAGCCGCCCCATCTATGGCGGCACGGACATGCTGCTGCACACGCACATGACGGAGATGGGCGTGCACCCGGTGGGCTTCACCAACGGCGTGGACGAAGCACATCTCACGCAGATGGCCGATGCCGCCATGGCGAAGGGCCCTCTGACCCTGATCATGGTGGAAAGCCCGGCCAACCCCACCTGCGCCATCGCCGACATCGCGCTGATCTCGCGCATCGCCGACCGCGTGGCGCTCGCGCAAGGCCGGCGGCCGATCATCTCGGTGGACAACACCTTCCTCGGCCCCTTCCTGCAGAGCCCGCTGGAACATGGCGCCGACCTCTGCCTCACCTCTCTCACCAAATATGCCGGCGGCCACAGTGATTTCATGGGCGGCAGCATCAGCGGCTCGAACGCCCTCGTCGGCCGTCTGAAGAAACTGCGCACCCTCATGGGCAACCATGCCGATCCGCATAACTGCTGGATGCTGCTGCGTTCGGTGGAAACGATGGCGCTCCGCACCGAACGCGCGGTCGCCAATGCCCGCGCCATCGCGACCTTCCTGCGCGACCATCCAAAGGTGACGCGCATCACCTATCTCGGCTTTCTCGAAGAAGGCACGCCCGAACGCGCGGTCTATGACCGGCAATGCGCCGCACCGGGCTCCACCTTCTCCTTCGACACGGAAGGCGGCGAAGCCGGTGCCTTCCGTTTCCTCGACCGGCTGAAGCTGTTGCGTTTCGCGGTCTCCCTGGGCGGCACGGAGACGCTGATCTGTCATCCAGCGACCACCACCCACTACGCGGTGCCGGAGGAGGCGCGGCGCGCGGTCAACATCGGCCCCGCCACCATGCGCGTCTCCGTCGGCATCGAAACGGCCGAGGACCTCATCGCCGATCTCGCCCAAGCCCTGGAGGCCGTGTGAATGGAAAACGAGACCAATCCCACCGATCAGCACGCGATCGGCGAAAAGCACACCCGGGCCGCGGAAGAGACCGAACTTCTGGTGATCGGCGCGGGTGAAGCCGGCATCACCGCCGCCCTCACCGCCGCGCGCGCCGGTGCGCGCGTCACCCTAGTCGACGAAAATCCGGTGGGCGCCGGGCTGATCGGCATGGACGTGCCGCTGCTCTATGGCAACCGCTGGACAGCGGCGGTGCAGAACCAGGGCCGCATGCTGGAACAGGTGCTTGCCGCCTCCCCCGGCCTGGAAGAGGCCTTCGAGGCGGGGGTGGACGTCCGGCTCGCGACCTATGCTTGGGGCGCCTTCGTCGCGGGCCCCAATCTTCGCTCCCTACCCGAGCCCGTCGTCGGCCTCGCCGACGAGACCCGCTCCTGGCTCATCGGCTTCCGCCGCCTGATCATCGCGAGCGGCGCCCGCGATCTCGTCTATTCCTTCAAGGGTTTCGAGACGCCCGGTGTCCTCGGCGCGCTCGGCATGGCGTCGCTCATCCAGCGCTATGCCGCCTTCAATGGCCGCCGCATCGTCATCCTCGGTAGCGGGGATCTTGCGGTCGCAACCGCGACCCTGGCGCTGGACGCCGGCCTCGACGTCGCCGCTATGGTCGAAGTGCGAGACGCGCCGCAGGCCGATGTCTCGGCGCTCACCGCCCGCGGCGTCGAAATCGTCACCGGCCAGGTCCTTCTCGAAGCCGAGGGCACCGCGGAAGGCGTCACCGCCGCGCGGCTCGTCCCCGTCGCCGGCGGAGACGCGCGCCGTATTGCCTGCGACACGATCTGCCTGGCCATCGGCGCCGTGCCAGTGATCGACCTCGCCGATGTCGCGGGCGCGAAGATGACGCGCGCCGATGGCGCCTTCGTGCCCGGCACGTTGCCGCCCGGCGTCTTCGTCGCCGGCGACGCCGCCGGCCTCGGCGGCGATGCCGCGGCCTCCGGCCGCGCCGCAGCGGCCGCGGCGCTCGCCTCCCTCGGCTATGAAGGGACGGCCGAGCCGCAGCCGGCGGCGCGGCCCGTTCTGCCGGCCGACACCGATGCCTACCGTCTCGATTGGATGCGCGCGCTGCTCGCGACCGGCGGCCAGGACGTCGTCGCCTGCACCTGCGAGGAGGTGACGCGGCGCGACCTGCTGGAGGTGCAGCCGCCGCGCTACCTCGCCGCGCCGACCGAGCGGCACAACAGTCTCACGAGTCTCGCAGCCGATGGACCGGTCAACCAGGACCAGATCAAGCGGCTCACACGCGCCTGCATGGGCCCCTGCCAGGCGCGCCGCTGCCGCGAACAGGTAGCGATGATCATGGCCCTCGGCGCCGATCGGCCGCTCGGCTCCATCGCGCTCGCAGGCTACCGCGCGCCGGTGCGGCCCCTGCCCCTCGGCGTTCTCGCCGCGGCCGAGGAATGCGCGGAGATGGTCGCAGGCTGGAACGTCTGGTTCGGCATCCGCACGCAATGGATTCCCTATGACGACATCGGCACGGAGCGCGAAATCGCGCGCGCCGGCCGCATGAGCCATTTCTGAGAGGCCCGCGCGATGTCCGACATCAAGAAGAGCGCCTCCGTCATCGTCGTCGGTGGTGGCGTCACCGGCCTCTCCGCCGCCTGGTGGCTGGCGCGGGACGGCGTGGACGTGCTGGTCATCGACAAGGGGATCGTCGGCTGGGAGGCGTCGGGCCGTAACGGCGGCGGCTGCACCCATTACCAGAGCCCACTGTTTCACGAGGAGCAGCGCCTCTGGCCGCAGATGGACGAACTGCTCGGCTATCCGACCGAATACCGTCGTGAGCGCGTGATCATGGCGCTGTCGGAAGAACAGCTCGCGCAATACAAAGATCACGGCGATATCTGCGCCGGCATGGGCTACCAGTATGAAGTGCTGGACCCGCAGCAGACGCGGGAGCTCGTGCCCTTCGCGGGGGACAACGTCGTCGGTGCGGTGCATTATCATTTCGGAGGCCAGGCCAATCCGCAGCGCACGGTGCAGGCCTATGCCTGGGCCTTGCAGGATCTCGGCGGCCGTATCCTGCAGCACACCGCCGTTTCCGCCCTCGTCATCGAGGGTGGCCGCGTCACCGGCGTCGAAACCTCCCTCGGCCGCTTCGACTGCGACCATCTGGTGCTGGCAGCCGGCCCGCAATCGGGCGCCCTGCTCGCCTCCATCGGCCTGCATTTGCCCGTGGCGCCGGCGCGGGCGGAAATGATCGTCACCGAACCCCTGCCCCTGATGAGGATCGGCGGGGTGGACGGCAATGGCCTCTACGGACGCCAGACGCTGCGCGGCAACCTCGCCTATGGCGGCGGCCCGCATGAATGGCTGGCCGATACCCCGCCCGAGGGTGGGCCGATCACGCGGCCGGCGACGCAGCTTTTGCAGAACCTCTCGAAACGACTGGTCGAACTCTTTCCGAAGGCAGCGCATGTCCGCGTCATCCGCTCCTGGGCCGGCATCATCGAAAACACGCCGGACGGGCGCCCGGTCATCGAGCGGCTCTCCGACCCGGGCAACCTCACGATCTGCACCATGAGTTCGGTGGGCTTCGGCCTGTCGCCTGCCACCGGCCACGCCATTCGAGACCTCGTGATCGACGGCCGCTGCAGCTTCGCCGAGATCGGCAAGCTGAGCCTCGGCCGCTTCGCCAACCTGCCGCGTGACTGGCGCGTAAGGCAGGGTTGGGTTCCACCGGCCTTTCAGGAGACGCCGTTTCAGGATTATGAATCGGCCCGAGCGTGAACGAGGGCAAGGCCATGGCAGCCAAGGGACGGGTTCTCATCATCGGTGCCGGCATCGCGGGGCTCGCGACAGCCTGGCGCCTGCAAAAGCGCGGTTTCGAGGTCGAAATCTTCGAACAGGGTCCGATCCCGAATCCGATGGGTTCCTCCTGGGACGAGCACCGCATCACCCGCCATGCCTATGGCGAGTTCACGGGCTATGCCCATCTCATGCCTCATGCCTACACCCTGTGGCGGGAGCTGTGGAAAGACCTCGGCGCCTCGCATTACGAGCCGACCGGCGCCACCTATTTCCTGCGCGGCGATTCGCCCTGGTATCACGGCACCACCGAATCCCTCGGCGAGATGAACATCCAGTTTCGCGACCTGCCGCTGCACAAGGCCGAGCGGCGCTACCCGATGATCAAGCTCGACGAGGTCACCAAGGTGATCGAGACGAACGGCGCCGGGCTGCTCTTCCCCTTCCGCATCGTCCGCGGCCTGATCAACATGCTCGGCGCAGGCGGCGCCACCTTCCACGCCATGCACAAGGTCACGGCGATCGACGCCGAGCGCGGCACCTTGACTGCGAATGGCCGCAGCTTCTCAGGCGACCGCATCGTCATCGCGGCCGGCGCCTGGGCCGACCGGCTGGTGCCAGACCTGGCGCCGGAGGCCGTCCCCTCCCGCCAGGCGGTGATGTTCCTGCTGCCGCCGCCCGATTTCGTGGAGGCCTGGTCGGAAGCCCCGGTGATGGCCGATATCGGAGACGCCTCCAGCTGCTACGTGCTGCCGCCGCATCGCGGCACGCGCCTGAAGATCGGCGACCACGTCTTCACCCGCCGTGGGGATGCGGACCAGGACCGCATGGCGACTGACGAGGACGTGGCGCGGCTCCTCAGCGCTCTTCAACTCGTGCTGCGCGATTTCGACCGCTACCAGATCCTGGAACGCAAGGCCTGCTACTACACGGTGACCGAGGACGAGCACTTCATCCAGCGGCCGGTGGGCGCCCGCGGCTGGCTGATCAGCGCCTGCTCGGGCCATGGGTTCAAGCTCGGCACGGTGACGGGCGAACTTGCGGCCCAGGCGCTGGCTGGCGAGCGACCCGCCGAGGACATCACGGAAATCGCTGCCGGCCGCCGCCGCCTGACGTGACGTGCGTGGTGATTGCCGCGGCCTCGGCGCGGGCGTAGCTTCCTTCCGTGCCAAGAACGGCATGGCATTCGCTGAATGAGGACCGCCCCGAGGGCGGCAGGACATGACCGACGCCTATACAGAGACGACGCGGGGCATTCGCGTGACCGTCCGCGCCTTCTATCTCGAGGACCAGTCGCAGCCCGAGGAAGGCCGGTACGTCTGGGCCTATCGCGTGACCATTGAGAACCAGGGGCAGGAGACGGTGCAGCTCGTCAGCCGCAGCTGGCACATCACCAACGGGGTGGGCCGGGTGCAGCACGTCCATGGCGAGGGGGTGGTGGGCGAACAGCCCGTGCTCGATCCGGGGGAGAGCTTCGAATATACCTCAGGCACGCCGCTCGATACGCCAACGGGCTTCATGGCGGGCGCCTATCACATGCTGGCGCCGGCCTCCGGTGAAACCTTCGATGCGCGCATCCCGGCCTTCAGCCTGGATAGCCCGCATCAGGACCTGCGGCTGCATTGAGCGGCAGAGGCTGCCGCCGAGGGGCGGCGGCGGGGCAGGCCCGGCCTGCGCTCAGGCCGCTGGCATGGCCAGCAGATCGATCCTTTTCGCGGCGGGAACATACGGGGCGCGGCGATAGGTGCGGCTTGCCGCTTCCCTGACGTCCGATAGCGCCGTGAAGAGTTGGCCGTCCATTTCCTTCAAGCGGGAATCGACCCCGACGAAGCGGTAGCGGTCCCCATAGCGGGCGGCGGCACCGACGAATATTCCGTCGATCTCGATGACGTGGGACTGTTTCACCGTAGTCTCCTGGCGAAGTCTGAGGCTGCCCGCGGCTCCCTTTTCTGGGCTGCCACGGTCAGCTGGGCTCTAATGGAATTGGGGGGCGCCGGAAAGAAAACTATTTGTGACCAGTGATCTATAACACTGATTTAATGTCACATTTGAGCTATGACACGACAACTCTCGTGAGCGTCGGTCGGTCACGGACCCTGCGTTACGCACGGTCATCCGGGTCGCCGATCCTGCGCGGCGGGCGCACCCCGCGACGGGCTTGCGCGTCGCTCAAATTGTCTGCATGCCCGTGCCGTCAATACACCGATCCTCGCATGGCCGACAGGCCGGGCGCTCGTATGTCACCCCACTGTCACCGGCCCATAGATCACAATGCTGGTTAAAAAGAGCTTCAGCATCGCCGGCCATCGCACCTCCGTCGCCCTCGAACCGGAATTCTGGGCGGTGCTGGAGCAGGCGGCGCGCGTGCGGGACGAACCGCTCGCCGCCTTGGTGATGGGGGTGGATGCCGCACGGGCGCCGGAACGGCCGCTCGCCTCAGCTCTCCGACTGCGCGCCCTGCAAGAGGCTCAGTCGGGTCTGATCACCGAGGGGTAGCGACGGCGGTCGGAACCGGGGCCGGCGCGCGCACCAGCCAGGCGGAGGGCTTGGCGACGGGCCCCTGCAGCACCGCCGTCATCGCATCCGCGCCGCCTGCCGGCTGCAGGGTGAGATCGAGATTGCATACCCCGCGCACGAGATCGATCTGCCCCTTCGCTGCCATGTGGCCGGCCTGCCCCGTCAGGTCGAAAGCATCGACCGAGAGATCCCCCTGCGCGATCGACAGGCTGCCGCGCATCGTGTCGAAGGGCGTCGTGCCGGAAAACAGCGCAGTGTCGTGAATGCGCGCCTTGAGGTCACCCGCCGTCGTCGCGGCAAGGGCGCGTTGCTCCTCCGTGACCTGCGCTAGGCGGATGCCGGAGAGCGTGCCCTGCCCCGCCGTGAACCCGGCTTTGCCCGTCAGGCTGGCAAGCCAGGAGGCGAGGCTGTAGCCCTGCGTCCGCAGTTGCGCCTGCGCATCGAACTCTCCGGCCGTGACGGGCACCGGCAGCCAGTCGGCAAGGCTGCGTGCGCCGACGTCTCCATGCATGGCAAGGCTCGCGCCCGCAAGGCCGAGATCGGCCGAAAGGGTCGGCGGTGTGCCGCTTTCGAGCTTCATCGTGCCGAACAGCGTGCCGCCGGAAAACTCGGCCCGCTCGATGGCGAGCCGCAGCACGCCGCCCGTCACGTCGGCATAGGCGCCGACCTTCTGCACCAGCGGCGTCAGGCCCTGGGTGATGCGCCCGACCTTGAGGGAGAGCCCCGCCTGCCAGCCCCCGATTAGCCCGAGCGGCAGCGGGTCGTTCAGCGTCAGCGCGGGCCAGGGCAGCGTGTCCAAGGTCAGTGCGCCAAGGATTTTCCGCTCCTCCGGCGGCCGTGCGTGGGCGAGCGCGAGCCGCCCGCTGCCGTGCAGCAGGCCGAGGCTGAAGGTAAGCGGGGAGACCGACCAGCCGGCGTGGTCGGCCGTCGCATCGGCCACGACCGAGAGCGATCCCTCCCCGAGCCAAGTGCCGGATTGCCCATAGCCGAGCTGGGTGAGCAGACGCCGCGCGCTCGGGTGCTGCACCGTCAGCACGCCGGTCCAGCCGCCCTTTTGCATGTCGAGCACAGGCTGTGCGGAGAATGCGAGATCGCCCAGCGTGCCCTGCACGGACAGCGCGAGCGCATTCGGCGGCCCGGCGGCCGTCAGGCTGGCTGCGAGCGGCGCCTGCCAGAAGCTCGGATCGAAACTGCTGAGCGGCCGCGGCAGCAGGGAAGCGAGCGGGCTCGCATGCGGGGCGGCCAGCACGACGCGGGCGTCGCGCACGGTGCCCTTGGGGTCCAGTGCGCCAGCCGCGAGAATCTGCATGCCGCCATATTGGCCGGCGAACTGCCGGAGATTGAGACCTTTCGTGCCCAGATCGGCGTCGACCACGGCATGGTCGATCCGGGCACCACCGAGCCAGAGCTGCTGTGCCGAGAGCTGTAGATCGGCCGCGGTGCCGGACAGCGCCTGGGCCAGTTCGGCCGGCTTCGGCAGGCTCGAGAGCCAGGCCGGCGGCAGCCATTGGGTGAGATCGATGCGGCCGAAGGAGAGGCCTGCCGAAATGCGCGCCGAGTTCCCCCGGCTGAGCACGAGGCCGCCCGTCACCGTCGTATCGTTCACCTGGCCCTCGATCCCGGTCAGCGCCACCCGCGCCGGATCGGCATTCACCTTGGCGTCGAGCGCCAGCGTGTCGAGACCGAGCAGCGCGCCCGTGAGATCGGGCAGGAATTTCGCCTCCGTCAGCCAATGCAGGGTGACGAGCGGGGTCGGCAGGTCGAGCTTGATCCGCCCGCTGAAGGCCGCGGCGCCCGGGTCGTAGAGACCAGCCAGCGTCAAGGCCGCTTCGCCGGGCAGCGTCGCCTGCAGGGCATCGACGCGCAGCCGCCGCGCCGAGGTCTGCAGCTTCACGCCGAAATGGCGCAGCAGCCCGTCGCCGTAGACCGCCGCATCCGCCTCGAGATCGAGCGCCATCGGCACGGCGGCGGCGCTGCTCTTAGGAAAGGCGGCGAGCCAGGGGCCAAGATCGAGTAGCGGCGTGTGCAGGCTGACGGTGAGGTTCGGCTTGTCCAGGCTCGCCGCCCGGCTCGGGGTCAGCCGCAGCTTGGCCTTGCCGGCCGCCGGCATCGTGCCAAGGGTTAGATGCAAGTCGGTCAGACGCAGCTGGCGGCCATCCGCCTGCAGCGCGCCCGTCGCATCGAAGGGCTGTGCCGGCGCCGGGAAGAACCGCGCGAGATCGCTGCCATGGGCGGTGAACTGCCCGTCGATCAGCCCATCCGTCGTCATGCGGCCGCGGAAATCGACGGTGCTCGACGCATTGCCCGGGTTCTGCAGCGCGATGCGCAGCGGCGCGGCGCCGTCCGACCCGGTCCAGGACAAGGCGAGATTCGCCTTCCAAGGCATGCCGCCGGCCTGCGCCGTACCGTCGATGGCGAGGGCCGTGTCCGCCCCGCCGGTGACGACGCTGACATCGGCATCGGTGACGCGCAGCGCGCCGATGGAGAAGGTGCCGTTGCTGATGTCGGCCGAAAGCGCGGCGAGCCAGGGCGGCGGCTCGATGGACAGCGGGCCGCCCGGCACCGGCCAGGGCAATTGCACGTCGGGATGATCGAGCACGAGATGCGTGACGGCGATCCGGCCGGTCAGCAGGGCGCCGAGCGACAGGTTGAGTGTCAGCGTGTCGGCGGTCATGTGCAGGCTGTCCGCATCGTCCCGCACTTCCACCTTCTCGGCGGTGATCGAGGGCTGGGGCAGCAGGCTGAGATGGATCGCGCCGTCGATGTCCACGTCGCGGCCGATGAGCTCGCTCGCGACCGCGGCGACAGCCCCGCGATGGGCACTCCAGTCGAGCAGGCGGGGGCCGATCCAGAGCAGCCCGACCAGCAGGACGAGAGCGCAGACCAGCACCGGCAGCAGCGGCCGGGGCCGACGCCGCCGTCGTTCAGGGACTCTGCGCGGGGCTCTCACCGTGCCGCCGCCTCCGCCGCCCGGCCATCGAGGCCGCGATGGCACACCCGGCCCTTCCCTGCGGTCCCCGCCTCCCGGCTGGGCTCGGTTTTCCGTTTCATCGTCATCTGTGTCCGAACTGTCGCCGCTCCGTGCCTTCGGCCCGGCCGGGCGCCGCGCAGAGCCTGTCGTCATACCGGCCCGAAGCCGCGACGAACAGGCGGTTGTTGCCCTTTCCGCCCCCTGCACCTGCGCAAATCGACGTAAACGGCGGCACGCGCTGCGCCTTCGCCTCCCGCCTGCTTGTGATATCGCCCTGGGCGCCGGGTCGTGTTAAAGCCGGGTCATGCTATGGGGAAAGATCATCGGCGGCGTCGCTGGCTTCGCCGTCGGGGGTCCGGCTGGCGCGGTGATGGGCGCAGCCTTGGGGCATGCCGCAGACAGCGGTGCCCTGCCGCAGATTCGCCGCGGCCTGAAGGGCGTGTTGCCCAATGGCGGTTCCGCGCCGCTCAATTCCGCCCGCCTCGCCGCCATGCTGGGCCAGCGTGACCAGCTCTTCGCCATCGCCGCCGTCAGCCTGTCGGCCAAGCTCGCCAAATGCGACGGGCCGGTGAACCGGCAGGAGATCGACGCCTTCAAGCGCAGCTTCCACGTCCCGCCGCAGAACGTACCGCTGATCGGCCGCCTCTTCGACGAGGCGCGGCAGACCGCCCAGGGCTTCGAGCCCTTCGCCGACGAACTCGCCCTCGCCTTCGAAGCGGATAATCGCGTGCTGTTGGAAGAGGTGCTGCGCGCCCTCTTCGTCATCGCCCGGGCGGACGGCCCGGTGAATGCGGCCGAGACACGCTTCCTGCAGGAGGTGCATCGCCGTCTGCGGCTCGACCGCATGGCCTGGGACCAGGCTATGGCAGGCGAACAGCGGGCGCGGGCGACCGATGACGGCGACCCCTATGCCGAACTCGGCCTGACGCGGAGCGCAAGCAACGATCAGTTGCGCGAGGCGCGGAAGCGGCTGATGCGGGAGAACCATCCGGACAGTCTGGCCGCCCGCGGCGTGCCACCGGAATTCGTGGCCCGCGCGACGGAACGCGCCGCACGGGTAAATGCGGCCTGGGACCGCATCAAGCGCGAACGCGGGCTGTGACGCCGCGCGCCGCGCTTCGGCGGGTTCGTCAGAACCCGCCCATCATCGACCGCACGTAGAGTTCCGCGATCAGGCGCTGCAGCGCGCCGAGCAGGAGAATCGCGATCAGCGGGCTGATATCGATATTGCCGAGATAAGGGATGACGCGGCGAATCGGATTGAGGATCGGCGCCGTCACCCGGTCGAGGAAATCCATCACCGTCCAGACGATGCGATTGCGCGTGTCGACCACGCCGAAGGATGCGAGCGTGCTCAGCACCGCGGCGATGATGATGGCCCAGATATAGAGGCTGATCACCTTTTCGATCAGCCAGAAGAGAGCGTTCATAAGGTCCTTTTTCCTTCCGGCGCCGGCGGACCCTACCGGGCCGCCAGGAGCCATGCAACCGACGGCCAGGGGGGTCCGCTTGACATCACGGCTCATCCCCCGCATTAACCCGCCCACGGGAACGGGGCTGTAGCTCAGCTGGGAGAGCGCGTCGTTCGCAATGACGAGGTCAGGGGTTCGATCCCCCTCAGCTCCACCATTCCCGATCTTCCTTTAACAATATTATCAGATCTTTGACGCGCGATGCTGCGTGGCCACCTCAAGATTTGGCCATGATCGCGCCATATCCTCGTCACGTCGCCCCGGTCATCTTTGCCGTATGGAACAGCGCGACGAGACTATTCCCGGACAGAAAGCTCTGGCCGCCGCCGCCACGGTCGCCGAGAGCTACTTGACCCAGCCCGGCAAGGGCGGAGAGACGCCGCACGCAGCCCGTTTCGAGTGGCAGGCGGTACTGCTCCGCTACCTGCCGGACCCACGGGGCCCGCAACACGCCGTCAAGCGCTTCGGGCTCCGCTGAGCCCTGCGGTCTCCTCACGGCGTCACTCAGAAATCGGCAATCCTTCCTTGATAAGACAGACGGGCCTTCCCGGACCTCGTTCCGGAAGCTAAACTGTTTTCGGTAGCGTCTACTTCATGGGATGGCTTCGGCCCGGTGACACGGCCGGAGAGGAAGGGGTCTGCGTGATTGAGAGGAACACGATCGTCGCCCTTCTGCTCGACATGTTCACCTCCGCCCCCGTGCCGATCTGCATCTCCCTGGCCGGCCCCAATTCCCGCTACCTCCAGGTGAACGACGCCTATCTCGCGCTCGTCGGCCGCACCTGGGAGGAGCTGCGCGAACAGGATCTGGTCGCGTCCGGTGCCGCCGTGCCGAGCCCCGAGCGCGAACGCCGCATGCGGCTTCTGGAAGAGCATGGAAGCTACTCCCAGGAGGAAGCGACCATCCGCCATGCGGATGGCCGGCTGTTCTACTGTCTCATCTCCGCCCGCCGCGCGACCGTCGACGGGGAGAGTTACGATGTCGAGATTTTCCTCGACATCACCGAACGCAAGCGGCTGGAGCGGGAGCTCGAATCCTATCTCCGCCACGGCACCACCGGCTGACGGAGGGGCCGGCGGCTCATCGTCCCTGCTTGACCCGGACAGGACCGGCCGCTCTGCTCGGCGGCAGATGCGACCGGAGAAGGTGGCGGCAGGTGGACAGGTCCGAGCTGACGGAGCACATGCGGCGCAGCGAAGCAGTGACGGACATCCGCTTCGCGCAGAGCGACTGGGCGGACCTGGACTGCGAAGGCGCGCAGTTCCGCGACTGTGTCTTCGGCGAAGCGCAGTTTGCCGGGACGCATTTTTCGGATGCCCACTTCACGCGGTGCCGATTCCCGAAGGCGCGTTTCGCCCAAGCCGTGCTCACGGGCGCGCACTTTGCCGAATGCAGCTTCGCCGCCCCCGACCAGGCGATGGGCGGCCCGGCTTTTTTCATGAGCGACTTGCGGCAGGCCAGGTTCACCGCCTGCGACCTGTCCTTCGCACGGTTCGAGCGGTCGGATCTCTACGCGATCGTCTTCGACCAGTGCCAGCTGCGCGGCGCGCGATTCGCCCAGGTCGATTTCAGCCACGCCTTCGGCCGCAAACGGGTCCAGACCCAGGCGACGTTCCGGCATTGCGGTCTCGAGCTCGCCGATCTGGCCGAAGCGTCACTCCCCGGCGCGGATTTCACCGGCAGCCGGCTGCGGGAGACGGACCTCTCCGCCGCCCAGCTGTCAGGCGCCACGTTCCGGGATGCCGACCTGTTCCAGGCCGTGCTGGATGGAGCGGCGCTGGATGGTGCGGAGCTGTGCGGCGCCGAGATCAGCGGGCTCCGGCTGCTCAGCCTCGCGCGCTTCGCCGGGCTGAAGATCACCCAGAGCCAGCAGCATGTTCTCCTGGACGGCCTCGGCATCGACGTCCTGCCCGAGCCCTGATAGCCAGGATCGTCGCGAGGCGCGGAGCACATCATGGAAGGCTTCTGGCAGGATTTCGCGGCGGCGCGCGCCCCCGGGCCGCCCTACGGGGACCGCTACACGGTCGCGATCGGCACCCGGCTGCTGGATCTGCCGATTCGGCCGCTGCCCCAGCCGGGCCGCGCCGTCGCCTCTCTCATCGCCAACCAGGCGAGTTTCACCGTCCTCGACGCGCTGACGGCTGAGATGCTCCCGCTGGCGCGTGGCTTCGCCCCCGATGTCGTCGTCGGCCTGCCGACCCTCGGCCTCGCCTTCGCACCCACCCTCGCCCGCCTGCTCGACCACGGCCATTTCGTGCCGCTCGGCTATTCCCGCAAGTTTTGGTACGAGGACGGGCTCTCGGTGCCCATCCGCTCCATCACCTCCCCGGATGCGGCCAAGCGTCTCTACCTCGACCCGCTGATCCTGCCGCGCCTCGCCGGGAAGCGCGTCTTGATCGTGGATGACGTGGCGAGCACCGGCCGCTCGCTCCAGGCCGCGCGCACCCTGATGCAGAGTGCCGGTGTCAACGTGGCAGGCGCCGTCGTCGCCATGCGCCAGGGCGACGCGGACCCTGCGCAAGATCCCTTCCCCATCGCCCATGTCTTCGCGACCCCGCGCTTCACCCGCCGGGCGGATGGCTGGTGGCCGGAGAATCAGGGCTGAGGCAGGTGGCAGACGGCCTCGATGTTGTGGCCGTCCGGATCGAGCACGAAGGCGCCATAGTAGTCTGCATGGTAGTGGGGACGCAGGCCGGGGGCGCCATGGTCCCGGCCACCGGCCGCGAGGGCGGCGGCGTGGAAGCGGTCCACCGTCGTGCGGTCGGCGACGGTGAAGGCGACATGCGTCCCGGTGAGCGGTCCCGGTTTGAGACCGATCCAGAAGAAGGCTTTCTCGCGATCGCCAAAGCCCGCGTAATCGGCCCCGTCGCTCGCCATTTCGGCGAGGCCCAGCGGCGCCAGCGCTGCCGTATAGAAGGCCCGCGCCCGGGCCAGATCGGTGACCCCGATCGTCACATGGTCGAGCATCTCCGCCCTCCCCTCGATGGAAGACGGGAGGCTAGCACGGAGGCACCGCAGGGATCTGCCAAGTTTCGATGGACGCGCCCCTTCCATCGTCACCCGCTGTGGCGCCCAAACGACGTCGGGGCGCCCGAGGGGGTAGGTGCCCGGCACAAGGCCGGGCACGACGATTCTAAGGAGAGCTTCCCTTAGACCCAGCCCAGCTCGATGGGGGCGTGGCAACCGAGCCGCGCTGACGCCGCTGCCGCCGGCTCAGTCCTTCAGGCGCTCGATCTTCGCGCCGACGGCCGAGAGCTTGCCCTCGACATCCTCATAGCCGCGGTCGAGGTGGTAGACGCGGCTGACGATGGTCTCTCCCTTCGCGGCAAGCCCGGCGAGGATGAGGGAGGAGGAGGCCCGCAGGTCCGTCGCCATCACCGGCGCGCCGGTCAGCTGCGGCACGCCCCGCACGATCGCGGAGGCCCCGTGCACGTTTACCCGCGCGCCCATGCGGGTCAGTTCCGAGACGTGCATGAAGCGGTTCTCGAAGATCGATTCGGTGATCATCGAGGCGCCTTCGGCCACCGTCATCAGGGCCATGAACTGGGCCTGCATGTCGGTCGGGAAGCCGGGATAGGGTTCCGTCATCACGTCCGCACCGTGCAGCCCGTTGCGGCGCTGCACGCGGATGCCGTCCGGCGTTTCCTCGACGGCGATGCCCGCCTCTTCCAGCACACGGGTGACGGCGCCGAGATGATCGAGCCGCGCATCCCGCAGCAGCACCTCGCCGCCAGCAATGGCTACTGCGCAAGCATAGGTGCCGGTCTCGATCCGGTCGGGGATGATGGCATGGGTCGCGCCATGCAGGCGCTCCACGCCCTCCACCACCAGCTCGCCCGTGCCGATGCCCGAGATGCGGGCGCCCATGGCGGTCAGGCAGTGGCAGAGGTCGATGATCTCGGGTTCGCGCGCCGCGTTGCGCAGCACCGTCTGGCCATCCGCGAGGCTCGCCGCCATCAGCAGGTTCTCGGTGGCGCCGACGGAGACCATGGGGAAGATGATGGTGGCACCCTTGAGCCGGCCCGGGACCTTCGCCACGACGTAGCCGCCTTCGAGCGCGATCTCGGCGCCCATCTGCTCGAGCCCCCGCAGATGCAGATCGACCGGGCGGGTGCCGATGGCACAGCCCCCGGGCAGCGACACCCGCGCCTCGCCGCAGCGCGCGAGCAGCGGCCCGAGCACGAGGATGGAGGCGCGCATCTTGCGCACGATGTCGTACGGCGCCTCGGTATTGGTGATGGCGCCGCCGAGCGACAGCACGCGGCCTTCGCCATCCGTCTTCTCGACGGCGATACCGTGACCGGCCAGGAGGTCGCCCATGGTCACGATGTCGGCGAGGCGCGGCACGCGCGTCAGCACCAGCCGCTCGTCCGTCAGCAGGCCCGCGGCCATCAGGGGAAGGGCGGCATTCTTCGCGCCGCCGATGGGAATCTCGCCGTGCAGCGGCTGCCCGCCCACGATCCGGATGCGATCCATCGCTCTGTCAGTCCGGCTGGGTCAGCTCACATGCGCGGAAGCGCGACGCCGCGCTGCCCCATGTATTTGCCGGCCTTGTCGGCATAGCTGACTTCGGGCGCGCCTTCCCCACGCAGGAAGAGGAACTGGCAGATCCCCTCGCCCGCGTAGATCTTGGCCGGCAGCGGCGTGGTGTTGCTGATCTCGATCGTCACCTGGCCTTCCCACTCCGGCTCCAGCGGCGTCACGTTCACGATGATGCCGCAGCGCGCATAGGTGGACTTGCCGAGGCAGATCACCAGCACAT
Source organism: Acidisoma sp. 7E03 (assembly GCF_054665075.1). NCBI lineage: Bacteria > Pseudomonadati > Pseudomonadota > Alphaproteobacteria > Acetobacterales > Acidocellaceae > Acidisoma > Acidisoma sp. 7E03. The sequence continues at coordinate 249,590 of NZ_BAAFHE010000001.1, forward strand.
CGCGCGGGATGCGGAAGTATTCCACCGTATGGGCGAGCGCGAAGCTGTTGGGCGGGATGATGCAGACCGGCGTCTTGCGATCCACGAAGCTCGACGGGTTGAAGGCCTTGGGGTCCACCACCGCCGAATCGACGTTGGTGAAGATCTTGAAGTCGTCCGCAACCCGCGCGTCATAGCCAAAGGAGGATAGGCCGTAGCTGACGATGCCGTCGCGCTTCTGGGTCTCGACGAAGGGATCGATCATCCCCTTTTCGGTGGCCAGGCGGCGAATCTCGTGATCGGGCAGAACGGGCATAGGGCGGGACTCCGGCGGGACTCGAAGGGCTCAGGCCACGCGGCCCGACGCTCCCTCTAGCTCACTCTGAAATATCTTGAAACAACTTGTGGGTGAGGTTGGGCGCGGCCGCATCCGTCTCCGGCGCCTCCTCGCGGCCGCGTTCCTGCGCCTTGCGGCGGCGCAGATTGGCGCGCAGCGCCGCGGCCCTGCGCGCCTCGCGTTCGGCCTGAGCGGCGCGCGCCGCTTCCCCCAGACGGGGCTTGGGTTTGTTCGCGTCTTCCACGCCGCCGATGTGAAGCGGCCGCCTGGCGATGTCAATTTTCTTGAAAGCCTGCCCCTTCCCGCCGCGTGTTTTTGTCGCCAGCCCAGGAGAGCGTGGCATAGGCTTCTCCGAAACGAGGAGGCGGAGCGCGGTGCAGGAACACGAGTACGCGGCGGAACTGGCGAAGCTCGAGCATCGGGAGGGCGGCTACAAGCATGGCTTGAGCAATCGTCAGATCCAGATGATCGCGATCGGCGGCGCGATCGGCACCGGCCTGTTCCTAGGCGCCGGGGCGCGCCTCCAGATGGCGGGGCCGGCCCTCGCCCTGGTCTATCTCGCCTGCGGCATCATCGCCTTCCTCATCCTCCGTGCGCTGGGCGAACTCGTGATGCATCGCCCGACCTCGGGCAGCTTCGTCTCCTATGCACGGGAGTTTCTCGGCGAGCGCGCCTCCTACGTCGCGGGTTGGCTCTACTTCCTCAACTGGGCGATGACCGGCATCGTCGATATCACCGCCGTCGCCCTCTACATGCATTACTGGCCGGTCTTCGGGCCCGTGCCGCAATGGGTCTTCGCGCTCATCGCCCTCGTCGTCGTCACCGGCACCAACCTCGTCGGCGTCCGCTGGTTCGGCGAGATGGAGTTCTGGTTCGCCATCCTCAAGGTGGCGGCCCTCGTCCTCTTCCTGATCTTCGCGCTCGTGGTGCTCGGCACCGGCATGAAGGTCGGCGACCATCATGCGGGCTTCGCCATGATCTCCCACAATGGCGGCGTCTTTCCCCACGGTCTGCTGCCGGCGATCGTCATGACCCAGGGGGTGATCTTCGCCTATGCCGGGGTCGAGATCCTGGGCGTCGCCGCGGGGGAGACTCAGGATGCGCGGCGCGTGCTGCCACGCGCCATCAACAGCGTCATCTGGCGCATCGCGATCTTCTACGTGGGCTCCGTCGTGCTGCTGGTGCTGCTGCTGCCCTGGTCCGCCTATCGCGCCGGGCAGAGCCCCTTCGTCACCTTCTTCCACACCTTCGGCATCAGCGGCACCGGCAGCGTGATGAACGTCATCGTCATCACCGCCGCCCTCTCCAGCCTCAATTCCGGCCTCTATTCCACGGGCCGCGTGCTGCGCTCCCTCGCCATCGGCGGCTCCGCGCCGCCGATGCTCGCAAAGCTCAACAGCCACGCCATCCCCTATTACGGCATCATCGTCACCGTGAGCGTGTACCTCGTAGGCGTGGTGCTGAACTACCTGGTGCCGAGCGAGGTCTTCGAACTGGTCCTGAACGTCGCCTCCCTCGGCGTGCTCAGCACCTGGGCCTTCATTCTGCTCTGCCAGATGCGGCTGCGCCGGCTTGTGCACCGCGGCGTGGTGCCACCCGTCGCCTTCCGTATGCCTTGGGCACCGGTGACCTCCTGGATCGCCCTGCTCTTCCTTGCCGCCGTTCTGGTGCTGATGGCCTTCGACTGGCCCGACGGCACGGTGACGGTCGCCGCCATTCCGGTCATCGCCGTCATCCTCGCCATCGGCTGGGTGCTGCTGCGACGCCGCGCAGAGGTGATGAGTTCCACCTTGCCCTCGGCGACGCTGACGCGCCGCGTCTTCGATCCGGATGGGCGACGGTGAGAGGGAAGACCCGCGGATTGGGGGGTTGCGCGGCAGCGGGCGACCCCCTATGAAGCGCGCCACACGCCGTGGCGCGCTGCTGTAGCTCAGTGGTAGAGCACTCCCTTGGTAAGGGAGAGGTCGAGAGTTCAATCCCCTCCAGCAGCACCATTCCTGATCGGGCCTGATCCTTCAGCCCGGATCTTCTCGCAGCCGCCGCACCTCCCATCTCCCGGTCATGCTGCGTGTGCTGGCGGTCCTCGCCCTTCTTCTCGGCCTGCCCGCCCTCGCCTTCTGGCGCGGCTGGGTGCCAGCCCCCTACAATCCGTTTCGCCCATTGGACGTGGCCGCTCCCCTCACCGTCGTGACGCCGCTGAAACTGCGCCTGCTCGAGTCCCGGCCCGCACTGTGCCGCGCGGCCCTGGCGCATCTCGCCTTCGCCACCCGGCCGGTGCCGGATACGCATCCGGCCCCAGGCTGCGGCCTGACGGAGGCTGTCCGCTTGTCGCAAGGCGAAAGCCCCGTCGCCCTCGATCCGTCGAGCTTCCTCGCCTCCTGCCCGCTTGCCGTGGAATGGGCGCTCTTTACCCGACAAGTCGTGGAGCCTGCGGCGGAGACCGCGTTCGGGCAGCGTGTTGCCGCCCTTCACCATCTCGGCAGCTACAACTGCCGCAACGTCCGGGACGGGCAGGACAGGTCGGCGCATGCGACGGCGGAGGCCATCGATTTCTCGGGCGTCACCCTCGCCAGCGGCCGGAAGCTCATGGTCAAGGACTGGAGCAAGGGCGGTGAGGACGGCGCCTTCCTGCACCGGTTGCGGAACGGTGCCTGCCGGATCTTCGGCCTCGTCCTGTCCCCGGACTTCAACGCCGACCACGCGAGCCATCTGCATTTGCAAGCGACCGGCTGGGGCTTCTGCCACTGATGGACGGTCAGCAGCCGCGTTTCAGCCTGCTTGCCGATGGTCAGGCTTTTCGATGATGCTGTGTCTCGCGGAGGGCGTCGTAGCCAGGCGTCAGCCGCCGTACTCGGCGTCCGAGACGTGCTCCATCCAGTCGACGGGGCTGCCGTTCAGCTTCTCCTGAATGGCGATGTGGCTCATGGCGGTGGCGGCCGTCGCGCCATGCCAGTGCTTCTCACCCGGCGGAATCCACACCACGTCGCCCGGCCGGATGGTCTCGCGCGGACCGCCGAGCCGCTGCACCCAGCCGCAGCCCGCCGTCACGATCAGCGTCTGGCCAAGGGGATGGGTGTGCCAGGCGGTGCGGGCCCCTGGTTCGAAGGTGACGTGGGCCATGGCGACGCGCGCGGGTTCGGTCGGCGCCGCCAGCGGATCGATGCGAACGGTACCAGTGAAATACTCGGCCGGGCCGCGCCCTGAGGGCTGGGCGCCTGCGCGGATGATGTCCATCTCTGTGTCCTTCGCTGCCGGGCCCATCGCCCGCCGTGAAGGTATAGCGCGGAGACCGGCCGCGGGGCAGCGGCCGGTCCCCGCCGCGCACTGAGCTGCAGGCGGTTACGGGGCGGAGGCGACCACCGCAGGCTGCGTCAGATGGCCACAGGCCAGCGCGAAGCCGTGGCCCGTCGGCTGTGCCGGCTGCCAGGGATGCTGCTGATAGCTGAGCCCCACCAGGCTGCCGGTGGCCATGCGGCCGGAATAGAGTTCCGCAGACAGCGCCCGCTCGCGCGCCGCCGCGCAATTGTATTCGACCTGGATCTTGGCGGAGCGTGCCTGCGCCTGGCCTACCGGCTCCGCCTGCGCGAAATTCTGCATCCGCCAGATCACGGCATAGTCGTCCTTGCGGATCACCGACTGGGTGTTGACGAAGCTGGCGTTGCTCGTGCCGGTCGCAATCCAGTGGTCGGGTGCGGGAGCGTCAGCCGCGATGGCGTAGGCGCACCCGAAGCCGCTCAGAACCGTCGCGAGAAGCGCTGCGCGCGAGATGATCATGGCTGCCCTCGGAAAAATAGAACGCTCCGCCGATATAGACTGTCGTGAGGTTCGCAACAGCGGTCCTGTCTCCGCCTCCCGGTCTTGTGACGAAAAGATGGCAAGCCCATGTGGGGCTGGACGGCAGAGGGCCGCATCCTCCCCATAGGCTGCAGCAATTTTCGGGTCCGGGTGGCGTGCCGCCGGGCCGGCGCAAGGAGTGTCCCATGAATAGTGCCTTCTCGAACGGCGACCACGAGGAAGACGATCTCGACCAGTGGTCCAATGCCATCGGGGACGACGATGCGCTGGATCAGCTATGGGAGGCCCTGATCGCCGCGACCGCCGAGGCTGGCCCGAAGGAGATGGAAAGCGTGCTTGGCCGCTACCTCTCCGGCCTCGGCGCCCGCTCCCGCCGCACGACGGAAGGGCTCATTCTGGCAGTGATGGCCGCCACGGCCGGCGATGACGCGAATTGGGAGGACTGGCGCGTCATCCTGCATCGCCATTTCGCGCTGGACGAGCGGATGGAGGTGAGCGTCGCCGCCGCCATCCTCCTTGAATGGCGAAAGACGGAGATCGCACCCGACTGGCACTCCCAGCCGGAGCAGGTCATGGAGCGCGTCCTCGCCTCCTACGTCCGCGACATGCATAGCAGCCTCTCGCTCCTCGACAAGCCCGAGGAGGCGAGCGCCGCGGCCAGTGATCTCGCCATGCTCGCAAGCCAGCTCTTCGACTTCGCGATCGCCCTCGAAGGCGGCCGGCAGGAGGAGTTGCAGAATTCGGCAGAAAGCGCGCGCCTCCTCTCCGACCTCGAGCGCACGCTGGGCGAGCGGGCGGAGGATCAGCCGAAGGCCGTCGCCGCCGATCTCGGCAAGGCGCGGGCCTTGCTCGAAGTGACGATGCGCCAGCTTGAGATCGACGGTGGGGTCGTGCATTAGCGGTCGGCTGACGCGGCGGGTCACCATCCGCCGCGTCACCTCCCTCTGCCCGAAGGATTTCCATGGCCCTGCTCCGCCGGGTCGCCACCGTCGGCGGCTATACGATGATCAGCCGCGTGCTCGGCTTCGTGCGCGAAATCCTCACCGCCTCGGCGCTCGGCGCCGGCGCCACGAGCGACGCCTTCTTCGTGGCCCTGCGCCTGCCCAACCTCTTCCGCACCCTCTTCGCCGAAGGCGCCTTCTCCGCCGCCTTCGTCCCTCTCTTCTCCGGCATGATCGCCAAGGAGGGGCATGAGCCGGCGATGCGCTTCGCGCAGGATACCTTCTCCGGCCTGCTCACCGCGCTGACCGTCTTCCTCATCCTGGGTGAGGTCTTCACGCCCGCCATCCTGCACGTGGTGGCGCCGGGTTTCGACGCCGATCCCGAGCATTTCCGCCTGACCGTGGAACTGACCCGGATCACCTTCCCCTATCTCGCCTTCATCTCCCTCGCCTCCTTCCAGGGCGGGCTGCTCAACGCGGTGGACCGCTTCGCCGCCACCGCCGCGACCTCCATTCTGCTCAACCTCTTCCTCATCGCCGTGTTGCTGCATTACCCGGTGACGGGGCAGTCGCTCTCCTGGGCCGTCACCGCGTCAGGCGTCGCGCAATGCCTGTGGCTCTCCTGGTCATGCCGGCGGGCCGGGCTGAAGCTCGGCTGGCCGCGCCTGCATGTCTCGCCAGAACTTCGCCGGCTGCTGCGCATCATGCTGCCCGGCGTCTTCGGCGCGGGGGCGACGCAGCTCAATCTGATGGTCTCGACCGCCATCGCCTCCCTCGCGCCGACAGGTTCCGTCTCCTACCTCGCCTATGCCGACCGGCTGAACCAGCTGCCCCTCGGCGTCGTCGGCATCGCGGTCGCCACGGCGATCCTGCCCACCCTCTCCCGCCATATTCGCCGCGGAGAAGACAGCGCGGCCCTGCACACGCAGAACCGCGGGCTTGAACTCGCCCTGCTGCTGACACTGCCGGCGGCGGTCGCCCTGATGCTGGAAAGCCATGCCATCCTGCATGTCCTGTTCCAGCGCGGAAAATTCGGGCCGCATCAGGTGGCGGAAGTGGCGCCCACGCTCTCGGCCTATGCCTTCGGCCTGCCCGCCTTCGTGCTGATCAAGGTGGTGGTGACGGATTTTCTCGCCCGGCAGGATACGCTGACGCCGGTGAAGGTCGCGGCTTCCGCCATGGCGCTCAACATCGTGCTGACCATCACCCTCGGCCTCTATTCCGGCCTCGCCCATGTCGGCATCGCGCTCGCGACCGCGATCGCCGGCTGGGCGAATGCCCTGGCGCTGATGGCCCTTTCCGCACGCCGCCGCCAATTCTCGCTCGACGCGCGCAGCCGGCGCAGCCTGCCGCGCATCCTGCTCGCCGCCATCGGCATGGGGGGCTCTCTCGTCTTCATCCAGCAGGCACTTCAGCCGATGCTTGACGCGCCCCATCTTCTCGCGCGTTTGATTGCACTTTCGTCATTGGTTGGCAGCGGCCTCGCAGCCTTTGCCCTGCTAAGCCTCATCCTCGGCGTGGTTCACCCACGCGAACTGAAACGCATGCTGGGGCGGCGGCGCGTCGCTGCCCCCAAGGCCGAAGGCACCGGCTGACCGGGCAAGCCTGCGGCCAAAGGGAGAGAAAGAATGTCGGGCATCCAGTCGGTCCTGAGCGTTTCCGACGCTTTGAACGCCGCCTATTGGGCCTATGCCCAGGCCGGCACGCCGTATAATGACCGCAACACCGCGCTGCCCACCGGCTTCCACTATTTCGTCGCCGACGGCCAGCCGCTCATCACCTATCTGCCTGATGTCGGCCTCTATGCCGCCGCCCTGGTGAACAGCATCGGCCAGGTGATCATCACCTACGAAGGCACGAACCTCTATACGGGCAACGATACCTTCACGCTGGCGCAGATCGCGGACGACGTCGCGATCACGGAGGGCGTCGATGCCCTCTCCTACGCGCCCGCTGCGGCCTTCGCCATGAAGGTGATCGCGGATGCGCAAGAGCAAGGCTACAGCACCTCCAACATCTTCGTCGCCGGCCACTCGCTGGGGGCGGCGGAAGCGGAATACGTCGCGATCCACACCGGCCTCTCCGGCATCACCTTCGGCACGCCCGGCCTCCCGACCGGCGACATTCCCTCGAACTTCACCCCACCCTTCGTCGACTACGTCGAACGCGGGGACCCGGTCGGCAACTACGCCTATGGCTGGAACGATTTCGCGCTGCTGCAGACCCAGAACGTGCAGCATCTCGGCGACGCCCAGGCCCTCGGCACCTATGAGAGCGCGGCCCTGCTCTATGCCGCCAATGCCACCTATGTCGCTGCGGTCAACGCGCCGACGGTCGCCGAGGAAGTCGCCGGTCTGGTGACGACGGTCGCCCTTCTGGGCGAGGCCGCGGTCGAATATCACGCCCTGCTGACCTATGCCGCCGACCTCGGGGTGACGGTGACGGGTGCGACCGGAAACGCGCTCAGCCTCACCGGCGCCGAGACCGCGCTCGCCGAGGTGATCGGCACGACGCGCGGCCTGACCGTTGCCGCGAATGGCATGCTCGATCTGACGACGGCCGATCTCACCGCGCCAGGCGTGGTCGGCAGTTCGGGCGGCGCCCTCAGCCTGACGCTGGGTTCGGCGAGCGCCAGCCTTTCCCAGCTTGCCAGCTCCGGAATCGGCCTGAGCCTGCAGAGCGACGGCCAGGGCGGCACGCTCATCACCTTCGGCGCCGCCTCGGACGGCGTGGTGCTCGCCGGCAGCAGCGGCGCCACGGTGCAGGGCGACGCCAAGACGCTCAATCTGGTGGGCGGCAGCGGTGCCGTCTCCGTGCTCGGCGGCAGTGGCAACACGACGATGTCGGGGGCGACCAGCAGCACCGCCACCACCTTTCTGATGGGCGGCTCCGGCACCAACCTCCTCTACGGCGGCGCGGGAGCGACCACGCTCTCGGCCGGGCTCGGCGCCTCCACCGTGGTAGGTGGGACCGGCCCCACCCTGATGCTCGCGAACGGCTCGGCGCAGGACATGATGGTGGCGGGATCCGGCGCTACCACCGTCAACGGCACCACCGGCAGCGGCGCGGAGATCGTCTTCGCCGGATCCGGCCCGGCGCTCGTCGCACTCGGCAGTGGCGCCGGCACGCTGATCGGCGGCACGGGGGTTGCCCATGTCACCGGCGGCAGCGGGGCGGACGTCTACGGCTTCATCAACGGCCATGCCGGCGGCAGCGACGTCATTACCGGCCTGAAGGCCGAAGATACGATCGTCTTCGGCGGCTATGGCGGTGACCCGATCACCTCCGAGGGGGTGCTCGCCGGCTCCGATCTCATCACCCTGTCAGACGGCACCGTCATCCTGCTGCAAGGCATCGACCACAAGGTCTTCACCTAGCGCCGGCCCTCCGCCCATTGCGGTTTCGTCATCTCCTGGCAGGACTGCCACAGTCCTCACGCTGCTATGCGGAAGCGCGGGGCTTGTGCCAGGCCTAGGCTTGGAACACATGCTGAGGTGACGCTGCTCCCGTGGAGTCGGCGTCCCGGCCCAAGGAGCAGTGATGACAGAGACCGTTTCCGGAGCGGAGGCTGAGGTGACCACCGGCACGCAGAGCGCCGGCGGTGAGAGTTCCGCGCTCACGCAAGGCTTCCTCGGCATGGGGCTGACGGACGCCTTCGATGCCAGCGCGCCCGGCGCCGTCACGGTCTCCCAGGGGCTGATCATCCTCAACGCCGGCACCGCGGCGCAGGACGCGATGCTGCTCCCCGGTGCCTCGGGCAGCAGCTTCCTCCTTTCGGGCGATCCCTCCACCACCGTGAGCGACGGCGGCTACGTCTTCGCGCCCGTCACCGGTGCGACCGTGGGCGGTGCCTCTGCGGGCCTGCCCTTCCTCGGCGGCAGCGACGCGGTTTCCGTCCTCGGCGGCAATGGCGAGACGACGATGTTCGGCGTGAGCGGCGGCAGCTCGCCCGAGCTCTTCGCCGTGGATGCCCCGGCGGCAGCGCCGGGCGGCACCGGCATGCCGCATGTGCCAGGCGGGACCGGCTCCAACCTCTTCGTCTTCATTGACAGCCATGCGGCCGCCGGGCTGACGCCGAACCTACCGGGCAGCACCACCGCGGGCACCACCGAGCCGGTGATCCCGGCTGGCGGTCTCGGCTCCCAGGGCATGATCACCCTGTCGGACGGCACCATCATCCAGATCCAGGGACTCGATCGCAGCCTCTTCGGCTGACGGGACGCGGCCTCAGTCGCAGCGCAGGGCAGCCTCTCGTCCACGGGCTTGCCCTTTATGTTGCAGCGCACCATGTTCGTAATACCGAACAGACGGCGCCGGGCGCCTTCTCCCAGACAGACGAGGTTCCCGCATGGCCGCTCACCTCAGCCACCACAGTTTCTTCGACCATTGGATGCGCTTGCTTCCCGGGCCTCTCTCGCTAGGCTCGTCAGACGAGCCACACGAGGATGAGGCGGTGCTGACGACGCTACGCGATTTCGGCCCAAATCCCGGCAATCTGCGGCTCCGCGCCTTTCTGCCGGATCCGCTTCCCGCCCAGGCCCCGCTCGTCGTCGTGCTACACGGCTGCCGCCAGACGGCCGCCGAATACGATCTCGGTTCCGGCTGGTCCACGCTCGCCGCCCGACACGGCTTCGCCTTGCTCATGCCGGAGCAGAAACGTCTCAATAATCCGCATCTCTGCTTCGACTGGTTCGAGTCCGAGGACGTGACCCGCGATCAAGGCGAAGTCGCCTCCATCGCCGCCATGATCCGCCACATGATCGCGCGGTATCGGCTGGACCCCGCGCGGGTCTTTATCACCGGTCTCTCCGCCGGGGGCGCCATGACGGCCGCGATGCTCGCAACCTATCCGGAACTCTTCGCCGGTGGCGCCATCATCGCGGGCCTGCCCTATGGCAGTGCCGCCAATGCGCATGAAGCCTTCGGCGTCATGGGCCAGGGGCGCATCCGCACGGCCGAGGAGCTGGCGGCGCGGGTTCGTGCGGCCTCGCCGCATGCTGGCCCCTTCCCGCCGGTCTCCCTCTGGCAGGGCACCGCGGATCACGTGGTCAATCCGGTCAATGCCGACGAGTTGGCGAAGCAATGGGGCGCCGTCCTCGGTGTCTCCGCCACGCCGTCTGAGGAGGATCGGGTCGGCAGTGCGGAGCGCCTGCGCTGGCGCGATGCAGCGGGGCGTGTCGCGCTTGCCCTCTACCGCCTGCCCGGCTTCGGCCATGCGACGCCTATCGACCCGATGGCGGCACGGGCCGAGGCGCGGCTCGGCCTGCCGGGCGCCAGCCCCTACATCCTGCCGAGCGGCATTTCCTCGACCTGGCACATCGCCGACAGTTGGGGCCTGACCCAGCGGCGGCCGGCGGCCAAGCCTGCCGCACAGACGAAAGCCCCGGCCGCCGAGGGCTTCTGGCCGCATTGGCTGCCCCCGGCCGAGAAGCTGCAGGAAGCGGCCCAAGAGGTCGCACGGGATATCGCTGGCCCGAGCACGCCGCTCGGCCGTCTGCTGCGCTCGGCCGGCATCACCCCGCCAGGCAGCCGGCGCGACTGACGAAGGCACGCCGGCGCTTCTGCGCCGGCGCCCTTCTCCCTATGCTCGGTGCATCAGGGAGGCACATCCAATGGGCAAGAAGGACCAGCCGGCGCAAGGCGAAGCTGACGGGGACGATCCGGCCCCCGATTCAGAAGAGCTGCGCGCAACGGTGGAGGTCGACATCGCCGGCCGCGTCCGCTTCCGGGCGACGGCCAGGACGACGCCCGCGGGAGTCGTCGCGGCAGCGCTGGTAACGGCGGCCGCCACCATTCCGCTGATTTGGATCGCCCGCCGGCGCTGAACGGCCTCAGAACCCCCAGCTGACCTCGCGGGAATTGCCCTGGGACAGGTTGCGGTAGCGCGCCATGGCGAGCAGCGGGAAGAACAGCCGGTAGCCGTGGTAGCGAAGGTAGAAGACCTTCGGGAAGCCGACGGCGTTGTAAGGTAGTTCCTCCCACTCGCCGTCCTCCTTCTGCACGCTGGCGAGCCAGGCGATGCCACGGGCGACGGCGGGATGCTCCGATTCGCCGGCGGCCATCAGGCCGAGCAGCGCCCAAGCCGTCTGGGACGGCAAGCTGCGGTCGTATTCGCCCGGGGGCGCCCCCTCGAAGCTCGCGCAATCCTCGCCCCAGCCGCCCTCGGGCCGCTGCTTGTCGAGCAGCCAGGCGACGGCGCGGCGCACCATCACGTCGTCCTTCGAAACGCCCGCCGCATTCAGCGCACACAGCACGGACCAGGTGCCGTAGATATAGTTGGTGCCCCAGCGGCCGAACCAGCAGCCGGCGGCTTCCTGTTCGCGCCGCAGATAGACCAGCGCGCGGTCGATCACCGGCCGGTCTTCGGCATGACCAAGCTGGGCCAGGAAGGAGACGCAGCGCGCCGTGACGTCCGCCGTCGGCGGGTCGAGCAGCGCGCCATGATCGGCGAAGGGGATGTGATTCAGGAAATCATGGTCGTTATCGGCATCGAAGGCGCCCCAGCCGCCGTTCTTGCTCTGCATGCCGATGACCCATTGCCGCGCCCGTTCGATCGCCTCGGCATGGGCCGGGTCGCCGTTCCGGTGCAGCAGCATGCCGACCACGGCGGTATCGTCGACGTCCGGATAATAGTCGTTGTTGTATTGGAAGGCCCAGCCGCCGGGCGGGGCATCGGGCTTGATCTCGGCCCAGTCGCCGCGGACGTTGGTGATCTGCTTTTCGAGCAGCCACTTGGCCGCGGCCTCCACGGACGCCGCGCCGTGGCCCTGCGCTTCCGCCATGGCATGGGCCGCGAGGCCCGTGTCCCAGATGGGCGATAGGCACGGCTGGCAATAGGCCTCGTCGTCCTTGACGGTGACGAGCTTGCGCACCGAAGCCCAGGCGATCGCGGCTTCCGGATGGTCCGGCGGATAGCCCAGCACGTCATACATCATCACGCTGTTGGCCATGGCCGGGTAGATCGCGCCCAGACCGTCCTCGCCGTTCAGGCGCTCGCGCACCCAGGCAACGGCCGCGTCGATATGGCGCTGGCGGCGCTGGCGCGGTACCAGCGGATCGACCTTCTGCAGCACGCCATCCACCGCCTTGAAGAAATGGCCCCAATTGCTGCGGTAGGGGCCACGGAACCAGTCGTCGATCCGTTCCGGCTGGGCCGCGAACAGCTCCGGCACGTGCACGTTCTTCGGGTTCCGCGCGCGGGGCTTGAGCGCCATCAGCACCAGAAGCGGCACGATGACGGTGCGGGACCAGTAGCTCACCTTCAGCAGATGGAAGGGAAACCAGCGCGGCAGGCCCATGATCTCGATGGGCATGACCGGCACGGCCGACCACGGCACCTCCCCGAACAGCGCAAGCTGGATGCGGGTGAAGACGTTGGTGCGCTCGGCGCCGCCGGCCGCGAGGATCGCCTTGCGGGCGCGCGCCATGTGCGGCGCTGCGGGGTCATCGCCGATCGCTTTGAGCGCGAAATAGGCTTTCACGCTGGCCGAGATGTTGAAGGCGCCGCCGTGGTAGAGCGGCCAGCCGCCGTGCTCGCCCTGGATGCGGCGCAGATAGATGCCGATCTTCTGCTCCAGCTCCGGATCGATCCGGTCGAGATAATGTTCAAGCAGAACGTATTCGGCCGGAATGGTCGCATCCGCTTCCAGCTCGAAAACCCAATGGCCGTCCCGGTTCTGCTTCTCGTGCAGCGCACGCTCGGCGCGCGCGATGGCGGTTGCGAGATCTTCGGTGGCGATGGCGGGGTCGAGATGAATATCGTGGGGCATCGGCGCCTTATACATGCCTCAGGAGATAACGCGCGGCGGTTTCACCAGAGAGAATACTGCCCTCGATGGTCGCGGGCAGACCAGTCTCCGTCCAGTCTCCCGCGAGCGCGAGATTGGCAAGACCCGCCCCGTCGACCGCTGGCCTGCGTTTTTGCTGCACCGCGGTAGCGGCGAAGGTCGCCCGCTTCTCTCGCACCACGCGGTAGGTCGGCACCTCCCGCGGCAGGCTGGGATAGGCGGCGCGGCAATCCGCCCAAGCACGCTCCGCCATCTCCTCCTGGCTGAGATCCGCCCAGCGATTGGCCGCGCTGATGGTCACGGAAACCACGCCGGGCTTGACGAAAACCCATTCCGCCAGCCCGCCGACGATGCCGGTGAAGGGCGCCTCACCCGGTATCGCCTTCGCCTTGTAATGGATGTTGGCGATCGCCTCGAAGGCGTCCGGCACGGTGAGATCGGGTAGCAATTGCCCTGCGACGGGTGCCGGCACGGCGAGCACCACGGCCTCCGACGGGCCGATGGCGAGCGGACCGTCACCGAATTGCAACACGGAGATGTGATCGCCGCTCACGGTCACGGATTGCAGGCGCCGGCCGAATTCGACCGTGGCGCCGCGGAGCGCGAGCCAGGTGATGGCGGGATCGACGAAGCTTTCCGAGAGGCCTTCCGCCGGTACGAGTGGGCGGCAGGCGGCCCCGCCCGCCCGGAGCGTCTGCGCGACGATCGCCTGCATCAGCGGGGCATACCCCTCCTCCGGCATCGTATTCAGGGCAGCAATCGCCAGCGGTTCCAGCAGGCGCCGGTAGAGCGGGCCGACATGGCCAATGGCGTCGGCCACCGAGCCGCGAGCGCGCCTCAGGCGTAGCAGCGCGAGATAATCCCGCGCACGCGTGCCCGGCACGCGGCGGCGGCGATCGAAGATCCAGAAGGGAATCCGCCCGGCATCGAGTCGCAGCGTCCAGCGGCTGCCATCCGCCCGGTCGACGAAGGGAAAGACCGGGACCGGCGGCCCCACCATCGTCTGCCTGGCGCTGATCCGCGCCAGGTAGCGGGCGGCGGCGGCATTGCCGGACAGCAGCAGGTGATTGCCGTTGTCGATGCGCAAGCCGAGTTCGCGATCGAAATAGGAGCGGCAGCGCCCGCCTGCCTGGGGCCCCGCCTCGTGCACCACGACGCGCAGGCCGGCCTCCGCCAGCACCATGGCGGCGGAGAGACCCGAAAGACCGGCACCGACGACGTGGACGCGCGACAGCCGCTTGCTCAAGCCGTCAGCATCCTGAAGCCGAACCAGGCCTTCTGCCATTTCGTGAGGCTCACGCGCTCGGCCGGCCGCACGAAGGCGCCGCGCTCCATCCGCGCGAGCAACGCCCGGTAGGGCGCGGCCATCATCCGGGCCGGCTTCATGGCCCGCGGGTCGCAGAGGGCCATCGCCTCCTCCGCCCCGCGGTAGTAGTCTCGCGCGAGCGCCGCGACCCGTTGGCAGACCGCGGGCAGGCCCGGCGCCGTCAGCGCGGCCTGCGGGTTGAGCGGCACGCCCGCCTCCTTCAGCCATTCGCGCGGCAGATAGAGGCGGGAGCGCGCCGCGTCCTCGCCGATGTCGCGCAGGATGTTGGTAAGCTGCAACGCACGGCCGAGACACCAGGCGACGCGATCCGCGGCCGGCGAGGTATCGCCGAAGGCGCGCACGGACAGCCGCCCCACGGCACTCGCTACCCGGTCGCAATAGAGGTCCAGCGTGTCGAGGCTCGGCGCCACGATCTCTCGCTCGGCATCCATCTGCATGCCGTCGATGATGGCCAGGAAGTCGAGGCTGCGCAGGTCGTACTGGCGGCTCGCCAGCAGCATCATGCGGGTGAGCGCGCTGTCCGTCCGGCCTTCCAGAAGGGCATGGACCCGCTCGCGCCAGCCATCGAGCATCTCGCGCTTCGTCACCAGCGCCCCCGGCTCGTCGGCGATGTCGTCCACGACCCGGCAGAAGGCATAGATCGTGTAGACGGCGGCGCGCCGGTCGGGCGGCAGCATGCGCATGCCGTAATAGAAGGAGGAGCCGGAGCGGCGCACCAGCGCCTCGATCTCGGCGAGATCCTGGGCCCGCGCGCCGAGCGGCGGCTGCGGCAGTTTCGCGAGGCTGCTCACAGCACATACCCCAAGGCGCCGAGCAGGGCCCCCACCGCATCCAGCTTCGAGAGCTTGACCCGGCCGGCGACCGGGTCGCCCTGACGGAGACGCCGCGTGAGGCGGCGGGACAGGTTGAGGATCACCCCGGTCTCGAGCCGCAGCCGCCGGTCCCGGCAGGCACGCGGCAGGGCGGCGGCGGTCTCGTTCAGCCCCTCGCACTGGCTCAGCAGATCGTCGAAGACCCGGCGCAGACCCGGGGTTTCCTGGGTGCCCCGAAGATCGGCGGGGCTGGTGCCGTAGGCAGTCATGAGATCCTCGGGCAAATAGCAGCGGTCGAGCGCGGCGAGATCCTTCTGGCCATCCTGCAGATGGTTCAGCACCTGCAGCGCGGTGCATAGCGCGTCCGACGGCGCGAAGGTCGCGGCCTCGTCCTCGCCATGCAGGGCCAGTACGTAGCGGCCCACCGGCATCGCCGAATAGCGGCAGTAATCGTATAACTCTTCCCAGGTGGCGTAGCGCCCCTTGGTCGCATCCTGGCGAAAGGCGATCAGCAGGTCCGTCGCGTGGACCGGGTTCACGCCGGTCTCGGCAAGGGAGGCGCGAAGCGCCGAAGCGCTCGGCGCCCCGCCCTCGCTGCCGCCTAGGAGCACGTCCTCCATATGGTCGAGCCGGCCGATCTTGTCGCCGGCGGACAGCACCGGACTGTCGCCGATGTCGTCGGCATTGCGGGCGAAAGCGTAATAGGCATGGACGTGCCGCCGCAGATCGGGGCGGATGAGCACGCCCACCGGAAAGTTTTCGTCGCCGCGGTCCTTGCCGGACCAGGTCTCGACATTCGGCGGGGCGGCGCCTGCCAGTTCAACGCTCACGACGCACCATCGACATAGACCCGGTTCTTCCACATCACGCTGCGGCCCCGCATGTGGTTGACGGCGGAGCCGACCGTCGCCGCCATGTAGAACAGAGCGACGAGCGGGAGGAAGGGGGCCCAGAGCGACGAGAGATCGTAACGCTTCAGACTCGGGATGTAGCTGCCCGCCATCAGCCCCCAGGCGAGCAGACCGAAGACGCGCGGCAGGCCATGGGCAAAGAGGGCGGCGGCCGGCGGCAGCAGCCAGACCAGCAGCATGCCGAGGATGGTGCCGGCGAGGTTCACCGGCGAGAATTTGAGCTGCACATAGGCGGTGCGCGCGATCATCGCCCAGATGTCGGCGGCATGGGGATAGAGCCGGATGGAGCGCGCCCGCGTCGTGTGCCCGAGCCAGATGCGCCCGCCCGATTCCTTCACCGCGCGGCCCAGCGTCACGTCGTCGATCAGCGCGCCGCGGACGGCCGCGATGCCGCCTGCCCGGTCCAAGGCGCGGCGGCGCAGCAGCACCGTACCGCCGGCGGCCCCGGCCATCCGGCTGTTCGGGTCGGCCACCTTGGCGAAGGGATAGAGGAGCTGGAAGAAATAGACGAAGGCCGGCACCAGAGCGCGCTCGGCGAAGCTCTGGCAATTGAGCAGCACCATCTCGGAGACGAGGTCCAGCCCCTCGCCTTCGGCCTTGGCGACGAGGCGGGCGAGATGGTCGGGTTCGTGGCGGATATCGGCATCCGTCAGCAGCACGAGGTCGGCGGTGCTTTCGGCCACGCCTTGAGAGACGGCCCACAGCTTGCCGCTCCAGCCCGGCGGCTTCTCCGCGCCAGTCAGGATGGTGAGCGGGTTGGGGGCGCCTTCGGCGGCGGCACGGGCGAGTTCGGCCGTGCCGTCCGTGCTGCCGTCGTCCACCAGGATGACGCGCACCTGCGCCGCCCCCGGCACCACCTGGCGCGTCAGCGAGCCGATGGCCTCCGCGATGTAGGGCGCCTCGTCCCGCGCGGGGACCACGATGTCGACGGAGGGGAGGACGGCGCCTTCCGGCACCGGCGGCAGGATCGGCCCCTCCTGCCAGTAGCGCCCGTGGAAGAAGATCATGCCCAGCCAGATGAGCAGGGCGAGCAGCGTGAGGGCCGTGAGAATCGTCATGCCTTCAGATAGCCGTGTCGGTCGAACCAGGAAATGGCATCCCGCACCGCTTCGATCGCCGGGCGGTAGGTATAGCCGAGGGCGCCTTCGGCCTTGGCGGAGGAGAAATACATCATCTTCTTCGCCATCTTGAGGTGGTCGCGCGTCAGCCGCGGCTCCTTGCCCGTCACCCGCGCCACCTGCTCGGCAACGACGGCCGCCGGCATCAGGGGCGCGATGGGCAGCCGCAGGCGGCGCGCGGGCTTGCCCACCACCTCGTCCACCAGCCGCAGCACTTCGCTCATCGGGATGTTCTCGCCGCCCAGAATATAGCGCTCACCGATTTCGCCGCGATCGAGGGCCAAGAGGTGCCCGGCCGCGCAATCCTCGACATGCACGACCGAGAGGCCGGTATCGACATAGGCCGGCATGCGGCCGATCGCGGCATCCCGGATCATCGTGCCGGTCGGCGTCGGCTTCACGTCACCCGGGCCGATGGGCGCCGCCGGATTGACGATGACGACGGGGATGCCTTCGTCGGACAGCTTCAGCGCCATCTGCTCGGCAAGGAATTTGGATTTCTTGTAGGTGCCGACGACCTTGTCATAGGTGATCGGGGTGTTCTCGGTCGCCGGCGGCCCGCCCTTGGGGTTGAGGCCGAGGGCCGCGACGCTACTGGTATAGACGATGCGCTCCACCCCCGCCGCATGGGCCAGGCGCAGCAGCGTCTCGGTCGCGCGCACATTGGTGGCGATCATCGCTTCCGGATCGGGCACCCAGATGCGGTAGTCGGCCGCGACGTGAAACACGTAGCGGCAGCCACGCACGGCCTGGGCGAGGCTCTCGGCATCATTGAGGTCACCCACGGCGAAGTCCGCGTGAAGATCCGCCAGATGTTTGCGGGAGGTGCCTTGCCGGACGAGGAGCCGCAGCGGGTAACCCCGCGCCGCGATTGCCCGGGCAACGGCGGCGCCCACGAAACCGGTCGCTCCGGTCACCAAGGTCAGGTTCTCTTGGGTCAAGGCGTGCTCCTCAAGCCTGGGTGGACGGAGACGAGTTTGGCGCCTCATCGCGGCGCCGGTATAGAGGCCGGATCAGCCATGGGCGCAAGCTCGCATGCGAGGCCACCGCAACTTGACGACAAATCCCGCCTTCCCGCGCGATGTGACGGGATCTTCCCGATGAAGCGGCTTTCCCTCGTCTTCATGCTGGGCGGCGTGCTGCTCGCGATCGGCCTGGTCTTCGGCTTCGGCGCCCATCACGTGCTGGAGGCGCTGCTCTCGGTCGGCTGGGTCGGCTTTCTCTTCCTCATCGCCGCCCAGCTCGCGCTCACCCTCTTTCTCGCCAGCGCTTGGCTGCTCATCATGCCGCAGCAGACGCCGGCGCTCTTCCTCAAGCTCTATTGGGGACGGCTGGTGCGAGAAGCGGGCGGCCGCTTCCTGCCCTTCCTACCCGTCGGCGGCTTCGTCATCGGCGCGCGCGCCGTCGCGCTGACGGGCGTGCCGATGGCGCTGTCCGCCGCCTCGACCCTGGTCGACGTCGCCTCCGAATTCACCGCTGAAGTCATGTTCGCGGCCCTCGGCCTCTGCATCCTGCTCGTCTGGCAGCCGCATTCGGATCTCATCCTGCCGCTCGGCGCCGGCATCGTGGTGGCGGCGCTGGCCGCCGGCACCTTCATCGCCCTGCCCGGCCGGGGCACGCGGCTGGTGCAGAAGCTCGCCGCCCGCATCGGCGCCGGCGAAGGCCGCACCCTCGGCTCGCTCGACAGCATGCATACGCAGCTCGAGGCAATCTATGCCCGCAAGGGCGCGATCGTCGCCGCGGTGCTCTGCCATTTCCTCGGCTGGCTCGCCTCCGCCGCCGTCGCTTGGCTCGCCTACCATCTGCTGGGTGCGCCCATCAGCTTCGCCCAGGCGCTGGCGATCGAAGCGCTGCTGCGCGCCGCCCTCACCATGACCTTCTTCGTGCCCGGCAATGCCGGCGTGCAGGAGGCTGCTTTCGTCGCCCTCGGAGCGATCTTCGGCCTGGCGCCCGAAATCTCGGTCGCCGTCTCACTGATCAGCCGGGCGCGGGATCTCGTCGTCGGCCTGCCCGCCCTGCTGCTGTGGCAGTGGTTCGAATTTCGCGGCCTGCGCGCGGGACGGGAGCCCGCCCTCGCCGCCCGCCGCGCGGAGAACTGATCCCGCCTCGGGGGCTCAGCGCGGGCCCGCCGGCCGCCGCACCCGGGCATTCAACCGGTCGGCGAGCCAGGCCAGGCTGCCGCGCCAGAAGCCGAAGAGCATGGCCTGGTGGCTGCGATAGAGCATTTCATGGCTGAGCTGAGCCAGCCGCCCGCGAAAGGTCATGCCACGAAAGAGGCCGAAACGGCCGAGCGAGCCATAGGCGTCGTAATCGGCGAGCGCCACCAGCATCCCCCGGTCGTGGAAGACGAAATCGGGCACCGGCTGCCGTCCGGTGATCGCCCCCGGCAGGTGGCGGACGAGATGCGCCGCCTGCTGGCTCGCCACTTGGGCCGTGGCGGGAAGAGGCCGCTCCGCGCCCGCCGGCGTCAGGCTCGCGCAATCGCCCACGGCATAGATCGCGGGATCTTCCGTCGTCTGCAGGCTGGGCCGGATCAGGAGCTGGCCCTGCCGCCCCACGGCCAGGCCGTCCAGGTTGGAGAGCAGCGGCGGCGCCCGTACGCCCGCGGCCCAGACCATGAGTGCGGCCGGAACAGGGTCGCCATCGGCCAGGGTGAACCCCCTCTCCGTCGCCTCCGTCACCTGTGCGCCGAGGCGGACGGAGATGCCGAGGCCCCGCAGCCGGGCCAAAGTCGCGGCCGAGATGTCTTCAGGAAAGCCTGCGAGCAGGCGCGGGCCGCTTTCGAGCAGGGTCACCCGCATGCGGCCGCGGAGGCCGGAGGCGCCGAGACCCGCCGAGATATCGACGAGCTGGACCAGTTCGGCGGCGAGTTCCACGCCCGTGGCACCCCCGCCGACGATCACGATCGGCAGGTCCTGCTCCAGTGCCAGGCTCTGCAGCATGCGAATGCGAATCTCGCGGTTGAAGGCCATTGCCTGGCGCCGGCTGTCGATCATCCAGCAATGGGCGGCGACGCCGGGCGTGCCGAAATCATTCGCCTGGGAGCCGACGGCCAGCACCAGCGTGTCGTACGGCAAGCGCCGCTCCGGGACCACGAGCCGCCCGTCCGCGGCTGTGACGGCGCCGACGGTAATCGCGCGTGCCACCCGATCCAGCCCTACGAGCGGCCCCGGCACGTAGCGGAAGCCGGCATCGCGCGCCTGCACGACATAGGCGACCTCCTGCTGCGCCACGTCCCGCGTTCCGGCCGCGATGGTGTGCAGGATGGGCTTCCAGACATGGGCGACGTCGGCATCGACCAGCGCGATGTCGAGCGGGGGCGCGCCGTCGCGACGGCCAAGGGCGGTCGCGATCTCGATGCCGGCGACCCCGCCGCCCACGATCACCAGCCGGTGCTTCTCCCGCCCCTGCATGCCGCTCGCTCTCCTGTCTGTGCGAGAGAGGATGTGGGGCGGGCCCCGGAAGGGTCGAGGTTACGCGGCTGGGCTCAGGCGGCAGAGGCGCCCTGCGCGAGCGGAAACCCCTCGTCGATCCAGCCGGTGATGCCACCCGCCATGATCTTCACCGGCCGCCCGAGTTCGGCGAGACGGAGCGCCCCGCGCGCCGCGCCATTGCAGTGGGGCCCAGCGCAATAGGTCACGAAGATCGTCTCAGCCGGCCAGACCTGCAGCTTCGACGCGGTGATCTTGCCATGCGGCAGGTTGATCGCCCCCGGCACATGGCCAGCAGCGAAGAGTGCCGGGCTGCGCACGTCGAGCAGGACGAAATCCGCCCCGCGCTTGAGGGCGTCCTGCACGTCCCAGCAATCGGTCTCGAAGGCGAAACTCGCGGCGAAATGCGCGCGCGCCACCTCGGGGGCTGCGGGCGAAACGGCGGTGACGGCGCTGGGCATGGCACGCTCTCCTGCGATGAGGGCGCCAGTCTCGCCATCTTCCCCCGGCTGTGCCATTGGCAGGATCGCCAATCTCCAGGAAGATCATGCCAAACACCACAGGCCCGCTGGTCGCGGCACTGCTCTATGACGGGCTCTGCACCTTCGAGTTCGGCATCGCCGCTGAAATCTTCGGCCTGGCCCGGCCGGAGATGGGCGCAGGCTGGTATCGCTTCGCGAGTTGCGCGGTCGAGCCGGGACCGCTGCGGGCCCATGGCGGCTTCACCCTGATCCCCGACCACGGGATCGCACTGCTCGACACGGCGGACATCATCGTGGTGCCGGGCTGGAAAGGCGCCACGGTGCCGGTGCCCGCGGCCCTGTGTGACCGGCTCCGGGCCGCCCATGCCCGTGGCGCGCGCCTCGCCTCCATCTGCTCCGGCGCCTTCGTGCTGGCAGCCACCGGCCTGCCGGACGGCGCCGTCGCCACCACCCACTGGCGCTATGCCGACGCCTTGCGCACGCGCCATCCCCGGGTGACGGTCGATCACACCTCCCTCTATCGCGGCCATGACCGGCTCTTCACCTCGGCCGGCAGCGCCGCCGGAATCGACCTGCTGATCGAGATCGTGCGGCAGGATTTCGGGCCAGAGGCAGCGAACAGCGTGGCGCGCCGGCTGGTCATGCCGGCCCATCGCAGCGGCGGACAGGCGCAGTTCCTCGAGCGGCCGGTGCCGGCGCATCGCCATGCCGAGATCGCCCCTCTGCTGGAGGCGATGCGCGCCGCCCTTGCGGAGGACTGGCCGCTGGCCCGCATGGCGGCCACCTGCCGGATGAGCCTCCGCACCTTTCTCCGCCGCTTCGCCGAAGCGGCGGGCGCCCCACCCGGCGAATGGCTGGTGGCGGAGCGGCTAGAGGAGGCGAAGCGCCTGCTGAGTACGGGACGGCTGGATGTGGAGACGATCGCCGCCGCGACGGGCTTGGGCAGCGCGGACCGGCTACGGCATCATTTCCGCCGGCGCCTCGGCATCAGCCCCGGTGAATACCGCGCCCGCTTCGGCCCGCACGGCTAGTTCAGGCTGCTGCGCAGCCGGCGCATCGCGGCACGCGCGCGCTCGGCATCCGCGCCGGGCGGAATGAGCGCCACGACCTTCTCCAGGCTGCGGAGGGCGGAGGCGAGCTGCCCTGTCTTCTGCTGGAGCACCGCCGCCTGCTGCCACAGGCCGATGTCGGCTGGGGCGATGCGTAGCATGTCCTCGATGCAGGTGAGCGCGCCGGCCAGATCCCCCGCCGACTGCCGGCGAAAGACGATGTTGCGCTGCAGGCGGATCAGCACGTCCCGCTTGCCCATGCGCTCCGCGAAGGCCGCCCCGCGCGTGGGCCGCACGCCCTGGTCCAGCCGGTCGAGCATCGCCTCCAGATCCTCGGCCTCGACGATGCGGCCGCCGGAGAAGACGTCGAGCACGGCGCGCATCTCGCCCGCGCCCAGACCCAGCACGAAATGGCTCGGGAAATTGATGCCGTAGCAATCCCAGCCGGCGACCTCGGCGCAATGCAGCCAGATGATGCCAAGGCCGATCGGCATGCCGCGCCGTCGCTCCGTGACGTGGATCAGGTTGACGTTGCGAAGATCGTCGTAGGTCTCGTAGTCCCCGCTATAGTCATGCCGGGCACCAAGCATGCCGGCGAGCGCTTCCGCCTGCTCCTGCGCATCGTCCCCTACCCAGTCGCGCAGCTCGGCCGCCTCACGCGCGAGCACGGAGAGATGGCTGCGCGCACGCTTCCAATCGGCCCAAGGGGCGTCGAGCCGCGCGAAGAGCAGCGCGGTTTCGGCGAGCGCGATCTCCTCATCCGGCAGGCTGCCCACCGCCTCCAACGCCGCGCGGATCACCGCGGCGTCGTCACGTTTCGGGTCAGTGCTTCGGCTCTTCTCAGGCAGAACGACTCTCCTCCTCAGGCGCCGGCCCGGGGGCCGGCTACAGCGGCAATGGTGCGGCCTTGATGCGCTCCATGGCGAAGCGGCTGGTCACGTTGCGCAGCGGTACCGCGGCGATCAGCCGGCGGTAGAAGGCATCATAGGCGCTGATGTCTGATACCACGACATGCAGGACGTAATCGACATCGCCGCCCATCCGCCAGGCATCGACGATCTCCGGCGTGTCCCGCACCAGATCGGCGAAACGGGCCAGCCATTCGGCGGAATGGTCCGCCGTCTCGACCGAGACGAAGACCGAGACCGGCAGGCCCAGCGCCTGCTGATCCAGCAGCGTGACGCGACCGCGGATCACGCCTTCCTTCTCCAGCCGCCTGATCCGTTTCCAGCACGGCGTCGGCGTCAGATGCACCTCGGCCGCGATCTCGGCGAGGGAGAGGGACGCGTCCCGGGCGATCAGGCGCAGAATCGCCCGGTCGGTCTCGTCCATCGACACGGCGGCTGGCATCTCGGCTGAGGCATCCCTGTTCTGACGGACGCCGGTCGGCGCCTCACGCGGGGCATTTCACCAGAGCGCCGCGACAGACAAAAGGAAATTTTCCGCGGCGGCGCAGCAGGGGCTGATCCGCCCTCAGCCGGGCTCGGCACCGTCCCGCTGCGCTTCGGCCGGGCTGCGCAGGTTCAGCGACAAGGCATGCAGGCCGCTGCGGAACTCTTCCGCCAGGGCTTCGTTCACCGCGCGGGCGCGGTCAACCCGCTTCATGTCAGTGAAGCAATCGGCCACCATGGCGACGTTGAAATGGGTCTGGCCTTCCTTGCCGGCACCGCCAGGATGGCCGCGATGGCCGGCGTGACGGGCGCTGTCGTCCTGCACGGTGAGTGCCAGCGGCACGAAGGCGCGTGTCAGTGTTTCGACGATGCGTGACTTGCGGTCCATGCGCGATTTTCCTCGAAATGGGACCGGCTGTTCAAGCGCCGCGCTCGCCGTTCTGGCCTGCGTTCACGGGATTGCCAAGCGGCGGGGCGGACGACCATATAGCGGCCATGACAACACGACGCGTCCCCCGTGCCCGGGCTTACGCGCCCGACCCGGACGCGCCGGGCCGGCTCTGCGACACGCCCGGCTGTGAAGAGCTGGGCTGCTACCGGGCGCCCAAATCCCGCCTCGCCCTCAACGACTACTACTGGTTCTGTCTCGACCACGTGCGCGCCTACAACGCGAACTGGGACTACTACAAGGACATGACGCCGGGGCAGATCGAGCAGGAACTGCGGGCCGACGCCTCCTGGCAGCGGCCCACCTGGCGGCTGGGCTCCAACGGCACCGCCCATGCCGCGCAGGAGGAGCTTCTGCGCGACCCGATGCTGCACATGGACGGGCGGCGGCCCGCCTCTGCCCATGAAACGATCGAGGCGCCACCGGAGCTGCGCCAGCCGCTCGGCGTGCTCGGCCTCACCTGGCCGGTCAGCCTCGACGCGGTCAAGGCGCGCTACAAGGCGCTCGCCAAACGCCACCACCCGGATGCGAATGGTGGCGGAGACACGGCGGACGATCATCAGATCAAGGCGATCAACAGCGCCTATTCGACGCTCAAGCTGCACTGGCCCGCTGAGGAAAGGCAGGCCGGCCGCGGTTAAGCGGCCCGCCGCCCGAGTATCGTCTCGCGCGCGGCCGCGCCGCGTCTCCGCGTCTTGCGGTGGGGCCGCACTCCGCTAATCTGAAAGCAGCAGGACAGGACAGACTTTTCGATGATGAATGCCGCGACTTCCGGACCCGATTATGCGACGGTCATCGGCGATCTCGGGATGCCCGACGTCAAGCTGAAGGTGCGTGACGTCTTCGGCATCGACAGCGACATGATCGTTCCCGGCTACAGCCGCCGTACGGAGCACGTGCCGGATGTAGACGACACCTACAAGTTTGACCGGGACACGACGCTCGCGATCCTCGCGGGCTTCGCCTACAACCGCCGCGTCATGGTCCAGGGCTATCACGGCACCGGCAAGTCGACGCATATCGAGCAGGTGGCGGCGCGCCTCAACTGGCCCTGCATCCGCATCAATCTCGATAGCCACATCAGCCGCATCGACCTCATCGGCAAGGATGCGATCGTGCTGAAGGATGGCCAGCAGGTCACCGAGTTCCGCGAAGGCATCCTGCCCTGGGCGCTGCAGCACCCGTGCGCGCTCGTCTTCGACGAATACGACGCCGGCCGACCGGACGTGATGTTCGTCATCCAGCGCGTGCTGGAAGTCGCGGGACGCCTGACGCTGCTCGACCAGAACCGCGTCATCCATCCGCACCCGGCCTTCCGCCTCTTCGCGACGGCCAATACGGTCGGCCTCGGCGACACCACCGGCCTCTATCACGGCACCCAGCAGATCAATCAGGGCCAGATGGACCGCTGGAGCATCGTCGCCAGCCTCAACTACCTGCCGCATGCGCAGGAGACGGAGATCGTGCTTGCCAAGCTCGGCGTCGAGCCGGGTGACACCGCCGGCCGCCGGCAGATCGAGGGCATGGTGGCGCTCGCCGACCTCACGCGCGCCGGCTTCATCGCGGGCGACATCTCCACCGTCATGTCACCGCGCACCGTCATCACCTGGGCCGAGAACACGCGCATCTTCGGCGACATCGCCTATGCCTTCCGCGTCACCTTCCTCAACAAGTGCGACGAGGCGGAGCGCGGCACGGTCGCCGAATACTACCAGCGCTGCTTCAACCAGGAGCTGACGACCGGCCTGCGCCGCGCGAGCTGACGCGCGCAGGCCAGGACGCAAGGGCTGATCCCCTCGGGGGTGACGGGGTGGAGAGAGGCGAGAGACAGGCTGTGAGCGGGACGAAGGACGGCAACGAACGCGCAGAAGCGTTCAAGCGCGCAACGGCGGGAACCATCCGGGCGATGTCCGGCCAGCCGGAGGTCGAGGTCGCCTTCCAGGCCGGCCCCGCCAACCTCGCCGGCAAGCGCGCCCGCCTGCCCTCGCCCACGCGCGGCCTGCCGGCGGCCGAGATGGCGCGGCTGCGGGGCGCGGCCGATGCCGTTGCCCTCCGCCTCCGCCACCATGACAGCGCCGTCCATGCTGCGCGCTCCCCCGCCAGCCGCGAGGCACGGGAAGTCTACGACGCCCTCGAACAGGCGCGCGTCGAGACGATCGGCAGCCGGCACATGGCCGGCGTCGCCGCCAATCTGCGCCAGAAGCTGGTCGAACAATGCGAGGCGGAGGGGTGGGATCGGCTGACCCGCAAGGACCAGCTGCCCATGGCCTCCGCCCTCTCCCTCCTCGCGCGGGAGCGCATGTCGGGCGAGGCCGCCCCTGCGGAAGCCAATCGCGTGCTCGATCAGTGGCGCGCCGCCATGGGGCCGGAGGCGCAGGCGGCGCTTGCCGACATGGCCGCGGCCTCAAACGACCAGCAGGAATTCACCCGCGCCGCCCGCCGGCTTCTGAAGGCCTATGACCTCGCCGAGTCAGAGGCGGAAGCCGAGCCCGACCAGGAGCCCGAAGGCGGCGACGAGGCGCAGGAGCAGAGCCCTCAGCAGGACGCTTCCTCCGAGGGCGAGAGCCAGGCGCAGTCGGAAGCCGAGGCCAGCCTCTCTCAGGAGAGCGAGGAGATGGAGGGCGAAGCGACGGCCGACGAGGCGGCCGAGAGCGAGGAGGAAGACGACGCGGCGGAGGCCGATGGCGACGAGCGGCCGGGCGGTCAGCAGACGGCGCGGGATCGGGGCACGGAGGAAAGCACCTACCGCGCCTATACCCGCGCCTTCGATGAGGAGATCGACGCCGCCGAGCTTTGCGACGCCGAGGAACTCGCCCGCCTGCGCCAGCAGCTCGACCACCAGTTGCAGCATCTGCAAGGCGTCGTCTCGAAACTCGCCAACCGGCTGCAGCGCAAGCTGCTGGCCCAGCAGACCCGCGCCTGGGATTTCGACCTGGAGGACGGGCTGCTCGACGTGAGCCGGCTTGCCCGCGTCGTCACCACGCCCACCGCCTCCCTCTCCTACAAGCGCGAGCGGGACACGGATTTCCGCGACACGGTGGTAACGCTGCTGATCGACAATTCCGGCAGCATGCGCGGCCGTCCCATCACGGTGGCCGCCATGTGCGGGGACATCCTGGCCCGCACGCTGGAGCGCTGCGCCGTGAAGGTGGAGGTGCTGGGCTTCACCACACGCGCCTGGAAGGGCGGGCAGAGCCGCGAGAAGTGGGTGCAGGAGGGCAAGCCGCGCAACCCCGGGCGCCTCAACGACCTGCGCCACATCATCTACAAGGCGGCCGACGCCCCGTGGCGGCGGGCACGGCGCAATCTCGGCCTCATGCTGCGCGAGGGCCTGCTCAAAGAAAACATCGACGGCGAGGCGCTACTCTGGGCCTATCGCCGCCTGATCACCCGGCCGGAGCACCGCCGCATCCTGATGGTCATCAGCGACGGCGCACCGGTGGATGACTCCACCCTCTCGGTCAATCCCGGCAACTACCTGGAGCGGCATCTGCGCCAGGCGATCCAGGACATCGAGACCCGCGGCCTCGTGGAACTCGTCGCCATCGGCATCGGCCATGACGTGACGCGCTACTACCGCCGTGCGGTGACGATCGTGGACGCCGAGGAGCTGGGCGGCACGATGATGCGCCAACTCACCGCCCTTTTCGACGAGAGCGGCGAAGAGGCTTGGGGCCGCGCCGCAGCGGAGCGGGCACCCGCCGTCGTGTGACACGCGGCGCTTCCGGCGCCGAATCCCCGCGCGAACGCTTTCGCTTCATCCGCCGCTTTGTTATGGCATTTCGCTAGTGCACCGAGTGCCAGCGTCAGACCGGGGGGATGAGTAGCGTGATCCGATACGTCTCGAGCGGACAGGTCGTCCGCCAAGCCTCGGTCAGCAGCGGCGACAGCCTCGTCGTCCTCTCCGGCGGCCTCACGGACGTGACCTATGTCTCCGCTGGCGGCACAGAGATCATCGCATCCGGCGGGCGCAGCTACGACATTTTCGTCGAAAGCGGCGGCTCCGCCATCGTCGCGCAAGGCGGCGTCGCCTCCCTCACCAAGGTAGAAGAGGGCGGCAATCTGACAGCCTCGGGCGGGTCTCTCCTTTCAAGCCACATCTATGCGGACGGCGCCGCACTCCTCGTCGCCGGAGCTACCGCGCAGGGGACCATCATCCAGACGGGCCGGGAAACCGTCGGCAGCGACGCCATCGACGTCAGCGGTATCATCTACGACAACGGCACGCAGATCGTCACCGACGGCGGCAGCGCCACCTATCTTCTCGTCAGCGGCGGAACGCAGGTCGTGCAGAGCGGCGGCAGCGCCCTGGGCACCGAGGTCAATGCAGGCGGCACGCAGATCGTCGGCAGTGGCGGCCAGGTTGCCGCTGTGAACGTGCGCGGCGGCGGCACGCAGCTGGTGCAGAGCGGCGGCTCCGCGATCCTGACCACCGTCTATGCGGGCGGCAGCGAGATCGTGATGGGGCGCACCGACTCGACGAGCCTGGTGAGCGGCGCCGTGCAGATCGTCTCGGGTGGCGGACTTGCGATGCATGACATGATCGCCGCCGGCGCCCGGGCCATCGTCAGCGCCGGCGGCGAAGCCGATTTTACTGTCGTCAGCAGCGGAGTCGCGGTCAGCGCCACGACAGGCGGGCTGCTGAGCCAGACGCAGGTGAGCGGCGGCACGGCGGTTCTCGCCGGCGGCACCGCCCTGGCGACCACCGTCATCGAGGGCGGCAGCGAGGTTGTTCTGACCGGCGGGACCGCCCTCGGCTCGATCATCGCCTTTTCGGGGCATGAGATTGTCAGCGGCGGCGTCGCTCTGTCGACGGTCGTGAGCTTCGGCGGCACGCAGTCGGTCGGCGCCGGCGGAGATGCACGCTCAACCATCGTCTCGGGCGGAGGCACCCTGCGTGTCACCTCCGGCGGAGTGGCGGTGGAAACGCAGGTCGCGAGCGGCGGTACGCTGCGTGTCGTGTCCGGCGGCGCAGCGACGCAAACACAGGTCGCCAGCACCGGCAACATGGTTATCGAGGCGGATGGCCGGGCCAGCGCGACCGCTCTCGCCACCGGTGGCGTCATGCAGGTCATCAGCGGGGGCGAGGCCGTGGCGACCACCCTCTCGACCAGCGCCTACCTCATCGCGCAGTCGGGTGGCGTCGCCCTCGATACCGTGATCCAAGGCAGCGCCTACGCCGTCACCGGCGCCACCATGGTCAGTTCCCTCATCACCGCAGGTGGTGAGGAAGTGCTGACCGGAGGCGGCGCCTCCTTTGCGACGGAAGTGCAGAGCGGCGGCCGCGAAACCGTCGCCTATACCGGCGCCGCGACCGCCCTCAAGGTCGACACGGGCGGCAGCGCCGTGGTGCAGGCAAGTGGCACGGTGGTGTCGGCGAGGATCGCGGGCGGCGTGCTCGAAGTCTGGTCCGCCGGCCATGTGACAGGCGACATTACCTTCGCGGGCGGTGCGGGCACGCTGCAGATCGACGGTGCCGCCGCCGTGCCCTCCGCCGATCAGACCATCTCCGGCTTCGTGCGAGGTGCCAGCATCGACTTCGCCTATCTGACCGGTGGCAACGTCACCTACTTCAACGCCTCGGGGAATCAGGTGACGATTTCCGCAGGCAACGAGGGCATCCACCTGACGGTCCTCAACGCCGGCTATTCCGCGGTCAATCTGGAAACGGCCCCCGATGGCAGCGTTCTGCTGAGGGCACAGGGCGGCAGCGCCAACCCGCCGCAGTTGGAGTCCTACGCCGCCGCCTTCCAGACGGCGGGCTTCGCCAGCGCGAGCGGTGCCGCCAGCGCCTTCGCGACGGCCTTCGGCACGGGAGACAGCTTCGGCGATGCGAGCACCCTGCTCGACGATGACGAATTCACCGCCGCCGAGAGCGGCAGCAGCAATGGCAGCCTTCTTCTCGAAGGCGGCAGCAGCCACCAGCTCGACGGCTACTCAACGATCTATGAAGCGGCGGGGAACGACAGCCTGACCCTTGGCAGCACCGATGCGACGGTCTTCCTGGCGAGCGCCACCACGCTTTCGGCGGGAAGCGGCGACCTGACCGTCTATGCCGGCGGGGCAGATGTCATCTCCGGCGGCAGCGGCGCCCTCACCGTTTTCGCCGGCGGCGACACCGTCTCGGTCACGGGCGGGGGCGGCGCTCTCGTCTTCTACGGCGGTACCGGCACGGCCACGGTCTCAGCCGGATCGGGGCCTGCCACGCTCTGGGGTGGCACGGGGGCCGGCGGCACCACCCTCCTGGGCGGCGCCGGCACGGACATTCTCGTCGCCGGGACGGGCAGCGGGCCTTCCACGCTCATCGGCGGTAGCGGCACGACAACCGAATTCGGCAGCGGCAGCGGCGCCGTGACCTTCATCGCAGGTGCCGGCGGCAACACGGTGATGGCCGGCCAATACGGCACCGGCACCGAGACCTTCTTCACCGCCGCTGGCGCGACCACGCTTATGGCGCTGAATGGCGCGGCCGATACGGTGGTGGGCGGCTCCGGCAATGCGACGGTCGTTGCCGGCAGCGGGCCGGATCTCTTCGCCTTCCTGCAGGGGGCCGCCGGTGGCAGCGAGACGATCTACGGCCTGAAGGCGACCGACCGGCTCGCCTTCGGCGGCTATGCCGGCAATCCCATCGTCTCAGAGACGGTGGTGCGCGGCTCGGACGTCATCACGCTGGTTGATAAGACGACCATCACGTTGGTGGGCGTCGGCCACACGCTGTTCTGAGACGACGCCCTCCGCCCGCCGCCGCACGTGGCGGCGGACGGAGCGCCCCGTCACCTCACGCCGCGGCGCTTGCTTCGCCGGCCGCGAGCATCGCGCGGATGCGCGCGACCTCCACGCCCGCGACCTTCAGCGGGGCATAACCCAGGCTCTCCATGATCAGCGTCACGTCCGTCCGCGCCGAGCCCCAGGCCGGATGTAGCGTCATCGTGCCGCCGGCATTCGCGAAAGAAGGGCGGTCCCCGGTATCGAGATAGCTTTCCGCCGGCAGACCTTCCGCCAGGATCACCTCGTGCCGGTCGAGTTCGACATGCCAGTAGGTGACGCTCTCCATCGCGACGGGCGCGATCCCGCCGGCACCCACCAGATGCTTCACCGGCACCAGCACGCCCTCTGCATAGAGCGCGTGGTCGGGCGACAGGATGAGGTCCCGCGCCGGCAAGCCGGCACCGAAGGCACCGGCCGGCACCCGCACCGGGCGCACGCTGTCGGGTTCGGGATGACGGCTCACCACCACCTGCCGCTGGCCGATCCAGCGGATGGGCAACGCTTCTCCCGTCACCGTCAGTACACGGTCGCCGATCGCGAGATCTTCGACCGCGACCTCGCCCTGTTCGGTGCGGATGCGCGTGCCGGTGGCGAAGCACGGCGCAGCCGTTTCCACGATCTCCGCCTGGCCCTGCGCGCCCGAGACGACCGCAAAGCCCACGCCATCCGCCCCGGCAAAGGTGAAGGTCTGCGAAGCGAGACCACCGGCACTCACTGCGGGATCGGCCGAGGTGACGGCGAGCGTCACCTCGGTGAAGCCGCCGGAGGAGACGACGCTCAAGGATGCGTCCGAATACTGATAGACGGTGTTGATGACATCACCGCTCTGCCAGCCCGAGATGGTAGCGCTGATGCCGTGGCCGCTACTCACGATGTCCTGTTCGTCGATCGTGGCGGCACCCGAGAAGACGATAGTGCCCAGCACGTTCGCTTTGGGTGACTGCGTCTCGAGGATCGCGCCGCCGTTGAGCACGACGTTGGAGACGACCGCATTGCCGCTGATGGCGAGCGTTCCGCCGCTGTCGACGACGGTATCAAGCGCGCTCGTCGTCTTGAGGAAGAGGTCGAGCACGCCACCGCCATGCACGGTTTCACCGCTCACCACCGCGTTGGTGGCGCTGACGATCTGCGTGCCGTCGATCTGGTCGCCGCTCGCCGTGCCGAGTACCGTCTCGACACCGCCTGCGGAGATGATGGACCCGCTGTCGATGCCGCTCACCACCGCCTGGCCGCCATCGAGGATGGTGGCGCCGAGGATGGTGCCGCCGCTCTGCACGTCGAGGAAGCCACCGCTGCCGATGGTGAGGCCCGAGGAGGTGACACCGCTCGAGACGGTGACGGTGCCGCCGGAGCTGACGGCGGCACCGAGCACGATCTTCTCACCACCGCTGCCATCGGCGCTCAGCACCAGGCCGGAGACGGTGCCCGCGAAGGTGAAACTCTCGCTCGCGCCGCCGGAGGTGACGGTCGCCACCGTGTTGCCGCTGACGACGGACGAGGTCAGCGTCGCGCCGGAACCGAAGGTCACGAGATCGATCGCGTCCTCGCTGCCGAAGCCCGAGATGACGGCGCTGACGCCATAGCCCGCGCTGATCGTCGCGGTCTCCTGCAGCAGCCCGGCACCGCTGAACACCAGGCTGCCGGACATGTTGGCCTTGGCCGATTCCAGCAGCACCGTGCCGCCGCTCAAAATCGTCGTGTCGTTCGCCGTCGCGTTGCCGCTGATCGCGAGCACGCCACCATTGGTCAGCGTCGTCTCGTTGACGACACCACCTTTCAGGAAAAGGTCGACCGTCCCACCGTTGTAGACGGTTTCACCCGTGGCCGTCGCACCGGCCGCGCTGATCAGCTGGGTGCCCTGCACCACGTCCCCGGCGGCAGAGCCGAACAGGGTTTCACTCGCGCCATGGGCGATGGTGCTGCCGCTGTCGACGCCGCCGGCAGAGACCAGGACCGAGCCGCCGGACAGGATGGTGGAAGCGGAGAGCGTGCCGCCGCTCTGCACCGTCACGGCGGCGCCGCTCGTCACCGTCTCGCTCACCACCGCACCGCTCGAGACGATCGTGGTCGGTGTCGTGGCGCTCGATGCCGTCGGTGCGAAGGAAATGCCGCGGATGTTGGTGTCGGCCGAGGCCGAGAGGATCGCCGTGAAGCTCTCGTCGGTCGGCAGGCTCGTCGCGCTCAGCGTGTCGGCAATCGCATAGACGTAGGTCTGATCGAGATCGCCCACCGTCTCGTTGGTGGCATAGAGATAGACCTCACCACCGACGACGGTGCCGGTGAGGCCGATAAGGCCGGTGGTGCCGGCGGTCGCGGTATCCGCCACGAGATCGAGGCCGGCCGCCAGCGTATAGTCGAGATGCCAGCTGCCGTCCGAATAGCTCCACTTCTGCAGCCCGCCGTCGCCGAGCCCGCCTGCCTTCGGTGCGCCGCCATCGGCTATGTAGAGGGTGGTTGAGTCGGCAAAGAAGTAGCCCTCGGGGCTGAGATGGATCGTGCCGCCGACGTCGGCGTCGTTGATGCCGTTCTCCTCTCCCGCCGTCAGGGTGACAGCGCCGTCGATGCCCGGCAGCACCGTGCCGGTTGTCGCCGAGGTCGGCAGCGTCGCATAGACGCTGATGTTCGACGTGCCGCCGCTTCCCTGCTTCGAATCTGTCGAGACATAGAGCGCACCATTCTGAATTTGCACGTCGCGCACGTCGGTCGCGGTGTTGATGGCGGTGGCGCCGTTCGCGCCGTCCTGCGCGTAGAAGACACCCTGGGTCGTGTCGCCCTTCACGCCCTGCCCGCCGACGTAGAAGCTGGTGCCGTCCACGGTCGCTACGCTGCGGATGTTGTTCGTGTTGAAGACGTTGTAGAGCGCCGTGCTGGTATCGACCGTGCCGGTATAGCTGATGTCGGCGATGACGCGCGGCACCGCGGTGTATTGCGAGCCGACCAGGCTGGTCGACTGGGCCAGCGCCGCATTGCCATACACCGTGGCGCCGCCGGCATTGTAGGTGGCGGCGTTGACCCCGTAACCGCCGATGACGAGGGACTGGCCGTCCGCCGAGAGTTGCAGATAGCCTTCGGAGGACGAGCCGTATTCGCCGGAGATCGCGTATTCCGTTGTGCCGTTCACGACCGTCGTCGTCTGCGGCAGTACCATGGTGCCGACGATGGACCCGGTGGTGCTGATTTCTTTCAGGGTGATGGGCGTTGCCTGGTTGTCCGTATAGGTGCCGCTGCCGTCCCCGTCTCCAACGATGCTGATGACAAGGTCACCGGCGAAAAACTCGAGGGTTCCGTCAGCCGTATTCGACATTGTTGTTTCCACCCGCGCTGGACAAATGCCCGAGCGGAATACCGAATGTCTAGACGATTGCCTAATGACAGCTTGGCGTCAGTTTGGTGACAGTGGCGGGTCTTTTACGGCTGCGCGATCACCCGAAACGGGTCCGCGTCACTTCCTCGCCTGCCGGGAAAGGCGGGCGCATCCAGCGCCCGCCCGCACGCGCCTTATTCCGGCTTGGCCGCGCGATCCATAGCGCTCTTCACCTCGTCCATCGCCGCCAGGAAGCGGCTGTGGATGAGATCGAGCGCCTCGCTGCTCGACTTGCGCAGCAGGTCTTCGACTTCGCGCAGATCCGAAACGCTCTTCTCATAGGCGGACTTCACGAGATCGGTCTGGCGAACGGTCCGCTCTTTCGGATCGGTCACCGTCACCAGCGAGCGCGTGGCCTCGGCCACCTCCGTCATCTGGCGGCGCATCGCCTCCATCTGACGCTGGGTGATGGCCTGCGCCCCTTCGAAGAGCAGCTTGTTGGCGGCGGTCAGCGCCGCCAGGTTGCGCTTCTGCGTTTCCATCAGCGCCGTCATCTCGGTGCTTGCCGGAAAGCTGAAGGACGCGAACAGCTTGGTGAAGTCGGTCGGGAACTGCGGCAGGTCGGACATGGCTTTACCTCCTCGGCTTGACGCCTTGAAAACGCGGCAGCAGCGTCACCATCCGGTTGCTGCCGGATCGTGGCGCCCCATTTCGCATCCCAAATCCACGGTCTGGCAAGCCTCGCCATGCGATCGACACCGAAGCGTCAACCACGGGCCGGCTCAGATCGCCGGGTCGTAGGTCTCCGGCGTCGGCCCATCCATCGGGTCCACCGCAGGCTCATCACCCAGATGCCGCGCCATCTCGCCCGCGCGCTCCAGCGCCTTGTCCGTCGCGGTCATGGTCGCCGAAAGGTCGGCGCTGTCATCCTGCGTCCAGGCACGGACGGCATAGAGCCAGACGCCGAGCAGGCCTTTGACGCGCAGTCGGCCGCGCAGGCCGGCGGCAGACAGCCCCGCGCCTTCCAGCAGCCATTCCATGCTGCGGGCAGAGAGCCGGGCCAGGAACAGAGCCAGTAGCGGGTCCATCTTGGCTGCATCCAGCACGGCGATGACGCCGGCACGATGCGCCTGCAGCACGTCGAAGCGGCGCATGAGGATGTCGAACAGCCGGTCCTTCACGGGGCCATCGGTGGTCGCACCCGTCAGCGCCGCTTGGTCGGCGATGCTGCCGAAGCGCATGAGCGCGACGAGCTTCGAGGGAAACCGCTGGCGGGTACGCGCGAGATCGAGCCCCGCGACCCGCGCCGCCTCCACGAGGCTGGTGCGGTGCCAGCCGCGCAGGCCGGCTTCGGTGAAGACGGCGGATACCACCGCGGCGTCGAAATCGGCGTCGGTCATGCTCATGATCTCCTCAAGCCGCCTGCGGGGCCGGGCGCTGCCCGCGCCCCGCGGCTTCGTCCTGGCGTGTCAGGCTTCGCCGACGCATTCCAGCATGGCGGCGCGCAGCGCCTCGTCCGGTGACTTGCCGCCGGCCAGCACGAATTGGAACGCGGGGAAGAAGCGTTCGCATTCGGTAATGGCGATATCCACCATGTCTTCCATGCTCTCCAGCGAAGCGCCCGGCGCGCCGCGCAGCAGCACGGCGTGGCGGAAGACCGGCATGCCGTCATCCGCATCCATGCCGAAATGCCCGATCCACAGATGCGTGTTGGCCAGCGCCAACAGCTTGTAGAAGTCCGCCCGACGCTTCTCCGGCACCTTCATGTCGAAGGTGCAGGTGAAATGCATGGCCGAGATTTCGCGGGACCAGTTGAAATAGAGGCCGTAGTCGGACCATTGGCCCGGCGCCTCGGCCGCCATCTCGGCGTCGTTGCGGCGCTCGAAAGCCCATTCGTTCGTGGACACGATCTGCTCGATCACGTCGAGCGGGTTCTTCACGTGGGTGGAAGCGGCAATGGTGGTGGCAGACATCGAAGGTCTCCTCAATGCTGGGAGGAAGGCCGGATCGGCGGCGTCCGTTGCCGCTGCCGGATGATGGGCGCCCCGATGGCCCCCAGTTCCGGCGTCGCGAATCGCCGCCTCCGTCGAAACACTAGGGGCTGGATTGCGTGAACCGCAAGCAAAGCCCGCTCCGTGCAAAGGCTTAGTGGCCGTACTGCCACAAAACTCTCATCAAGCGATCGGGCTCGCGGGCGCCGCCCCACCAGCCGCGCCCACGGGCGGGTCCTGCGGCGCCCCCGGCATCGGGTCGCTCGGGCTGGGGGCGGGAACATCCACGGGCACGGCGGTCAACGGATCGACCCCCGGCGCGGGCGCGACGGTGCCGAGCTTCGCCTCCAGCGCGGCCACGCGGGCCTTCAGCGCGGCAAGCTCGGCCTCGGCCGCTTCCTGCGCCAGACGGGCCTTGGCCGCCATCTCCTGCACCGCCGCAAGCTGTTCGCCGCGCGCGATGTCGAGCTTGTGAATGACCGCTTCGACCCGGGCGGCGAAGACCGCCTCCGCCTCATCTCGCAGTCCTGTGAAGGCAGAAAGCGCACCCTGCGCCACACCCGCTAGATCGTCCATAAA
The DNA here is from genome assembly GCF_054665075.1 of Acidisoma sp. 7E03. NCBI lineage: Bacteria > Pseudomonadati > Pseudomonadota > Alphaproteobacteria > Acetobacterales > Acidocellaceae > Acidisoma > Acidisoma sp. 7E03. The sequence continues at coordinate 286,040 of NZ_BAAFHE010000001.1, forward strand.
GCGGCCGCGCTCTCTCATCGCTCTCTCCTGCCTTCCACCCGAGGGGTGGGTTGCGTATAAGCCGCCGCCATGAATCCGAACTTGACGCCCTGGCGCATCGCTGCGGCTGATCACGTCCTTATCAGACTTGCGCGGCGGAGGGCAGTAGACATGGGTTCACCCAAGGCACCGGCCAAGATGGCGCTGCAACACGGCCGACGGGCCGGGGAATGCGTGCGATGAAGCCGCTGGTCTTCCCGGACTTCAACCCGGTCCTCGTCAAACTCGGCCCCTTCGCCATCCACTGGTATGCCATCGCGTACATCGCCGGGCTCGTCATCGGCTGGCGCCTGGTGCGCCGCTTCGTCGGCTGGGCGCCCAAGGTCGCAACGCCGCTGCTGGTGGATGATTTCCTGTCCTGGGCGACGCTCGGTGTCGTGCTCGGCGGGCGGCTCGGCTACGTGCTCTTCTATCAGCCGGGCAGTTTCTTCCATCATCCGACGGACATCATCGCCGTCTGGCAGGGCGGCATGAGCTTCCATGGCGGCATGCTGGGCGTCGCCATCGCCATCATCTGGTTCTGCCGCCGCCACCGCATCAACGTCCTCGCCTTCGCCGATCGCATCGCCATGGTGGCGCCTATCGGTCTCGGCTTCGGCCGCATCGCCAATTTCATCAATGGCGAGCTCTGGGGCCGACCGGCACCCAAGTGGTGGCCCTATCCGATGATCTATCCGCGCGTCGACATGGTGCCGCGCTTCCCGAGCGAACTCTACGAAGCCTTCCTCGAAGGACTCTGCCTCTTCCTCGTCATGCTGGCCCTCGGCCGGTCGGAGCGGCGGCGCATGCATCCCGGCCTGATCACGGGCTACTTCCTCATCGGCTACGGCATCGCCCGCAGCACGGGCGAATGTTTCCGTGAGCCTGACGCCTTCCTCGGCTTCCTCATGGAGGGGCTGACCATGGGCCAGTTGCTCTGCGTGCCGATGATCCTGGCCGGCATCGGGCTCGTGCTCTACGCCCGCGCCCGCCCTGCGCTGACGGTGGCCGAGGCTTGACGGGCGCCGCCTCCGCGCCCGAGCGGCTGGACCGCTTCATGGGGCGGGCCAACGCCGCCTACTACGCGAACCACGATCCCTTTGCGGATTTCACGACGGCGCCGGAGATCAGCCAGATCTTCGGGGAAATCCTGGGCGCCTGGGCGGCGGTCGCCTGGCAGATGCTGGGGCGGCCCGCGCCGGTGCTGCTGGCCGAGGCTGGCCCCGGGCGCGGCACGCTGATGGCCGATGCCCGGCGCCTCACCGCCCGCCTGGCGCCTGACTTCCATGCCGCGGCCCAAGTGCATCTCATCGAAACCTCGCCCCGGCTCCGTGCCGAGCAGGCGCGGCGGGTGCCCGAAGCCGCCTGGCATGACGACCTCGCCGCCCTTCCGCCCGGGCCGTTCCTCCTCATCGCCAATGAATTCCTCGACGCGCTGCCCATCCGCCAGTTCCGCGTGAGCGACGGCACCTGGCACGAGCGCTACGTCGCCGAGGGCCGCTTCGTGGAGGCGCCCTGCCAGGCGCCTGCCGGTCTCGACCCGGCGGACGCCGATCCCACCGGCATCCTCGAGCGCAACGAGCCGGCCGAAGCCTTCGTCGGCGCTCTCGCTCGGCGCATCGCGGCGGCCGGCGGCGTCGCCTTGCTCATCGACTACGGCAGCGAGACTAATCCGGGTGACAGCCTTCAGGCGATCCGCGCCAAGGGCTTCGCCGATCCGCTCGCCGCCGCAGGCGAGGCCGATCTCACGGCTCTCGTCGATTTCGGGGCAATGGCGCGGGTGGCACGACACGCGGGCGCTGGGATCCAGGGGCCGGTGACGCAGGGCGCCTTCCTCAGGGCCCTCGGCCTCTTCGCGCGCGCCGAACGCCTCGGCCGGGACCGGCCCGAAGCCGAGGCTGCGGCAATCCGCACCGGCGCCCGCCGCCTCGCCGACCCCCAGGCCATGGGCCGGCTCTTCAAGGTGCTGGCGATCACACCATCTGACTTTCCGCTCCTGCCAGGATTTGCCGCATGACCCTGACTTCGGTGACCGATGCGGCGCTCGCCGGCCTGGCCCACGGTTTCTTTACCCGTCTCGGCGGGGTGTCGACAGGCCCCTATGCCAGCCTGAACGCCAGCCTGTCCGGCGGGGACGATCGCGCGGCGGTTCTGGAAAATCGCGGCCGTGTCGCGGCCGCACTCGGCGCCCGGCCGGAGCATCTCCTCGGCCTCACCCAAGTGCATAGCGCCGCGGTCGTCACGGTGACCGAGCCTTGGGCACCGGGCGAAGGCCCGCGCGCCGACGCGCTGGTGACCCGGGTGCCGGGCCTCGCCCTCAGCGTCATCACCGCCGATTGCGGACCCATCCTCTTCGCGGATACGGCCGCCGGCGTCGTCGGCGCCGCCCATGCCGGCTGGCGCGGCGCGGTCGCAGGCGTGCTGGAGGCGACGGTCGAGGCGATGCTCGCGCTCGGTGCCCAGCGTGAGCGGATCGTCGCGGTCGTCGGCCCCTGCATCCGCCAGCCCTCCTACGAGGTCGCGGCCGATCTGCGCGATGCGGTGCTTGCGGCGAACGCGGCCGATGCGCGCTTCTTCGCGCCCGGCCGGCCCGAGCGCTGGCAGTTCGACCTCGCGGGCTATTGCGCCGCCCGGCTGCGCGGCGCGGGTCTCGGCACCATTGCGGTCACCGAAGGCGACACCGCCGCCGAACCCGACCGTTTCTTCAGCCACCGGCGGCGGACGCTCGCCGGCGGCGGTTCGATTGGCCACCAGATTTCGGGAATCCGATGCGACTGACCCTACCTCTTCGCCTGGGGGTTTTCGCCCTCCCGCTCGCCCTTGCTGCCTGCGGCGATTTTCCGCAGCCCATGCAGGGCCATCCCGGCCGCATGGGCGCGATCCTCGCCCATCCGCCGCCGCAGCGCCTCGTCGTCCCCGTGCCGGGAGAAGCGCTGCTGGCGGACCCCTCGGCCAAGCTCTTCGCCGATGATCTGGCCCAGGCACTCGCCAACCAGACGGTGCCGGCCTTCGCCCAGAAGCCGCAACGTGGGGACTGGGTGCTCGGCGTCTCCGCCAGCATGACGGGCGGGCAGGTTACGCCGACCTACGTCGTCCGGGACCCGCGCGGCCATGTGCAGGGCAAGGAGACGGGCCAGCCCGTGCCGAGCCAGGCCTGGGCGGATGGCGACCCGGCGACGCTGCAAGCCGAAGCCGCCGCCGCCGGCCCGAAGATCGCAGCACTGCTCTCGAACATCGACGCCGCCTTGAAGGAGAGCGACCCGAACAGCCTCTACAACCGGCCGCCGCGCCTCGATTTCTCGGGCGTCACCGGTGCCCCCGGAGATGGCGACACCTCGCTCAGCCGCGAGATGCGGAAGGACATCGTGGGCACTGGCGTGCTGCTGGTCGATCAGCAGGACCAGGCCGACTACCTGATGCGGGCGGTGGTCAAGAAGACCTCGGTCAATGCCCAGACCGACCATATCGAGATCGCCTGGATCATCGACGATCCCAATGGCAAGGAGGTCGGCCGCGTCACCCAGCTGCACGACATCCCGAAGGGCTCGCTCGACAGCTTCTGGGGCGACGTCGCGGTGGTCGCGGCCAGCGAGGCGGCCGGTGGCGTCAAGGAAGTCATCGACAACAACATCGGCAAGAAAGTGCCCGGTCCCCAGGGGGCGCCCGCCGCACCGAAGACGGGCGCCAAGCCACCGGGGTCATGAAACCGTCCCTTGACATGCGCGGGGCAGCTCCGGGCGGCAATCGCGTGGACAGGGGGCGGTGCGGTTGCTAGAAGCCGCGCGAGCCCCGCCTTCCCGCCGCTGCTGACGGAATTTGCCGCATGAAAATCGTTGCCTGCAACAGCAACCGCCCTCTTGCGGAAGCGGTCGCCGCCGCGCTCAACCTGCCTCTCACCAAGGCCTCCGTCCGCCGCTTTGCGGACATGGAAATCTTCGTCGAAATCCATGAGAACGTGCGCGGCGAGGACGTGTTCGTCGTGCAGTCCACCGCCTATCCGGCGAACGACCATCTGATGGAGCTGCTGATCACGCTGGATGCGCTGCGCCGCGCTTCGGCCCGCCGCGTCACGGCCGTCATACCCTATTTCGGCTATGCCCGGCAGGACCGGAAATCCGGCTCCCGCACGCCGATCAGCGCCAAGCTGGTCGCCAATCTCATCACCGAGGCCGGGGCCAACCGCGTGCTCACCATGGATCTGCATGCCGGGCAGATCCAGGGCTTCTTCGACATCCCGGTCGACAATCTCTATGCCGCGCCGCTCTTCGCCCATGACATCAAGGAACGCTACGACGGCCGCAACCTGATGATCGTCTCGCCGGATGTCGGCGGCGTGGTGCGCGCCCGCGCCCTCGCCAAGCGGCTCGACGTCGATCTGGCGATCATCGACAAGCGGCGCGAGCGCGCCGGCGTCTCCGAAGTCATGAACGTGATCGGTGACGTCGAGGGGCGGGACTGCATCCTGGTGGACGACATCGTCGATTCCGGCGGCACGCTGTGCAACGCCGCGGCCGCGCTCATCAAGGAAGGTGCGCGCTCAGCCAGCGTCTACACGACGCATGGCGTGCTCTCGGGCGGCGCGGTCGCCCGCATCGCCTCCTCGCCCATCGAGATGATGACCATCACCGACAGCATCCTCGCGACCGAAGCTGTGCGCCTGGCGAACAATGTGCGCCAGGTGACCATCGCGCCCCTGCTGGCCGAAGCCATGCGCCGCATCTCCGACGAAAGCTCGGTCAGCTCTCTCTTCGACTGAAGGACTTCCCGCGCATGGACAGGATCACGCCGGTTCCCTTCTGGTTCCTTCGCCATGGCGAGACGGACTGGAACAAGCAGAACCTGTCGCAGGGGGACGTGGACATTCCGCTCAATGAAACTGGACGCGCCCAGGCGGCGCGGGCGGCCACGCTGATGCAGGGCCATGCGGTGACGGCGATCGTCTCCTCCAACCTCTCGCGCGCCATGGATACGGCCCAGGCTGTCTCCGCCGTCACCGGCGTCGCCGTCACCACCGATCCGCAACTGCGCGAGGTGAAGTTCGGCGAGCAGGAAGGCAAGCCGATGGGCGATTGGTACGACGACTGGATCGCCGGCAGCTACACGCCGGAAGGGGCCGAGCCCTTCGCCGTGCTGCGCGCCCGGGTCGTCACCGCCATAAACCGCGCCCTGGTGCAGCCGGGGCCGGTGCTCATCGTGGCACATGGCGCGCTCTTTCGGGCCGTCCGTTCCGCCATGGGGCTGGAGCCGAACGTGCGCACGCCGAATGCCGTGCCGATCTTCTGCGAGCCGCCACAGGATGCGGACGGCGCCTGGACCCTCACCCCGGTCGTGCCGGCCTAACTAAGCGTTTCGGGCGGGTCTCGGCCCCCTGAGAGTCGTCCTACCCGGCCACTGAGCCGGGCCTCTACCGGCTTGGGCGCCCTGTCGGCGTTTGGGCGCCGCAGCGGGTATACCCGCGGCATGAAGCCGCGGGTGACGATCAACGGCCGCGCCCATCACCTTGCTAGCCTCGAGGTGGGCCTCGGCCCACCTTCCGAAGTTTCTAGAAATGCGCGCGGGTTAGCAGGTCGAAGAGCAGCAGCAGCGCCAGGCTGACGCCCAGCGCGATGGCGAGCCCGCCCGGTCGGAACCCAGCCTCGCCGTTCCGCGAGGTCACCGGTTTTGCCTGCTCCGCCATGCTTGCCTCCGCCTCTCCCCTAGTCTTGGTGCACGACACGCGGGAAGCGTGCCTTCGCCTCCAGGTCGTCCAGCTTCATGTGGTTACGCATATAAAGCTGGCTAGCATCCCGGACAGGCTGAAAATCCCAAGACGTCTGTTGCCCTTTCTGCAAGGCTTGCCACACGAGGCGCCGCCTCTTCTGGCTTGCCAGCACATCGCTCCGAAGGCGTTCCATGTCCCAGCGCTCGGCAACCTCCGCCCGGAAGGCCGCGAGACGCGGATCGTCCGGCGCGCGCGCGGCGATGTCGTCCCGCTCCTCGGGATCGGCCGCGAGGTCGTAGAGCCGGTCAGGGTCGCCCGGGCAGTGGATGAATTTCAAACTGCCGCGGCGGATCATGACCATGGGAGCCACAACACCCTCGGCACAGTATTCGCCGATCACGGTTCCGTGATTTCCTGCGCCGAGCGCATAGGGGAGCAGCGATTTTCCCTCAAGGTCGGTGGCGTAGTCCGGCTCCCGCCCCTCGCCTGCGATGGCGGCGAGTGTGGGCAGGATATCCACGAGCGACACGGGTTCAGCCACGCGGCGAGGCGCGAAATGGCCGGGCGCGTGCATGATCAGGGGAATGCGCGCCGCGCCCTCGTAGAAGTTCATCTTGTACCAGAGCCCGCGCTCACCCAGCATCTCACCATGATCGGCGATGACGAGGACGATCGTGTTCTCCGCAAACGCGCTCTCCTCCACCGCTTTCAGCAAGCCGCCGACGTGATCGTCGAAATAGGAAATGGCGGCGTAATAGGCGTGGCGCGCATCACGCACCTGCGCCTCGGTGATCACCGACTGATCCTGGGCACAGACATGGCGCAGCCGCGCCGCATGCGGATCGCCCTCCGACACCTCGGGACCGACCTTCGGCATGTCGATCTCGTCCTCCGCGTAGCGCGACCAGTAGGGGTCCGCCATGGTGAAGGGATCGTGCGGATGCGTCATCGAGACGATCATGCAGAAGGGCCGGTCGTCCCCGTCCCGTGCCATGTCATAGATTTTCTGACGCGCGAGGAAACCCACCTCCTCGTCGAAATCCATCTGGTTGGTGCGCACGCAGCGCCCGGCCAGCGTCACGCTGTCCATGTTGTGGTACCAACTCGGACGTTCCGATGGCTCCGTCCAATCCGGCGTCCAGCCGAAATCCGCCGGGTAGATGTCGGTCGTCAGCCGTTCCTCGAAGCCGTGCAACTGGTCGGGACCGCAGAAATGCATCTTGCCGGCGAGGATGGTGCGGTAGCCGGCATCGCGCAGGTAATGCGCGAAGGTCGGCAACTGGGAGGGAAACTCCACGGCATTGTCATAAGCACCGGTTGAGGACGGCAGCCGGCCGGTCATGAGAATGGCGCGAGAGGGCGCGCAGAGCGGGCTGTTGCAATAGGCGGCATCGAAGACCACCCCCTCCCGCGCCAGCCGGTCGAGATGCGGCGTCTTCGCGACGGTATTGCCATAGGCCGGCAGCGCGCCCGCCGTCAGCTGGTCCGCCATGAGAATGAGAATGTTCGGCCGCGATGCCACGATGCGTCGTCTCCTCGGTTTGACCGATTAGTCCCGCTTCGTGGCGAAAGCGTGAAGCCTCTCCGTCCTTATGTTGCTATCACATGAACTTATGCCAAAGCTTCGCCATCTGCCGCCCCTCCCCGCCCTCCTCGCCTTCGAGGCGGCCGCCGCGCACGAGAACTTCTCCGTCGCCGCGCGGTCGCTCGGCATGTCTCAGGCGGCGGTCAGTCAGCATGTGCAGCAGATCGAGCAGGCGGTCGGCCAGCCGCTCTTTCGCCGCCTGCACCGGGGCGTGGCGCTGACCGAGGCCGGGCGAAACCTAGCGGAGGCGCTGACCCAGGGGCTCGACCGGATCGAAGCGACGCTCGCCGCGCTGCGCCAGGCGGCGGAAGCGCCGTCGCTCACCATCGCGACCGATTTCGGCTTTGCGAGCTTCTGGCTGATGCCGCGCCTTGCAGACCTGGCCGACGCGCTCCCCGGTGTCGAGGTGCGGATCGTGACGGCGCAGCATCAGAGACGCGGCCCTGCGCCGGATGCCGACGTCACCATCAGCTTCGGCCCCAGGGAACCCGGCGCGTTCAGGCTCTTTCCCGAGCGGGTGGTGCCGGTGTGCAACCCGGGCTTCGCCGCACGCCACCAGCGCCCGGACGGCGTCTTCGACTGGGCACGGCTGCCCTTGCTCGACCTGGAGACGGGTGAGCCAGGGCGCTGGATGACATGGCGGGAATGGTTCGCCGAAGCCGGTTTCGCGGCCCGGCCGAGCCGCTCGCCAAGCCTGCACCTCAACACCTATCCGCTGGTGGTGGAGGCGGCGATGCAGGGCCAGGGCGCGGCCCTCGGCTGGCGTCCGCTGATCGACCGCCCCGTCGCAGCCGGGCTTCTTGTGCCGATGGGGGTCGACATCGAAAACCCGGCCCGCGGCTACGCGCTCACCCTTCCGGAAGAGGTCACCTCCCGGCCGGCGGTGGAGGCTTTCCGCCGCTGGCTTTTGAGGGAATGTGGTTAGCCCGCACCACGCACGGCAGCGACGAGGGCGCGCGCCTTCTTCTCCACGATCTCCGGCGTATCGCCCGGCTTGTAGATGGAGGAGCCGATGCCGAAACCGGCAGCCCCCGCCGCCGTCCAATCCGGAATGTTCTCGACCGAGACGCCGCCCACCGGCACCACCAGCGTGCCCGGCGGCAGAATGGCGCGGATCGCCTTCACCGTTGCCGGGTTGGCAGCTTCCGCCGGGAAGAGCTTGATCGCATCCGCGCCGGCGCGCAGCAGGCTGAAGGCCTCGGCCGGGGTGAAGAAGCCGGGTGCGGCCATCATGCCGAGGCTCTTGGCGGTGCGGACCAGCTCAGGGTCGGCATGCGGCGTCACCAGCAACTGGCCACCCACGCCATGCACCTCCCGCACCATCTCCGGCGTCATCACCGTGCCGGCGCCGATCAGCAGCCGGTCGCCAAAGGTCTGCGCGAGCTTGCCGATGCTGACCAGCGGCTCGGGCGAGTTCATTGGCACTTCGACGATGGCGACCCCGGCGCGTTCCAGCGCGTGGCAGACCTCCACCACCTCGTCGGGCCGCACGCCGCGTAGGATGGCGATGAGCGGGCAGCGGGCGAACCAGTCTTTCATGGTCATGACGTCATGTCTTTCAGGCGCTGGTCCACTGGACGGCGGCGCCGATGCGAGACAGCCCCAGCGGGGCCGCCTCATAGTTCAATAGGCGCGACACGCCGCCGCAGACGGCGATCGCCTGGGCATAGAGGTCGCAGAGCTTCGCGTCCCCAATCAGCACCACCGGACCGCGATCCGGAGTCGCGGCGAGTGCCGCCCGCACCTCATGGCCCAGCAGCAGGCCCGAGAGGTAGGAGGCGGAGGCCGTCTCCGACAGCCGGTCGAACAGGCCGAGGGCACGCACGCCGAAAAGGTGGCGCAGCAACCCGCCCGGGTCGGCGCTGCGCGCCAGGCCCCGGCGCAGCGCATCCGGGTCGGCCGGCGCATCCGCCTTCATCATCCGGCCGAGAATGGTGTGGCCGCTGAAAGCCGCGAAAGCCTCTCCCGTCATATAGGTGGAGAAGCCGGTGATCCGACCGCTCTCCACACTGACCCATTTGGAATGGCTGCCGGGCATGCAGGCAAGGCCTGCCTCCCCGAACTCGGCGAGCGCGCCGATGATCTGCGTCTCTTCGCCCCGCATCACCTCCGGCACGCCGTTCTCCTCGGCAGTCACGCCGGGAATGATGCGCACTTCGGCGCCGTCATAGGTCACCGGGATGGTGGCGGAGGCGAGATCGGCCGCACCCGCCGGGCAAGGCTTGTACGGCGCCTCGACCCAGCCCTGGCGGCTGCCGATCATGCCCGACAGCAGAACCCGGCGCTCGCCGGCGTTCACCCATGGCTGGATGGTTCGCCGCAGCATGTCGGAAAAGCGGCCGTTCTCGACGAACATGATGCCCGCATGGGCAGAGGCGCGGTCCAGCACGGTGCCGTCCGGCGCCAGCCGGTAGGCGCGGAAGCTGCTGGTGCCCCAGTCGACACCGATCATCGGTTACCTGCTGTCATCATGGTCCGTCCGTCTCGGGAAAGGGAAAGTCCAGTATCGAAACATGGGCGGCAACGACGCGCCAATGACCATCGAGCTTCACCCAGCTCTGCATCTGCCGGCCCGTCTTGCCGGTTGACCGGCGGCGGAACAGCGTGCTCGCGGTACCGAATGCCTCTCCGAAGGTCGTGATCACCGTGCGGGCGAGGTCCCGGTCCAGATCGCCGGTGCCGCGCCCCTGGCGGAAGGCGGCGATTTCCTCCGCCCCATAGAGGTTTTCGCCGCCGCCGTAGCGGATGGTGTGCGGGCTCGCCCAGAACAGCGCCGTCAGCGTCTCGACGTCGTTGGTGACGAGCGCTTGCTCATAGGCGGCGAAGGCCGCCGTGAGTTCGGCGAGCGGGCCCGGCTTGTTGATCTCCACGTCTCTCTCCTCAGGCGAAGGCGGGCGCGACCGGCGCCTGGCACAGGCCGAGCGCTTCCAGATGCGCGGCTGTCCGGATCAGCAGGTCCTCGCGCCAGGGTGCCGCGATGAGCTGCACGCCGATGGGCAGCAGCCCCTCGGCCTGCTGCAGCGGCACGGCCAGCACCGGCAGGCCGATGCAGGTGATGGGCTGGGTGAAGAGGCCGAAGGCCGGGCGCAGCGGCATGGTCTGGCCTTCCAGCGTCAGCATCGCCTGGCCCAGCGGCTGAGCCGGCACGGGGGTCGCCGGCGCGATCAGCACATCCGTCGCACGGAACAGTTCGGCCATGGCGGCCCGCCACAGGGCGCGGACCTTCTGGGCATGCAGATACCATTGTGCCGGCACCATCGCGCCCGCCAGCAGCCGGTCCCGCGACAGCGGCTCCATCTCGTCGCGGCGGTGGCGCAGATGGTCCATGTGCTGGCCTGCCCCCTCCACCGCGGTGATGACGAAGGCGGCCGAGCGTCCGGCAGCGGCACTCTCGGGAGCGGCGAGCGGCACGGCCTGCAGCGCCTCCGCGATGCGGGAGACGGCGTGGCGCGCGGCCGCGCCCATCGGCCCATCGAAATAGCCGGTGAGACGGCCGAAGCGCAGCCCGTCGATGCCTGCGCCCAGCACCGGCGCCACCGGCTCCGCCGGGCGCGGCGCCTGGCCGGCATCCGCCGGATCCCGCCCCTGTAGCACGTCGTAGGACAGGGCGAGATCGGCGACGCTGCGGGCGAAAGGCCCGATATGGTCGAGGCTCGGCACGAAGGCGATGGAGCCGGCGCGAGACAGGCGGCCATAGGTCGGCTTGAGGCCGAAGATGCCGTTGAGGCTGGCGGGCACGCGGATGGAGCCGTTGGTATCCGTCCCCAGCGTCAGCGGCACCAGGCCGGCGGCGACCGCCGCCCCAGACCCGCCTGAGGAGCCGCCGGCACTCCGCGCCGTGTCGTGCGGATTGCGGCTCGGGCCGTAATGCGTGTTCTCGGTGGTGAAGCCGTAGGCGTATTCATCCATGTTGAGCGCGCCGATGCAGACGCCGCCCGCCGCCTTCAGCCGCGCAACCGCGAAGCCATCCGCCGCCGCGGGCGGATTGCCCGCCTCGATCTTCGAGCCTGCGAGCGTCACCACGCCTTCAACGTCGAAGAGGTTCTTGACCGCATAGGGCACGCCGGCTAGCGGCCCAGGGTCCTCCCCACGGGCGAGGGCCGCGTCCACCGCCGCGGCATCGGCGAGCGCGCGCGCCTCGGTGATCTCGGTGAAGGCATTCACCTTGGGGTCTTCGGCGCGGACGCGGGCGAGCGTCGCCTCTGTCACCTCCACCGCCGTCACGTCCCCGCTGCGGATGATGGCGGCGATCTCAGCCGCCGATTGGGTGTGGAGGCTCATCGCGAGGCCCCCGCCTGGAAGACGGGCGCAGGTTCGACGGTCACGTCCACCGGCCAGGCGAGCGCCGGTTCCGCGAAGCGCATGACGAGAGCGAAGGCCTCCGTCACCCGGGCGAGTTCCGCCTCGTCCAGCCCCAAGCCCTGCATGGCAGACGCCATGCGCACATAGGCCGCCGCATCGAAGCCCTCATCCATCCGCCGCTCTCCCTCGCACCTGCAACATGGGCAGATTGCCCCAGGCGCAGGCCCGCCGCCAGGGGGCAGACCCTAGAGACGGAAGAGCCGCGTTTCGCCGAAGCCCAAGGTGACGAAGGCCTCCTCCGGCACGCCCGCCGCCGCGCGGGCGGCGGCGAGATCGCGCGGCGGCGCGTCCACCGCTTCGTCGGTGAGCTGGAAGGTGCCGAAATGCATGCCGACGGACTGGCGCGCCCCCAGCGCCTGATGCGCGGCGACCGCTTCCTCCGGATTGACATGAACCGAAGCCATCATGGCGCGCGGCTCATAGGCGCCGATCGGCAGCAGCGCGAGGTCGGGGGCGCCCAGCCGGGCGCCGATTTCCGCCCAATGCCGGCCATGGCCGGAATCCCCGGCGAAGAGCAGGCGCTTGCCCTGGGTCTTCAGCATCAGCCCGCCCCACAGGCTGCGTCCGCGGTCCCACAGCGTGCGGGCGGAGAAGTGCCGCGCGGGCGTGACGGTGACGGTGACATCCTCGGCGATCGGCAAGTCCTGCCACCAATCCCCTTCCATCACCCGATGCAGCCCGGCCTTGGCGAGGTGGCGGGCATTGCCGAGCGGGGTCGCGACCAGGGGATCGTCCCGCCGCTGGATCATGCGCAGGCTCGGCAGATCCATGTGGTCGTAATGGTTGTGGGACATCAGCAGCAGGTCGATCTTGGGCAGGTCGGCGAAGCGCCGCCCGGGCGGCCGTGCGCGCTTGGGCCCCGCCCAGGAGACGGGCGAGCAGCGCGCGCTGAAGACTGGATCGGTCATGACGGTAAGCTTCGGCAGCCGCACCAGGAAGCTCGAATGGCCGATGAAGGTGATGGAGACATGCCCTTCGGGCACGTCCGCCCACGGGTCGCCCACGGGCGCCGGGTCGGGCGGCAGCTTCGGCCAGGGGCGGCGCTCCTCGCGGAAGCGGTAGCGGATCATGGCGAGCGCCATGCTGCGCCGGCGCTGGCCGGGTGGCCTTTCGCGGGCAAGCGCCGGCTCGTCGATCGCCGCATCGCGGCGGGGGATTTCGTCGGGGCCGGAGCGCGGAATGTCCGGCGCCATCTCGGCTGGGTTGAAGAAGACGATTCCGTCGAAGTGATCCGAAAGCGGGAAGGCTGGGCGGTCGGACAAGCGGCGGCTCTCTCTTCAGGGGTCTGGCTTTAGATGTCTGGCCCCCGATGATCTAGGCGCTGCCGCGGCGATGCCAATGGCTTACCATCGACACCCCGGACTCCGCCTGCTTCGAACGCTCACGTCGTTCCGCGCTCGATGATGGAGAATGGCGTCTCGATCCGCTGCGGCGGAAGGCGCGTGCCCCCCCGCGCGGCGGCGATGGAGCGTAGGATCAGGCTGCCCGCCGCGAAGCCGATGCCCTCGGGATCGACCGACACCGTCGTGATCGACGGGTAGCAGTAGCGCGCCACCTCGAAATCACCGAAGCCCGCAATCGCCAGGCGGCCGGGCACCGCCCAGCCGCGGCGCTGGCATTCCGTCAGCGCGCCGAAGGCCGAGAGATCGGCCACGCAGATCACCGCATCGACGGTGGGCCACGCCGCCATCATGCGCTGCAAGGCCTCGCCGCCCTGGGCCATGGTGATGGGCGGTTCGCCATAGGTGACGATGCGCCCCGGCGGCAGGCCGAGTTCGGCGACCGCCGTCTCGTAGCCGCGCTGGCGCGCCACACCGCGGCTGTCCCGCGGGCTCATACCGCCCATGAAGCCGATCTCGCGGTACCCCCTTTCGTGCAGCCGCCGCACCATCGCCGCCATGGCGGCGGCATTGGAGAAGCCCACGACATGGTCGATGGGTTCGGCCGGCAGGTCCCAGGTCTCGACCACCGGGACGCCGGCCGAGGCGAGCAGACGGCGCACGCGCGGCGAATGGTCGGAGCCGGTGGCGATGATGCCTTCCGGCCGGCGGCGCAACATCGCCTCTACCAGCCGCTCCTCCTTGGCGCGCTCGTAGTCGGTGGCGCCCAGCAGCAGCTGCAGCCCACCCTCCTCCAGCGCGCGTTCGATGCCGCGCGCGGTATCGGAGAAGTTCGAGTTGTTTAGGGACGGGATAAGGGCGGCGACGAAGCCCGAGCGCTTGGAGGAGAGGGTGCCGGCCGTCTGGTCCAACACATAGCCCAGCTCCTCCACCGCCTGCAGGATGCGCGCCCGCGTCTCGGCCGAGACCGCGCCGTCCGCCTTCAGCGCGCGCGACACCGTCATGGCCGAAACCCCGGCCCGCTTCGCCACGTCCGTCATCTTGGGCGGGCGGCGCAGCCGGGCGCGTGGGTCGGCGGCGGGTTTACCAGCCCGCGGGATGGGCATTGACGAAGATGGAATAGAGCGAGGTCTGCGCCGTGATGTAGAGCCGGTTGCGCTTGGCCCCGCCGAAGGTGAGGTTGGCCACCACTTCACCGATGGGAATGCGGCCGATCAGCGTGCCATCGGGCGCGTAGCAGGCCACCGCCTGCCCGGCCGAGGTCCACACATTGCCGTCCCGGTCCACCCGGAAGCCGTCATAGAGCCCGTCTTCGAGCGTCGCGAAGACGCCCCGCCGCGTCACGCTGCGGCCATCCGCCGCCACGTCATAGGCGACGATCACCGCCGGACGGTCCGGCTCGTGCGTCTGCCCGGTATCCGCGACATAGAGAATGCGCTCGTCCGGGCTGAAGGCGAGGCCGTTGGGCTTGAGCAGATCGGTCACCACCGCCGTCATCGCGCCGCTTGCGAGGTCGAGCCGATAGACGTTGGAGGCGCCGATCTCGGAGGGCGCGGCATCGCCCTCGTATTCGCTGTCGATGCCGTAGGTGGGGTCGGAGAACCAGACCGTCCCGTCGCTCTTCTCCACGACGTCGTTCGGGGAGTTGAGGCGCTTGCCCTCGAACCGGTCTACGAGCGTAGTCCAGCGCCCGTCATGCTCAAGGCGGGAGACGCGGCGGCCGCCGTGCTCGCAGGCGATGACGCGGCCCTGGCGATCCAGCGTATGGCCGTTCTGGTTGCCGCAGGGCTGTTCGAAGACGCTGACGGAGCCATCGGTCTCGTCATAACGCATCAGCCGGTTGTTCGGGATGTCCGACCACAGCAGGCTTTTGGCGGCCGGAACGTAGACCGGGCCTTCCGCCCAGCGCATGCCGGTATGCAGCTTTTCCAGCCGCGCCGGCCCGATGATGAGACGACTGAACCGTGGGTCCAGAATCTCATAAGTCATGTGACGATCCCTCTCTTTTCCTTCTCGCCGGACAGCAGGAGGACCGGCGGCTGCCCCGACTATCGCGGGACCGCCGCCGTCCGTCCAGTGCCCGGGCTTGCCGGCTCAACCAGGACCGGGATGGCGCGCTGTCAGCCGACGCCCCAGATCGCCTTGTAATGGCCGCGATAGTCGTTGTCCGGGTCGAACATGTTCTGCGGCCCGCCGTCGAAGGCGATGTTGTCCTTGGTGACGACGTGGAAGGGCGCCACGTAGCCCGACCAGGGCTGCCCGGCGAGGGCGCGGTTCAGCTCGTCCACCAGCTGCCATCCTTGCAGGAACAGCGGCTCGGCGACCGTGACGGACTGATACTGGCCTGCGCGGATGCGCTCATAGGCGGATTTGGAACCGTCACCCGCCGCGACGCTCCGCGGATGCCCGGTGCCGTCCACGCCGGCATCGGCGAGCGAGGGGCCCATGAAGTCGAAATAGATGTCGTTGATGGCGAGGCTATGCGTCCATTTCGCGCCGAACTTCTCGAGCAGCGAGGTGGTGAGCTGCGGCATGCGGTTCGAGGTATCGGCGATGGGCGTATTCTCATAGGCGAGCACCTTGCCGCCCATCTCCTCGATGACCTTCTTCATGCGCTGCGCCTTGGCGACCGCAATCTGATACTGGCTGTCGGTGAAGATGACGACGCGCGGCTTGCCGCCGGCATCGACATAGGCCCAGAGCGCCGCAGCCTTGGCCACCAGCATGGGATCGGTCGAGACGTTGACGCGCACCGAGGTGCCGGGGATGGGGCCGAGCGCCGGGCCCGCATGCCAGGCGACGAGCGGGATATGCGCCGCATCCGCCGCCTGCAGCCCGGGCTTCTGCTCGATCGGGTCGAAGCCGAGGATGACGATGCCATCCGGCTTGAGGGCGAGCGCCTGGGAGAAGCCGGAGGTGCGGCCGGATACCGTGCCCGCGCCGTCGATCACCCGCACGGTCCAGCCCACGGCCTTGGCCGCCTGCTGAAAGCCCTGCGCGACGCCGAGGATGCCGCCGTTCTTCATGTCGCCCGCCAGCACGACGATGCTCTTGCCCGGCGCCGTCTTCGGGCCGGTGGTCGGACCGTCCCAGGTGGTGACATGGCCGGTGTATTTGGCGAGGAAGGCCTGCGCCTCCGACATCGGGTCGGCATGCGCCTCGCCCAACCCGAGGCCGAGAGCGGCCGCCATGGCGCCGCTGCCGGCGAGCAGGGTGCGTTTCGTGATCATTCCGTTTCCTCCGTTTCTTGTTGTCGTGACGGTCGTTTTGATTGTGGGCGAAGGGGTTGCCTCAGCCCCCGGCTTTCGGGCGCAGCCGCACGGCGCGGCGGCGGCGCTGCGCATAGGCCGCGATGCCGATGGCGATGAGCAGCATGAGGCCGTTGAAGAGCGGTTCCACCCAGAAGGAGCCGCCGAACTGCTGGATGCCGGCGATGCCGACGGCGAGGATGACGATGCCGATCATCGTGCCCCAGACGTTGACACGTCCTGGCTTGATGGTGGTGGAGCCGAGGAAGGCACCGACCAGTGCCGGCAGCAGGTATTCGAGCCCGACGCCCGCCTGGCCGATGCGCAGCTTGGAGGCGAGGATGACGCCGGCGATGCCGGTGAGCAGGCCCGAGGCGACAAAGGCGCCGATGGTGTAGCGCCGCACCGGGATGCCGTTCAGGGCCGCAGCCTTCGGATTGGCGCCGATCGCATAGAGGTAGCGCCCGATCGGCAGATATTCGAGCACGAACCAGAGCAGGAAAGCGAGCACCAGCACGTAGAAGCCGGTGATCGGCAGGTGGAACAGCCGCGTGCCGTTGAGCGCCAGGAAGCCATGCGGCAGCACGCCCACCACCTGCTGGCCGCCGGTATGCCACAGCGCCAGCGCATAGAGCACCGTGCCGGTGCCAAGCGTCGCGATGAAGCTGTCGATCTGCGCAACTTCGACCAAGAGCCCGTTGACGAAGCCGATGATGCCGGCGAGCAGGATGACGGCGAGCACGGCAAGCGGCCAGGGAACGCCGTAGTTCACCTGCAGGCTGATCGCGAGGATGTGCCACAGCACGATGCCGTAGCCGACGGTCAGATCGATCTTGCCCGACACCATGGGGATCATCGCCGCCAGCGACAGCATCGCGATGATCGCCTTGTCGGAGATGATCGACCGCAGGTTCAGCATGGTCGGGAACGTATCCGGCAGCAGCAGCGAGAAGAGCAGGATGAGCAGCAGGGTCAGGATCGGCAGGCCATAGACCGGCATGAGCCGGAGGATGCGTTCGCGCAGGCCCGCACCCCGCAATTCGGCCCGGGTCGGTTCCAGCGCATCCGAACGGATGGAGTTGATCGCCATGGATGATCTCCCTCAGGCGGCTTCGGAAGCGGAGGCGGCGGTGATCACCGCTTCCGTGGTCAGCGCATCGCCCGCGAGTTCCGCGATGATGCGCCCGCGATTGAAGACGAGTGCGCGGCTGCAGATATGCGCGATCTCCTCGAAATCCGTGGAGATGACGAGCACGGCGAGACCGGCTTGCTGGGCACGCGCAATGAGCCGATAGATTTCGGCCTTGGCGCCGACGTCCACACCGGCCGTCGGGTCCTCGGCGATGAGCAGTCTCCGGTTGGTCGCGAGCCACCGCCCGACGACGACCTTCTGCTGGTTGCCGCCCGACAGCCCTTCGATGGCGAGATCGGGATCGTTCGGGCTGAGGCCGAGCGAAGCGCCGAGGGCGCGGGCCACCTCCGCCTCCGCGCGGGGCGCCAGAGGCTGGAACAGAGTGCGCCCGGCGGCCCCCGGATTGAGGAAACAGTTCTCGCGGATGCTGAGACTGGGCGCGATCGATTCCTCCGCCCGGTCGCGCGCCATGAGGCCGATGCCGGAGGTCAGTGCCGCCCGGGTCGAGGACAAATCCGGCGCCGTCCCGTCGAGCAGCACGGCGCCCCGATGCGGCACCGTGCCGAAGAGGGCGCGCCCTACCTCCTCCTGCCCTGCCCCACGCAGACCGACCAGGCCCAGAAGTTCACCCGCATGCAGGTCGAAATCGACGGGCCCCGCCTGCGGCGTGCTGAGCCCGCGCACGGAGAGCCGCACCGCGCCCATGGCTTGCGGCGTCTTTTCGAACAAGGAAAGATCGGAGCGGCCGACGATCCAGGAGACGAGTTCTTCCGGCGTCGTCTCGGCCACCGGCTTCTCGCCGATCAGCGCGCCATCCCGCATCACTGCCACGCGGTCGGCGATACGGAAAATTTCATCGAGCCGATGGGAGACGTAGATCATCCCGACGTTCTGGGCGCGCAGCCGGCGGATGGCGGCGAAAAGCCGCTCCACCTCGTTCGCCGGCAGGCTCGCCGTCGGCTCGTCGAGGACCAGAAAGTCGCAGTCGACGACGAGGGCGCGGGCGATGGCGACGAGGGATTTCTCGGTGCGGCTGAGGGATGAGACGCGCGTCTCCGGGTCGATGTCGCAGCCGACGAGGGCGAGCGCCTGGCCGGCACGTTGCGCGGTCTCCCGCCAGTCGATGGGGCCGAAGCGGCGGCCGCGCCGGGCGAAGCCTTCGGCGAGGCTCATGTTTTCGGCCACCGTCATCCATTCGATGAGGCCGAGATCCTGGTGGATGAAGGCGACGCGATGCGCGCCCGCGACGACGGCCCCCTGAACGTGGTGCCGGTAGGGCACGCCGTCGATCGAGACGGTGCCTTCGTCGGCCCGCACGATGCCGCCCAGGATCTTGATCAGCGTCGACTTGCCGGCGCCGTTCTCGCCGAGCAGCGCGACCACCTGGCCGCGCGGCACGGTCAGGCTCACGCCCTTGAGCGCGCGCGTGCCGCCGAAGGATTTGGCAACACGCTCGAAGCGAAGTCCGCTTCCTTGGTTCATCCCTGCCTCCCCGGGGATGTGTCTCCCCGTGTTTCATTAAGGCTTTCATGCCGGACGTCTTGGCTCGTCCGGTCGGTCGTCGCGGGCCTCGCCTACGAGGCGCCGCAGATCTCAGAGGCTCGCGGTGATTCCGCCGTCGACGTAGAGGATGTGGCCGTTGACGAAGCTCGATGCGTCGGATGCGAGGAAGATTGCGGCCCCCGCCAGCTCCTCCACCTCACCCCAGCGCCCGGCCGGCGTGCGCTTGGCGAGCCAGGCACTGAAAGTTTCGTCGTCAACCAATGCCTGATTCAATTCTGTCCTGAAATACCCGGGACCGATGGCGTTGACCTGAAGACCATGCTTGCCCCAGTCCGTCGCCATACCCTTGGTCAGCATCTTCACGGCGCCTTTGGTGGCGGTATAGGGAGCGATGCCGGGACGCGCGAGTTCGCTCTGCACCGAGCAGATGTTGATGATCTTGCCACGGCCGCGCGGGATCATGACACGCGCGACGGCCCGGCCCACGTAGAAGACGCTATCGAGATTGACCGTCGTGATGCGGTGCCAGGCTTCCAGCGGAAACTCCTCGAGCGGCGTGCGATATTGCATTCCCGCATTGTTAACCAGGATATCGATCGCGCCGATCTCGGCTTCGATCCGCGCGACCGCCGCACTCACCGCCGCATGGTCGGTGACGTCGAAGCCCGCGGCATGAACCGTCATGCCTCTCTCGGCGAGGGCCACGCGCGCCGCTTCCAGCGCCGCCGCATCCCGGCCATTGAGCACCACGGTCGCGCCCGCGCCACCCAGCGCCTGCGCCATCGCGAAACCGATTCCCTTGCTGGAACCGGTGATGAGCGCGATGCGGCCGGTGAGATCAAAAAGCGTCACGCTTCCCCCGAAACTGTCGTGAGCCCACCCGGGCCCTGCCCGTCTTGCGCGGTGCCTGAATGGGAATGTTAGCGATAACGGACCTTGTGTCAAGAAAGGCGGTGCGCGTCCAGCCCGCGGGCGAAGCTTCGTCAGGTTTGATGACCACGCCCCGTTCATCGTCACCCGCGGCTTCACGCCGCGGGTCTACCCGCTCGGGCGCCCCAACGGGTCGATGCCCGGCTCGGCGGCCGGGCATGACGATTGCTGCGGCGATCCCACCGCGGGTCGGACGTAGTCTAATGCTGCATCAACACCGGCAGATCGGCATCCTGCAAAATTTCGCGCGTCGCGCCGCCCAGCAAGCACTCCGCCCAGCGCGCATGCGTATAGGCGCCCATCACGAGAAGGTCGGCGCCCGCCGCATGCGCCTCGTCGAGCAGCGCGCGGCCGACGCTGCGGCCCGCCAGTCGTACGCGCCGCTCGCGCACGGCGACGCCAGCCGCCCCCACCTCGGCCAGCGGCGGCGGGGACACGGCCTCGCCTTCGTCGATCATCAGCACATCAACCTGCTCGGCCTTCAGAAGGAGCGGCTGCGCGGCGGTGACGGCCCGCTCCGCTGCCGGGCTGGGTTTCCAGGCGATGGCAATATGGCGGCCGAAGGGGCGCGCGCTGCCCGCGGGCACGAAGAGGCTCGGCAGATCGAGCGAGAAGAGAGCCACGTCCATCGCCTGCGCCGCGTCCCGCGCGGCACCCGGCGCATGGCCGATGACGAGAACCTCGTGCGGCTGCGCCAGCCGCGCGATCACCGCTTCCGTCTCCCCCGTCTCGACCTGGAAGCTCGCCGCCGTGCCCGCCACCCCGCAGGCCTCGAAGGCCGTGCGAATCGCCGCGATGCGGGAGGCCTCCGTCGCGTCCCGGCGCTCCAGCGCCGCAGGCCCCGCCACCTCCTCGGTCGGCATCAACCCCTCCGTCGCCGGATGGCGGATGGCGAGGGCGACGACTCGCGCGTCTCCCAAGCGCGCCGCGGCCTCGGCCGCCGCCTGCAGCACCCAGGGCACCGTCTCCACCCGATCGAGCAAAGCGAGAAGAGTCTGAGCCATGGGCAGGGTCCTGACAGGCAGCGGAGAGACCAGACTGCCACGATTCCCGGCGGCTCGCGACCTGGGGCGCCCGCGCCGCCTCGGACACGCTCACAAGGAAGTCAGCGCGCCAGCCCCGCCCGCACCTTCCCGTCGGGGCCGAAATGGGCAAACCTGCTGTTTTCCGGGAAAAGCGGCTTTCGCTTTCCCGCGTTTTTCCAGAGGAAGTCTGCCGTTGCCCGACGTGATGGAGGCCGAGACCATCCGGCCGGTAACGGCCCGTGCTTGGCTGCGCCTGCAGACTGCTGACGCGCATACGGCTGTGGACGATCTCTTCGCCCGCTTCGATACCCGGAGCGAGTCGGAGTATGGCGGCATGCTGGCAGCCCATGCGGCGGCCCTTCTGCCCATCGAGACCTGGCTCGACCGTCATGCCGGTGCCGTTCTGGCCGATTGGCCGGAGCGCCGGCGCGGCCCGGCGCTCCGCGCCGATCTCGCAGCCCTCGATACCGCCCTGCCGGCCGAAGAGTGCTTCGAAGCCTCTCCCTCCCCCGCCGCCATTGCCGGCATCCTTTACGTCCTGGAAGGGTCCCGCTTCGGCGGCCGTGTCATCGCGCGCGGCCTGCCGCCAGGTCTGCCGCGCCGCTATCTGGACCCGGCCGGCGCTCCGAACTGGCCCTCGTTCCTGGCCTGGCTCGAGGACCGGCTTGTCGCGGACGACGCGCGGGCCGAGGCGGCCACCGCCGCGGCCGCCGTCTTCGCACGCTTCCTCAAGGCGGGCACCGCCCGCCCCGAGCCTGCCGCGTGAGCGCCGAGGCCGAGGTCGACCTCACCAATTGCGATCGCGAGCCGATCCACCACCTCGGCGCCATCCAGCCGATCGGTCTGCTGCTCGCCTTCACCGCCGATTGGCTGGTGGCGCGCCTCTCCGCCAATGCGGAGACCTTCCTCGGCATGGCCCCGGATGACGTCATCGGCCTGCGGGCGCAGGATCTGCTGCTGGACGGGGCGCTCCACACCCTGCGCAACCGGCTGACCCTGCTGCACGGGCCAGACGCGGTCGAGCGCGTCCTGGGTCAGCCGTTGCTGAGCCATGCGCCCGGCCAGCTCTTCGACTGCGCGCTGCACGTTTCGGACGGGCTGATCATTCTCGAAGCCGAGCCCGCGGCGGCCTCGGACTACGTCGATTCCGCGAGCCTCGTGCGGTCGATGATGGCGCGGCTGGACCAGCCGGCCGATCTCGCAGGCTATTTCAAGATGGGCGCACGCCAACTTCGCGCGCTCACCGGTTTCGATCGCGTCATGGTCTACCGCTTCGACCGGGACGGCTCGGGCGAGGTGGTGGGCGAAGCGGCGCGCGCCGACATCGGTAGCTTCTTTGGCCTGCACTACCCGGCCTCGGACATCCCGGCGCAGGCGCGCGCGCTCTATCTGCGCACGCCCTTCCGCATCATCGCGGACGTCGGCGCTGCGCCAGTGCCGATCCTACCGGCGCGGAACCTCTCCGGCGCACCGCTCGACCTGTCCCTGTCGGTCCTGCGCGCGGTCTCCCCCATCCATCTCGAATACCTGCGCAACATGGGGGTCGCAGCCTCCATGTCGGTCTCCATCATTCTCGGCGGACGGCTGTGGGGGCTCTTCGCCTGCCATCATTACGCACCGCTGTGTCCAAGCTTCCAGCGCCGCACCATCGCCGAGCTCTTCGGCCAGATGTTCGCCCTCAAGCTCGAAAGCCGGGACCGCCAGGAAGCCGCGGCCTATGAGGAAGGAGCCCGCCGCGCGACAGACCGTCTTCTCGCCGCAGTGGCTGGCGACATCTCGCTGCTCGACAAGCCGGATTGGGTCGGGGAGACACTGAGCGGCATCATCCCGAGCGAAGGCATCGCCATCTGGATCGGCGGCAAGGCCGCCTGCGGTGGAGACGCTCCGCCGCCCCAAGCCATTCCGGGCATCGCGCGGCGGCTGAACGCCCTGGCGGCCGGGCAGATCTTCGCGACCGATCACCTCGCAGCGGTCGTGCCAGGCGCGGAGGCTTACGCCTCCCAGGCTGCCGGAATGCTGTCGATTCCCATCTCGCGCGCGCCGCGCGACTACGTGCTGCTGTTCCGGCCGGAGCGGGTGCGCCACGCCCGCTGGGCGGGTGACCCGCACAAGCCGGCGCAATATGGGCCGAACGGCACCCGCCTTACCCCGCGGGAAAGCTTCGCGGAATGGCGGCAGGAGGTGCGCAACCGCAGCGAACCCTTCTCGGATGCCGAGCTGCGGGTAGCCGAAACCCTCCGCGCCTCCCTGATCGAGGTGGTGCTGCAACTTTCCAGCGTTGCCGAAAGTGAGCGGCGGAGCGCCGCCGAGCGGCAGGAACTGCTCATCGCCGAACTCAACCACCGCGTGCGCAACATCCTGGCGCTGATCCGCGGCTTGGTGCGCCAGTCCCGCGGGGGGCATGCGAGCGCTGCCGATTATGTCGCGGTCCTGGATGGGCGGATCGAAGCGCTCGCCCGCGCGCATGACCAGATCACCGAGGACAATTGGAGCCCGGGCCCTCTCGTCTCCCTGATCGAGACCGAGGCCGCCGCCTATCTGGGCGGGAAGAAGGACCGCCTTCGGCTGGATGGCACGCCCGTGCTTCTCGAACCCACCGCCTTCTCCACCCTCGCCCTCGTGATGCACGAGCTGATGACCAACTCGGCCAAGTATGGCGGCCTCTCGGACAATGGCGGGGTCAAGGTGAGCTGGACGCTGGATGAGTCGGGCGACCTGACGCTCGACTGGCGGGAGCATGGCGGCCCCGTCGTCAAACCGCCGCTGCGCCAGGGCTTCGGCACCACCATCATCCAGCGCTCCATCCCCTATGATCTCAAGGGTCAGGCGCAGGTCTGGTACCGGGCCACCGGATTCGAAGCCCGCTTCGTCATCCCCGGCCGCTACGTGCGCCCGGCGGCCCTGGCGCCGGTCACGGCCCCCATCGTCACTCCGGCGGCCGCGACCCTCTCGGACGAGGGCGAGGAAAAGGTCATCGCCGGCATCGTCCTGCTGGTCGAGGACAGCCTCATCATCGCGATGGACGCAGAGGACATCCTGCTCCGCCTCGGGGCGGATCAGGTGCTGACGGCCGCGACCGTCGCCCAGGCGATGACGGAGCTGGACCGGGCGCAGCCCACCCTGGCGGTGCTCGACATCAATCTCGGAGAGGAAACCAGCCTCGCCATCGCAGACCGGTTGAAGGCGAGCGGCATCCCCTACCTCTTCGCCTCCGGCTATGGCGACCAGCTGGAGCTGCCAGCCGACCATGCCGGCCGGCCGACGGTCCGCAAGCCCTATACGCTCGCGAGCCTGGCGCGCGCCCTGCAGCGCCTGACGGGCTGAGGGCGCGGCGGCTCACATCCGCGGGCCGCGCCCTTCGAGATAAGGGCCGATCAGCGCGAGATCGGCAGGCCCGAGCCGGGTGGCCGCCGTATTGGCCTGATGCCAATAGGGATAGGCGAGCGGTGGCCGGCTGACCTTCTCCAGCCGCGCCACTTCTTCCGCGGTGAGGCTCAACTCTGCCGCCTTAAGATTGGCGGTGAGTTGCGCCTCGGTGCGCGCCCCGATGACGAGGGAGGTGACGGCCGGGCGCGTCAGGCTCCAGGCCAGCGCCACTTCGGCCGCCGATACGCCCCGCGCCTCGGCAATCGCCACCAGCGCCTCGATCGTGTCGTAGAGCCGCCCTTCCTCATAGACAGGCGGCTCGCCCCATTCCTGCAGGTGCCGCGTGCCTTCCGGCGCCGGTTGGCCGCGGCGGTACTTACCGGAGAGAAGTCCGCCGGCCAGCGGGCTCCAGACGAGGATACCGAGCCCCTGGTCGATGCTGACGGGGATGAGTTCGTTCTCGGCGTCCCGGCTCTGGAGCGAGTAGTAGATCTGCTGGCTGACGAGCGGCACGAAGCCGCCGGCGCGCGCTGCCTCCATCGCCTTCATCAGATGCCAGCCCGAGAAGTTGGAGGCGCCGACGTAGCGCACCTTGCCGGAGCGGACGAGCGTATCGAGCGCCTCCATGGTCTCTTCCAGGGGGGTCTGCCCGTCCCACTCGTGCAGCTGGTAGAGGTCGATATGGCTGCGGCGAAGGCGGCGCAGGCTCGCCTCGCAGCCCGCGACGATATGGTGGCGGGACAGGCCTTCGTCGTTCGGACCGCGCCCCATGGGGAAGCGCACCTTGGTCGCCACCAGCAGGTCCTGCCGGCGGCCATCCAGCGCCTCGCCCAGAATCTCCTCGGACCGGCCGTTGGAATAGACATCCGCCGTATCGACGATGTTGATCCCGGCATCGAGGCAGAGGTCGAGCTGGCGGCGGGCGCCGGAGAGGTCGGTATTGCCCGTCTTGGCGAAGAAGCTTTCGCCGCCGAAGGTCATGGTGCCGAAGGTCAAAACGGAAATCTTGAGGCCGGATCGGCCAAGCAGACGGTACTGCACATCATCCTCCCGGGTTTCTTGGCCGGAAGGCTAGGCAGTTTCCGCCCCCGCCGCCAGGGCCCAGCCCGCCGCCATTTCTGCCCCGCGAGAAACGCATATGCGATGGCAGAAACTCTGTATAACGAGGAAGAATGCTGCCCGCGCCACTCTCCCTTCCACGAGATCGGCCGCTGCGCGTCGTGGGGGACGTGCACGGAGACATCGCCGGCTTCCGCTATGCCGCGGACACGGACAAGTTCGTCGTCCAGCTCGGCGATCTGGTGGATTATGGGCCGGACAGCGCCGGCGTGCTCCGCCTCATGTTCGCGCTCATCGATCGCGGACAGGGGCTGTTCCTGCTTGGCAATCACGATCTCAAGCTCGCGCGCTATTTGATGGGCCAGAAGGTGCGCAGCAATGGCGAGCTGGTGGCGACGGCGCGGCAGATGGATGCGCCGCTGCGCGCCCGCTTCCTCGCCGAGGCGGCCCGCGCGCCGCTATGGCTGCACAGCGGCGAGCGGCTGTTCGTGCATGCGGGTTTCCATACCGAGATGCTGCAGGGCCCCTCGACGCCCATGGAAATTGGCCGGGCCATCGGCATCCATGCGAGGGCGCTCTTCGGCGAGCCCACCGGCCATGCGCAGGCCGATGGCTTCCCCGAACGCAGCCTGCGCTGGGTGGGGCGGATTCCGCCGGGCCTTACCGTCTATGTCGGGCATGACCGGCGCAGCCAGGACGGGCGGCCGCTGACGCAATGGGCGCGCGGCGGTGGGCGGGCGATTTTTCTCGATACCGGCGCCGGCAAGGGCGGGCACCTGTCCTGGATCGATCTGCCGCCCGAAAACGAAGCCTGAGGCTCAGGGCAGGCGCAGCGCCGCGGTAATGCGGAGATCGACGCGATCGGCAATCAGCGGCCGATCCGCCGTCATGCCGAAGGCCGTGCGGTCCAGCCCGCCTTCGGCCGCGACCAGAAGCACCGCGACGCCCTGGCGCGTGCCGTGGGTGACAGTGCCCGTCAGCACCATCGGCTGCGTCACCCCCCGGATGGTCAGATGGCCGGTGACGGTGAAACGGCCGCCGCTGCCGATCGCCGCATGGTCGCTTTCGAAGCGGATCTCGGGGAAGCGGGCGTGGTCGAAATAGGCCGCCCCGCGCAGCGTGGCGGCGCCGCCGAAGGGCACGTCGATCGCGTCGTCGGCAACGGTGACGGCGATGCGGGCGGCTTCCGGCTGGGCGGGATCGAGCAGGATGTGGCCGGCGAAGCGGGTGAAGGCACCGTTCACCGGCACGGTGCCGGCAACGACGGTGTGGAAGCGGATGTCGGCGCTGTCCGGCCCGATGGGATAATCGATGACGGCGGCGGAGGCCGAGCGGCCGAGGACCAGCGCAAGAAGCAGAAGCGCGGCCCGCAGGCTCGCAACGATCGGGCGTGTCATCGCGTTGCCTCTCAAGCTACGACAGAACTACGCTCAAAAGCGCCGCCCGGTTTCCCCTTACCGGTGTCGCATCGAGTTTTTAACCGCTCTGGCTAGAAACTGGAGAAGGATAGAGCGATTAGGCGCCCTACCCTTTTCCGAGTTGGGGCTGAGGGATCGGCGTCGCTGTCAACGGCGCCGTTCCAGGCGGAGCGAGATACGCACTCTCGCCCTTGAGCACGTCACGGAACACGTCATGCCCGGCCCCCGAGCCGGGCATCTACCCGGCGAGGCGCCACGACAACGTCTGGGCGCCCCCACAGGTTGACCCGCGGCAGAAAGCCGCGGGTAGCGATGAACGAAGCATTTCAATCAAAACCTGACAGACTTGCCTCGTCCTTCTTGTTCGAAATGAAGTACGAGCACTCACCCCGAAACCCGGCGGCGCGCCTTGAAGGCCGCGACCATCTTCGCCGTCTCGACCTCGCTCGGCAGGGCACTTTTCGGCACGCGCCGCCCGGCAGGCTTGGCCGTCTTCCCTTCGGGCTTGCGGGCCGGGACCGCGCCCGCCAGCAGGTTTGGGGGAATTTCCGACAGGAAGCGGGAGGGCTTGCTCTTCCATTGCCGCCGCCGCTCCACCCAGGAGAGGTGCAGCGTATGCCGTGCCCGGGTCAGGCCGACGTAGAAGAGCCGCCGCTCCTCGGGCAGCGAGCCTTCCGTCTCCGCCCGGCGGCTGGGAAACACCCCCTCCTCCAGCCCGGCCATGAAGACATGGTCGAATTCCAGGCCCTTGGCGCGATGCAGCGTCATCAGCTGGATGCTGTCCGGCCCCTCGGGCTCGGCATCCAGCGCGCCAAGCGCTGCCGCTTCCGCGAAATCCGCGACCGAGCCCAGACGGTCGGCGCGCGCCAGCAGCGTCTGCCAGCTGCGCCGCAGGCTGGGGCTGCGCGCCAGCGGATCGGCGAGGCCGCTGGCCTCGGCCGCCAGCCGCAGCGCCTCCGCCGGGCTGGTGCGGCGCGGATCGATTCCAGCTGCGATCTGGCGGGCGACGGCGAGCACGCCCCGGAACCCGGCGCGCTCGGCCTCGGCCAGCGGCGCATGCTCGACGCAGGCGGCCAGCGGCTCCTGCGCCTCGGTCGCGAACTGCCGCAGCCGGGTGAAGGCCTGGCCGGAAATGTCCCGCTTCGGCATGGCGCAGGTGCGACGGAAGGCATCGTCTGCCGCCGCGTCCCAGGCCTCCTGCCCGCCGCGCATGGCATGGCGGCTGAGGGCCAAGCGCAGCCAAGCAATGGCGCCGAGGATTTCCCGCGGCAATTCCACCTCGCGCTCGCTCACCACCTGGACCGGCAGCCCGGCCTCGCGCAGCGCCTCCAGAATGGGATCGGCGACGAAGCCGGCCCGCACCAGAACCGCACATTCCCGCAAGGGAAGATCGGGCGCCTTGTGCCGCAGACTCTGCACCCAGCCCAGCACGGCGCGGCCTTCATCCTCCGCCGTCTCGACGCCCCTGAGGATGATCGCGGCGCCCGCCGATCCACTGGCATCGGCGACGTGCAGGCGCTTCTGCAGAGCCTCGGGGTCCTGCGCCGAGACGGCATTGGCGGCGGCGAGGATCGTGCGGGTGGAGCGGTAGTTGGTCTCCAGCCGGATGGCGCGGGCGGCGCGCGGAAAATCCTGGCCGAAGCGGCGGATATGGGCGACCTCGGCGCCGCGCCAGCCATAGATCGACTGGCAGTCGTCACCGACCGCGAAGACCCGGCCGTGGCTGCTGGCCAGCAGGCGCAGCAGCCGGTGCTGGGCGGCATTGGTGTCCTGATACTCGTCTACCAGGATTTCGCTCCAGCGGCCGGACCAGCGGTTGGCGAGCGCGGCATCCGCAGCCATGGCCTCGGCCGGCAGGATCAGCAGATCGTCGAAGTCGAGGGCGCGCTGGCGCCGCAGTTCCTCCTGATAGGCGGGCAGCAGGCCCCGAGCCTGGTCCAGCACCTCGGCCTCGAACCGGGCGAAGGCCGGCACGCGCGGCGGCGCCTTCTTGCCGGTGACCCCGTAGTTGCGCAGGAGGGACATGGCCTCGAAAACCTGGGCACTCTCCTTCGCATCGCGGATGCCGGCGACCTGCGCCATCAGCGCACGGGCGCGCGCGGCATCGAGAATGGCGAAGCCGCGCGGCAGGCCGGGCACGGCGGCCACATCCTCGGTCAGGAGCCGCGCCATGCAGGCGTGGAAGGTGCCGACCCAATGCGGCGCGCGGGGGCCGAGCTTCCCCGCCATGCGCGCGCGCATCTCGGCCGCGGCGCGGTTGGTGAAGGTGATGCAGAGCAGGCGTTCGGGCGGCTCGCCGCGGCTGAGGATGAGGTCGATCGCGCGGCGCGCGAGCGTCTCCGTCTTGCCGGAGCCGGCACCGGCGAGCACGAGCTGGGGCGCCTGCGCCAGGACCGCCGCCTGCTGCGCGGGGTTCAGCCCCTCGAGATGATCCGACATGATGCAGCAGCTAGCACGGCGGCGGGCTGATTCGTCAGGGGCAGCGGGACGCAAGGCTGACCATGGCGGCGGAGGGTGACAGGACGGGGCGACCCAGCCGCACCGCGAGGCCAAGGGCGACGGCGATGGAATGTCGCACCTGGCACTCCTCGGCCAGATGATCCTGGCTGTCGAAGAAATCCGCGCGCGGATAGCGGCCCTGATTGGGCAGGGCGAGGAAATCCCCGCCGTAGAGGGCCGCGAGCGTCCGACCGAGGGTGGACGCGGGCGGCGCATCGGCGAATTCGGTGGGCCAGCCGCCGATGACGCGCACGCCCTGGCCCGCGGCGCGTTCGCGGAAGGCCCGCAGTTGCTCCGCCCCATCCCCCGCCGCGATCGCCCCGGGCGACGGGTCCGCGCGATGCAGGTGCGCGAGGAAGGCGCGGTTGGCGGCAGCCTCGGCAAGATCATGGCCGATGCCGTCCCCCACGGCGTTCATCGTCGTGAAGGCGGGATGAGCGAGAGCCGGGCGGAGCGCCGCGGCCGCCATCTCGACGAGGCTCGCGACGGCATCGGGCAGCGTGCCCGAGAAGGCCGCGGCGAGGCTGCGCCGCAGGCCCAAGCGCCACAGCCAAGTGCGGTCGTGGCGCCAGAGGATGGCGGCGTCCGGCCCCGCTCGGCTCGCCGTGGCGCTCGTCACATATTGCTGCAATTCCAGAGGGATATAGACAGTGTCTCCAGCGTCGAGATGCGGCAGCCAAAGGGCGAATTGCAGATCGAGGCCGAGCCCCGAGGCGACGCCCGCATTGATGCATGGGAGATCCAGCATCGGCCCGATGACGGCGCAGCGATGGGAGAAGAGCGCGTTGGACCCCGCGAAGATCACGAGCTTCGGTCCGTGAACGGCCTCGGCTGCCGCGATCTTCTCGGCCCAGGCCCGGCGCAGCGGGCCGAGATCGAGCGGCCGGTCGAGGATCAGGGCGAAGAGCGCGCCATAGAGAAGCAGGGACACGCACAGCAGGGCCACGAGGGTGGAGAGCCGTCGCATCTCAGAAGCGGAAATAGAGGAAGGGCGGCGCGGCGCCCGCGAAGACCAGCGCCTGCAGCGTGAAACCGCCGGAGAGGACGAGGCCCAGGGCGCGCCCGCGCGTGGACAGAGCATGCAGCTGGGGCACCGCGAGGACGATGATCCAGCCGAAGGCGAGGAGCGCACAGGCTTCCGGCAGCGCGAGCGTCCGCGCGTCGCCGAGCGCCGCGAGCACCGGCACCGGCCGCGCGAGCAGGCCGAGCGGTGGCCAGAGCGCGATGAGCCCGCGCGGCAAGGCGATGCCGTTCAGACCACCGAGGCCGCACAGGATGCTCCAGGCGGCTGCCATGTCTGCCGCGCGAAACGGCACCCAGGCGAGCACCACGGCGAGCAGCGTCAAGGCCCGTGCCAGCGGCCAGGGCAGCCGCGCCCAGCTCGGCGCATGCCGGTCCCAGAGCTCATGGGCGATGAGATAGAACCCGTGCAGGCCGCCCCAGAGCAGGAAGCGCCAATCGGCCCCGTGCCACAGGCCGCCGAGCAGCATCGTCACCATCAGATTGAAGCGCCGCCTTGCCTCGCCGTGGCGATTGCCGCCCAGCGGAATGTAGAGGAAATCGCGCAGGAACTGGCTCAGCGTGATGTTCCAGCGTCGCCAGAAATCCCGTATCGTCAATGCTTTGTAAGGGCTGTTGAAGTTGAGCGGGAAGCGCAGGCCGACGAGGCGCGCGAGCCCGATCGCGATGTCCGAATAGCCCGAGAAGTCGAAATAGATCTGCAAGGCGAAGGCCAGCAGCGCGACCCAGGCCTCGGCGAAGGTCAGGGCCAAGCCCTGCGCCGCCGCATCGAAGCCACGATCGGCGAGAGGGGCGAAACTGTCGGCCAATACCAGCTTCTTGGCGAGGCCGAGCAGGATGATGGTCAGAGCCTCCGCCACTTCGGCCGGAAGGACCCGTCGGCGGGGACTGGCCGCGATCTGCGGCATGATCTCGGCCGGCCGCACCAGCGGTCCGGCCAGAAGATGCGCAAAAAAGGCAATACAGTTGGCGTAAGGCAAAAACGGCCCAGCACGACCTGTGCTACGGCAAGAGGAAAGATACATAATCTGTTGAAAGGTAAAGAAACTGATCCCGAGTGGCAGCATCAGGCCGGGCGCGGTCAGCCCCAGCGATCGGGCGATGAGCGTGCCGTATTTGAAGAGCGCCAGCAGGCCGAGATTGAGCGCCACCGCACAGAGGAACCAGGGCCGTGAGGCCACCCGCCGCGCGAGCCAGGCATTGCCGAGGATGGAGCCCGCCAGAAGCGGCACATCCCAAGGGTTTCCAGAGGCATAGAAGACGAAGCTCATACCCAGAAGAAAGATCAGCGCGGCGCGATCCCCACCCCACCATGCCGCCAGCCGGAAGCCCACCAGGGCGAGGGGCAGGAAGCCGAAGAGAAAGAGCGGCGTGCCGAAGAGCATGACAGCACAGCTTGTGCACAGTCTTTATGTTTCGTAAACGAATCAAAGAGCCTGCATTCGTTTTGTCATCGGGCGCCCGGGTGCTATAGCGCCTGCGCATCGCCCTGGGCTTTCCCGGCCTCTCCGCCGATGCGACGTGAGACGGAGCCGACGTGACCGACGACCTGCCCCCCAACCCCGCTCTGCTGCCGGCCGGCCTGCGCGACCTGCTGCCCCCCGCTGCCGAAATCGAGGCGCGGTCGATCGAAGCGATGATGGATGTCTTCGCCGCTCACGGCTATCAGCGCGTCAAACCGCCGCTGGTCGAGTTCGAACACAGCCTGCTGGCCGGCACGGGCGCCGCCGTCTCGGAACAGACCTTCCGGCTGATGGACCCGGACAGCCAGCGCATGCTGGGCCTGCGGGCCGATACCACGCCGCAGGTGGCCCGCATCGCCAATACCCGGCTGGCGGCTGCCCCCCGGCCGCTCCGCCTCTCCTATGCCGAACACTGCCTGCGCGTACGCGGCACGCAGCTCGCGCCTGACCGGCAGGTGGCACAGGCCGGCATCGAGCTGATCGGCTCGGACGCGCCGGAAGCGGATGCCGAGATCATCCTGACCGGAGCCGAGGCGCTGGCCGCCCTCGGCCTGACGGCGGTGAGCTTCGACCTCGCCATGCCGACGATGGCCGCGATGCTGCTCGACCATGGCGGCTTCAAGCCCGAGCATCGCGCGAACCTCGCCCATGCGCTGGACCGCAAGGATGCGGCAGCCGTCAGCCGGCTCGGCGGCGCCATCGCCGAGGTGCTGACGCGCCTGCTGCTCGCGGCCGGCGAAGCGACCGGCGCGCTTGCCGTGCTGGCCGAGGTGGAACTGCCGCCCGAAGCGCGCGCCCTTGCCGACCGTCTCGCCGCCGTCGTCGCCGCCGTCCGCGCACGCGCCCCTGCGCTGCGGCTGACCGTCGATCCGCTGGAGTTCCGCGGCTTCCGCTATCACACCGGCCCCTCCGTCACCGTCTATGCCCTGGGCCACCAGCAGGAACTGGGTCGGGGTGGCCGTTATCTCAGCGGCGAGCAGGAGCCGGCGACCGGCCTCACCCTCTTCCCCGATGCGATTCTGGAGGCGGCGCGGCCACCGCTTCTGCGCCCCCGCCTCTACGTGCCCGCGGGCACCGAGGCGAGCCTCGCCGCCCGGTTTCGAGCGCAAGGCTTCGCTACGATCGCCGCTCTCGGCGACGAGACCGACCGGCCGGAGGCGGCCGCACGCCGCCTCGGCTGCACCCATCTGCTGCAGGATGGCGCCGCCACGGCGCTGGCCTGACCCCGACCCAACCTGACCGACTTATAAGAAGAGTTTCCGGAGTACCCGCTCATGGCGAATGTCGCGATCATCGGCGCCCAATGGGGTGACGAGGGCAAAGGCAAGGTGGTGGACTGGCTGGCGAGCCGCGCCGACGTGGTGGTGCGCTTCCAGGGCGGTCACAATGCCGGCCATACGCTGGTCGTGGGCGACCAGACCTACAAGCTCTCCCTGCTGCCGAGCGGCCTCGTGCGCGGCAAGCTCGGCGTCATCGGCAATGGCGTGGTCGTCGACCCCGAAGCGCTGCTGACCGAGATGCAGCGCCTGCAGGCGCAGGGGCTGACCATTACGCCCGAAACCTTGCGCATCGCCGAGAACGCGCCGCTGATCCTGCCGCTGCATGGCGCGCTGGACCGCGCCCGCGAAGCCGCCCGGGGCGAGCACAAGATCGGCACCACCGGGCGGGGAATCGGCCCGGCCTATGAGGACAAGGTTGCCCGCCGCGCCATTCGCCTCTGCGATCTGGCGGAGCCAGAGACACTGTCGCACAAGCTCGACGAGCTGCTGCTGCACCACAACACCCTGCTGACCGGCCTCGGCGCGGAGCCCTTCGAGAAGCAGGCGCTGCTCGACCGGCTGCTGGAACTCGCGCCCCTCCTGCTGCCCTTCGCCGAGCCCGTCTGGGAGCTGCTGGACGAGGCGCGCCGCGCCGGCCGGCGCATCCTCTTCGAGGGTGCCCAGGCGGTGATGCTGGACGTGGACCACGGCACCTATCCCTTCGTGACGAGCAGCAACACCGTCGCCGCCACCGCGGCCTCGGGCGCAGGCGTCGGCCCCTCGGTCGTCGGCACCGTGCTCGGCATCGCCAAGGCCTATACGACTCGCGTGGGCTCCGGCCCCTTCCCGACCGAGCTGTTCGACGAGACCGGCCGCACGCTGGGCGAGCGCGGCCATGAATTCGGCACGGTGACGGGCCGCCCCCGGCGCTGCGGCTGGTTCGATGCGGTGATGGTGCGCCAGGCGGTGAAGGTCGGCGGCATCCAGGGCCTGGCGCTGACCAAGCTCGACGTGCTGGACGCGTTTCCGGTGCTCCGCATCTGCACGGGCTATGAGATCGACGGCCGCACCGTGCATCACCTGCCCGCGGCGCTCGGCGCCCAGGCGCGGGCCCGCCCGATCTACGAGACGCTGGAGGGCTGGAGCGATTCGACCCGGGGTGCGCGCTCCTATGCCGATCTGCCGGCCCAAGCGATCAAATACATCCGCCGCATCGAAGAGCTGGTGGAATGCCCGGTGACGCTGCTCTCCACGAGCCCCGAGCGAGACGACACCATTCTGATGAAGGACCCCTTCGAGGGGTAAGGCGACGGTGGGTTGAGCTCGGCCATGCTGAGCCCAGCCTACGCCTATCGTCGCCAAACGCGAAAAGGGCGGATAGCCTGCGCCATCCGCCCTTTTCTATCTCGCAAACCAGCCGCGCCAGAGCGCGGCCGCCGCAATCAGCCCTGGCGGGCCTTCATGCGCGGGTTCTTCTTGTTGATCACATAGACCCGGCCGCGGCGGCGGACGACGCGGCAGTTCTTGTCGCGGGTCTTCGCGGAACGGAGGGAGTTACGCACCTTCATGGTTCAGGCCCGATCTTGGCAAAGCCGGAACCACAGAGCGGCCCGGGCTGGAGTTTCATAAACACGACAATGGACGAGGCCGGTCACCCAGCCCGTCGCGGTGTGCGGTGCATAAGGAGGCCGGGGCTCGCTGTCAATCAATGTCGGGCGCTTCCGCCCTTCCCGCAGGGCGATGGAGCCTTGCGCCGCCACGCCGCACAGCACCGCCCTCTCCCTCGGTTCTGACGCATTCGTGAAGCACGCTGCACCGCAACATTTTGGGCAGAATTGCTTGCTCCCCAGCGGCAAACATGCCAGTCCAGCCTAATCCTTAATGCTGGGTAGGATCACGATGCGTCTGCTGATCACGGGTGGGTGTGGCTTCATTGGATCGGCCGTGGTGCGCCACCTGATCCGCGACACGGATCATTCCGTCATCAATGTCGATGCCATGACCTATGCGGCCTCCGAGGAAGCACTGGAAGAGGCCCGCACGAGCAACCGCCACGAGCTGATTCGCGCCGACATCGCCGATGCCGCGGCGATGCGCGAGATCTTCGCGAGCCGTGAGCCCGATGCGGTGATGCATCTCGCCGCTGAAAGCCATGTCGACCGCTCGATCGACGGGCCCGGCGATTTCATGCGCACCAATATCATGGGCACCTTCACCCTGCTGGAGGCGGTGCGCGGCTATTACGGCACGCTGACCGGCGCCAAGAAGGAGGGCTTCCGCTTCCACCACGTCTCGACCGACGAGGTGTTCGGCGCGCTGGAAGAGAACGACCCGCCCTTCAGCGAGACCACCCCCTACGACCCGCGCAGCCCCTATTCCGCCTCCAAGGCCGCGTCCGACCATCTGGTCCGCGCCTGGAACCACACCTACGGCTTGCCGACCTTCGTCTCCAACACGACGAACAACTATGGCTTCTGGCACTTCCCCGAAAAGCTGATCCCGCTCGTCATCCTCAATGCCCTCGAAGGCAAGACCCTGCCGGTCTATGGCGACGGCTCCAACAAGCGCGACTGGCTCTTCGTGGAAGACCACGCGGTCGCTTTGGTGAAGGTGCTGACCCAGGGCAAGCCGGGTGAGACCTATTGCATCGGCGCCCGCCAGCCGCGGACCAACCTCGAAGTGGTGCATGCGATCTGCGCCGAGCTCGACCGCCGCGTGCCCGACCCGGCCGGCCCGCGTTCGCGCCTGATCCAGTTCGTGACCGACCGCCCGGGCCATGATTTCCGCTACGAGATCGACCCGTCCAAGGCCGAGGCCGCGCTCGACTGGAAGGCGGCGCATGATTTCGAGCGCGGCCTGTCCCGCACCGTCGAGTGGTACCTGAACAACCGGGAATGGTGGGAAAAGATCCGCGGCGGCCGCTATCAGGGCCAGCGCCTCGGCACCGCCGCCTGATAACCCTCCCCGCCTGACGATCGCGCGCACAAGAGAGAACGAGAATCCGATGAAAGGTATCCTGCTGGCCGGTGGTTCCGGCACGCGGCTGCACCCGATGACGCTGGCGGCCTCCAAGCAGCTGCTGCCGGTCTACGACAAGCCAATGGTCTATTACCCGCTGACCACGCTGATGCTGGCCGACATCCGCGAGATCATGCTGATCTCGACCCCGGCCGACCTGCCGCAGTTCAAGCGCCTGCTGGGTGATGGCTCCCGCTTCGGCGTGAAGTTCACCTATGCCGAACAGCCGAAGCCGGACGGCATCGCCCAGGCCTTCCTCATCGCGAAGGAATGGCTGGCGGGCGAGGCCTGCGCGCTGGCCCTCGGCGACAACATCATCCATGGCGAGCATCTGTCGACGCTGCTGCGCGCCGCCTCCGCCCGGCCGGAAGGCGCCACCGTCTTCGCCTATCAGGTGCGCGACCCCGAGCGTTACGGCGTGGTGAGCTTCGACGATACCGGCCACGCGCTGGAGATCGTCGAGAAGCCGGCGGTGCCCAAGTCCAACTGGGCGGTGACCGGCCTCTATTTCTACGACAAGCGCGTCACCCACTTCGCCGAAAGCATCAAGCCCTCACCCCGCGGCGAGCTGGAGATCACCGACCTCAACAAGATCTATCTCGAAGAAGGCACGCTGCATGTGGAGCGGCTGGGCCGCGGGGCGGCCTGGCTCGATGCCGGCATGCCGGACAGCCTGATGCAGGCAGCGACCTTCGTGCAGACCATCCAGTCCCGCCAGGGCATGCTGGTCGGTAGCCCCGAGGAAGTGGCCTTCCGCCGTGGCTTCATCACGGCGGACGAGCTGCGGGTGCAGGCCAAGGCGCTGGGCAAGACGGAGCTCGGCCGCTTCCTGAACGAACTCGCCGACGGCCACATCTGATCCTCGAGGAGGCTGCGCCATGAAGGTTGAGAAGCTCGCCATCCCCGAAGTCCTGCTCATCACGCCGCCGAAATTCGGCGATGCGCGGGGCTTCTTCTCGGAAACCTTCAACGCGAAGAAGCTGCAGGAGGCGACCGGCATCGCCGGCCCCTTCGTGCAGGACAATCACAGCCTGTCCGTGCCGCGCGGCGTCATCCGCGGCCTGCACTGCCAGCTTGCCCCCTTCATCCAGGGCAAGCTGGTGCGCTGCGTGCGCGGCGCGATCTGGGACGTGGCGGTGGATGCCCGCGTCGGCTCGCCGACCTTCGGGAAGTGGGTCGCCGCCGAACTCTCCGCCGAGAACTGGCAGCAGCTCTGGATTCCGGGCGGCTTCGTGCATGGCTTCTG
This sequence comes from Acidisoma sp. 7E03, assembly GCF_054665075.1. Taxonomy (NCBI): domain Bacteria; kingdom Pseudomonadati; phylum Pseudomonadota; class Alphaproteobacteria; order Acetobacterales; family Acidocellaceae; genus Acidisoma; species Acidisoma sp. 7E03. Next base: position 323,232 of record NZ_BAAFHE010000001.1, read on the forward strand.
CACGCTCGAGCCGAATACCGAGGTCGTCTACAAAGTGACCGGCGATTACGACAAGGCGAGCGAAGCCGGCGTGATCTGGAACGACCCCGACCTCGCTCTGCCCTGGCCCGTGGCGCCGGAAGAGGTCGTGCTCTCCGACAAGGACAAACTCCTGCCCACGCTGCGCGAGGCGGGCACGCTGTTCACCTACGAAGGCTGAGCCCATGACGATCGGACCGATCCTCGTCACCGGCGGCCAGGGCCAGGTGGCTCTTGCGCTGGGGCGTCTGGCGCCTGCCCGCGGCATGGAGGTCGTCGTCCTCGGCCGTCCCGATTTCGACTTCGATCGGCCGGAGACGATCACGGCCGTCTTCGAGAGCCGCCCCTGGGCCTACGTAGTGAACGCCGCCGCCTATACGGCGGTGGATGCGGCGGAAGGCGACGAAGCCGGGGCTGCGCGCGCCAACCGCGACGGCCCGGCGATGCTCGCGACCCTCTGCGCGGGCCGCGACATCCCCTTCATCCACATCTCGACCGACTACGTCTTCGATGGCGACAAGGGCGCGCCCTATGTCGAGACCGACCCCACCAACCCGACCGGCGCCTATGGCCGCACCAAGCGGGACGGCGAGGCGGCGGTACTGGCCGCGGGCGGCAAGTCGGTGATCCTCCGCACCGCCTGGGTCTATTCCGACACGGGCAAGAATTTCGTGAAGACGATGCTGACGGCGGGCGCGAAGCTGCCGAAGCTGCGCGTCGTCGCGGACCAGATCGGCAGCCCGACCGCGGCCGAGGACCTGGCTGCCGCCATCCTCGACATCATCGCGGTGATCGCGCGTGACGGCTGGCAGCCGGGCTTCGGCGGCCTGTTCCACGCGACGGGCGCGGGGGAGACGAGCTGGCACGGGCTCGCCATCGCGACCTTCGAGGAAGCGCAGCGCCATGGCGGCCCCTTCCCCGAGGTCGAGGCGATCACCACGGCCGACTGGCCGACCCCGGCCAAGCGCCCAGCCGACAGCCGGCTGGACAATGGCAAGCTGGCAGAGACCTTCGGCGTGCGTCTGCCGGACTGGCGCGCGAGCCTGGCCCGGACCATCGACCGGCTGCTCGCCCCTCAGGGCTGATCCCATGCCGGGCGAGACGGTGCCCCGCTGCGCCATCCTGCTCTCCACCTATAACGGCGCCGCCTATCTGGCACCTTTCCTGGAGAGCCTGCTGGCCCAGAGCGAGCCCGGCTGGCTGCTGTTCTGGCGGGACGACGGCTCCCGCGACGGGACCGTCGCGCTGATGACCGCTTGGGGGCAGGCTAACCCCGGGCGCCTGCGGCAAGTGGACCAGCCCCAGGGCAATCAGGGGGTGATGGGCAGCTTTATGGCCCTGCTGCGCGCGGCTGAAGCCGAGGGCATGCCGGCCGCCTTCTTCGCCGATCAGGACGATGTATGGCTGTCTGAAAAGCTGGCGCAGGGCTTGAGCCTTTTGGCCGAGGTGCCCGCGGGCCAGCCGGCGCTCTACTGCGCGCGGCAGCGACTGGTGGATCAGGATTTGCGGGAGATCGGGCTGTCCGCCTCCCTCGCCGGCCCGGCAGGTTTTCCCACCTGCCTCACCCAGAACATCGCGACCGGCTGTACGGTGGCCCTCAACCGCCCGGCGATCGCGCTGATCGCGGCGAGCCGCCCGCCCGCAGCCGGCTGGCACGACTGGTGGTGCTATCTGCTGGTGTCGGCCGCAGGCGGTACCATCCTGCGCGACGAGCGCGCCGTGATCCTCTACCGCCAGCATGGGACGAATCTGGTCGGGGCGCCCTCTTCTCCCGTGCGGCGTGCCCTGGCGGCGTTGCGACGCGGACCACAAGAATTTATGTCTGTATTTAGGAAAAATGTAGCAGCGCTCGAAGACAATGCCGCCGCCCTTACGCCCGAGGCCCGGCGCCAGCTCGCGCAGATTTCCGAAAGTCTGAAGGGCAGGCTCCCCGCCCGCTTGCGTGCGCTCGGGATTCCCGGTTTCCAACGCAACAGCCGGGTGCAGACGGCGCTCTTTCGTCTCTGGTTCCTCACCGGCTGATGACAGTCCCGCAATGCGGGCAGTGCAGACCCGCATGAATATACAGAGTAATGGCGCCCGAACCCTTCTTGTCGCACTGCAACACTTGAGCTAGCACGGGCCGTCTTCTTCGCCTCCGCTCCGCTTTCAGGAGCTTCGGCTGCCCTCCCCCGTCCGCCTCCCGTGTCACTCGTGGAAGGACCCTCATGGCCCGGAACAAGATCGCCCTGATCGGCGCCGGCAATATTGGCGGCACGCTGGCGCATCTGATCGGCCTTCGGGAACTGGGTGACGTGGCGCTCTTCGACGTCTTCGGCGGCGTCGCCGCCGGCAAGGCGCTGGACATCATGCAGGCGAGCCCCGTCGAAGGCTTCGACGCCACCCTGGTCGGCGGCTCGGATTACGCGATGATCGCGGGATCGGACGTGGTGATCGTGACCGCCGGCTTCCCCCGCCTGCCCGGGATGTCGCGGGACGACCTCGTGGCCAAGAATGCAAGCGTGATCGCGCAAGTCGCCGAGGGGATCGGCCAATACTGCCCCGGCGCCTTCGTCATCGTCATCACCAATCCGCTCGACGCCATGGTGGGCGTCATGCAGCAGAAATCGGGCCTGCCGCCCGAGCGCGTGGTGGGCATGGCGGGCGTGCTGGACAGCGCGCGCTTCCGCCTCTTCCTGGCTCAGGAATTCGACGTCTCCGTGGAAGACGTCACCGCCTTCGTGCTGGGCGGCCATGGCGACGCGATGGTGCCGCTCGTGCGCTATTCGACCGTCGCCGGCATTCCCGTCCCCGATCTCATCGCGATGGGCTGGACGACGGAGGAGCGCATTGCCGCCATCGTCTCCCGCACCGCCAACGGCGGTGGCGAGATCGTGAAGCTGCTCGAACGCGGCAGCGCCTTTTATGCGCCGGCGTCCTCTGCCATCGCCATGGCGGAGAGTTATCTCCGGGATAAGAAGCGGGTGCTACCCTGCGCCGCCTATTTGACCGGCCAATACGGCATCCACGACCTCTATGTCGGCGTTCCCGCCGTCATCGGGGCGCGGGGCGTCGAACGTATCGTCGAGATCAGGCTGAACGAAGCCGAGCAGGCCGCTTTCGAGCGGTCCTGCGCCGGGGTTCGCAGCCTGGTTGACGCATCCAAGCAACTGGTGGGCTGAACCTCATGAACATCCATGAATACCAGGCCAAAGAGCTTCTGAAGGCCGCAGGTGTGGCCGTGCTCGATGGCCACGTAGCCTGGACCCCGGACGAAGCGGCCGCCGCCGCCGAGAAACTGCCGGGGCCGATCTACGTCGTGAAGTCGCAGATCCACGCAGGTGGGCGCGGCGCCGGCCGCTTCGCCGACGATCCGAACGGCAAGGGCGGCGTCAGGCTCGCCAAGTCCCCGGCGGAAGTCCGCGAAGCGGCCGCCGCCATGCTGGGCCACACCCTGATCACGAAGCAGACCGGCCCCGCCGGTAAGACCGTGAACCGGGTCTATATCGAAGCCGGCTGCGACATCGCCCGCGAGCTGTATCTCTCGCTGCTGGTGGACCGCGCCACCTCGCGCATCCTCATCATGGCCTCCACCGAAGGCGGTATGGAGATCGAAGAGGTCGCCGAGCATTCGCCTGAGAAGATCCTGCGCACGGCGATCGACCCGGCGACCGGCATCTCCGCCTTCCATGCCCGCGGCCTCGCCTTCGGCCTCGGCCTCACCGGCAAACAGGTCGGCGCCTTCACCAAGTTCGTGCTGGCGATGTACAAGGCCTTCGTCGATCTCGACTGCGCGATCGTCGAGATCAACCCGTTGGTCGTGACGAAGGCCGGTGACGTCGTGGCGCTCGACGCCAAGGTGAGCTTCGACGACAACGCCCTCTTCCGCCATCCCGAGCTGGAAGAACTGCGCGACGAGGCCGAGGAAGACCCGAAGGAGCTGGAGGCGAACAAGTACAGCCTCTCCTACGTCGCGCTCGACGGCACCATCGGCTGCATGGTGAACGGCGCCGGCCTCGCCATGGCCACCATGGACATCATCAAGCTCTACGGCGGCGAACCCGCGAACTTCCTGGACGTGGGCGGCGGCGCCACCAAGGAGCGCGTGACGGCGGCCTTCAAGATCATCCTCTCCGACCCGAACGTGGAGGGGATTCTGGTGAACATCTTCGGCGGCATCATGCGCTGCGACGTCATCGCCGAAGGCGTGATCGCGGCGGCCCGCGAAGTCTCCCTCACCGTCCCGCTCGTGGTTCGTCTCGAGGGCACCAACGTCGCCCTCGGCAAGGAAATCATGGCGAAGTCCGGCCTGCCGATCATCGCGGCCGACAATCTTGCGGATGCCGCCGAAAAGGTGGTCCGCGCCGTTAAGGAAGCCGCATAACATGGCCATCCTCGTCGACAGCAATACCCGCGTCATCACCCAGGGTTTCACCGGCGCCCAGGGGACGTTCCATTCCGAGCAGGCGATCGCCTATGGCACGAAGGTCGTCGGCGGTGTCACGCCGGGCAAGGGCGGCTCCGTCCATATCGACCTGCCGGTCTTCGACACGGTGCGCGAGGCGCGCGAGAAGACCGGCGCGACCGCCAGCGCGATCTATGTGCCGCCGCCCTTCGCGGCGGACTCGATCCTCGAGGCGATCGACGCCGAGATGCCGCTGATCGTCTGCATCACCGAAGGCATTCCGGTACTGGACATGGTGAAGGTGCGCCGGGCACTGCTGGATTCGAAGTCCATCCTCGTCGGGCCGAACTGCCCGGGCGTGATCACGCCGGATGCCTGCAAGATCGGCATCATGCCGGGCCACATCCACCGCCGCGGCAAGATCGGAATCGTCAGCCGCTCGGGCACGCTGACCTATGAGGCGGTGGCGCAGACCACGGCGGCGGGCCTCGGCCAGAGCACCTGCGTCGGCATCGGTGGCGACCCCGTGAAGGGCCTCGACTTCCTCGACGTGATCGAGATGTTCCTGAAGGACGACGAGACCGAAGCGCTGATCATGATCGGCGAGATCGGTGGCCAGAGCGAGATCGTCGCGGCCGACTTCATCAAGCAGAGCGGCACGAAGAAGCCGGTCGTCGGCTTCATCGCGGGTGCGACCGCCCCTCCGGGCCGCCGCATGGGCCATGCCGGCGCCGTCATCTCCGGCGGCAAGGACACGGCGGCCGCCAAGACCGAGGCGATGAAGGCCGCCGGCATCCACGTTGCCGACAGCCCGGCCTCGCTCGGCAGCACGATGGTCAAGGCGCTGGGCGGTTGAGCCCAGCGCTAGTTGCGCTGAACAAATGTCCTGCTCTGCGAAATACGACTAGAGTAGGGCATTACTATGCACAGGGATCAACCCAGGCGTTTGACTGGGTTGTCTCCTAATCAACCAGCACGGACTATTTTTGACGGGCGCCGCGGCTTATAGCACGTGCCATCAGCGGCGGCCCCGCCCGACCGGCGGGACTGTATTCAACGGAGCCCCCATGCCAGGCGTCGATCTTCTCGCGACCGCGTTCAACGGTGCCAATGCTGCCTTCATCGCCGATCTCTACGCTCGGTGGGTGCGGGACCCCGCCTCGGTGGACCCAAGCTTCGCGACCCTCTTCGAGGCCCTCAACGACGAAGCCCGCTCGGTTCTGACCGACGCCTCCGGCGCTTCCTGGGCGCCCCGCCACTGGGAAATCGAGTCCGACGCGCCGCCCGCGCCGAAGAAGGCCGAGGGCAAGAGCGCACCTGCCGCCGCCGCGCAATCGAGCCCCGGCGTGCCGATGGCGCGCGCCGCCGCCGCCAGCCACGCGCACGAAGACACGATCAATTCCATCCGCGCCATGATGCTGATCCGCGCCTATCGCGTGCGCGGCCATCTCGGCGCCAAGCTCGATCCGCTCGGCCAGCAGGAGCGCCGGAAGAATCCGGAACTCGATCCCGCGACCTACGGCTTTACGCCGGCCGACTACGACAAGCCGATCTTCATCGACAATATGCTCGGCCGCGAAACGGCGACCCTGCGTGAAATCCTGGCGGTGCTGCAGGCGACCTATTGCGGCACCATCGGCATCGAATTCATGCACATCCAGGACGCCGCGCAGAAGGACTGGCTGCAGCGGCGCATCGAAGGCGTGGCTTGGCGCAACCAGCTCGGGCCCGACTGCCGCAAGAAGCTGCTGCAGGAGCTGACGGAAGCCGAAGCCTTCGAAGTCTTCTGCCAGAAGCGCTACGTCGGTACCAAGCGCTTCGGCCTCGAGGGCGGTGAATCCACCATCCCCGCCCTGCACACCATCATCCGCACAGCCGCGGAAGGCGGGGTCAACGAAATCGCCATTGGCATGGCGCATCGCGGCCGCCTCAACACCCTCGTCAACGTCGTCAAGAAGCCCTTCACCGCGGTCTTCAGCGAGTTCGGCGGCATGAGCCCGAAGCCGGACGACGTCCAAGGGTCGGGCGACGTGAAATACCATCTCGGCACCTCGACGGACGTCGAGATCGCCGGCCACAAGGTGCATCTCTCGCTCCAGCCCAACCCGTCCCATCTCGAGGTCGTCGACCCGGTTGTGGTGGGCAAGGTCCGTGCGCGCCAGGACGAGGCGGGCGACACCAAGTCCCGCCGCTCGGTCATGGGCATCCTGCTGCACGGCGACGCCGCCTTCGCCGGCCAGGGTATCGTGTATGAGACGCTGGCGATGAGCCAGCTCATCGGATACCGCACCGGCGGCACTATCCACGTCATCACCAACAACCAGATCGGCTTCACCACCGTGCCGGCCCATGCCTATTCGGGCCTCTACTGCACGGACGTCGCGAAATCGGTACAGTCCCCCATCATCCACGTGAACGGCGACGACCCGGAAGCGGTCTATTTCGCGGCCCGCCTGCTGACCGAATTCCGCCAGGAATTCGGCTGCGACGTGGTGCTCGACATCGTCTGCTACCGCCGCCATGGCCACAACGAATCGGACGAGCCGGCCTTTACCCAGCCGATCATGTATCGCGCCATCGGCGCGCTGAAGACGACCCGCACCCTCTATGCCGAGAAGCTGGTGGCGGATGGCGTGATGAGCGCGGACGAAGCCCAGGGCGTCTGGGATCGCTTCACCGACAAGCTGGAAGAGTCCTTCCAGGCCGCCAAGTCCTACCGGCCGAACAAGGCGGATTGGCTGGAAGGCAAGTGGACCGGCCTCAACCGGGGTGAGGACGACGAGACCCGCCAGGAAGAGAAGACCGGCGTCTCGCTCGAGACCCTCAAGGACGTCGGCGCCGCGATCTCCCGTGCGCCGGAGAATTTCGATCTCAACCCCAAGATTGCCCGCCAGCTCGAAGCCAAGAAGGTCGCGATCGACAGCGGTGAAGGCATCGACTGGGCGACCGGCGAGGCGCTGGCCTATGGCTCGCTGCTGCTCGAAGGCCATCGCGTGCGGCTTTCCGGCGAAGATTGCCAGCGTGGCACCTTCAGCCAGCGCCATGCCGTGCTGATCGACCAGACCAACCAGAACGAATACACGCCGCTCAACAACATCCGCGACGGCCAGGCGAAGATCGAGATCTACAACTCGCTGCTGTCCGAAGTCGGCGTGCTCGGCTTCGAATACGGCTATTCGGTCGCCGATCCCCGCACCCTGGTTCTGTGGGAAGCGCAGTTCGGTGACTTCGCGAACGGTGCCCAGGCGGTGATCGACCAGTTCATCGCGAGCGGCGAGACCAAGTGGCTGCGTATGTCGGGCCTCACCCTCCTGCTGCCGCATGGCATGGAAGGCCAGGGGCCGGAGCATTCCTCCGCCCGTATGGAGCGCTATCTGCAGCTCTGCGCCGAGAACAATATGCAGGTCTGCAACATCACGACGCCGGGCAACTACTTCCATGCGCTGCGCCGGCAGCTGAAGCGGAACTACCGCAAGCCGCTCGTGATCATGACGCCGAAGAGCCTGCTGCGCCACAAGCTCGCGGTCTCGCCGCTCAGCGAAATGGCCGAGGGCACGAGCTTCCGCAAGGTGATCGGCGAGATCGACGATCTGGCGCCCGCCGAGAAGATCCGCCGCGTCGTGATCTGCACCGGAAAGGTCTATTACGACCTGCTGGCGGCGCGCCGCGAGGGTGGCATCCAGGACGTCGCGATCATCCGCCTGGAGCAGATCTATCCCTTTCCGGCGATGGGCCTGCGCACCGTGCTGCAGAGCTACCCCAATGCCGAGGTCGTCTGGTGCCAGGAGGAGGCCGAGAATTACGGCGCCTGGAGCTTCGTCGACCGCCGGCTGGAGCGCGTGATGGTGGCGATCGACGCCGCCTCCAAGCGCCCCCGCTACGTCGGCCGCGCCGAAGCCGCGAGCCCGGCGACCGGCTCTGCCAAGACCCACGCCCAGGAGCAGGCAGCGCTCGTCGCCGCCGCGCTTCAATAAGCCGCCCGTTACCTTAGTCAGTCCGATCAGGAGCGACGATGCCGACCGAGATCAAGGTTCCCACGCTTGGCGAGAGCGTGACCTCCGCCACCATTGCCCGGTGGCTGAAGCAGGAAGGCGACACCGTCGCCGCCGACGAGCCCTTGGTCGAGCTGGAGACCGACAAGGTGACGGTGGAGGTCAATGCACCAGCTGCCGGCACCCTCGGCCCTATCCTGCAGAAGGACGGCGCGGAAGTAGAAGTGGGCGCGGTGCTGGGCGAAATCGCCGATGGCAGCGCGGCGGCCAAGGCGCCCAAGGCGGCGGCCCCGGCGAAGGCCACACCCTCCTCCCAAGCTCCGGCGGCGGGCGGCGCCACGGTCGACATCGTGGTCCCTGCCCTCGGCGAAAGCGTGACCTCGGCGACCGTCTCCCGCTGGCTCAAGAAGATCGGCGACACCGTCGCGGCGGACGAGCCGCTGCTCGAACTCGAGACGGATAAGGTGTCGGTGGAAGTGCCCGCGCCGACGGCCGGCACCCTCGCCGCCCAGGCCGTCGCCGATGGCAGCGAAGTCGAAGTCGGCGCCGTGCTGGGTACGATCGCGACGGGTGCTGGCGCTGCCGCCCCAGCGCCGCACTCTGCCGCCAAGCCCGCGGCCGGCGTGAACCCGCCGCCGCCGGCGCCCGGCCCCGTGCCGCGCCCGGCCGCCGCGGCCGCTTTCCCCGCAGCCCAGAAGCGCATGACGGAAGCCGGCGTCTCGGCCTCCGACATCGGCGCGGGCTCCGGCAAGGACGGCCGCATCACCAAGGGCGACGTGCTCGATTTCCTATCCAAGCCGCAGCCGGTCGCCGCCAAGCCGGCCCCGGCGCCCAAGGCCGCCCGCCAGGATGAGCCGCGCGACGAGCGCGTGAAGATGACCCGCCTGCGCAAGACGGTCGCGAACCGCCTGAAGGAAGCGCAGAACACGGCGGCGATGCTGACCACCTTCAACGAGGTGGACATGTCGGCAGCGATGCAGCTGCGCGCCCAGTACAAGGACGCTTTCGAGAAGAAGCACGGCGGCGTGCGCCTGGGCTTCATGTCCTTCTTCGTGCGCGCCTGCGTCTCGGCTCTCAAGGAGTTCCCGGCCGTCAATGCCGAGATCGACGGCGAGGACATCGTCTACAAGAACTACGTGCACATGGGCATCGCCGTCGGCGGCCCGAACGGCCTCGTGGTGCCGGTGCTGCGTGACGCCGACCAGATGGGCTTCGCCGAGATCGAAGGCGCCATCTCCAACTTCGGCAAGCGCGCGCGTGATGGGCAGCTCAAGCTCGAAGAGCTGACCGGCGGCACCTTCAGCATCACCAATGGCGGCGTCTATGGCTCGCTGATGTCGACGCCGATCATCAACCCGCCGCAGTCCGCCATTCTCGGCATGCACAAGATCCAGGAGCGCCCGGTCGCCATCGGCGGCAAGGTGGAGATCCGGCCGATGATGTATCTGGCGCTGACCTATGACCACCGCATCATCGACGGCAAGGAGGCGGTCTCCTTCCTGGTGCGCGTCAAGGAAGCGATCGAAGACCCCCGCCGCCTGCTGCTCGGGCTTTAATCAACCGATCGTCTGCTGGCGTGATCGCAGCAGACGTCAACGTCGTCATGGTCGGGTGGGGCCGTCTGCGGCTTGACCCGGCCATCCATCGTCGGGGCGCCGCAGCCTGTGGATGCCCGGCTCGAGGCTGGGCATGACGGAGTGGTGCGTGGAGAGAAAGAGATGAGCGAAGCTTTCGACCTGATCGTCATCGGCTCCGGCCCTGGCGGCTATGTTTGCGCCATCCGCGCCGCCCAGCTCGGGCTCAAGGTCGCCTGCGTCGAGAAGCGCGACACGCTGGGCGGTACCTGCCTCAACATCGGCTGCATCCCGTCCAAGGCGCTGCTGCAGTCCTCCGAGAACTTCCATGAGGCCGCCGAAAGCTTCAAGGAGCACGGCATCCTCATCGATAGCGTGAAGCTCGACCTCGCGCGCATGATGGCGCGCAAGCAGGAGGTGGTGAACGCCAATACCAAGGGCGTCGAATTCCTCTTCCGCAAAAACAAGGTCACCTGGCTGAAGGGCACCGGCAAGATCCTGGGCGCGGGCCGTGTTGCCGTGGACGACAAGGAATACGCGGCCAAGGCCATCGTGATTGCCACGGGCAGCGAGAGCACGCCCCTTCCGGGCGTGACTGTGGACGAGAGGCGCATTGTCACCTCGACCGGCGCGCTCGAACTCGAATCCGTACCGAAGCACCTCGTCGTCATCGGTGCCGGTGTCATCGGCCTCGAACTCGGCAGTGTCTGGCACCGTCTCGGCGCCAAGGTGACGGTCATCGAATTCCTCGACCGCATCGTGCCGACGCTCGACGCCGACGTGGCCCGTGATTTCCAGCGCATCCTCGAAAAGCAGGGCTTCGCCTTCAAGCTCGGTGCCAAGGTGACCACGGCCGAGGCCGGCAAGAAGGGTGTGACCCTGACGGTGGAACCCGCGCAGGGCGGCGCCGCCGAGACGGTGGAGGCCGACGTCGTGCTGCTCGCGATCGGCCGGCGCGTCTATGTCGATGGTCTCGGCCTCGCCGAGGCCGGTGTCGCGCTGGATGAACGCGGTCGCGTCGCGACCGACGCGCATTATGCGACGAACGTGCCGGGCATCTACGCGATCGGTGACGTGCGGGTGGGCCCGATGCTCGCGCACAAGGCGGAGGACGAAGGCATGGCCGTTGCCGAGATCCTGGCCGGCCAGGCGGGGCACGTGAACTACAATGCCATCCCCTCCGTCATCTACACATGGCCGGAAGTGGCGACCGTGGGCGCGGGCGAAGCCGAGCTGAAGGCGGCGGGCGTGGACTACCGGATCGGCAAGTTCCCCTTCTCCGCCAACGGCCGCGCGCGCGCCATTGGCATGACGGACGGCTATGTCAAGCTGATCGCGGAAAAGACGACGGACCGGCTGCTCGGATGCCAGATCATCGGCGCGGATGCAGGCGGTTTGATCGCGGAAGTGACGACGGCGATCGAATTCGGTGCTTCGGCGGAGGATGTGGCCCGGACCTGCCACGCGCATCCGACCTTGAGCGAAGCCGTGCGCGAAGCGGCGCTCGCGCTCGAAGACGGCGCCATCCATATGTGACAAAGGGCGCGGCCCCGCACCACGGGGCCGCGCTGCCCTTGAACCGCAGCCGCCGTCAGACGGCGGCGCGCATCCGGCGCCGCTTCTGCGCCGCGAACATGACCTGCCCCGTGGGGGCAATGCCCACGCCCGTGGGCGCCGGCTGCAGATCAGGGTCCAGCTTCATGAGCTCGGTGAGCGCGCGACGCCCGGCTTCCCGCGCCGGATAATCCGCCCCTACCTTCAGCGCCGCTTGAAGAACGGCTGCCAATTCCTTCTTTCGATTAAGTAACGACGTTTCGAGGTCGCCGGGCGGCAGTTCGATCGCCGCCATGTGTGCCTTATCTCTCGAAATGCGCATGGAGGTCCTCCTTTCACATCCGATGTAACACCTAGAAACAGATGGTGACGGTATAACGCCATTCTCAGGGAGGCATGGGAAGAGTGCAGACCAGTTCTCGTATTTGTGAATGGATGCGCCGTTCGCTCTCGGGGTTGACGGGGTGTCGGCAGCCCACCGCCCTCTTGGACTTCCGCCCTCGCTCCCCATTTGCCGCGGCAAAACCCGGCGCCGCCACGGAGGCTCCTGCGTGACCTTCCCTCGCCTTCTCGCCGCGGCCTGCCTGGTGTTCAGTCTGTCGGGCTGTCTGCATTACGACGCGCCACCCGATACGGCGCAGCTGCCCCAAGGCGCCTTCGGCACCAATGGCGATCAGGACGTGGCGGCGCTCGATGCCGCCGCCCTCGGCTTTGCCCACGCCATCACCGGAAACCCGGCCAAAGCCGCCTATTCCATCGCCGCACTCGATTATCTCGGCGGAGAGCTCAATAGCAATCCGCGCTGGATCGACATGGACCCCCTCGTCCGCCTGCAAATGCTGGACTGGCGGAAGAAGATGCGCACCGAGATCGGCATCAACCCTACCGCCTCCTCTCAAGCCGTGGTCGATACGATGCTGGGCCTTGCGGCGGCCTATCGGGCGGGCGACCAGCCTGCGGTCACGCGCCTGCTCGCCAGTCCGATCTTCACCGTCCCGCCCGGGGCCGTGGCCGCGCGGCTGGACGACATTCCTTATGCGGCCAATCTCAACGCCACCACGATGAGCGCGGACAACGCCATCATGGCGCCGAACTTCGGGCTGTGAGCCGCCCCCGGGCTTGTGACCGCAGGGCCAGGGCAGCTCCGCCTTTGTGACGGTTACGCCTGGTGAAACCGCCAGCCGGCGGCGCCAATTTCTGGAGCGCAACCCAAGGATGCTCCGTCATGCGCGCACGCGCCCCGGCCTTTGCCCTTCTCGCCGCAACATGCTTCGGATTGGCCGCACAGGCCGCGGAGACGCCCCACTCCCCGCAACTCAGCGGAGCGGATGCCGACTTCCTCCGCTATGCCGCCTATGACAATCAGGCCGAGATCGACCTCTGCCTGGTTGCGGAGAAGAAGGCGGCGAGCCCGGCCGTGCAGGCCTTTGCGCGGCTGATGGTGGATGACCACGTGCAAGTGGAAAGCGAACTGGCGGCGCTTGCCAATGCCGAGCAGTTCGAGACGCCGAACGGTATGGGACCAGACGGCCAGAAGACCTACGACACGCTCTCCCCCCTCGGCGGGCAGAGCTTCGACACGGCCTTCCTCAAAGATCAGGTCGAAGATCATGGGAAGGACATCAAGCGCTTCGGGGATGAAGCGGCGAACACGCATGATCCGGGCATCCGGCGGTTCGCGCAGCTCAACATCGCGATCCTCACCCAGCATCGCGATCTCGCCAAGGCGGTGCTCGCCGCCGACCAGTCCGGCGGACACTGACCGCCCTCAGGCGGTCGCAGCCTCGGGCAGCTTCATCCAGGCCGGCGGCTGCGGTCGGAGGCGGGCCTCGCCAGCGCTGAGAGGTGTGGCCCCGTCCAGCACCTCGAGCCGCAGGACGGCGAGGCCGCGTGCCCCTTGTGCCGAGCGCATGGTGCCGACATCCCGCCCCTCCGGCGTCAGCACCGGCGTGCCGGGCGGCGGGACCGCACCCTCGATCTCGACGGGGACGAGGCGGCGCTTGAGCAGGCCGCGGTAGCGGGTGCGTGCCGTCAGCTCCTGGCCCATGTAGCAGCCCTTGGTCCAGGAAATGCCGCCCAGCTCGTCGAACCCGGCTTCGAGCAGCACGGTCTTCTCGGTCTCCAAATCGCGGGAGCCATCTGGCAGACCGAGGGTGAGACGGTGCAGGTCCCACTCTTCCAGCGTTGCGGTCGCCGTCAACGGTTCCGTGGTGAGAAGGCGGAAACCGGCCTCCGGTAGGCGCGGATCGGGAATCAGAAGACCGTCGCCGATACTGGGCGCCGGGCCATCCCATGCCACCTGCACCTGTTCGGGCGAAGCCGCGAGCTGCGCCTTCGCCCGTAGACGGAAGCGGGACAGGCGGCGGATCAGATCCTCCCGCTGCTCCGCCTCCACGTCCAGCAGCAGCCGGTCGCCGTCCTGAACGATGAAGAACTCGGCGAGCCACTTGCCCTGTGGGGTCAGCAGCGCCGACCACAGGGCATGGCCGGGGGCAGCCAGCGTCACGTCCTGGCTCACCAGGCCCTGCAGGAAGGACACCCGGTCTTCGCCGGTCACGGCGATGACGGCGCGGTGGGGCAAAGTCGCGATCTTGGTCATTGCTTGCGTTCCCAGCCCTGTGGGCCCTGTTGCCAGTAGCTCAGCTGGTGGCCCGCGGCCTTCGCCGCCACCCACCGCTTGCGCGCGGCTGCCACCGCCTCACCGTCATTGCCGTCGAAGAGATCGAAGACACGCTCGTATTCGGCGAGGCGCGCACTGTCCTGCCCGTCGATGAGAAAGAGGAAGCGTGCGCGGTTCGGCGCCTCGTCCGCTTCCGTCAGCCAGATCGGCTGCCATTCCGCGTGGCCGGAGCCGGCATGGCCGTGCGGCAGCCAATCAGGATTCTGGCATTGCCAGAGGGCGCTATCGAGATGGGCGAGACGCTCGGCGCTGCCGCAGCGGATGACGGCACGTTGGCCGGCCGCGAGCGTGCGCCCGAGGAGAGGCGGCAGTGCCGCTTCCACCGCCGTGCGCGTCAGATGATAGAAGCCGATCTCCGCCATGGCTCCAGGCTCAAGGGTGATCCGGGTCTTCGTAGCGCGCGGCGACGAGCTGGTCGAGCAGCCGCACGCCGAAGGCGGTAGGCCCGGCGGGATAGCGGCCTTCGGCCTCCTCCCGCGCATCCACCGCGCCGATGTCGATATGTGCCCAAGGAGTCTCGCCCACGAAACGGCCGAGGAAGGCCGCAGCCAGCGACGCATCCGGCACCAGCGGCCCGGTCAGGCACTGCTTGATGTCGGCGATGTCGGAGACCAGCTGCTCGCGCTGCGCGGGCGTCACCGGCATGGGCCAGACCCGCTCGCCGACCGCGACGCCGGCGGCCGCGAGATGGGCGGCAAGCAGATCGTCATTGCCATAGACGCCGGCCATTTCATGGCCGAGGGCCACACCCACGGCATAGGTGAGGGTCGCGAGGTCGATCACGGCGCGGGGGCGGAAGCGGCTGACGGCATAGGAGAGCGCATCGGCCAGCACGAGCCGCCCCTCGGCGTCGGTATCGACGATCTCGACCGTGAGGCCGGCATGACCCTGGATGACGTCGCCGGGGCGGTAGGAGTCCGCTCCCACCATGTTCTCGGCCAGTGCCAGCACGGCAACGGCGGGCGCCGGGGAGTTGCGGCGCGCAAGCGCCAGGATGGCGCCGACGCAGGCGGCCGCCCCCGCCATGTCGCCCCGCATCTCCCACATCCGGTCAGCCGGCTTGATGGAGATGCCGCCCGTATCGAAGGTGATGCCCTTGCCGACGAAGCAGACCGGCGGCTCGGCGAGCCGGCCCGCCCAGCGCAGCACGGCGAGCTGTGGCGGGTTCACCGAGCCGCGTCCCACGGCCTGCAGCAGGCCGAAGCCTTGGGTGGCAAGCGCACGGCCCGAGAGGATTTCGACCGTGAGGCCCGCCGCTTCCAGCGTCTTGATCTGTGCCCCGAAGACCTTGGGGGTGAGCAGGTTCGAGGGTGTCGCGATCAGCCAGCGCGCGAAGCAAACCGCCTCCAACGCGGCCTCCGCCGCCCGGAAGCGGCGCCCGATCCGCTCCGGGTCATCGACCAGCAGGTCGAGGTGCAACGTCTCGCTCTGGCCCGGCTCAGACTCGCGGCGCCCCTGCCTGAGCTGCGGTGGCGCCCAGGCGCGCAGCGCGGCGCCGAGGGCCACCGGCACGCTGAGGCTGCGCGGCAAGCCGCGTCCGTCGATCGTGATGCGGGTCCGATCCCAGAGCGCGGCGGCCGCCGCGGCGCCCGCCTCCTCCGGTTGCGCGCCGTCTCCCAGGCCCAGCAGGAAAACGGGGCCACCCGTCTCGCCCAAGAGCGGCAGGGTCTGTCCCAGGGCCGCGGTGAAGCCGCCGGCGGCCGCCGCAGCCGCATGGTCGGCCGGTACGGCGCCCTGCATGACGGGCAGGACGCGCAGCGACTGGCCCGCCAGATCCGCGGCACCGATCAGCCGCAGGAGCGGCCGGATCTGCAAAGTCGGCATCATGTCAGCAATCCAGGCTGCGAAGCTCAGCCCTCATAATGGTCGCGCACGAGGCGATCGAGCAGGCGCACGCCGTAGGCGGTGGCCCCCTTGGGCGCACAGGCGGCATCCTTGCCGGACCAGACCATGCCGGCGATATCGAGATGGGCCCAGGGCTTGCCGTTGACGAAACGCTGCAGGAACTGGGCGGCGACGATGGCGCTGCCATAGCGCCCCGCGATGTTCTTCATGTCCGCGATCTCGGACTTGATCTGCCGGTCGTAGGCGTCCCCCAGCGGCATGCGCCACAGCTTCTCGCCCGTCGCGAGGCCGGCGGCGGTGAGCTTCTGGGACAGGGCATCGTCATTGCTGAAGAGGCCGCCATTCTCCTGGCCGAGGGAGACGATGATGGCGCCGGTGAGGGTCGCGAGGTTCACCATGAAGGCCGGGTCGAACTTCTCCTGCGCGTACCAGAGGAGATCGGCGAGGACGAGGCGGCCTTCGGCATCGGTGTTCAGCACCTCGATGGTCTGACCGGAATAGCTCGTTACCACGTCACCCGGGCGCTGCGCGGTGCCCGACGGCATGTTTTCGACCAGGCCGACGATGCCGATGGCATCGACCTTGGCCTTGCGTCCGGCGAGCGTCGCCATGGCGCCGACCACGGCCCCCGCACCCGCCATGTCCCACTTCATGTCCTCCATCCCGGAGGCGGGCTTGATGGAGATGCCGCCGGTGTCGAAGGTGACGCCCTTGCCGACGAAACAGACCGGCTTCTTAACGCGCCGTGCCCCGCCGCCGTTCCACTGCATGATGACGACGCGGGGTTCCTGCACGCTGCCTTGCGCGACGCCGAGCAGCGCGCCGAAGCCGAGCTTCGCGAGTTCCTTGGGGCCCATGACCTCGACCTTCACGCCGAGGGCCGTGAGCTTCTTGCACCGCTCCGCCATTTCCGCCGGGGTGAGGACGTTGGCAGGCTCGGTGACCAGATCGCGGGTGAGGAAGACGCCCTCCGCCGTCGCCTTCAGCGGGGCGAAGGCGGCGCGCGCCTTGGTGAGTTCCGCCGCCTGCACCGTAACCGAGGCGAGCTTCGGCTTGTCCTCGGTCTTTTCCTTGGTGCGGTAGCGGTCGAAGCGGTAGCTGCGCAGCACGGCGCCGAGTGCCAGATGCGCCGCGTCCTGGGGCCCGAGGCTCTCGGCGAGGAAGACCGCCTGAGGTTCGGGCGCGAGGGCTGCCGCCAGATGACCGCCGGCTTCTTCGAGCGTGAGGGTCGAAACCTCGGCGCGCTTGCCGATGCCTTGCACGACAACGCGGGTGAGACCGGCCGCCGGGGCGTAGAGCGTGACGCTGCGGCCTTTCTGGCCCTTGAAGCCTGCCACCTCCAGGGCGCGAGCGATCGCTCCCCCCGTCGCCTCGTTCAGGCCAGCCGCCGCGCCGGCCAGCTGCTCCTCCTCGGCCAGCAGCAGAGCGACGGCGCCGGCCTTGGGCACCACGGGCTTGGAGAAGGCGACATCGAGCATGGGCTGATCCTCAAGAACGTCAGGGACCGGCGGCGCCTCCGGCGGAGGGCGGCCGGCGATGGTCCGGCGCAACAGTAACAGCTGCCGCGCGCTTTGCCATGCCGGGCAGGCACGTCTATCACCAGCGAATGCCCCATCGCCCTTCCGACGAAGCCTTGATGCACACCGCCGCGGCGCTGGCGGAGGAGGCCGGCAGCCTGATCCTGCGAATCCGGGCGCGCGGCTTCGCGGTGAACCACAAGGCCGACCGCACGCTGGTGACGGACGCGGACGGCGCAGCGGAGATGCTGATCCTGGATGGCTTGCGGCGGCTCGATCCGGGGGTGCCGGTGGTCGCCGAGGAGGAAGCGGCGGCCGGCATCGCGCCCGATGGCGGGGCCGAGTTCTGGCTGGTGGACCCGCTGGACGGAACCCGGGATTTCGCCGCGGGGCTGGATGATTTCGCGGTCAACGTCGGCCTGGTGCGGCAGGGCAAGCCGGTGCTGGGTGCGGTCGGCGTGCCGGCGAAAGGCCAGGTCTTCTTCGGGCGCGTCGGTCACGGCGCCTTCCGGCGCGATTCCGACGGCACCGCCGCGATCGCCGCGCGCGAGCCGCCGGCAGAAGGGCTGACCCTGGTCGTCTCGCGGTTTCACGGGGATGCGCTGCCCGTCCTGCCCCGCGCACTCGCCGGCCGCCCGGTCGCCCAGATGATCCGCATGGGCTCGGCCGCGAAATTCTGCTGGGTGGCCGAAGGGCGCGCCGATTGCTACCCGCGCCGCGGCCGCACCATGGAATGGGACAGCGCCGCCCCACAGGCGGTGGTGGAGGCGGCCGGCGGCCGCGTGCTCAGCCAGGCGGAGGAGACACCGCTGCGCTACGGCAAGCCTGGCTGGGAAAATCCCGGCATCTTCTGTGTGGGACGCTGAACCGATGGTCGAGACCAAGACGCTTGCATCCGATGCCGCGGGGCTCGCGGAGGCGGCACGTCTGCTGCGCGGTGGCGCCCTCGTCGCCTTCCCGACCGAGACCGTCTACGGGCTTGGCGCCGATGCGACCTCGGAAGCGGCGGTCGCCGCGATCTATGCCGCCAAGGAGCGGCCGCGCTTCAACCCGCTCATCGCCCATTATGCCCGGGCCGAGGCGGCCTTCGCCGACGTGATGCCGACGCCGCTCGCCGAGCGGCTGGCGGAGCTTTTCTGGCCAGGCCCGCTCACCTTGGTTCTGCCACGCCGCCCCGGCTGCCGGGTTTCCCAGCTGGCCGGTGCCGGCCTCGATACGCAGGCCGTGCGCGTGCCGGCCCATCCCCTGGCGCAGCAGTTGCTCGCGGCGACGGGGCGCCCTGTCGCGGCGCCCTCGGCCAACCGCTCCGGCCGGGTGAGCCCCACGACCGCTGCCCATGTGCTAGACGGGCTTTCGGGCCGCATCGCCGCCGTGCTGGACGGAGGCCCCTCGGCGGTCGGCCTCGAATCGACGGTCGTGGATCTGTCCGGCCCAATGCCAGCCCTGCTGCGAAGCGGCGGGGTGACGCTAGAAGCGCTCCGCGCGCATGTGCCCGACCTTTTGGTGCCGGCGGCCGCGGACTCGGACGACGGCGCGCCGCGCTCTCCCGGCCAGATGCTCGCCCATTACGCGCCGCTGCTGCCGCTGCGGCTGGCCGCCACGGCGGTGCGCGCAGATGAGGCGCTGCTTGCCTTCGGCACACCGCTTTCCGGCGCCGCCCTCACCTTCAACCTCAGCCCTGGCGGGGATCTGGGTGAAGCGGCGGCACGGCTCTTCGCTGGCCTCCGGGTGCTGGATGCCGAAGGCCGGGCCCGTGGTCTCTCCGGCATCGCCGCCATGGCCGTGCCGGAGGAGGAGCTTGGTTGCGCCATCAACGACCGGCTGCGCCGCGCGGCTCACGGCGCAGGAAGTTGACCCTATGGGAAGCTCGGCCAATAAATCATTGTTCTATCTAGAGGGTGCCCGCATAATAGTGGCCATGACCGAAACGGACGGCGGATGATGGGCGACGGCGTGGTAACGGCCCCGGCGTCCGACAGGGATCGGGACGACGAGATCGCGAAGGTGGTCCGCGATAGCGGCCTCTTCGATCTCGCTTGGCACAGCGCGGCCTACAAGGTCGACCCGGCAACGGCGCTGGAAGCGTGGTGCCGCACCGGCTGGCGAGAGGGGCAGCGGCCGAATTTTTATTTCGATCCCGCCTGGTATCTCTCTTCTTATCGCGACGTGGCGGCAGGGGACATCAACCCGCTGATCCACTACCTCCATCACGGTGAACGTGAGGGGCGCCGCCCTTCCCTCCTGTTCGATCCGACCTGGTATCGAGAGACATACCATGTCGAGGATGGCGAACTCTGTCTCGCCCATTACTTGCGGGAACGGCTGACAGGCCGGGTCAATCCCAATCCCGATTTCGACAGCGATTACTATCTCACCCTTTACCCGGACATCGCGGCCGCCGGCGTTGATCCCTTTGCGCACTACATCGAGATCGGCTTCCGCGAGGATCGCAACCCTTCGCCCGATTTCGACACCGCCTTCTATCGCAGCCGCTACCTTCGCTATCAGCCGCACATAAACCCGCTCTTGGATTTCCAGGGCCGGCGCGGCGAGACGGGCATCTACCCGAAGCGGCCGCTGCGCGAAGCGACGCTGCCGGGCGAAATCGCGCGTTTCTCCCGCCCTGGCGAGGCCTTCGAGACCTTCGAGCCCCTGCCGCCGGGCACCACCCTGCGGGCCTGGGTGCTGGCCTATTACCTGCCGCAGTTCCATCCGATCCCGGAGAACGACGCCTGGTGGGGCCAGGGCTTTACGGAATGGACCAACCTTACCCGCGGCATGCCGCGCTTCGCGGGCCACTACCAGCCGCGCACGCCGCGTGACCTCGGGCATTACCGCCTCGACGATCCGGAAGCGATCCGCCGCCAGATCGCCATGGCCAAGGCAGCCGGGGTGCACGGCTTCGTCTTCTATTTCTATTGGTTCAACGGCCACCGGTTGCTGGAAAAGCCGCTGGAGATGCTGCTCGCCGATGCGAGCCTCGACATCCCCTTCTGCCTGATGTGGGCCAACGAGAACTGGACCCGGCGCTGGGACGGCCATGATGACGAGGTGCTGATCAGCCAGGACTACCGGCCGAGCGAGGATGAAGACCTCGTGCGCACCTTCGGCCGGCATTTCGCCGATCTACGCTACATCCGCCTGCAGGGGCGGCCCGTGCTGATGATCTACCGGCCGGGGCTGATCCCCTCCGCCCCCGAAACGATTGCGCGCTGGCGCGGCCTGTTCCGCTCGCTCTGCAACGAGGATCCGATCTTCGTCATGGGCCAAGGTTTCGATGCCACCGACCCGAGCGAATACGGCATGGACGGCGCGATCGAATTCCCGCCGCACAAGCTCACCGCGAGCCTGCCGAAGATCAACGACAGTCTCGACTGGCTGGACATGGAGTCCGAGCCCCACGTGATGAGCTATCAGGACACGGTGGCGGTCTCTCTCGCCGAGCCGACGCCGCCATATCCGCTGATCAAGACCGCCGTCCCTTCCTGGGACAATGACGCCCGGCGCGAGGGACGTGGCCTGGTGCTGCACGGCAGCACGCCGGCCGCCTTCGGCGAATGGGTTTCGGCGCTCGTCGCCCGGGCCGAACAGGCGCCCTTCTTCGGCCAGCCCATCCTCTGCATCAACGCCTGGAACGAATGGGCGGAGGGCGCCTATCTGGAGCCCGACCTGCATTACGGCAGTGCCTATCTCAATGCCCTCGGTCGCGCGGTGGCGGAGGACGGGGCCAGCGTGCGCGAGGGCCGTCTGCTCCTCGTCGGCCATGACGGGCATCGCCACGGCGCGCAGATCCTGCTTCTGTCCATCGCCCGCACGCTGCGGCGCCAGCACGGCCTCGCCATCGAATTCCTGCTGCTGAGCGGTGGGCCGATGGTGCCGGATTATCTCGAGGTAGCGCCGGTGACGGTGCTGCAGCGGCTGGGCGATCTGCCGGCGGAAGGCCGCAAACTTGCGGCCCGTGGCTTCTCCCGCGCGATCGTCAACACCCTCGCGGCGGGCGGCGCCTGCCCCATCCTGGACCATGCCGGCATCCGCACGACCTTGCTGGTGCATGAACTGCCGAGCCTGTTGCGCGAGAAGAACCTGACGCAGCTCGCCCGCCGCGGCATTTCGGCCGCGAGCCAAATCGTCTTTCCTGCGGAGAGCGTGCGGGATGGCGTTCTGGCGCATGTCGGCGCTCACACGGCCGACGTGCTCGCCCGCAGCCGAGTGCGGCCGCAGGGCGTCTACCATCCGCAGGAGCGTGACGCGAAGGCCGGACGCGCGCTGCGCCAGACCCTCGGGATTCCGGCCAAGGCCCCCTTCTTCCTCGGCATCGGCTATGCCGACATGCGCAAGGGCTTTGACCTCTTCCTGAAGGCGCTGGACCTGTCCCCGACCGCGCATTTCGCCTGGGCCGGGAACATGGACCATGAGATGGCGAGTTATCTCGGGCCCGACATCGAGGCCGCGAAGGCCACTGGCCGCTTCCATCTGCTCGGCTTCCGACGCGATCTCGGCACGCTGCTGTCGGCCGCGGATGCCTTGCTGCTGACCTCCCGCGAGGACCCCTTCCCCTCCACCGTGCTGGAGGCGATGAGCGCGGGCGTGCCCACCGTCGCCTTCGCGGGCTCGGGCGGCATTCCGGACCTGCTGATGGCGGAGGATGTGGGGCGTGTGGTGCCGCGCGGCGACGTTGCCGCCATGGTGGCCGCGGCCAGTGCGTTCGCCGCAGCCGCGGAGCCGGCGCGCCGGGCACGCCGCACACGCCTCTCCCGCCTGGCCGCGACCCGCTTCGCCTTCACCGCCTATACGCAGGATCTGATCGACCTCGCGGCGCCGGGCATGCTCGCCGTCTCCGTCGCCATTCCGAATTACAACTACGCGACGCATCTCCCGAGCCGCCTCGACAGCGTCTTCACCCAATGGCAGCCAGTGCGCGAAGCGCTGCTGCTGGACGATGCCTCGACGGATGCGAGTCTCGCGGTCGCCGAGACGACGGCGCAGGATGCGGGCCGCGCCCTCCGGATCATTCCGAATGCCGAAAATTCCGGATCACCCTTCCGCCAGTGGCGTCGGGCGGCCGAGGAGGCGACTGGCGAATTCCTCTGGATCGCCGAGGCCGACGACGAAAGCGACCCGCGCTTCCTGACGCGGCTGCGCGACCGGCTCGAAGCCGACCCCGATTGCGTCATGGCCTTCTCCGACAGTGCGGCGATGGATGCCGACGGAACGCTGCTGAGCGACAGCTACAAGACCTATTACGCGCGCTCGGCCCCGGGGCTGCTGGCGGCCGACGCCACCTTCTCCGGCCGGGATTTCCTGGCCAAGTGCCTGTCCGAACGCAACCTCATCCTCAACGTCAGCGCCGTCTTGTGGCGCCGCCAGGCGCTGCTCGACGCCTTCGCACGCCTCGGTGACCGACTCGACTCCTTCAAAGTCGCGGGGGATTGGTATCTCTACGCCGAAATCCTGAGTCAGCCGGCCGCGCGCATCGCCTATGTGGCCGAGCCGCTCAACCGTCACCGCCGCCATGGCGGCAGCGTGACGCATGGGCTCGGGGCACGCCGGCATGTCGACGAAATTGCCGAGGTACAGCGTTTCGTCGCGCAAATCCTGGGCGACGACCGGCGCCTGAAGCGCCGCCAGGCGCTCTACCTCTCCGAGGTGACGACGCAGTTCGGCCTGCACTAGGCTAATCCCGAACAGTTTCGACCGGGCGGCGCCCCCGCCGCGTGTTATCACTGGACAAAGGCGCCATGCCGCATGATGCTGCTGCATGGCCGGCGCAGACCGGCTCGTCCAGCAAGAACGCCTGCACAACGTCCACAGGCTACCGGCTCACCAGGAAACGTGCCCGCCAGAGGCACCGGGAGGATTGGTTCGATGACACATCCAGCGACCAGACGCGCATTGCTGCAAACGGCGGGCTTCGGCCTCGCTGCCCTGCCGCTGATGGTTGCGCGACCAGGCTTCGCCGCCGAGGGCAAGAAGTTCAAGATCGCGCTCTCCAATTCCTATATCGGCAACAAATGGCGCCTGGAGATGGAGAACGTCTTCAAGTCCGCGCTCGCCATGGAGCCGTTCAAGAGCCAGGTCATCGGCTCGATCTACAATTCCGGCAACGATGTGTCGAAGCAGTCCCAGCAGCTCTCGAACATGATTGCGGAGCGCGTGGATGCCATCGTCATCGACGCCGCCTCCCCCACCGCGCTCAACGGCATCATCCATCAGGCGACCTCGCGCGGCATCCTGGTCGTGAGCTTCGACAGCGGCGTCACCGCGCCCTCCGCCATCAAGGTCAACATCAGCCAGTACGACCTCGGCAAGGGCTGGGCCGAATGGATCGTCAAGCAGATCGGTGGCAAGGGCAACGTCATCATGGTGACCGGCGTCGCCGGCACGCAGGTCGATCTCGACCGTAACAAAGGTGCCGACTCGGTCTGGGCGCAGAACCCCGGCATCAAGGTCGTCAACCGTTTCACCGGCATGTGGGATTCCTCGACCGCGGAGCGCAACACCGCAGCGGTGCTGCCCTCCCTGCCGCAGATCGACGCGATCTGGTGCCAGGGTGGAACGGACGGCGTGCTCAAGGCCTTCATCGCCGCCAACCGGCCGCTGCCGCCGACCGCAGGCGAGGCCGAAAACGGCTTCCGCAAGATGATGCTCGGCATCGGCGGCCATAAGGTCGTCGGCTACTCCGCCGGCTCTCCGCCCTATCTTTCGCTGATGGCGCTGGAACTCGCGCGGCGCATCCTCGAAGGCAGCTATCCGAAGAAGAACATCGACGTGCCGAACGTCTTCGTCACCAACGCGGACCTCAAGCTCGGCGTCAACGTCTTCGAAGACCAGCCGGATAGCTTCTTCGATGACTTCACAGCCGGCAGCGGTCCGGACTCGCCGGTCGACATCTGCGCCGCCGCCGCGGTGAGCGGCGCCACCTGCCCCAATGGGCTGCGCATCACCCTGCCGAAAGCCTGATCGTGACGATTGCCGCTGTCGAAGCGGTCGATATCGGAAAAGCCTACGGCGGTGTCGCGGCGCTCACCAAAGCGTCCTTCACCGCCGAAGCCGGCGAGGTGCATGCCCTCGTCGGTGAGAACGGTGCCGGCAAATCGACCCTGATCAAGATCATGGGCGGCCGGGTGCGACCCGATTCGGGAGAAATCCGGATCGGGGGGGCGCCCGTCTCCCTCTCCACCCCCGAAGACGGCCACAAGCTCGGTGCCTGGACCGTGTTCCAGGAGCTGACGCTGCTGCCGGCCATGACGGTCGCCGAGAACCTGCTGCTGCGGCAGGAACCGCGGGGCCCACTCGGCCTCATCGACCGTGCCGCCACGCTGCGGGCCGCGGACGAATTGCTCGCACGCTACGGCGTGCTGCACATCGATCCGCGCGCGCTGGTCGAGGACATCTCGCTCGCCGAACGGCAGACCGTCGAGATCGTCCGCGCCATCAGCCACAATCCCAAGATCCTGTTCCTGGACGAGCCCACCTCCTCCCTCGTGGAGCGCGAGGTGCAGTGGCTCTTCGGCCAGATCCGCCGGCTGCGGGAGGCCGGCTGCGGCATCGTCTTCACTTCGCACCGCTGGGCGGAGATTCGAGAAGTCGCCGACCGCATCACGATCTTCCGCGGCGGAAGCGACGTCGGCACCTTCACCGAGATCGACGAAGACGAGGCGGTGCGGCTGATGACCGGGCGGCGCGTGGAGGCGCTCTATCCGCCCCTCGTCCCGCGGCCGGCAGAAGCGCCCGTGATGCTCGAAGCGCGTGCGCTCAACGGCCCCAACCTGCATGACGTGTCCCTTGCCCTGCACAAGGGTGAGGTGCTCGGCGTGGGCGGCCTCGCGGGCCATGGCCATCGCGAACTCTTCCGCGTGCTCTTCGGCGACGCCCATGCGAGCAGCGGCACCCTTGCCGTGCAGGGGCGCACCCGTAAATTCCGCTCGCCGCGGGCCGCTATCGCCTCCGGCATCGCGCTGGTGCCGGAGGACCGCAAGAGCGAGGGCCTGCTGTTGCGCATGAGCGTGCGGGACAATGCCTCCCTCGCGATCCTCAAGCGGCTCACGCGTTTCGGCATTCTCAAGCCGGACGCCGAGCGGAAGGCGGCGCAGAGCGTGGTGGACAGTCTGCGCGTGCGCACGGCGGGCATCAACCTCGCGGTCGGCGCGCTGTCGGGCGGCAATCAGCAGAAGGTTCTCCTCGGCCGCTGGCTTCTCACCGAATGTCCCATCCTGCTGCTCTATGACGTAACCAGGGGCGTTGACGTGGCGACGAAGCACGAGATCTACGAACTCGTCGCGCGCCTCGCCCGCGAAGGCAACGCCATCCTCTTCTACTCGAGCGACGCCGAAGAACTCGCCCATCTGTGCCACCGCGTCCTCGTGATGCGCGAAGGCCGGGTGGCGGCCGAGCTTGCGGCGCCCGGCATCACCGCCGAGGACATCGTCTCCGCCGCCGTGCGCGACCGCGGCGCCCCCGTCCCGGTGGAGGAATTGACATGAGCCTGACCCCGTCATCCACCGAAACGATCCTGGCGGCGAGCCGCCCGCGCCGCTCCCGCCTGTCGCATGCGCTGGCACAGAACGTCGGCCTTGCGCTGGTCATCGCGCTGCTCGTCGCCTGTATCATCCTCTATTGCGTGCTCTACATCGTGACGCAGCACCGGCTGCCGGGTGGTTTCGAGCTGACTTCGACACTCAACAACACCATGCCGCTGGCCTTCGCGGCGCTGGCCCAGACGCTGGTGGTGCTGACCCGCGGCATCGACCTCTCGGTCGGTGGCGTGGTCGATCTCACCAATGCCATGGCGGCGCTGACGCTGATGGGTGGCCCGGCTTCGACGGCATTCTGGACCCTCGCCATCCTCGCGGTTGGCGCATTGTGCGGCCTTCTCAACGGCGTTCTGGTCGCCGTCGGGCGCCTGCAGCCGATCCTGGTGACGCTCTCGACGCTCTCGATCTTCCAGGGCATCGCCATCAAGATCCTGCCGCAGCCGGGGGGTGCCATGCCGCCGGGCTATACGGCTGTGCTCGCCAATCCCAACGTGCCACTGTCGCTGATCTTCATTCCGATCATCGGTATCCTGTGGGCCGTGTTCCGCCGTACCTCGCTCGGCGTCGCCGTCTTCGCCATCGGCAATGATGCGATGGCGGCGAGCAGCCACGGCATCAACGTCCGCCGCACCACCATCCTCGCCTATATGCTGGGGGGCCTCGCCTCCGCCTGCGCCGGCCTCTTCCTCGCCTCGAACGCGACTGCAGGCGATGCGACGACGGGTGACACCTACACCCTCACCTCCATCGTCGCCGCCGTGCTGGGTGGCGTCAGCCTCTTCGGCGGACGCGGCAGTGGCCTCGGTGCTCTCTTCGGTGCCTTCGTCACCGTCATGGTCGTGAACATCCTGTTCTTCGCCCATATCGATCCGCTCTATCAGACCTTCTACGAAGGCCTGTTTCTGCTGGCGGCCGTCGTCGCCGCCAATGTCATCGGTCAGATCGTGAGGCGCCGGCGATGAGCGCAGCCCAGACCAAGCGGCAGCCCCTGCTCAACCGCGAGCGGCGCCGCATCCTCTACGCTTTCCTTGCCGCCGTGCTGCTCTTCGCCATCGGCGAAGCGATCCGCCCGGGCTTCGCGAGCCTCTCCGGCATCCGCGCCATCCTCGTCGTGGCCTCCTTCGTCGGCCTCGTCGCTGCCGGGCAGACCTTCGTCATCCTCATCGGCGGTATCGACCTTTCGGTGCCTTGGGTGCTCAACGGTGCCGCCATCCTGATGGTGACGAGCTCGCTTGGCCATGACGACCGGGCGATTCCGGCACTGGCGCTGACCCTCGGCATGGGCACCGCCATCGGCGTGATCAACGGCGCCGGCATCGCGCTGCTCGGCATCCCAGCCGTCGTCATGACGCTTGCCATGAACGGCATCATGCAGGGGCTGACCCTCGGCTTCTCCGGCGGCATGACCTGCACGAATTGCGGTGCCTATGCGCCCCCCGTGGTGCAGGCGGCGGTGCATCACAGCTTCCTCGGCCTGCCCATCGTGCTGTGGATCTGGATCGGCATCATCATCGCCGTTTCTTTCGTCCTCGCCATGACGCGCTTCGGGCGGATGACCTACACCGTTGGCAACAATGCGCGGGCGAGCCATCTCGCCGGCATCAACGTCTCGGCGGTCACCATCGCGCTCTACGGATTGAGCGGCTTCTTCGCCGCCCTCGCCGGCATCATGCTGGTGGGCTTCGGCGGCCAGGCGGCGCTCAGCATGGGCGATCCCTACCTGTTCCAGTCGATCGCGGCCGTCGTCATCGGTGGCGTCTACATCCTGGGCGGCCGCGGCCATTATCTCGGCTCGGTCGCCGGCGCCATCAGCCTGACTGCGCTGGTCTCGGTGCTGCTCGCCTTCAACATGCCGGATTACGGCCGCAGCATCGTCTATGGCGTCGTCATCCTCGCTTTGCTGCTGCTCTACGGCCGCGAGGAGGATGCGGGCTAGCCGCCTCTGGCACGGCCTCCGCCTCGGCGGGGGCCGTGGACCAGTTACGGTCGTCCTGCAGATAATCGAAGAGCCGTTCCCGCTCCTCTGCCGAGAGGGGTGACAGGCTGAAACGCTCACTCATCGCCAAGCCCATGGTGGCAGCCCAGCGCACCTCAGCCAGCACCGGATTGGCCGCCTGCGCGCGCACGGTTGCCAGTTGCTCGGCATCCTTCGTGCGGATCGTCTCGAGAATGTCGGGCGCTTCCCCCAACGTCCCGGCGATGGCGAAGACCGCCGAATGGGGCAGAGCGAAGGCCTTGCGGAAAGACGCAATATACGCCGCAAGTTGCGGCTCGGGGTGATCGGCAGGCAGGCTCGCGAGATAGTCCGCGCGATAGGATTCGACCTGCTCCATCTGATTTTCAATCAAGGCCCGCAACACGGCGTCCTTGGTACGGAAATGATGCAGGATGCCGCCCTTGCTGATGCCGCTTTCCCGCGCGACGGCATCGATCGTCAATTTCTTCGCCCCATCGCGGGCGAGGATCGTCAGTGCCGCTTCAATCGCGGCCTCGCGCGTGCGTTTGGAACGCAGGAAATTATCCATCGGCTCGTTCAATCTGTCGTCTGGCGGCCGAGTCTACCCCAAGGGCTGCCGCGCGGACAGTCGTTGCCGCTTCCCCACTTGCTGCGGATGATGCGCTTGTGACCGCCGTTTCAGCCGGAAGGGCCGCGGGATGCGACCCTCACCAGAGGATCAAGAGTCCCGCATGATCCCGCCGCGCCATTATTTCCACAGTTTCGGATTCCACAGCGCATCCGTTTGATCGAGCGCATTGCGAAAATGGTCCAACTGGCCGCGAAACGCCACCAATGTCACATCGGAACCACCGAAAACCGACTGAACGTACAAATCCTCTACCTTGTCGGCCTTGGTCAGAAAGAAGAACACGTTGCTGCTCGCCTGAAATTCCAGAATCTTCTGGTACGGAATCCGCGCTTTTTGTGCCGGGGTCGGAGTTCCGACATAGTAGTACATGTAGACGAGTTCGCCATTCGGGGAGGTCGTCACGTCGATATGGTAGTCGTACTTCCCCGTGACATCGAAGTAAAAATGCGATTTGTCAGCAGAATAAGTCGGCGTGTAGCCCATGTCGGTTACATAGCTCTTGAGCATGTCTTGGACTTTGAGCTGTGCCGCGGGGACGTCCGCCGCCCAGAGCGGCTTCATGCTTGCGATCAGCAGTAACGATCCGAAAAGGCACTGTTTGAGCATTAGGTTCCCTTAGAGGTGAGTCGTCCAGGATTTTTCGATGTGCACGACGTGACCGTGCCCCCACCGCTTGGTCTGCAGCATCTGCTCCAGCACGGCGAGGGTCGCGGCCTCACGCAGGATGGGGTCATTCACCCTGTTGCTGCTGCTCTTCCTCCTGCTGTTGCTCTTCTTCCTGTTGCTGCTGATATTCCTCCTGCTGTTGCTCCTGTTCTTGCTGATACTGCTCCTGCTCTTGTTGCTGCTGCTCGTACTGTTCTTCCTGCTGCTGTCTTTGAGCGGCTGCAGCAGCATTTTGCTGGTCCCACCACTCCTGTTGCTGCTTCTGCTGATCTTCCTGCTGTTGCTGATACTGCTCTTCCATCATCTGCTGCTGGTCCGGTTCCCCATTGTCTTGCTGGGTCTGACCGGATGGGACGGCGGGCGTGGGAGCGCCCGGGAAATAGCTGGGTTGAGCCGGCGCCTGCCCACCGCCAGACAGGGCTGTCAAAGCGTTCCGCGCGTTCACGTTCCCCTGCGCCGCAGCCTTTTCGTACCAGCTCGCTGCTGCGGATATGTTTTGAGGGACACCCTGGCCATGCTCATACAATGATCCGAGTGCCGCCTGCGCGTGCATGTCCCCCTGGTTCGCGGCCTTGGTCAAAAGAAACGCGGCCTGATCATAGTCTTGCTTCACGCCTTGACCATTCTCGTAGAGGATTCCGAGATTGGTCTCGGCCATCGCATCGCCATTCGCCGCAGATTTAGAGTAGTACTCGGCGGCTTTGGCGTAGTTCCGCTTCACACCAAGCCCGCCCGCATAAAGGACGCCCACATCGTAGTCCGCGTCTAGATAACCCTTGTCGGCAGACTTCTGCCACCAGTATGCGGCTTTGGCATAATCCAGCGGTACACCTTCGCCCTTGTAATAAGCGTAGCCCAGGGCGTAGAGCGCGCGAGGATCTCCAGCAGCGGCGCCCTTGCGATACCAAGAGAGGGAGGTTGCTAAATCCTTCGAGACGCCGGTTCCATAATAGTAGTCGTCCCCGATGTTTCCCTCGCAGGCTGCATTGCCGCCCGCCGCCGCCTTGAGACACCATGCATGGCCATTCGCGTAGTCCTTCATGCGGTAGTAGTAGAGTGCGAGCTTATGCTGCGCCTCAGGATCCCCTGCCTGCGCGGCAGTTTGCAGGGTTGCGAGATCCTGTGCCGAGAGAGCTTGCGCCGTAGATGATCCGGTTTGCGGTTGCATCTGGCAGCCCGCAAGGGCGAGAAGAACGCAGCCACAAGCGACTGCAGAGAGCGAATGAGGAAAAGGCACGGTCGTTTCCTTATCAAGAAGACGGCGCAAGTCCCGTCTAACTCAAGAGGCGGATTGCCACCCGCCTCGTTGCCGCGTCATATCATTTTGCTTGTTCATCAAAGGATCTCGTGACCTCGGTTGGACCTCTCAGGGCGCTTCTTTCGCTGAGCCATCGTCCGAGGCTTGAAACGCCCAGTCTCTAACGGCTCCGCGGCGTTTCTCCTTCCCTGCCCAAGCATTGTCCCCTCTGAAAGAGGATCCTGCGATCGCTCGCACTATCCCAGGCAGTCATCATAGCCGTCGGAAAAGCGCGCCGCTTGTATCTGTTTAGATGCATCGGTCATTTTCCACCGGACGAACGAACATCCCCTCATCCGCTCCAGCTACTTTTATCTGATTGATTTGCTTGAACTTCTTTTGTGGCCTGTGCATGCTTGTCTTGGAGGTTCTGCCTGTGCTAGGGCCGGAGACAGTACAGTCACAGTTAGTGTCGGCGGTTGAGGTCCATGTTTGACACGACGACCCTTGAGCGTTTCACCGAATCCTTCGCGATAGCTGTCCGTCCGTTCGGATTCACGGGATTCGTGATTGGTCGGATCCCGGCAAACGGCGACCCTGGAAAACTCTTTTCGGTCCGTTGGCCGCGGTGGATCGAGCATTACGCCGTCAATGGCTTCGTCCATGAGGACATAGCGATCGATCAAACGGCGTGCTCGCTGGAACCCTTCACCTGGGCCGAGCTGCAGAGACGCCGCCCTGGCGAGGGCACGCGCGTGTTCCAGGAATGTCGCCGCTTCGGATGGCCTGACGGTTTCATCGTACCCGTCGATGGGCCTGACGGTCGCCGCGGATTGGTCAGTCTCGCATCGCCCGTGCTGCTGTCACTGAGCAGCGCTGATCACGCTTCCCTCGTGTCTCTCTCGCTATCCGCCTATGGCAAGGCGTGGACGCTCGCCACGGCCGGAGGTGGCCCGCTGCTGAGCCTCTCGGCCCGCGAACAGGAAGCTCTGATGCATGTCGCCGAGGGACGAGACGATTCTGAAATCGCTCTTCACATGTCCATATCGACAGCGACGGCGCACGCTCACGTCGAACGCGCCAAACGTCGGCTCGGCGCCAGCACGCGTGCCCAGGCGGTTGCGCGAGCAATCACCGCTAAACTCATCTGACGATCCCGATTGCCCTGAGAAAACCAGGCTAACGGGCAGAGCGCGGCTTTGCGGCCGTACGGGCAGGGGCGGTCGTTCCTACCGCAGCGCTATTTGAGGAAGGGGTTGGAGATGACGGTACTCTGCCCTTCGATGCAGGTCGGCTGCGGCAGAAGAGCGGCTTCCGACACGACGACGCCGAGACTGAAACCGATAAAGAGCATGGTCGAGGTCCAGAAGAGCAGCTTGCCGGTCGCGCTACGGGGCAGGCTGAATTCGTGCGGCGGAGGGTCGTTGCGGGCGAGGGTCACGAAGAGGCATCCCATCCTAGCGCTGGTTACTGCAGCCGGGCGGCGAGACCGTCAGCCGCCTTGTCCAGCCCGGCGCGCGCGGCCGCCAGGGCGCCGAAGGTCGGCATCGGGTTGAAGGCGTTGGGATACTGCTTCTCCTCATAAGCGAGCAGCAGCCGGCCACTCTCCGCATCGGTGATTTCCACCGCATCCATCACCCAGCCGGTCATCAAGCCACCCTTGCCGCGCGCCGCCTGCACCCCGTTGTAGAGCATGCCGCCGATGTCGACATGCGCGAGCGTGCTGAGCACCTGAGTGCTGGTGGCCGCCCCCGTCAGCGTCACCTTGATCCTGATCGTGTCGGCCGCAGGCTCGGTCACGAGGGTGAAGCGCCGCTGCAGCGCTTGCGCGAAGGCTGCCTGCGCGTGGTGCGCGAGCGCCGCGCGCGCCTCTCCGCTCATCGTGCCGAACTGGTTGTCCGCACCTTGATAGATCGCGACCGGTTCGAGAATGGCGCTGCGGTATTGAGACCAGTCAACGGCACCGTCATATCGGTAGGGAGTCCGGCCGGCTCCCTCGCCGCTCGCCGGCCGCAGATAGGCGCTGGAGGCAAGACCGGTGTAGGGCACTGGCTGCGGCCCGGCACAGGCCGCAAGCATCAAGCATCCGGCCGCCACCGGGAACGCGCGCATCACGCCCGTCTTCATCTCGTCAGCCCCTTCGTCCGTCTGCCCGCAGGCGCCCTCGCCCGCAGTTCGACGTCCGGCATAGGGGATGTTTTACAAACCGTCTAGACGGTTTTTTAATGGGCGATAAAATGCGGACCGTTCTTCCGGGAGATGCGGGATGCCTTCCTTGACTGCGGAGACAGCGGACCAGGCCGCGATGCCGACAGAGACGCCCTGGCCACCAACAGACGCAGAGGCACGGCGGGGCTGCGGGGGCGACAGGCTCGCCATTCTCGTCTGGATCGGGATCTGTCTTCATCCCCTGGCGCTGATCGCGCTGTCTTTCTGCCGGGGATGGCTGTGACGCGGCGGTCGGCCACGTCAGCCGAGAGACCCGCGGAGATCCTCCGCGGGTCTCGTATGGTCAGTTGCTCGGCTGAACGTTGAGCTGGCCGCGGATTTCGCCGTTCGGGAAGGCAGCCGTGTGCAGGTTCACGTAATAGAGGCCGCCCAGAAGCTGGGACACCTGGTCGAGGGTGAGCTTGGCCTGGCCGTCGATCGGGCTGTCATAGGGCGGGTTGAAGGGGATGACCGGCGGCGCATCCATCCCCGGCGTCGCTGGCCCGTGGATATGGGCGGCCATCACCGGGCCGGAGAGGCCAGCATAGGTCAGATGCCAGCTCAGGGTCTGCGTCGAAGGGTCATAATGCGCCACCATTTCGCCGAGGCCGGTGGGCGGCGCGCCCGGAACGGGCACGAGCTTCGCGGTCAGGGTCACCGGGTCGGCGTGCGCGGCGGTGAGACCGCCGAGACCCGCCAGGGTGAAGGCCGCGGCGGCTGCCAGCGGCAGCAGGCTGCGGCGCCGCGGGGAAAGGATCGACTGCGTCATGGCAACTCCTTCGCTTCTCATGAACCGGCCGGGCCTTCCGGCCAGGCGACGCATCATCCTACGACCACCCCAGCCAACGGCGGGATGACGGGATGATTACGCGGCCTTTCGGCCCAGAGCGGCAAAGATGTCAACCAGAGCGGCGACCAGATCGTCCATCATCGCCTCGGTATGGCGCGGCCCCGGCGTGAACCGCAGCCGCTCCGTGCCTCGCGGCACCGTCGGGTAGTTGATCGGCGTCGCGTAATGGCCGTGCTCGGCGAGCAGGCGGCGGCTGACTTCGCGGCAGAGATCGGCATCGCGCACCATCAGCGGCACGATGTGGCTCTCGGACGGCAAGCGCGGCAGGCCGGCCACGTCGAGCTTGCGCTTGAGCCGCTCGGCGCTCGCGAAGAGCGAGGCGCGCAGCGCGTCGTCCCGGCGGATGCGGCGGATGCTGGCGAGCGCCGATCCCACCACCGCCGGCGGCAGGGAGGTGGTGAAGATGAAGCCCGGCGCGGTGGAGCGGATATAGTCGATGACGACGGCATCGGCCGCGACATAGCCGCCATGGGCGCCGATCGCCTTGGCGAGCGTGCCTTCGATGACGGTGAGACGACGGGCGACGCCTTCCCGCTCCGACACGCCGCCCCCGGTCGGCCCATACATGCCGACGGCATGCACCTCGTCGAGATAGGTCAGCGCGCCATAGCGATCGGCGAGATCGCAGATCGCGCCGATCGGCGCGATGTCGGCATCCATGGAATAGACCGATTCGAAGGCGATGAGCTTGGGCGCATCGGCCGGCGCCGCGGCCAAGAGCGCCTCGAGATGGGCGAGGTCGTTATGGCGGAAGACGTGGCAGGTCGCGGGGCTGTTCTTGATGCCCGCGATCATCGAGGCGTGGTTCTTTTCGTCGGAAAAGCAGATGAAGCCCGGTAGGCTGCGCAGGATGCAGGTGAGCGTCGCCTGGTTGGAGACGAAGCCCGAGGCGAAGAGCAACGCCCGCTCGCGCCCGTGCAGGGCGGCGAGTTCTGCCTCCAGCGCATCGTGCAGCGGCGAGGTGCCGCTGATATTGCGGGTGCCTCCGGCCCCGGCCCCCAGCGTCTCGAGGGCGCTGCGGCCGGCGGCGATGACGCCGTCATCTACGCCCATGCCGAGATAGTCATTGGCGGACCAGACGGTGATGTCCCGCGTCCGGCCGTTTTCGGTGAGCTGATAGACGGGGTAGCGGGTGGCATCGCGGGCCAGCGGCGTGAAGCGGCGATAACGGCCCTGGGCCTCGATCTCGGCGAGGTGTGACCGGCAGTGTTCGACGAAAGCGTTCATGCATAGGTCTCCGCAGCAGGTCTTAGGCCCCGAGCGCCACCCGTTGCACCACGGATCGCGAATGCCTGCCGCCCGGACCGGCCTTAGCACACCCACCTTGCAAGACCCTGACCTGGATCAAATCCAGACCCTGCGACGGCAGTGGCCGCCGGCACGCCGTGCTTGCAAGCGCCCGGCAGGAGAGGCAGCATGGGCCATCCTTGACCAGGGCGACGGCGGATCGGGGACAGACCCGCGATGCCGTCCCCTTCCTTCGGAGTCCTCGCCATGCCTGCCCAGGCAAAGACCATCGCGGCCGCCCGGCCGCGCCAGACCGCCCTGCCCATGCCGGTGAAGCTGGCCGCCACCCTTCTCGGCGTCTGCGTCATCGCGGCCTCGGCCCATGTCGCCATTCCCTTCTGGCCGGTGCCGATGACGATGCAGAGCGGCACGATCCTGCTGTTGAGCGCGATCTACGGCAGCGGCCTCGCGGAAGCGACCCTCGCGAGCTACCTCTTCGCCGGCGCGATCGGCCTGCCGGTCTTCGCCTCGGGCGCTGGCCTCGCCTATCTCGCGGGCCCGACGGCGGGCTATCTGCTGGGCTTCTTCTTGGCCGCCTCGCTGATGGGCTTCGCCGCCTCGCGCGGCCTGATGCGCGGCTGGTTCGGCACCATCCTCGCCTTCCTCGCCGGCATCACCGTGATCTATGGCTTCGGCCTCGCCTGGCTCACGCTGCAGGTCGGTTGGAGCAAGGCGCTGGTCGGCGGCCTGGTGCCCTTCCTGCCGGCGGAAGCGACGAAGATGGCGATGGCAATCCTGCTCTATCGCGCGGGCCACATGCTGCGCGGCCGCTGAGCCCATCCGGCTTCGAGGACGAGGGCCTGCTCCCCGCCGGAGCGGGCCCTTTTTCTTTGCCCGTGGCGCAACGAAAAAGGCGCGACCCTCTGGGGCGCGCCTTGACCTGACCTGAGTCGCTATCGGGGAGAACTGGGGCGATCGATGGGGCTCGAACCCACGACATCCAAGACCACAACCTGGCGCTCTACCAACTGAGCTACGACCGCCACCCGTTCACGATGCCCGCGGGCACCGTGGAGGGGCGTTTAGCCTCATCACTCCGCCGCCGTCAACGGCGGGCGGGCGGCGAGCTGCCCCGCACGCATAGAGCGGCTGAGTCGGGCCAGGGCCTCATCGAGCAGCGCGGTCTGCTTGCAGAAGGCAAAGCGCACGTGGTGGCGCGGCTTTTCCGTCGCATAGAAGGCCGAGAGCGGAATGGCGACGACCCCGGCCTGCTCCGCTAGGCGCATGCAGAAGGCAGCGTCGTCCCCATCCGAATCGAGGGCCGAATAGTCGGCGAGCACGAAGTAGCTGCCGGCGGAGGGCAGCGTGCGAAAACCCACTGCATTCAGCCCGCGCACCAGATGGTCGCGCTTGGCCTGGAGATCGGCCGCGAGGCCGGCGAAATAGGCATCGTCCTTGGCAAGCCCCACCGCCACCGCCCGCTGCAGATTGGGCGGCGTCGTGAAGGTGAGGTTCTGATGCGCCCGCGCCACCACGCCCATCAGCGCGGCGGGACCGGAGATATAGCCGACCTTCCAGCCCGTCAGGCTGAAGGTCTTGCCGGCCGAGCCGATCCGCAAGCAGCGCTCGCGCATGCCGGGCAGCGCCATGAGCGGCAGATGTCGCTGCCCGTCGAAGACCAGGTGTTCG
The DNA here is from genome assembly GCF_054665075.1 of Acidisoma sp. 7E03. Taxonomy (NCBI): domain Bacteria; kingdom Pseudomonadati; phylum Pseudomonadota; class Alphaproteobacteria; order Acetobacterales; family Acidocellaceae; genus Acidisoma; species Acidisoma sp. 7E03. The sequence goes on from NZ_BAAFHE010000001.1 coordinate 359,795, forward strand.
TAGACTTCGTCGCAGATCGCATAGGCATCGTGCTGCTGAAGAAGACCGGCGATGAAGCCGAGTTCCTCCGCGGAAAAGACCTTGCCGATCGGGTTCATCGGGCTGTTGAGCAGGATCGCCTTGGTCTTGGGGCCGAAGGCCGCGGCGAGCGCCGCGCGCGGCAGGTCCCAATGCGGCGGTTCGAGCCGCACGAGGCGCGGCACCGCTCCCAGCATGCGGACCACGGGAAGGTAGGTATCGTAGAGCGGCTCGATGAGGACGACCTCGTCCCCCGGGTCGACCAGCGCCATCAGCGACGCGGTGATCGCCTCGGTGGCGCCGGAGGTGACGACAACCTCGCGCTCCGCATCGATGGCGAGGCCGTAGAAGCGGGCATTGGCGGCGGCGACGGCCTGGCGCAGTTCGGGCAGGCCGGTGAGCGGCGGATACTGGTTGCGCCCGTCTTGCAGCGCCTCGGCCGCGGCCTGGATGACGTCGGCCGGCCCGTCGGTATCCGGGAAGCCCTGGCCGAGATTGATGGCCTGATGTTTTTGAGCCAGCGCCGACATCACGGTGAAGATCGTCGTTCCGGTTTGCGCGAGGAGGCTGTTGGCAGGCTTCACGGCGAGGCTCCCTGATAAGGGCGCGTAATGTGACGGAGACGGGCACCGCAAACAATGCCTGTCGGAGGGCAGAGGGTTGCACCCAAATCAGGCAAAACGCCGAGGCAATCGCCCAAAGGACGGGCGAAACGGCGGATCGCTCATGAAAATCACGCCCTACGCTCACCTGCCGATTGCAGGCCGGTGGCTGGCGTGCGAGTTTGCGCCGGCATGGGAGGTGCCCTGAAGGTGCGCTGGCCGCTCGTTTGCATGGCGTCCGCACCCGGGCTCACCCGACCCGCGACGAGGATGCGATGAAGAAAATCGAGGCCGTTATCAAACCCTTCAAGCTCGACGAGGTGAAGGAAGCGCTGCACGAGGTTGGCCTGCAGGGCATAACCGTGGTGGAAGCCAAAGGCTTCGGCCGGCAGAAGGGCCATACCGAGCTTTATCGCGGCGCCGAATACGTGGTGGATTTCCTGCCCAAGGTGAAGATCGAACTCGTCTGCGAGGACTCGGTCGCCGAGCGGGCCGTGGAAGCCATCATGAATGCGGCCCGGACGGGCCGCATCGGCGACGGCAAGATCTTCATCTCGACCGTGGACGAGGTCATTCGCATTCGGACGGGGGAACGCGGCGCCGACGCCGTCTGACCCCGAAGGACGTGCCGACGGCGGCCACCCTCCGCGTGGCCGTGCCCAGAGACCGGTCCGCCCCTCTGGCGGATCAAGACGCTTCAACATGAACGAGGATTTCAGGATGGCGAGCGAGTCCCTGACGGGTGTTCAGAAGGTCATGGAAATGATCAACGAACATTCCGTTGAATACGTGGATCTGCGTTTCACGGACATGCGCGGCAAGTGGCAGCACACGGCCCAGCACGTGTCCACGATCAACGAGGATTCCTTCGTCGACGGCATCATGTTCGACGGTTCCTCCATCGCCGGCTGGAAGGCGATCAACGAGTCCGACATGATCCTGATGCCGGACCCGAACACCGCGGTGATGGACCCCTTCACCGCCAAGCCGCAGCTCATCCTGTTCTGCGACATCATCGAGCCCTCCACCGGCCAGGGCTACAGCCGCGACCCGCGCTCGACCGCGAAGCGCGTCGAGGAATACCTGAAGGCGACCGGCATCGGTGACACCATCGTCGTCGGCGCCGAAGCCGAGTTCTTCATCTTTGACAGCGTGAAGTTCGGCACCGGCGGCAACTACGGCATGTACCAGTTGGACAGCATCGAAGGCCCCGGCTCGTCCATGAAGGACTATCCGGAAGGCAACATGGGTCACCGCCCGGCGGTGAAGGGCGGCTACTTCCCGGTGGCGCCGGTGGACGGCGACGTCGATCTCCGCGCCGAGATGCTCTCGACCATGGGCGAGATGGGCCTCATCATCGAGAAGCACCATCACGAGGTGGCGCAAAGCCAGCACGAGCTCGGCACGCGCTTCCAGACGCTGACCAAGATGGCCGACGACATGCAGATCTATAAGTACTGCGTGCACAACGTCGCGCACAGCTACGGCAAGACGGCGACCTTCATGCCGAAGCCGATCTATGGCGACAACGGCTCGGGCATGCACACCCACCAGTCCATCTGGAAGGACGGCAAGCCGCTCTTCGCGGGCAACGGCTACGCCGACCTGTCCGAGATGTGCCTGTACTTCATCGGCGGCATCATCAAGCATGCGAAGGCCATCAACGCCTTCACCAACCCCTCGACCAACAGCTACAAGCGCCTGATCCCGGGCTTCGAGGCCCCCGTGCTGCTCGCCTATTCGGCGCGCAACCGCTCCGCCTCCTGCCGCATCCCCTACACCACCAGCCCGAAGGCCAAGCGCGTCGAAGTCCGCTTCCCTGACCCGAGCGCCAACCCCTACCTCGCCTATGCCGCCATCGCCATGGCCGGCATCGACGGCATCAAGAACAAGATCCATCCGGGCGACGCCATGGACAAGGATCTCTACGACCTGCCGCCGGAAGAGCTGAAGGAAATCCCGACGGTCTGCGGCAGCCTGCGCGAGGCGCTGGGTGCACTGGCCGCCGACCAGGACTTCCTGCTGCAGGGCGACGTCTTCACCAAGGACATGATCGAGTCCTACATCGAGCTGAAGATGAAGGAAGTGTACCGCTTCGAGCACACGCCGCACCCGGCTGAGTTCGAGATGTACTACTCCGTCTGATCCCGAGCCGGATCAGCGAGACGACGAACGGGGCGCCTTCGGGCGCCCCGTTTTTCATCAGGGTCCGCGCGCGAAGGCGAGCGGGAGCTTCGCGCGGCTCCAGCCGCGGCATCATGCGAAACTGCGGTTGTTGAAGATGATCCATCGATCTGCCGCAGCGCCTAGTGATAATCAGCCTCCGAGACGTAAGCTGATCTCGAAGGCAGTTCGGGGCAGAACTTGAATAACCGAGAGTCGTGCCGGCTGGTTTTCAATCTCCTGCCGCGCGTATCTGCTGCCGATCGGCGCCCTGCTGCTGATGGATTTCGTCCCGCGCTTTTTCCAGGGTGATTCCGTCTCGTATCTATCCACCCAGATCGGTCAATGGGTCCCGCCGGACCGCTCTTGGGAATTCGGCCTCATGGTCAATTTCCTGCTTCGCCACACACATGGGCTCAGCGCGTTTATCTTCATTCAGATCGGCGTATTGATCGCGCTGGTGGAAGGCATGCGCTGCCTCTTTGCTCATCGTGCCTGTGGCGCGCTTGGTTGGGTATCGGCTGCACTGATGCTGGCCATCGACCCGCTCATGGAACTCTATGCGCGCTTCTACATGAGCGATTTCCTCGCGATGGGATTCTTCCTTTTCGCCATAGGAGGCCTCATTCTTGCTCTGCGCCCAGGCAAGACACGGACGAGCATTTACGGGGCGGCAAGCCTCATTCTGCTCGGAACACTCGGCGCCGTGTTCTTCCGTGTTGCCTATGCTCTTATCATCCTCCTGTCAGTTGTTCTCTCAGGCTTACTGCTGAGCCGCAGGCTGACGCGACGCGACTGGGGGAAGTTAGTCCTCGCGGGCTTTGTGCCGGTCGTCGCGGTCCTTGCCGTCGTCGGGGCGAACCGTGTCATGTTCGCCAAGGAATTCCCCGGACAGTTTTTCGCCACCAAACTGTCCGGGGTATTCTTGGCCGGTGTTTTTACCCCCGCTCTTCACCCGGAAGACTTTGCAAGGGCAGGGATTCCCGTAACAGCTGAGGAATACGCCAAGCTCGACTTGAGCAATTATCAGAAGCGGGTGGTGCAGGTGTGGGGACATGATCCGTCCGATCTTCACCAGCTCATCAAGGATAAGCTCCATATCTCGGCTGACTACACGGCCGCGGTCGATCGCGCGGCGTCCAAGCTCGTGGCGAGCGCTTTCGAACGCGATCCGCTCGCCTTTCTCAAAGTGTATCTGGTGAGCGCACTGGACTATGTGCGACCTGATCAATGGCGCAGGCAGGTGCCAGGCGAGATGGGCCTGACGCGTCCACTGCCAGACTTTTTCGTCGCCTTCGTAAACCGCTATGCGGTGCTGAAAGTCACCCCAGAGATTACAACCGTCCGATCACTGCTGATCCGCATCTATACAGCAGCATCTTATGCCTATCCCTTCTTGCTCCTGCTGGGGCTGGGGGCGGGCTTCATACTCCTGTGGACCCAAGGAGTCACCGTTGGAGTCGTTGTGCCGTTTGCAGCCTTCCTGGCCGACCTGGCTTCAGCGCCCCTCTATGGCAACTATCTGATCGCGCGATACGTGCTTGCGGCGATTTTCCTCGCCTACCTCCTCATAGGCCTGGGGATCAGCGACATCGTGACCCGCATGTTCCCCGAAGAGAAGCGCGACCCCGCCCCATAACGGAGAGGAGGGGGTCGCCCCTTTAATGCAGGCGGGGTTTCTTGAGCAGGCCGCGACGGTCGATGCTGGCGATCGCGACGGTCATCCGCCGCTCGTCTCTCTGCACGGAGAGGGTGACGCGGGCGCCGGCCGGCCCGTGACCGCGCAAGAACCGCCAGAGGTCGGCGAGGCTCTCCACCGCCTGGCCTTCCACCGCCAGCACCTCGTCCCCCTGACGGAGCCCGGCGACGTCCGCCGGCCCGCCTTCGGCCACGCCACCGATCACCACCCGCTCCTCATCCTCCATCGCATAGATGCCGAGCCAGGGCTGCGGCGGCCGGTCGACCTGGCCGAGGCGGGTCAGATCCCCCAGGATGCCGTGCAGGAGGTCGATCGGCACGACCATGTTCATGTCGAGCCGGTTGCCGCGCTGATCGTCCTGCTGGAGGCTGAGCGAACCGATGCCCAGCAGCTTGGCGTCCCGGCTGATGAGCGCGCCGCCGCCCCAGAAGGGATGGGCCGGCGCGGTGAAGAGCGCATCCTCGATGAGGTATTCCCAATACCCGGCGAATTCCTGGCGCCCGACGATCCGGGTTTCGATCGCCATGCGGCGGCCGCCGGCGGAGGCGAAGATGGCACTCTGGCCGACCTCGACATCGGCGCTGCGGCCGAGCGCGAGCGCCGGCGCCTGCAGCCGGCCGAGCGGCTGGACGAGGCCGAAGCCGCTCTCCGCATCATAGGCGAGCGCGTCACCCGCCAGCGTCTGCCCCTCCGCCGTCGTGATCCAGATGTCCTCGGCTTCCGTGATGAGATAGCCGATGGTGAGGATGAGGCCATCCTCGCGGATGACGACGCCGGAGCCCTCGCGCTCGGTGCCGAGGGCTGCGGCGGTGAAGGCATCGGCCGGGGCCGTGGCCCGCAGGCCGACGATGGAGGCGAAGGCCGCTTCGAGATCGACGCTGTAATGGGCGGGATCGGGCTGCAGTTCCGCCGGAATCGGCTCGGCTTTGGGCATGGCGGGTCCTCCGTCCGGGGCGGCATGGGCTGCCGCCTCTGCCATCATGATGCGGCCGGCGCAGGGAGCGGAGCGCCGGAGCGGATGCGGCATGATATGGGAAAGCAGCCTCCGGGCAACAGACGCGCGACGATCACCCGGAGGGGATTTGCGCGCAGCGCCAAAGCCGCTACAAACCGGGCGCCGGGCTTGGGGCCGCACATGGCCCTGCCCTGCCTCGCCACGGCGCCGGGTTAGCACAGCGGTAGTGCAGCGGTTTTGTAAACCGAAGGCCGGGGGTTCAAATCCCTCACCCGGCACCAGTGTCCGACTTCAGCTCACCAGCCAGCGATCCGCCGAGGATTGCAGATGCATCCGCATCGCGGCCTCCGCCCGCAGCGGGTCGCGCGCTTCGAGCGCCGTGACGATCGCCTCGTGCTCCAACAGAGCGCTGCGCCAGGTTACGCTCGAATCGAACTTGCTGCTCAGCACCTTGTGGATGCCGCCATGGCGGGCATCGAACAGATCGCCGACGAGCCGCGAGAGCACGCTGTTGCCGGCAAGCCCCGCGATGGCGAGGTGGAAATCCCGGTCCGGCTGCAAGGGGCTGTCCCCTGCCTCGATCCGGCGGCGCATCGCATCCAGCAGATCGCGCAGCCGCGCCACCGCCTCGGCCGCGCTGCGCGCGCAGGCGAGGACCACGACCGCCCCTTCCACCGCGATGCGCGCCTCCATAATTTCGGAGGGACTGTCGCCGAGCCCGGCATCCGGCGGCGCCCCCTTCTCGCCCCGGCCCGTGACGTAGATGCCGGAGCCCATGCGCACTTCGACGCTGCCGCCAATCTCGAGCGCGATGAGGGCCTCGCGCAGCGAGGGCCGGGAGACGCCGAGGATCTGCGCCAGTTCCCGCTCCGCGGGCAGGCGCGAGAGGGGCGGGAAACGGCCGGAGGCGATGAGCTGCCGGATCTGGCTCGCCACGGTCTGATAGAGCCGCTTCGCCTCAGGCGGTCTGGCCAATTCATCGTTAGAGAGCATCGTTCCCACCGATTTGCCAGCGCATGCTTGACTGGTAAGGCCAATCACCCCTAGCCTGATCCACAAGCGCCGTCCAGAGAAGGTGGCGCCGCGGAAGAGGAAACCTTCATGGGAGCAGCAGGCCTGGGCACCGCCCACGCAGGCAGGCAAGCCGCCGGCACGGAGCCCCTGCTGCGGCTGGAGGGGATCACCAAGCGGTTTCCCGGTGTGCTCGCGCTGGACGACGTCGGCTTCGACCTGCGGCGCGGAGAAGTGCATGCGCTGTGCGGCGAAAACGGCGCCGGCAAATCAACCCTCATGAAGATCATCAGCGGCGTGCAGAAGCCCGATGACGGCCGCATCATCTACAAGGGCGAAACGCGGACCTTCAGCTCCACGCTGGACGCGGAACGCGCGGGCATCGCCATCATCCACCAGGAACTCAACCTGGTGCCGCATCTCGACGTCGCGGAGAACATCTTCCTGGCGCGCGAGCCGCGGCGCGGCCCCTTCGTCGACCGGCGCCGGCTGCTGCGCGACGCAGAGGCCTGCCTGCAGCGGCTCGGTCTCTCCATCGATCCGCGTGCCTCGGTCCGCGCGCTCTCGGTTGCGCAACAGCAGATGGTCGAAATCGCCAAGGCACTGTCGATCAATGCCGAAGTGCTGATCATGGACGAGCCGACCTCCTCCCTCACCGAATCCGAAACCGCCGTGCTGTTCCGCGTCATCCGGGATCTGCGGCAGCAGGGTGTCGGCATCATCTACATCACCCACCGGCTGGACGAGATGGCTGCCATCGTCGATCGCGTGACGGTGCTGCGTGACGGGCGGATGGTCAGCACGAACGATTTGGCAGCGACGACGACGGACGAGATCGTCTCCCGCATGGTGGGGCGCTCGCTCGAAAAGAAATTCCCGCCCGCGACGCGCGTGCCGAGTGAAGACGTCATCTTCGCAGCCGAAGGGCTGAGTCGGAAGGGCGTGTTCGACGCGGTGAGTTTCACGCTGCGCCGCGGAGAAATCCTGGGCTTCGCCGGCCTCATCGGTGCCGGGCGCACGGAAGTCGCGCGCGCCATCTTCGGCGCCGACAGGCGTGACGGCGGCACACTGCGTCTCGAAGACCGCAGCCTGTCGATCACGCAACCGCGCCACGCGATCACAAACGGCATTGCCTACCTCTCGGAAGATCGCAAAAGCCAGGGTCTCGCCGTCAAGATGTCCGTCGCCGCCAATATGACGCTTGCCAATATTGGCGGTGTCTCCTCGCGCCTCGGCCTTCTCGATCATCGCCGCGAAGCGGAGGTGACGCGGGAATACATCGACCTGCTTGGCATCCGCACACCCTCACCACACCAGATCGTCCGCCTGCTCTCCGGCGGCAATCAGCAGAAGATCATCATCGGCAAATGGCTCTTCACCGGGTCCCGCCTGCTGTTCTTCGACGAACCCACGCGCGGCATCGACGTCGGCGCCCGCTATGCGATCTATGAGATCATGGATCAACTGGCGGCACGCGGCGTCGGCGTCATCCTCATCAGCTCCGACCTGCCGGAGATCCTCGGCATGTCGGACCGCGTCGCTGTTTTCCACGGCGGCCGCATCGCCGCCATCCTCAACACCCGCGAGACCGATCAGGAAGAGATCATGCACTATGCATCCGGACGCGGCGGTCTCAGCCGCCCGTCCTCTGCCGCACGGGCCGAGGCATGACGGGCGAGACCTCTCCCACCGCCCCCATGAGTCGCGGCGTGTCCACTGCCGATGAGAAGGCAAGTCCGGCTGCGGCGCGTGGCGGCTTGCTCGACCGCCGGCGTGAGCTGATCCAGAAATTCGCGGCCTTTTGCGGCCTCGTGCTGCTGGTCATCGCCTTCTCGCTGACGAGCCCCGCCTTCCCGACGGTCGACAATGCGCTGACGGTCAGCCTGCAGGTGACATCGATCGGCATTCTCGGCGTCGGCATGACCTGCGTCATCATCACCGGCGGCATCGACCTGTCGGTGGGGTCCATCCTGGCGCTCGCAGGCGTCGTCGCCGCGATGGCGGTGCAGGCTGGCCTCCCCGTCTGGCTCGGCTTCCTGTGCGGCATTTTCATAGGCGCACTCTGCGGCGTTGCCAACGGACTGCTAGTGACGCGCCTGCGGCTGCCACCCTTCATCGCGACGCTCGGCATGATGATGGTGGCACGCGGCGTCGCCCTGCAGATCACCGGCGCACGCGCCGTCTCAGGCCTCGGCCAGGGCTTTGGCGTGCTCGGCAACGGCTCGCTCTTCCGTGTCGAGACGATCGGCTCGGATGGCTTTCCGAACGTCGCCTTTCCCGGCATTCCCTATCCCGTCATCATCATGGTCGTTATCATGGTGCTGGTCTCACTGCTGCTCACGCGCACCGTGCTCGGCCGACACATCTACGCCGTCGGCTCCAATAGCGAGGCCGCGCGGCTTTCCGGTGTCAACGTGCCGGGCGTCACCCTATTCACCTATGTGCTGTCAGGCACGCTGGCTGGCGTCACCGGCTGCATCCTGATGTCGCGGCTCGTCACCGGCCAGCCGAACGAGGGTATCGGCTATGAGCTGGATGCGATCGCAGGCTCCGTCATCGGCGGCACCTCGCTGCTCGGCGGCATCGGCACCATCTCCGGCACTGCCATCGGCTCCTTCATCATCGGCATTCTGCGCAACGGCCTCAACATGAACGGCGTGTCCTCGTTCACGCAGCAGATCGTGATCGGCCTCGTCATCCTGCTCACGGTGTGGATCGACCAGCTCCGCAACCGTCGCTGACCCTTCAACCCCTTCCCGTCCAGACGGGACAATAAGGAGACAATAGGTGAAACGTCCCTCGCTTCGTGCCACTCTTGCCGCCGGTGTTGCAGCAGCCTTGCTCACCGCCTTCTCCCCGGCGCATGCCGCGGACAAGGAAATCGCCGTCATCGTCAAGACGGTCAATTCCAACTACTGGCAGAACGTCAACAAGGGCGCGCAGAGCGCCATGAAGGATGCCAACGGCTATACGCTCACCTTCCAGGGCCCGGCTTCCGAAGCAGCGGTCGCCGACGAAGTCAACATGGTCGAGAATGCGGTCAACCGGCACGTCGCCGGCATCGTCCTCGCCCCCTCCGACCCCGACGCCCTCATCCCGGCGGTGAAGGCCGCCTGGGAAGCGCATATCCCCGTCATCATCATCGATTCCGCGCTCGGCGATGCGGGCAAGCAGTATTACCAATCTTTCCTCGCGACCGATAACCGCAAGGCCGGCGAACTCTGCGCCGAGGCGCTTCTCGCCAAGACCGGCAAGGACGGCGAAATCGCCATCATGTCCTATGTCGCCGGCGTCGGCTCCGAAATCGGGCGCGACGGCGGCTTTGAGGACTACATCAAGGCCCATTCCAACCTGAAGATCCTCGGGCCCTATTACTCGCAGTCCCAGATGGCGACGGCGCTGAACCAGACGACGGACGTGCTGACCGCGCATCCGCATCTGAAGGGCATCTTCGGCGCCAACGAACCGACGGCCATCGGCATGGGCCGCGCGCTCAAGCAGTCCGGCCGGACGGACGTGGCGGCGGTCGGCTTCGACGGCAACAAGGATCTGCAGAACTTCGTGCGTGACGGCACGCTGCTCGCCATCGCCGTGCAGGGCTCCTACCAGATGGGCGAGAAGGGCGTGCAGACCCTGCTCTCCGTCCTGAACCATCAGCCGGTGCCGAAGCAGATCGACACGGGCGTCGTTCTGGTGACCAAGGCGAACATCGATTCGCCGGAAGCGCAGAACGTCCTCTACTGAGGCTGAGGCGCGAGGGACCGGTCGCCGCGTCGCGGCCGGTCCTCCTTCCTCCTTGCGCTCTCAGCGCGCGTAAGCCGCCCGGCTGCCGGCCTGCGCCCGCGCGGCGTTCCGCCCCGGTGCAGACGCACCGGCCTCGCCCTGTTCCGGACCAAGAACGAAGGTCGATACCAGACTGTGCAGCGCGTTCGCCTCCCGGTCGAGGTTGACGGCGGCAGCGCTCGTCTCTTCCACCATGGCGGCGTTCTGCTGTGTCACCTGGTCCATCTGATTGACCGCGGTGTTGACCTCCTGCAGCCCCGTCGCCTGTTCCTGCGCCGAGGCCGCGATGTCCGCAATCAGGCTGTTGAGTTTGGTCACCTGCTCCGCGATCATATTGAGGACCTCGCCAGTTTCACCCACCAGCCTGACACCGACTTCCACCTGCTGCCCCGAGGTGGAGATGAGTTGCTTGATCTCCTTCGCAGCCTCCGCCGAGCGCTGGGCGAGGGCGCGCACCTCCGTCGCCACCACGGCGAAGCCGCGCCCGGCCTCACCCGCACGCGCCGCCTCGACCCCCGCATTGAGCGCGAGGAGATTCGTCTGGAAGGCGATCTCGTCGATCACGCCGATGATGTTGCCGATCTGGCGGGAGGAACCTTCGATCCCTCCCATGGCGGCCACTGCATCACGCACCACCGTGCCGGACCGTTCGGCGCCCTGCCGCGCATCGGTGACGAGGCGTCGCGCTTCGCCTGCGCCCTCGGCGGTGCGCCGCACCGTCGCGGTGATCTGATCGAGGGCCGCCGCGGTCTCCTCCAGACTGGCGGCCTGATGCTCCGTCCTCTTCGAGAGATCGCCGGAGGCTTCCGAGATATCGGCAATGCCGCGGTAGATGGAGGTGGTGCTTGCCGAGACCTGGGACATGGCGGCTTGCAGAAGGCCGAGCGATTCGTTGAAGTCCCGCTTCAGGCTGGCGAATTCCTCGGTCATCTCCTCGGTGATGCGATAAGCGAGGTTCTTGGCGGCGAGTTCCGACAGCCCCTCCTCCACCGCCCGCACGGCGCGCACGCGGCCGCTCACGTCGGTCGCGAATTTGACCACCTTGTAGACGTGGCCGTTGAGATCGAAGAGCGGGTTGTAGGAGGCTTCGAGCCAGATTTCCTTGCCATTCTTGCCGAGCCGCTTGTATTCGGCGGCAAGGAACTCGCCGCGGGCGAGCCGCTCCCAAAACACCTTGTAATCGGCGCTTGCGGAGACTTCAGGTTCCACGAACATGCGGTGATGCTGGCCCACGACTTCCGGCAAGGTATAGCCGAAGGTGCTGAGAAACGGCCCATTGGCGGCCAGCACCACGCCTGCCGGGGTGAATTCGATGACGGCCTGCGCCTTGGAAATGGCCTTGACCTTGGCTTCGAACTCGGCGTTGCGAAGCTTCACCTCGGTCACCACGGTGGCCACCTTGATGACGCGGACGACCTTGCCACCCGCTCCGATGACGGGATTGTAGGTCGCCTGAATCCAGACCTCCTGACCACCTTTGCCGATGCGCTTGTATTCGCGGGCGTCGAACTCGCCGCGACGCAGCCGGTCCCAGAACTGGGTATAGTCGGCGGAGGCGGCATAGGTGGGTTCGACGAACAGGCTATGGTGCCGCCCGCGGATTTCCGCCCAGCTATAACCCATTGCTTGACAAAAATTCTCGTTGGCCCGAAGGATTTTTCCCCGCGGATCGAATTCGATGATCGCGAGGGAACGATCCAGAGCGCGCAAAAGACGCGTGGAGAGCGACGAGTAGCCAAGCATGATAGCATCCTCTACGAAACGTTTCGAGGGCCGATCGGGATGGCAACCTCTTCCGGAGCGATGAAGCTAGACAGAATTGTCTAATCCTTCGTGAATATCCTTTCCTAATCACCGCCTTAACATTGCCGCGAAGGCCAATTTTTTTACAGATTACTTAAAGAATAGGCTCCTCTATCGCCACAGTTCTGGTCCAGACGCCGCGTCCGTCGGGGCCGGACAGGGCCAACAGGGTGATTCTCGATAGCACCCGTCCGAAAGAAGAATGCCATGGCAGGAAGCAGCGACCGACGTGTCCGCATCTGGCCGCTGCGGGCTGGAGCGCTCTGCGCGGGCATGCTCGCCGTCGCGGCATCCGCCGTCTCTGCCGCCGCGGCGGCTACACAGGCTCGCACATCCGCGCTCCCTGCCCTCTTCACCCAGGGTGATGCGGATCGTGGGCGCCAAGTCTACGCGCAGAATTGCGCCGGCTGCCATGGAGCCGATCTCCGCGGCAAGATCGGTCCGGCGCTTCTGGGGCCCGCCTTCGGCTCCGCCCGAAACCACACCACCGTCGCGATCATGTTCAACGTCATCGCCTTCGAGATGCCGGCTGGCGCCCCGGCGAGCTTGCCCCAGGCCGACTATGCCGCCGTCATGGCCTATCTCCTGCAGCGGAACGGCTATCCGGCAGGCTTGCATGCGCTGACCTACACCGCGGCCCAGGCGGCGGACGTGCCCCTCGTTTCCCACCCGCGGGCCAGCCGGTAGGATCCCCTGCGCCGGAGGAGACTTTTCGTCTCCTGACCGCCCGCAAGCCGACACAATTGCCGTCCAGAAGGCGCGCCCTCGCCTCTTGGCGCAACCCTTGTTGCCATTTAAGAACCGCTTGGCCTGTCCTGCCGGCAGGGGAACGAACCCCGCGCCTGCCGATAAAAGAAGATCAACTTTGGCCGTTGCCTCGCCGCTTTCCTCCTCCCCGACCGGCCATGCCACACCGAAGGGGCGCTACCGCTGGCAAGCGCCAACCCGCCTCGGCTTGCAGGGGGCCATCGCGATCCTGCGCGCGCTTGGCCCGGAACGCGCCTCGCGACTGGCAGGGGCCGTCGCCGCCGCCATCGGCCCCCGCCTGAGCCCGTCACGCACGGCTGACCGCAACCTCGCCCTCGCCTTCCCGGACCTCGACGCTCCCGCCCGCCGCCGCATCATCAGCGCCGTCTGGCGCAATCTCGGCAGCAATGTCGGCGAATTGCCGCATCTCGCCGCCCTCAAGCGCACGGTCTCCGGCCCCGGCTGGGAGCTGGTGGGCGAGGAGCATCTGCCAAAGGGCCAGGCGATCTTCTTCTCAGCCCATTGCGGCAATTGGGAGATGATCCTGCCGGTCGCTTCCCAGCTCGGCCTTGCGGTATCGGGCGCCTATCGGCGGGCCTCCAACCCAGCGGTTGAGGACGTCATCCAGGCCCTGCGCTGCGCCGCCCATGGCAGCCATGTGACGATGTTCCCGAAGGGCGCCGCCGGCGCGCGCGCCGCCATCGCGCACCTCTCCCGCGGTGGCTCGCTCGGCCTGCTGGTCGACCAGAAGATGAATGACGGCATTCCCGTCCCCTTCTTCGGCCGCCCGGCCATGACGGCGACCGCACCGGCGCAATTTGCCCTGCGTTTCAACCTGCCGCTGATCCCCATCCGGATCGAACGGCTGGGCCCGGCGCGGCTTCGGGTGATCTGCGAAGCCGCGCTCGAAGTACCGCTGAGCGGCAACCGGACGGCGGACATCCAAGCTCTCACCGCCGCGCTGACCGCGCGCGTGGAAGATTGGGTGCGGGCCGATCCGGGCGCCTGGCTGTGGCTGCACCGGCGCTGGCCGAAAGCGGAACGACCGCCGAGTTGAACCGGCGGCGGTGGCGTGGCATGGGTGAGCTTCGGTCCGCTTTCGCGACAGGAACTTGCCATGAGACGCCTCGGCCTCGCCCTTCTTCTCGCAGCCTTCGCCGCGGGGACCGTATCGCTCCCCGCCGATGCCGGAACCTACGGTTGCAAGAAGGAAGACAAGCTGGCGAAGAACCACAATGGTGAGGACCCGACCCGGGCCGGCACCATCGGCGGCTGCGGCACCGGCCAGTACAAGCTGGACACCTACCAGCAAGACCAGAACACGTTGAAAAACCAGCAGATCATGACCGGGCCGAAGCGCTTGAACGGCAGCGACGGATTCTAGCTCCGGCTAGGCCCCGCTCATCATGGCGGCGGCCCCGGCCTGAACCTCGCCCAACTCGCCGCCGCGCAGCTCCCGCGCCGGTGCGGCCGTCGGCTCGGATGCCGGGGCCAGGCTATCGGGCGGCATCGGCATGGTCTTGAGCAGTTCTTCCGTCAAATATTCCGTCTCGATCCATCGCAGGACGAGTTCGATGACGGATTTGAGGTCCCGCAAATCCTTCTCCGCCCAGGGGCGCGGATAGGCCTCGCTGCCCAGCCATACGGCCCGCCGTGCCACGTCCCTGACGTTGACGTCGGTCACGTAGCGCTCGATGCAGACGGCGAGCGGCGCCTCCTCGATAGCCGAACGCTCCTCCGCGCGGCGCGAGATGAGATAATCCTTGATCAGGAATTCCAGCGCCTTGCGGTAGCCGACACCGGCAAGCTGCTGCAGCCCCTCCGCCTCGGCGCAATAGCATTCGCGGAACATCTCGGCGTAATTGGTGGAGATGCGCTGCACGAATTGCGGCAACTCGGGCACCAGGACTTCCCGCGGGCGGCAGCGCAGGAAGGTGTAGAGCCCGTTCCGCTTCTCGTAATAGCCCAGGAAATATTCCCGGCAGGCATCGCTGGGGCAAACGTAGACGATGGTGAGGTTGCCGTCATAGACGCGGCCGCCCGCGCCGCCGGTCATCACGTTCGGGGTGATGCGCGTCTGGCAGATCGGGCAAGTATCGGGGCGACGATCGATCGTGACCTGGCCGATGCCGGCGAGGTTGAGGACGGAGGGCATGCGTCGAGGCTCATATCTTGTTGCGGATCATTCCGGAAAGCGCATGAGTCGCTCCACCTTTACCCCGCGAAGATTAACAGGGGTAAAAGAGGGGCGCCGGACCGGAGCCTGACCGCGCCCGAGATCGGCTGGCCGCGCGGCCTCAGGTCGGGGCCGGATAGGAGATCGCCAGCACCTCGATGGTTTCCGGCCCGCGCGGGGTGCGCACGGTCACCTCATCGCCCACACGCGCGCGCAGCAAACTGAGCGCAATGGGCGACCCGATGCTGATCTTATTCTCGGCCATGTCCGCCTCGTCCACGCCGACGATGGTGACACGCTTTTCCTCGTCCCGCTCGTTGACGAAGGTGACGGTCGCACCGAAGAAGACGCGATCGCGCTGGCTCTGGGCCGCCGGGTCCACCACCTCGGCATGCGCCAGGCGGCGGGTGAGAAAGCGCAGCCGACGGTCGATTTCGCGCAGGCGGCGCTTGCCCTCCTTGTAGTCCGCATTTTCGCTGCGATCGCCATTGCCGGCTGCCCAGGCGACGATCTCAACCACGCGATGCCGCTCTTCGCGCCGGGCGGCGAATTCGGCCTCGAGCCGCGCGAAGCCTTCCGGCGTCATGTAGAACTTGCCGCCCGACAACCGGGGCGGACCGTCATCCTCGTCTTCGTCGTCGAAGGCCATCATCCAGCCGCATCATTCATCGGGGGCGCACCATAGACAGGCCCCGGCCGCCCGCCAACGCCCACGACTTCTGGCTTCTTCTCCTTTTCGCAACCTTTTGATATGCAGAGTAACGTTTCAGCAACGCTCGTGCCTAATGCTGCCTCCTGATGGTTCGGGGCTCCGTTTCCATGGCTCGACTCTTCCGCCGCTTCGGCTACGGCCTCTTCTGGGTCATGTCCGGCTATTTGGCCCTGATGCTCGTCATCGCGCTCAGCGAGCAAGGCCAACCCACGGATGATCTCGCCGTGAGTGCTCAGGCCCCCGGGCTCTACCCGGTCTGGTATCAAAATGCCGGATTGCAGAACGCCGCCCAGATCGGCGTGTTCGTCTATCCGGTCGCCGCCCTCGCGCTGCTGCTGGCGGCCGTCCTGCGCGGCCGAGCGGGGCAGAGAGCGCCGGTGACAGCTGAGCGCCTCGCCGATTGGCCGGCGCCTGAGGCGGATGTGGCGGCCGTGGCCGCAAGCGCTGCGCCCCCGCGGGCTACCGGGCTGAGCGACCCAGCCACGCTGTGCCGGGTGGACCGGCTCCTCGTCATTCGCGGCATCGGCGCGGAAGCGGCCGATCTCTTTGGAGTGTCGCCCACGGCGCTGATCGGCCAGCCGCTGCTGCCCCAGGTGATGCCGCAGGATGCGCCCCGCCTGCAGCAGGCGGTGGCAGCCGTCCATGCCGAACCGACCCGGCCCGTTCTGCTCGAGATTCACGTCCACCAGCCTGACGGCACGGTGCTGAAGGTGCGGGTAGAATGCCATCCTCGCCAGGGTGCCGAAGGCCCTGAGACCTTGCTGCGCCTGCTGCCCGCCGCCGAACGCGGCTCACTCGGGGATCAACTCGCGGCCGTCTGGTACTGAGCGCCTCGGGCCAAGCCCTCCTCCACGCAAATCCGCGGGAAACAAGACCGTAGGGGTGCGGTATTTATCGAACCGTCCGAAACGCCTAAGTTCGGCGAAAGGCCGCCCCTGCGCGGCCCGAGGCCAGATCAGGACAAAGAGAGATGACCGAGACCTCCCCCGGCTACGTGCCGCCCAAAGTCTGGAGCGCGCCGACGGCCGCAGGCGGCGCCTTCGCCAACATCAACCGGCCGACCGCCGGCGCCACGCACGAGAAGGACCTGCCGATCGGCCGGCACCCGCTGCAGCTCTATTCGCTCGCCACGCCGAACGGCCAGAAGGTCACCATCATGCTCGAGGAGCTGCTTGCCCTCGGCCATGCCGGCGCGGAATACGACGCCTGGCTGATCAACATTCGCGAGGGCGACCAGTTCTCCTCGGGCTTCGTGCGCGTCAATCCGAATTCCAAGATCCCCGCGCTGCTCGACCGCAGCGGGGAAACACCGGTGCGCGTCTTCGAATCAGGCTCGATCCTGCTGTATCTCGCAGAGAAGTTCGGCGCGCTGCTGCCCAAGGATCTTCTCGGCCGCACCGAAGCGCTCAACTGGCTGTTCTGGCAGATGGGCTCCGCCCCCTATGTCGGCGGCGGCTTCGGCCATTTCTACGCCTATGCGCCGGAGAAGTGGCAATACCCGATCGACCGCTTCACCATGGAGGTGAAGCGCCAGCTGGACGTGCTGGACCGCCACCTCGGCGAGCACCGCTACATGGCGGGCGAAGACTATTCCATCGCCGACATCGCGATCTGGCCCTGGTATGGCGGCCTCGTGATTGCCAACCAGTATAATGCGGCTGAGTTCCTCTCCGTGCAGGACTACAAGAACGTGGTTCGCTGGGCGCAGGCGATTGCCGAGCGG
Organism: Acidisoma sp. 7E03; assembly: GCF_054665075.1. Lineage (NCBI taxonomy): Bacteria > Pseudomonadati > Pseudomonadota > Alphaproteobacteria > Acetobacterales > Acidocellaceae > Acidisoma > Acidisoma sp. 7E03. The sequence goes on from NZ_BAAFHE010000001.1 coordinate 377,187, forward strand.
CCGGCCGTGAAGCGCGGCCGGCGGGTGAACCGCGTGATGGGCCCCGAAGAAGAGCAGCTGGCCGAACGGCATTCGGCCGCCGATCTCGACTGATGGGCGAAGGGGCGCTGCGGCGCCCCTTCCCGCTAGCGCGGCGCCTGGGTGACGATGACGTTCCAGGAGCTGGGCTTGAGGCGGGCGGTGATGCGCTCGCCCTCGACCTGAACCTCGGCGAGCACCCGCGGTGCCACGGCATTCGGCCGCTCGCGGGTATTCATGGCCTTCAGCTGCGCATCATGCACCTCCGTCGCCGAGACGAGGCGGCGGTCACGGCCGAGGCCGCGCAGATCCGCCGACAGATCGAGCGTCTCGTCCAGATGGCGGTTCATGGCGAAGATCGCGGTGGTGCCGTCCGCCGGATTATCCACGACGCATGACAGCAGATAGGGGATCTCCGGGAAGGATTTCGCGGCATAGGCCGGGCTCTCGACCTGCGTGCGCATCACCCGGCCATGCCCATGGCGGCTGGCGAGGGCGAAGGGGTGGAAGATCGTCTGCCGCCAGGCGGCGCCGCCCGGCTCCGTCATGATCGGCCCGATCACGTTGACGAGCTGGGCGAGACAGGCCGCCTTGACGCGATCGGCATTGTTCATCAGCGCGATGAGCGCGCCACCGACGATCAGAGCATCCTCGACGTTGTAGACTTCCTCGATCAGCCGCGGCGCCTCCGGCCAGCCGGGCCGACGCATATGCTCGATCTGATGCGTGCGATACCAGACGTTCCATTCGTCGAAGGACAGCATGATCTTCTTCTGCGAACGCCGCTTGGCGGCGACCGCATCGGCGATCGCCACCACCTCGCGAATGAAGGTGTCCATCAGCTCGATGACGCCGAAATACTCGCGCATGTCGTCCGCGTCATTCCGAAAATAGGTATGCAGGGAGATGAAGTCGACCTCGTCGAAGCAATGGTCCAGCACTTCGTATTCCCAGGCGCCGAAGCTCGGCATGCTGCGGTGGGAGGAGCCACAGGCTGCGAGCTGCACGGTGGGATCGACCCAGCGCATGACCTTGGCGGTTTCCAACGCAGCCCGGCCGTATTCCGCGGCTGTCTTGTGGCAGATCTGCCAGGGCCCATCCATCTCGTTGCCGAGACACCAGAATTTCACGTCATGCGGCTTTTCCCAACCATGGGCGCGCCGCAGATCGGATAGCTGCGAGCCTCCGGCATGGTTGCAGTATTCGAGGAACTGCCTTGCCTCGTCCGGCCCCTTGGTGCCGAGGTTGACGCCGAACATCGGCTCGATCTCCGCCTTGCGGCACCAGTCGATGAATTCGTTCGTGCCGAATTGATTGGTCTCCGTCGAGAACCAGGCAAGGTCCCGGCGCACCGGCCGCTGCTCCTTCGGGCCGACCCCATCCCGCCAGTCATAGCCGGAGAGGAAATTGCCGCCGGGATAGCGGATGATGGTGGGCCCGAGTTCCCGCGTCAGCTCCAGCACGTCGCCGCGGAAGCCCTGGGCATCCGCCGTCGGGTGGCCGGGCTCGTAGATGCCGGTATAGACGCAGCGGCCCATATGCTCGACGAAGGCGCCGAAGATGCGACGATCGAGATCGGCGAGCACGAAGTCGCGGTCTACCACGAGACGGGCATGCGGCATGGCGGTTTCTCTCATCCCTTGATGCCGGCCGAAAGCATCACGGCTTCCGTCACCCGGCGTTGGAAGATCAAATAGGCGGCAGCGACCGGCAGCGCGGCGAGCACGGCAGCCGCCATGTTGCGCGCATACTGCACGCCGAAGGCGTCATGCACCTGCACGATGCCGACCGTGACGGTCATTGCGCGATCCGTGCTCGTCACCAGGAACGGCCATAGGAAGTTGTTCCAGGCAGCGATGAAGGTGATGATGGCGAGCGCCGTGGTAATGCCCCAGTTCATCGGCAGATAAATCCCGACGAAGAGGCGGAACTCGCTTGCACCATCCACCACGGCGGCTTCACGGAACTCCCGCGGGATGGAATCGAAGAACTGCTTGTAGACGATCACGGCGACCGGCACGATGAGCTGCGGCAGGATGACGCCGCTCCAGCGATCCACCATGCCAAAATCGTTCATCAGGATGAAGTGCGTGATCATCAGCGCCTGGATGGGCACCATGAAGCTCGCCAGAATCATGGCGAAGAGCAGCCGGCGGCCACGAAAGCGCAACTGCGAGATGGCATAGCCGCAGGCCGCGCTCATGAGGAGCACGAGAAGCGTGATGAGGACGGAAGTTCCAAGCGAATTGATGTACCACCGGCCAAGCGGCGTATGGGCGAAGACATAGGCGTAGCCGGCCACCGTCCAGATCTGCGGTAGCAGATGAAGGCCGGGCTTCACCACCTCATATTCCGGCTTCAGGGAGGTGACGATGGCCCAGTAGAGCGGAAAGGCCCAGATGAGAGCGGCCACCACCGCGAGCACGGTGAGGAGCGCCGCACCCGGGCGCAAGACGAGCGCCTTCATCGCACGCCTCTCAGCCGCAGCAGCTGGTATTGCAGGACGGAGAAGGCCACGATGAGCACGAAGAGGACGACCGCGACGGCGGCCCCGTAGCCGCCGTGGTTGAGCACGAAGGCCTGGCGGTAGACGTACTGCACCAGCACATAGGTGGAGTTGAACGGCCCACCGGCTGTCAGAAGATAGACCTGATCGAAGATCTTGAGCTGCAGGATGAGCTGGATCGTCAGGACCAGGGTGGTCACCGGCCAGATCAGCGGCCAGGTGACGTGGCGGAACTGGGCGATGCGGCCGGCGCCGTCGAGCGCGGACGCGTCGTACATATCCGCTGGAATGTTGCGCAAGCCCGCGATGAAGAGCAGCACGTTGAAGCCGCAGGTCCACCAGATGGTGACGAGGGCGACCATGGGCATGGCCCAGAGCGGGTTCTGGAAGACGGCGATGCCATGAGGGTCGGCCAGGCGAAGAAACCTCTGGCCGATGCCGAACTGCAGATCGAGCATCCATTCCCAAATCTGCGTCACCACCGTCACGGGCAGCACATAGGGTAGAAAGAAGCAGGCAAGGACGACGCTCTGCAGCCACCCCCGCAGACGCGAGACCATCAAGGCGATGCCGAGGCCGAGCAAGGTGGTGGGCACCACCGTCAACAGCACGAAGTAGCCGGTATGCACCACGGATGACTGAAACAGATGATCGCGCAAGAGTCGGAGATAGTTGTGAAGACCGACGAAATGCCCAGCGCCGATCAAAGGCGCGTTGCTGAAGCTGAGCTGCAGCATGCGCAGGCTGGGATAGATGAAGAGCACGAGATAGGCGAACAGGAAGGGCGCCGTGAAGCCCAAGGCGGCCCAGCCGTTATACCGCTTGCGGCGCGGCGCAGAGGTGATGGTGCCCTGCACGGATCGGACGGCGCGGGCATGGCGCATGGCGGGGGCCGTCTGCGCGCCCGCCATGCTACTGCAGGTCCCCTTCCAGCTCATCCTTCAATTGGGCGATCGCGGCCTTCGGTGCGATCTGGCCGTTGATCGCCGGCTGGATGAAGTTGTTACACGCGTCATAAACCGGCGAGGCGACCCCGGCGATCTTGGACCCTGGATCGAAGACCGCGGTCTTGGCGAGCGACGCATAGGTCGCATTCGGCTGCATGTCCTGGAAGGCGGCGCTGTCCGTCACCGGCTTGTAGGCAGGGATGTGCCCCGCCCCTGCCCACAGGATGGCATGTTGTTCGATCCAAGAAATCACCGTCAGATCCGCCTTGATCTTCTCCGGCGGCACTGGGTTGCCGCGACGATCGGGAATGGCGAAGGAATGCGAATCCGCCCATGTGGCCGGATGGTCGAACAGGACGGGAATCTGCACCGCGCCCCAGTGAAAGCCGAGTTTGCCCGATTTTGCGAGATCCACCATCGTCGGCACTTCCCACACGCCGTTGATGTGCATCGCCGCTTTTCCGGAGGTGAAGAGGGCGATGGAGGCCGGATAGTCGGTGAGCTTCGGCGCCCAACCCTGCTTCACCCAATCGGCGATCGTCTCGGTCGCCTGAACCGCCTTGGCCTCACTCTCCCCCGGCAGCACGGTATCGTCCTGCAGGAAGGTGCCGCCCATCTGGTTCAACAGCGTGTAGAAGAGACGCCAATCGGTCGCGCCATCGGTATCGGCGCTGGCGAAGGAAACGCCGTACTGGGCGCCGTTGGCGCCCGTCAGCTTCTTCAGCGCCGCATCGAAGTTCTTGATGCCGTCGAGGCCTTTTGGCAGCCCATCCGCGCCGAGCAGCCCCTGCTTCGCCAGAAGGTCTTTGTTATAATAGAGAATGATGGAGTGGATATCGAGGGGGATGGCGTAGAGCTTGCCATCCACATGCGCCGCCTGCCAGTCGGACGGGAAGAAATCCTTGGCGGACAGTCCGGCGGATGCAAGCTCGGCATCCGTAAAGGGCCTGAGCGTGCCGGTGGAAACACCGAGCGGCAGGCGCGAAAGATGATAGGTCATGATATCCGGCCCCTGCCCGACGGCGGCAGAGGTCTGCACCTTGGTATAAAAGGCCGTACCCCATTGCAGGGTGGTCGCATCGATCTCGATGTCGGGATGCGTCGCGTTGAACTGGGCGATCATCGCCTTCATGCGCAAGCCGTCGCCGCCGCTCAGAAAATCCCACCAGACGACGTGCGTCTTGTCGGCGGCGGCAGCGCCAGTGGCGATTCCGCAGGAGGCTGCCAGCAGGGCAGCCAAACACAGGCCAGCACGTTTCATCGGTGCCCTCCCCGTTTTCGGTGGGGAAATCCCCCGCCAGACAGCGGTAAGGTTTCCCTTCTTGACCAATGGTATTATCATATGCGGCAAAAGCCTGTCGACCCCTTTTGGCGGGCCGAGCGGGCGGGGAGGCAAAGGGCGCATGCTCGAACGGGATCTGACGGTGGTCGGCACCATGAGTGCGCAAATCGAGCGTAGCCTCGGCATGCGCGTCGTCGCGGGCGAGTTCGCGCCCGGCACCGCCCTCCCGATCGAAAGCGAACTTTGCGAAGTCTACGGTGTGAGCCGCACTGTGATCCGAGAGGCGGTGAAAGCCCTCGCCTCGAAACGTCTGGTGGAAGTCTCTCCCCGCACGGGCACGCGCGTGCTCCCCTTCGGGGACTGGAACCTGCTCGATCGGGATGTCTTGGCCTGGCGCCTGGCCGCGAAGTTCGACGACAAGATCGTGGAAGACATCTTCGAGATGCGGCTCTGTTTCGAACCGCGCGCGGCCTTCCTTGCAGCCCGCGACGGCACCGAAGAGGACCATGCGGCGATCGGCCGCCATTGCCGCGACATCGCCGAGGCGCATGCCGAGCAGCTGTCTCCGCGCATCGCGGCCGAGGCTGCCCTCTCCTTTCACTTGGCCGTGATCAACGCCTCACGCAACGGCCTCTTCATCACCATCGGCGCAGCTGTGAAATCCGCACTGCGCCTGTCCTTCGATCGAGAGCACGGCCAGCCCGCCGATCCGGCGGAGGACGTGGCCCTGCATCAGGCGGTGGCGGAAGCGATCACGCAGCGGGAGGCGGAGGCGGCCGCTGCGGCGATGGAACGGCTGCTCCTGGCCTGGCGTCGGCGCCTGCTGTCGCCCCCGGGAGGGTGATCAGGCGCCAGCCGGGTGGCCGGCAGGCGCGGCGGAGGGGGCGGCCCCCTCTCCCGCGGCGCGCAGTGTCGCCAGCATGCTGACGAGTTGCGTGCGGAGCGCCGCCGGGGAGCAGGGCTTGCCGCAAACCGCGGCACCGGGATACCGCTGCTTCAGGGAGCCTTGGTCGGCATGGCCGGAGTGGAAAATGATCGGGATGCCGGCATCGCGCAGCCGGTCCGCGGCGGGATAGACCTCGCCATCCCGCAGCCGCACGTCGAGAATGGCACAGGCAGGCCGCGGATGGCCCTCGGCGCTCAGCGCCTCCATGGTCTCGCGCAGCGTCGCGTAGGGCCCGTCCACCACGAAGCCGTTGTCTTCCACCGTGGTCTGCACGTCCAGCGCCACAAACAGCTCGTCTTCGACGAGCAGGATGGTCTCACTCATCGACGAGAACCTCCCTGGGCAAAACCAGTTCGATCATGAATCGGTTGCCATCGGCGGCGCGTCGTAGCTTCGCCCCGAGCTGACGGGAGGAGGTCTTTACCAAAAGCGTGCCGAAGCCGGGGCTGGAGACTTCCTTCGCGCCCCGCGCACTCTCTTCCTGCCAATCCAGCACGAGCCCCTCTTTTTCCAGCCACCAGTGCACGGTGAGCTTTCCCGCGCCACCATCGCCAAGAGCCCCGTATTTCACGGAATTGGTCGCCCACTCATGTAACATCAGCGCGAGGGGGGAAAGGCAGGTGCGGTCGATCAGCACCGTGGGCCCGGCCAGGCTGATCTGCGCGTGATCCCGATAGGGGGCGATCGTCGTCTCGATCAAGGCGGCGAGATCGATCATGTTCTGCTCGCCGGTCGGCGAGGCCAGGGAATGCGCCTGGCCGAGGGCCACGATACGCTCCCGCATATCGGCAGCGAAGGTGGGAACGTCGCTATGCGAACGGGCCGCGGCGGTGACCATCCCGCCGATGATCGCGAAGAGGTTCTTCACGCGATGGTTCATCTCGCGCAGCATCAGCTCGCGGGTTTCCGCCACCGCATATTCGGAGGTCACGTCGATCGAGACACCGATCATGCGGGCCGGCCGCGCCCCTTGCACCAAGCGGCCGAAGGCCTTGATCCAGCGCGGCGAGTCCCCGCCGGTCCGAAGGCGGAAAGTCGCTTCGAAATCGCCGCCGGACTTGTGCGCCTGGCCCAGTCCGGCCGCGACGGCGGCGCGGTGGTCCGGGTCGATCTGGCGCAGCAGCCGATCCAGCGACACCGCCTCTTCCCCCTCTGGCAGGCGGAACAGCCGGCGTTGCCCACTATCGAGCACCACGGCTCCGGCCTCGAAGCGGTATTCCCAGACGCCGATGCCGCCGGCCTTGATCGCGAGATCGAGCCGCTCGCGTTCGGCGGCCAGCGCGCGTTCGAGCGACAGGGCTTCGGTGATTTCGGTCAGCACCAGGCTTGCCCCGTCCGCCGTGCCGTCCTGCCCGCGATAGGGCAGGATGCGCAACGAGAAGGTCCGCGCGCCATCCCGGCTCACCACCCGCCGCGCCACCACCTGCTCGCCCTGCACCACGCGCCGCGCATCGTCGAGATACACGGCCTCTTCCAGCCGGCTGGCCACGTCTTCGAGCGGGCGGCCGCGGTCACTCGGCTGCAGCGGGAAGATGCTGGTTGCGGCAGCCGTATAGCTGCGGATGCGCAGGTCGCGATCGACGACGACGACGGCGAGATCGGTCGATTCGAGGAAGTTGCGCATGTCCGAGTTCGCGCTGGTCAGCTGCTCGACCTTGCTCTTCAACTCGTCATTGACGGTTGCGAGCTCCTCGTTGGTCGACTGCAGCTCCTCGTTCATCGACATCATTTCTTCGTTGGAACTTTTGAGTTCCTCGTTCGCCGTCTCCAGCTCCTCCACCGTCGAGCGCAGCCGGTGCCGCGTCAGCCGCAATTCGTCTTCCAGCGCCTCGATATGGTCTTCGCCCGGCTGCAGATCGGTGAAGTCCGTCGCGTCCACGGCACGGAACGGCCCTGCGTCGCGGAAGACGAACAGGAAGGTTCCGTCGCCCAGCGGATCACAGACGATTTCGAGCGGTTGCACGCCGAATTCGGTTGCAACCTCGACCTCCCGCGCCACCAGCCGCTTCTGCTCATCCCGCCCGCGCCGCAGCAGCGGGCCGAGCACACCGCGCAGACCCGGACGCGCGAGCGTGATGGCGCTGGAACCGCCCGTCCGCGTCACGGGGAAATCGAAATACCGCCCGAGCCGGCCGTATGCGGCGATGATTCCCCCATCTTGGTCCAGCACCATGGCGGCGGGGGCATAGCGGTCGATGATGCGGCGGATCGCCATGGTTTCGTCGGCGAGGGACGCCTGCACACCGCGCGTCTCGCGCTCACGGCGGATCGGCCGTTCGCGCTGGCTGCCGGGCAGGTCGATCGGATAGGTCGGCGCGCCCGGCGAGCGCACGAAGAGGCGTGCATGCTGATCGATCACTGGAAAGAGATGCTCGAAGCGACCGACGCTTTCGGACGGGCCGAGAAAGAGAAAACCACCGGGCCGCAGCGCGTAATGCAGCAGCGGCATGATGGATTGCTGCAACCGGTCGTCGAAATAGATCAGCAGATTGCGGCAGGAGAGCAGGTCGATCCGCGAAAAGGGCGGGTCCTTCACCAGGCTGTGGCTGGAGAAGCGGATCAGATCACGGATCTGGCCGATCATGGTGAAGCGTTCGCCATGGGGCGCCGTGTAGCGTTCCCGCAGCGGCGCCGGAATATCCGCGAGGGCCGCGGCCGGATAGACGCCATCGCGCGCAATGTGCAGCATCTGCTCGTCGATATCGGTCGCGAAGATCTGCACCGCCAGCGGCTGGCCAAGTTCGCGCGCCGTCTCCGCGAAGAGCATGGCGATGCTGTAGGCTTCCTCCCCGCTCGAACAGCCTGGAATCCAGACGCGCAGATCCTCGTCCGGATCACGCTCGCGCATCAGCGGCTCGATCACCTTGCTGCGCAGCGCTTCGAACAGGTCGGCATCACGGAAGAAGCGCGTGACGTTGATGAGGAGATCGCGAAAGAGCGCGTTGCACTCTTCAACGTCCCGTTGGACACGCTGCAGATAGGCATGGCCGGAGGAGATGCCGAGCACATGCATGCGCCGTTCGATGCGGCGGATGAGGGTGGACCGCTTGTAGCCGGTGAAGTCATGCCCGACCGTCGTTCGGAGCGCGGCGCAGAGATCGTCCACATGGTCGGAAACGAGAGTGCTGGCCTCCGCTTCATCCTCCGCGCCGCGCCGCGCGAAGAAGCTCGCGAGACAGGGGATGATCTCGGGGGATGGGCGCACGAAGTCGACCAGGCCGGTACCGACCGCCGAAAGCGGCATGCCGTCATAGCGCGCGCTGGTCGGCTCCTGCACCACGCACACGCCGCCATTCTCCTTGACGGCGCGCAGGCCGGTCGTGCCGTCCGCGCCGGTGCCGGACAGGATGACGCAGGCGGCATTCGCCTGCTGATCGGAGGCGAGGGACAGGAAAAAGTCGTCGATCGGGCGGCGCAAGCCGCGCGGCTGGGCAAAGTCGGTGAGTTCGAGCACGCCGTCTCGGATCGCCAGGCCGCGACCCGGGGGGATGATGTAGACGCGATCGGGGGCGATCCGCTCTCCGCCCTCACACTGCAGCACTTCCAGCACCGTATGCCGGTCCAGCAGTTGCGCCAGCATGCTTTCGTGATTGGGATCGAGATGCTGGACGATGACGAAGGCCATGTGCGTCGGCAGCCGCGCCGCGGCCAGCATGTCGCGCAGAGCTTCCAGGCCGCCGGCGGAGGCACCGATCCCAACGATGGGAAAGCGGTCAGGGCCGGGGGATGCGCCGTCCGGGCCGGTCATTCGGCGTGGTCCCGAGCCAGGGTGTCGAGCGTCATCTTCGCCTGGGCGATGAGAGCGGCGCTGCTGCCGATCGTCATCAGCGATCCCTCGATGATCAGCCCGGTCGGCGCGAGCGCGGGGTCGAGGTCGCTCAAGGTACGATCCAAGGCGGCGTCATAATCCGCCAGCAGCGAGGGCTGGGTGCGGCTGATGTCAAACTGGGAGGCGAAGATGAAGCGCACCGCATCGTCCCGCCCCCGCAGCTTCGACATGTAGAGGAGGTTGACGAAGGGGCGGCCGTCCTTGCGGAAGTTGATGATCGGCGTGCGCAGATTGCCGATCCGCCGGTCGGACAGAAAATCGCGGATCTTGCGGCGCGCCTCACCATTGTCCGCCTCTTTCTGAAGAAAGCGGCAGTTGCGGCCGGTCACGTCCTCCCCCGAGAAGCCGGTCAACCGATGGAAGCCCTCGTTCACCAGAAGCAAGGGTTGGTCGCCCTCAGCCGCCGCCAGCGCAAGCGCGACCGGCGACTGCTCGAGGTAGCTACGAAGCAGGTTGGGAATGGGATCCGATATCACGCAGAAATTTCCGTACGCGGACGATAAAGCATCCCCTTCCCCGATCGACAAGGGAAGTCCCACTTTTGTGTTGTCCGCGGACTAGGCGCTGTCCAGGCTGGTCAGCTCCCGGTGGAACTCGCAGCGCCGAGCGCATAGATGACGCGGTGGCCGGACGGCAGTTCCAGAATTTGACAGTCTATCCCGTAGGTTTCCGCGAGGCGCTCGCGGTCGAGCACGTCGGGCATGGCGCCTGCTGCTGCCAGGCGTCCCCCGTCCAGAAGCAGGGCGCGTTCGGCAAAGCGGGTCACGAGATTGAGATCATGCAAGATCATCACCGTCACGATCGCGTGACGCCGCGTATAATCGCGCACGAAGTTTAGCAGATGCAGCTGGTTGGTGATGTCGAGCGCGGAGGTCGGCTCATCCAGCAGCAAGAGGCGCGGCCGCCGCACCAGGGCGAGGGCCAGCGCCACCATCTGCCGCTGCCCGCCCGAGAGATGCAGCGGCATTGCGCCAGCATGGGCGGTCAGGCCGAGATCGGCCAGAATGGCCTCCGCCATCGCGAGGGACTGGGCACGCGGCCGCCAGCCGAGCTGATGCGTGTTCTGCGCGAGGACGAGCAGGTCCAGCACCGAGAGCCGGGCGGTGGTCGCCGCCAGCTCCTGCGCCATGTATCCGATGGCGCTGCCGCGCGCGGCCGGCGACAGCGCCGCGAGCGACTGGCCCGCAAGCCGCACCTCGCCCTCCATGGGGATGAGCCCAGCCAGCGCGCGGATGAGACTGGTCTTGCCCGCGCCGTTGCGGCCAAGCACGGCGGTGATGCTGCCAGCCGGCGCGACGAAGCCGAGATCCCGCAGGATCGGGCGGCCCCCGAGGGTGACGGAGAGGCCGGAAACCTCAAGCATGCCCACCCTCCCGCCGCAGGATCTGCCAGAGGAAGAAGGGCACGCCGAGCAGCGCCGTCAGCATGCCGATGGGCAGGATGGCACCAGGGATGATCACCTGGCTCGCGATCGCCGCGACCAGCATGATGAGGCAGCCGCAGGCGGCCGAGGTTGCGAGCGCGAAGCGCTGATCCTCCCCCACCAGCAGCCGGGCGATGTGGGGAGCCACCAAGCCCACGAAGCCGACGATGCCGACCGTCGCCGTCACCGAGCCGGCGAGCAGGGCGGCGGCGGCAAGTAACACGAAACGGAGGCGCGGCAGGCGAATGCCGTAGGCGGCGGCTTGGTCGCCGAGGCCTGCCGCCGCCGTCAGCATCCAGGCGCGGCCGAGGAGCAGCGGCATCAGCGCCAGGAACAACGCGGCGTCGATCGCAACCTTCGTCCAATTCGTGCGCTGCACCGAGCCAAGCAGCCAGAAGACCAGGCTTTGCAGCTGGTCGGCATCGGCCGCGTATTGCGTGAAGGCGAGCAGGGCGGAAAACGTGAAATGGATGGCGATGCCGATCAGGGCGATGGTCTCGGGCCGCATCTGCCGGCGGTGACCGATGAGGCCGATGGCGGCGACGACGAGCAGCGAGAAGAGGAAGGCCGCCGCCGAAATCAGCAGATCGAGCGGCAGGCCGAAGAACGCGGCCACCATCGGGCCGAGGATGATGGCGAGCGCCGCGCCGAAGCCCGCGGCCGAGGAGAGGCCCAGGGTGAAGGGCTCGGCCAAGGGATTGACGAGCGCGATCTGCATGAGCCCGCCGGCGACGGCGAGGCCCGCCCCCGCGAGCGCCGCGGTGCAGGCGACCGGCAGGCGCAGCTGCCAGAGGATGACGCGCGTCGTGGGATCGGCCTGCCCCGGCTGGACGAGGCCCTGCAGCACCTGCCCCAGGCTGAGCGTGCCGCCGCCAATTACGAGGTCGGCCAGGAAGGCCAGCAGGCAGGCGAGGCCGAGCCCGGCGAGGATCACCGCGCGGCGGCGGATCGCCTGGCCATAGTGCCGGGTGAAGGATGTCTCCGCCGCCAGGCTATCCGCCATGGGCGGGGGCCTGCTGTCCGAGGATGGCGGGCGCCGCCGGGATTTCCGTGAACTGCGCGACCAGGCTCCGATAGGTGGCGCCGGGGTCGAGGTCCGCGAAGGCCTGCGGGTAGATGAACTTCGCCAGATATTCCAGGGCTACGATATTGAAAACACTGGAATAGAAGGGGTGATAGAGGCCGTAGACGCGGCGCTGCTGCACGGCATGCAGCGCGCTCAGCCCGGTGCGTGCCTCGAGGCTTGTGAACGTGCGGCCGATCGCCGGCGCATTCGCTCCATAGCCGAAGCCCAGCATGGCGCCGCCCGGCCCCCTGCCCGTCATGACGACGACATCGGGTTGGGCCGCGATCAGGGCTTCGACCGAAACATCGCCGGAGGGCGTCTTCAGCAGGCTGGAGCCGAGATTGCGGCCGCCCACCGCCTGCACCAGCAGGCCCCAGCCGAAGTCGCCATGGGTGAAGCAGCAGCCACCGGCATCCGCGCGCCCAGCCAGCGCCTCGACGAAGACGGTCGGGTGCGGCTGGGGCTGCGCCGCGATCACCTGCTGCAGATGATCGAGATGCGCCTGGTAGAAGGCATCATACGCCGAGGCCTCCGTCTCCCGCCCCAAAACACGGCCGAGCAGGGTGAGGCTGCGCACCGCGTTGGGCACCGGATGCTCGGCATCGTCCACGAAGATCACCGGAACATGCAGGCTGGCGAGGGTGCGCATGGCGCCGTCCTGCTCCAGAACCGGCCGCGCCCGCAGTTCGGCAATCAGAAGCTGTGGCTTCTGGGCGATCAGCGATTCAAGATTGACGGCGCCATTGTCGTCAAACCCCATGTCGGGGATCTGCGCCGCCTTCGGCCAGCGCTGCGCGAGCAGCGGCCAGAGATCACCGAGCTGCCGGCGCAGCAGGTTGTTCCAGATGACGACGCGGCCGAAGGGATCGGCCCGGTCGAGCAGCGCGAGGTCGAGGGCGATGCGCCCGTCCTGCAGGGCGATGCGGGTCGGCGGCGCGGCGAGGGTCACGGTGCGGCCCGCCATGTCGGTAACGGTGATGGGATCGGCCGCCGCGGGCCGCGCAAGCGCCAGCAGGGCCAGGGTGCCGAGGCAGGCGCCGAGCCAACGGCGCAGGATGGGTGTCGTCATCAGGCTCTCCTCACCGCGCCGGAAGCGGCGAGGCCGCCCCGGCCGGGCGGCGCCTCTTATCGCGATTGACTAGCGGTCGCAATTGAAGCGGGCGGAATAGCAGCCTCCCCGCCGCGCCGCCGCCGCTCAGGCGGAGACGGCGACGGCGCGCGCGGCGAAACGGAGGGAGAGCGGCACGGCCCCCTCCTCCTCCGGCCCGAAGGCCAGGCCATGCAGCACGGTGAGCCGGGCACGCCCGCCTTCGCCGAGACCGGAAGCAGCCAGGCGGTGAAAAGGCATCAGCGCGGTAAGGGCCGCGCCCTGCGCCTGCGCCTCGATCTTGGCGAAGGCGCCCGCCATACGGACGCGGGTGATGACGGCAGGGCCCGTCTCATCCGGCTCCAGCAGCAGATCATGCGGCCGCACGTAGAGCGTGAGCGCCTGCCCCGGCCAGGCGAGCGGATGACCCGTCTCCGTGCTGTGGCTGATGACGACGCTGGTCCCTTCCAGGAGTGCGGCGCCAGCCTCACCGATGCGGCAGGGCAGCCGGTTGGCTTCACCCAGAAATTCCAGCACGAAAGGCGTCGCAGGCCGGCTGTAGAGATCGGCCGGCGTGCCAATCTGCGCCACACGGCCCTGGGCCATCAGCACGATATGGTCGGCGAGTTCCAGCGCCTCCTCCTGATCATGCGTCACCAGCAGGCTGGTGATGCTCTGATCATGATGCAGATCGCGCAGCCAGGCACCGAGTTCCTTCCGCACCTTGGTGTCGAGCGCGCCGAAGGGCTCATCGAGCAGCAGCAGGCGCGGCTCGATCGCGAGCGCGCGGGCCAGCGCGACGCGCTGCCGCTGGCCGCCGGACAGCTCACTCGGATAGCGGTCCACCAGCCAGCCGAGCTGCACGAGGTCGAGCAGCCCGGCGACGCGCTTGGTGATCTCCTGCGACGAGGGCCGCTTTCCGCGCGGCCGCACGCGCAGGCCGAAGGCGATGTTCTCTCCCACCGTCATGTGGCGGAAGAGCGCGTAGTGCTGAAAGACGAAGCCGACGCCACGCTCGCGCGGGTGGCGCGCGATATTGTCCTCGCCATTGATCAGCACCTGCCCGACATCCGGCAGATCGAGCCCCGCGATGATGCGCAGCAGGGTCGTCTTGCCCGAGCCGGAGGGACCGAGAAGCGCCACCAGCGCGCCTTCCGGGATGTCGAGCGAAACATCGCGGAGGGCGGTGAAGCTGCCGAAGCGGCGGGTCAGGCCGCGGATGGAGACATGCGCACTCATCAGGCGACCTCGGCTTGCGGGGTGGAGCGGAAGAGGAAGCGTCGCTCGAGTACCGTTTTGGCGACCAGCGTGACGAGCGCGAGCCCCGCGAGCAGCGAGGCAACCGCGAAGGAGCCGACGATGTTGTAGCCATCATACAGCGCCTTGACCTCGAGTGACATGGTATCCGTCAGGCCGAGGATATTGCCGGAGACGACCGAGACCGCCCCGAATTCTCCCATGGCGCGCGCGTTGCTGAGCAAGACGCCATAAAGCAGGCCCCAGCGCAGCTTCGGGATGGTGATGCGCCAGAACATCTGCCAGCCGGAGGCACCGAGCAGGATGGCGGCCTCCTCCTCCTCCGCCCCCTGCTCCTCCATCAGCGGAATGAGTTCGCGCGCGACGAAGGGCAGCGTGACGAAGATGGTGGCCATGATCATCCCCGGCAGGGCGAAGACGATCTTGAGATTATGGGCTTCGAGCCAGGGGCCGAACCAGCCCTGTCGCCCATAGAGGAGCACCAGCATGAGGCCGGCGACAACGGGCGAGACCGAGAAGGGCAGATCGAGCACCGTCAGAATCAGCGGGCGGCCGGGGAAGCGAAAGCGCGTGAGACACCAGGCGGCGGCAATCCCGAAGACGAGATTGACCACGAGAGCGGCGGCCGCGACCACGAGCGTGAGGCGGATCGCCGAAAGCGTCGCCGGGTCCGCGATCGCCGCGACATAAGCCGGTATGCCGCGGGCAAAGGCCTGGACGAAGACGGTGAGCAGCGGCAGCAGCAGGAAGAGCGTCATGAAGGCGAGCGCGCCCAGGATCATCAGGCGGTGCGCCGCGGTACGGCCGGATTGACCATTCATCCTATGCATGGCGGCCTCCGCGCACCGCGCGCTGCAACAGAAGGATCACGAGGAGGAAGAGGAAAGAGAGCAGCAGCATGACGCTGCCGATGGTGGCCGCTCCGGGAAAGTCGAACTCCTCGAGCTGGTTGACGATGAGCAGCGGAATGATTTCGGACACCCCGGGCCGATTGCTGGAGATGAAGATGACGGAGCCGTATTCGCCCAAGCCGCGCGCGAAGGCCATGGCGAAACCCGCCGTCAGGGCGGGCAGGATCGCCGGGAAGATGACGCGGCGAAAGGTCTGGATCGGCCGCGCGCCCAGCATGAAGGCGGCCTCCTCCTGCTCCGCCTCCAGATCCTGCAGCACGGGCTGCAGGCTGCGCACCACGAAAGGCAGGCCCACGAAGGTGAGGGCGACATAGACGCCGTAGACGGTGAAGGAGACGCGCATGCCATAGGGCGCCAACAGACCACCGATCCAGCCATGCGGCGCGTAGAGGGTGGAGAGCGCGATGCCGGCGACAGAGGTTGGCAAGGCGAAGGGCAGATCGACCATGGCATCGGCGAGCCTGCGCCCCGGAAACTCCGTGCGCACCAGAACCCAGGCGATGAGGAGGCCGAAGATCGCCGAGGTGAGTGCGGCGGCCGCGGAACAGACGAGGCTCACGCGGAAGGCCCCGAAGACCCGCGGGCTCGCCAAGAGCTGCAGGATGCCGGCAGGCCCGAGGGTTGCGGCATCACCGACCATGGCCGTGACCGGCAGGAAGACGACCATGGTCAGCCCGAAGAGCAGGATGGCGAGGCTGAGCCGGAAGCCAGGCAGGATGGAGCGCACGGCACGGCCGCGCGGAACTGGCAAGCTTGCAGCCGTGGCACTCACGGCCGTCAGCCCTGATAGATCTGGTCGAAGAGCCCGCCATTGGCGAAGAAGTGCTTCTGCGCCGCCTGCCAGCCACCGAAGGTTGCAATGTCGAAGGTCTCGACCTTCGGAAACTGCGCCGCGTATTTGGCAGCGACGGCCGCATCGCGCGGGCGGTAGAAATGCCGCGCCGCCAGATCCTGCGCTTCCGGCGTGTAGAGACCCTCGAGATAGGCCTCGGCGAGATCGTGCGTCTTGTGCCGATCGGCATTCGCATCGACGACGGCGACTGGCGGCTCGGCGAGGACGCTGATCTTGGGCGTCACGATCTCATAGGCGCCGCCTTGGGCGACCGCCATATGCGCTTCATCCTCCCAGGAGACGAGCACGTCCCCGACGCCGCGATTGGTGAAGGTGAGCGTCGCGCCGCGGGCGCCGGCATCCAGCACCGGCACGCGCGCATAGAAGGCGCGGATGAAGGCATCGGCCTTTTCCGTGCTGCCGCCGTTGGCCTTCAGCGCCCAGCCATAGGCCGCGAGGAACGACCAGCGTGCGCCGCCCGAACTCTTCGGATTGGCGGTGACGATCTGCACGCCCGGCTTTACCAGATCCGGCCAATCCTGAATGCCCTTCGGATTCCCCTTGCGGGTGAGGAAGACGATGGTGCTGGTATAGGGCGTGCTGTTCTGCGGCAGGCGCTTTGCCCAATCGGGCGAAAGCAGACCGGCCTTGGCGATGGCGTCGATGTCGTAGCCGAGGCCGAGCGTCACCACATCGGCTTCGAGCCCGCTGATCACGGCACGGGCCTGCGCCCCCGATCCGCCGTTCGAAACCTTGACCGAAAGCTCCTCGCCAGTCTTGGCCTTCCAGCCTTCGGCAAAGGCCGCGTCATAGGCGGCGTAGAACTCCCGCGTCGGGTCGTAGGAGACGTTGAGCAGCGAACGCGCGGCGGCGGCACGCGCCTGGAAGGGCGCGAGGCCGGCGGCACCCGCCATGCCGATGGCCGCTCCCCATAGCAGCAGATCACGGCGCGGCAGAGGCAAGCTGTTGCGTGTCATGAGCGGATCCCTTTCAGGATGATGGGATGGCACTACCAGTAGAGCCAGGTGCCGACGGCGAAGACCTGGGCATTGGTGTCGTTGTTCGCCGCACCGGCCTTGTTGGCGAGGAAGTTGAATCCGGTCTGGTGACGGCCGCCATAGAGGTAGGAGGCGAAGAGCTTCAGGCCCGGCACCACGAGATAGGTGAGGCCCGCAGCCGCACCGTATTCGCGGCGGGTGCCTTCGGTGCTGGGCGAGGACATGTCACCCTGGCTGTCATAGACGAAGTAGCTGGCACCGACGGTCAGCGGCCCGGTGTTGTAGAGACCACCTGCGAGCCAACCCACGGCGGTCGCACCCCCTTCGTAGTTCGGTTCGAACTGGCCGTTCATGTTGCCGAACTTGGTGTTGCCGCCAACCATGAAGCCGGCATAGCTCAGGGTGAGGCCGAAGCTGCCGACCTGCATGTTCTGGTAGGGGAGACCGGCCTTGGGCGCGCCGGTATACGCAACGGGTGCCGCCGTCTGATAGGCCGCCGAACTGTTGAGCGCGAGGGCACCGAACTTCTGCTTGTAGCGGATGCCGAGTTCGAGCGTGTTGCGGCGCAGGTCGGTCGCGGTCGTCGAGGAGACGGTCGCGGGCGCGTAGTTTTCCGCCGTTTGGTTCGGTTCGAAGCTCGCACCGAAGCTGACCCCGCTGAAGGTCGGCGTCACATAGTCGATCTTGTTGGTCGTCCGCTCGTTGTTCGACCAGGTGAAGGGATAGACCGGGCGGGCCGAGGAATTGACGAAGAAGGTCGGGATGTCACCGTTCCAGCCACCGCTGTCGAAGGCCTCGTTTCCGCCATCGAAACGGCCGGTGTCGAAGAGGTAGAGCGCGCCTTCCTGCTGGCCGAAGCGGGCGAGGCCCACATTGGGCAAGCCGATATAGCCGAAGGCGCGCAGCACGTAGAGAGTTTCGGTGCTGGCGCTGGTGCCGGGACTGGTGGCGGTGTTTTCGCGAATTTCCGCCTGGGCACCATACTGCAGGCCGTTGGCGGCGACGCCGTCGAAGCCCGGGTAGAGGCGCAGATATCCGCCGAGACCGCCGCCCGCGTATTTCGTGCCGTTGTAGCTCTGGCCAGTGAAGCCGCTCACACCGGCCCATTCCGCGACGCGTCCGCCGAGGCGGACGACGACGGTGCCGGGGGCGATCTTCTTGGTGAAGTCGGGGGTCGAAACCTGGGCCTGAGCGGCGGTGGCGAGGCCCAGGCCGAACGGCAGCAGGGCCACGGCCGCCCGCAGCGGCGTCGGGCACAACAGGGTGCGACGATGGCCTTTCCCCCGCCCCTGCCCCACGCCTGCACCGGAACGCCGTCGCCGCATTTCACTAATTCCTATGTTGTTAATAGGATATTGTCACTAAATGAGATCGCGTTCAATATGAATCTGCACGATTGCGTGACGCCCCGTCCCTTTCTACGCTGAAGCTCTTGGCACCGCGTAAATGCCGGCCGCGCGCCTGAGGGCGCGGCTCGCGGGAGGCTGAGAGCGGGCCGGTCTGGATTTCCTGCGCAACCTCGCCCACTCTCCCATCAAGGCTCGGGTCTCACGAGCCACGACAGGGAGAACGCCGATGGACAAGACATCTCGAGACGGAGTTGCGGGCACGCCCCCTTCAGCCTCGCCACGCATCACCTCCATTCAGCGTTGGGCGCTCGGCCTTTTGGTGATTGGAGGCGTCATCAACTACGTGGACCGCGCGACGCTCGCCGTGGCGAACGGCGCCATCCAGCACGACCTCGGCATCTCCGTCGGCAACATGGGCCTGCTGCTCTCCGCCTTTCTCTGGGCCTATGCCTTCTCGCAACTGCCCGTCGGCGGATTGATCGACCGGCTCGGGCCGCGCCTGCTGCTCGGCCTCGGCATGTTCCTCTGGTCGCTGGCCCAGGTGCTGGGCGGCCTCGTCGGCTCCCTGCAACAGTTCATCGTCGTGCGCGCGATGCTCGGCATCGGCGAGGCGCCGCAATTCCCGTCGGGCGCCCGCGTGGTGCGCGACTGGTTCAACATCCGCAGCCGCGGCACCGCGACCGGCATCTTCAACTGCTCCTCCTCCCTCGGCACCTTCATCGCCGTGCCGTTGCTCACCTTTCTGATGCTCCATTTCAGCTGGCGCTGGATGTTCATCATCATGGGCATCGCTGGCATCGCAATCGCCCTCATCTGGTGGGCCATCCACCGCGACCCGCTGCAGGTCGACCTCACGGCCGAGGAGCGGGCCTATCTCACCGAGGGGGACGAGACGAGCCACGCCCAGCGCGCGACCTTCGCCGACTGGCGGCGCCTCTTCGCCTTCCCCACCACCTGGGGGATGATTGCGGGCTATTTCGGCACGATCTACGTGCTCTGGATCTACGCCTCTTGGCTTCCCTTCTACCTGGAGCACGACCGCCACATCTCGGTGGCGAAGACCGGGTGGCTTGCGGCGATTCCCTTCTTCTGGGGCGTGGTCGGCGGCTTGCTCGGCGGCTGGATCGCCGATGTCCTCGTCCGTCGTGGCGTCTCGCCCATGGCGAGCCGCAAATATCCCATGCTGCTGTCGTTGATCGGCATGGCGGCCTTCACGGCCCTCACCGCCATTGCCCCCAACAATATCCTGGTGCTGGTCTTCATCTCCTGCGCCATGTTCCTGTGCTACATCTCGACCAGCACGGCCTGGGCCATGGCCTCGGTCGCAGCCCCCAGCAACTGCACCGCCTCCCTCGGCGCCATCCAGAATTTCGGCGGTTATTTCGGCGGAGCCCTGGCGCCGCTCTGCACCGGCTACATCGTGCAGGCGACCGGCAGCTTCGCGCCCGCCCTCTTCCTGGGGGTCGGCATCGCCCTCGTCTCGGCGCTGCTCTACGGGCTGCTGGTGGGCAAGCCCGTCGCACCCACCGTAACGGCCACCGCCGGCCTTGCCGGACGCCCGTAACGCCTCCGCCCCTGCCATGCAGGGCCCGCACTTCACCCTTCGGATGACGAGGGTCATATAACCCAGCAGAGGCGAAGGAGACCGCCATGCGCGTGTCCAAAGAGGAAGCGGCGCGGAATCGGGAAAAAGTATTGGAAGCGGCCGCCCGGCTGTTTCGCAAACACGGCTTCGACGGCGTCGGCATCGACGCCGTGATGGCCGAGGCCGGCCTCACCCACGGCGGCTTCTACAAGAACTTCTCCTCGAAAGAGGAATTGATCGCCGAGGCTTGTCGCCGCGCAGCGGGCCAGGCCGACCAGGTGTGGCGAGCGGGGGAAGCCGAGGCCGAGGACAAGCTGGCCGCCTTCGTCGACCAGTATCTGTCCCTCGAACACTGCCAGGACCCGAGTTCCGCCTGCCTCTTCGTGACGCTCGCCGGCGATGCCGCACGGCGTGAAACCCCCGTGCGGGATGCCTTCGCCGAGGGCCTGTGCGGCTTCGTCACCCACATCGAATCGCTTCTGCCGCATCTGCCAGCAGCCCGGCGGCGCGACCGCGCGCTCGCCATCGCCTCCGCCATGATCGGCGCGGTGACCATCGCGCGCGCCACCAGCGATGCCGCTTTCG
The DNA here is from genome assembly GCF_054665075.1 of Acidisoma sp. 7E03. Taxonomy (NCBI): domain Bacteria; kingdom Pseudomonadati; phylum Pseudomonadota; class Alphaproteobacteria; order Acetobacterales; family Acidocellaceae; genus Acidisoma; species Acidisoma sp. 7E03. The sequence goes on from NZ_BAAFHE010000001.1 coordinate 397,808, forward strand.
CAAAAACGGTGCTCGCGGCAGCGCGCGAGACGGTGCTGGCCGAGGCCGCCAAGCCCGTCTGATACCGCGCGGGCATCAATCCCCGCCGGCCCTCCCCGCTTTCACTGGACCGCATGGATAATAGATGACGACATTCATCTATTTTCCGTATAGATGGTATCCGTCATCTATTGCTAGCCAGCGGCCTTCGCACGTGCGAAACAAAGCTTCAAGACAGAGCCTCGCCTGCTGGGCGAGGATCGGATGAAGGGTCCTGCCCAGGCGGCTCCCGCTTGCGCTCCACCCCTGGCGACCTCTTGCAAATCTCTTTGTGACGATAGGCAGTCCCATGGACGATGTTTCTTTCGAGCCCCGCACGGAGGAGCGCCTGAGCGCCCCCGTGCGGCGCCGCGCCCGCTGGCGCTGGCTCGCGGCCACCGCGCTGGTGGTGGCCGCAGGCGGCCTCTGGTTCAGCCCCTACAATCCGTTCGGACATAGCGCCGCGCCGCCGGCCCAGGCCGCGATTCCTCCTGCCCCGGTGACGGTGAGCACGCCCCTCGTCCACAAGGTTGATACGGAAATCGGCTTTCTCGGCCAATTTTCCGCGGTCGACCGGGTGGAGCTGCGCGCCCAGGTCGGCGGCACGCTGACCGCCATCCATTTCCAGGACGGGCAGACGGTGAAGCAGGGCGACCTGCTCTTTGAAATTGACCCCACACCTTACCAGATCAAGCTTGCGCAGGCGACAGCGGCCCTCGCTTCCGCCCAGTCGCGACTGATCCTGGCGCGGCAGGAGCTCTATCGCGCGCAATCCCTCAAGAAGACGGATTTCGGTACGGCCGAGAACGTGGACCAGCGGCAGGCTGATGTCGGCGCGGACGAAGCGGCGGTGGAAGACGCCAAGGCGCAGATCCGCGACGCCGCCTTCGACCTGCAGCATTGCCGCATCACGGCGCCCTTCTCCGGCCGTATCGGCGCACATCTCGTCTCCATCGGCAGCCTGATCGCCGGCAGCCGCGCAGGCGGCGCCGGCACCACGCTGCTCGCCACCATCGTCTCGCTCGACCCCATCCATCTCGATTTCGACATGAGCGAAGCCGATTACCTCACCTTTACGCGGGAACGTGCGGCGCTGCAGGGCCCCGCGGCGGATCGCGTGCTGTTCCATCTCAGCGACGAGACGCGCTTCACCCGCCAAGGGCGTCTCGATTTCGTGGACAACGAACTCGATCGGTCCAGTGGGACGATCCATGCTCGTGCGACCGTTCCGAACCCCGACCTCACCCTGACACCGGGCGAGTTCGCGCGCATTCGCCTGGCCGTCGCGCCGCCCCAGACCGCCCTTCTGGTGCCGGACGCGGCGGTTATGCTCGATCAGAACCAGCACATCGTCATGACCGTCGCACCCAACGGCACGGTGGTGCCCAAGCCGGTGGAAACCGGCGCGCTGCGCGGCGGCCTGCGCATCATTCGGGACGGCCTCGCCGCGAACGACCGCGTGATCATCGACGGTCTCATGCGCGCAATGCCGGGCGGCAAGGTGACGCCGGAGCCCGGCACGATCACCTTCAACGCTGCCGACGATCAGAGCTGAGGCAGGAGACCGATCATGCGTCTCGCCCATTTCTTCATCGAAAGGCCGATCTTCGCGATCGTCCTCAGCGTCTTCCTGACGATCATCGGTCTCGGCGCGCTCACCGTTCTGCCGATCGCGCAGTATCCCGAGATCGTGCCGCCTACCGTGCAGATCTCCACCGTCTATCCCGGCGCTTCGGCAGAGACCGTGTCGCGCACGGTGGCAACGCCGCTGGAACAGCAGATCAACGGCGTCGAGAACATGCTCTACATGAGCAGCCAGTCGACGGGCGACGGCAAGCTGACGATTACCGTGACCTTCCGCATCGGCACCGATCTCAATGTCGCCCAGATGCTGACACAGAACCGGGTGGACAACGCCCTGTCCCGCTTGCCCGAGTCGGTGCAGCAGGAAGGTGTCACAGTTCGCAAGTCGACCCCGAACATCCTGCTCGCCGTGCATCTCTACTCGCCCGACAGTTCGCGCGACCTGCTCTACATGTCGAACTATGCGACGCTGCACGTGAAGGACGCGCTGGCGCGCCTGCCGGGCGTGGGCGACGTGCAGTATATGGGTGCGCGCGAATATGCCATGCGCATCTGGCTCGACCCCGACAAGGTGGCGGCGCACGACCTGAATGCGGACGAGGTGCTGGCAGCGCTCCGTGCGCAGAACGTGCAGGTCTCGGCCGGCGTGCTCAACCAGCCGCCGGTGCATTCGGACGAAGCCTATCAGATCAACCTGCAGGCACTCGGCCGCCTGTCCTCGCCCACAGAATTCGGCAACATCGTCCTGAAATCCGACAGTGACGGGCGCGTGACCCGCCTGCGGGATGTGGGGCGTGTCGAAATCGGCGCGGCGGATTATGGCTCGACCAGCTACATGGATCGCGGGCCCGGCCTGCCGCTGCTGATCTTCGCCCAGCCCGGCGCCAATTCGGTGGCGGTCGACCACGAAGTGACCAGCACCATGCAGCGGCTCTCGGCGGATTTCCCGCCGGGTGTCGAATACAAGATCATCTATGACCCGACGATCTTCATCGGCAAGTCGATCCACGAGGTTGTGCAGACGATCTTCGAGGCGATCCTCCTCGTCGTCCTCGTCGTCATCCTCTTCCTGCAGAGCTGGCGCGCCTCGATCATTCCGGTGATCGCGATCCCGGTCTCGCTCATCGGCACCTTCGCCATCCTCGCGGCCGTCGGAATATCGCTCAACAACCTCTCGCTCTTCGGCCTCGTGCTGGCCGTCGGCATCGTGGTGGATGACGCGATCGTGGTGGTCGAAAACGTCGAGCGCAACCTCGCCATGGGCATGCAGCCGAAGGAGGCCGCGCATCGCACGATGGATGAGGTGGGCGTCGCGCTCATCGCGATTGCGCTGACGCTCTGCGCGGTCTTCGTGCCCTCCGCCTTCCTCTCCGGTATCTCGGGTCAGTTCTTCCGCCAGTTCGCGGTGACGATCGCAGCCTCGACCATCATTTCCTGCTTCGTCTCGCTGACGTTGAGCCCGGCGCTCTGCGCCCTGCTCTTCAAGGCGCATGTGACGCATGCCCACCAGCGGCTCAGCCTCGGCCGCCGGCTGCTGAACGGCTTCTTCGGCGGCTTCAACCGCGGCTTCGACCGGCTGTCCCACGGCTATGGGCGGGCGACGCGCCGGCTGGTGCGGGTGAGCGCGCTGATGCTCGGCCTCTACGCCGGTCTGCTAGTGCTGACCGGCGTGCAATTCGGCCGCACGCCGACGGGCTTTATCCCCGAGCAGGACCAGGGCTATCTCATCACCGTCGTTATGCTGCCGCCCGGCGCTTCGCTGGAACGCACGGAAGCGGTGGTGAAGCAGGCGGTGGACATCATCCTCAGCACGAAGGGGGTGGAGCACGTGGCGCCCTTCGCCGGGCTTGATGCGACAACCTTCACTGTCGCCTCCAACTCCGGCACTATCTTCTCGGGCCTCCCCTCGCTCTACAACCATCACATCAAGGGTGTGACGGCCAATACCGTGCTCGCCGATCTCCGCCAGCGGCTCTCGGTCATCCAGGGCGCCTATGTGCTGACCATCCCGCCGCCGCCCGTGCCCGGCATCGGCAATGCCGGCGGCTTCAAGATGATGCTGGAGGATCAGGCGGGTCTGGGCTCGGATGCCTTGGCCCAGGCGGCGCAGGCCATGGTCGCCGCCGCCAATCAGGACCCGGCGATTGCCGGAGCCTTCACCCTGTTCAGCGCCCGCTCGCCCTCGGTCTATCTCGACATCGACCGCGAGAAGGCCGAGATGCTGGGGCTGACCCCCTCCAACGTCTTCGACACGCTGCAGCTCTATCTCGGCTCGCAATACGTCAACGACTTCAACTATCTCGGCCGCACCTTCCAGGTGATCGCGCAGGCCGACGGGAAGTTCCGCCGCAACGGCAACGACATCTCCCGCCTCAAGGCCCGCAATGCCCAGGGCGAGATGGTGCCGATCGGCAGCGTGGCGCAGCTGGAGCCGCAGACGATTCCGTACCGCGTGCCGCGCTATGACCTCTTCCCGGCGGCCGAGGTGCAGGGCGTCGCCGCACCGGGCGTCGCGACGGGCGTGGCCCTCGCCCATATGGAAGCGATCGCCCGTCGCGTGCTGCCGCATGGCATCGGCTTCGAATGGACGGAACTCGCCTATCAGCAGCAGCAGAAGGGCACGCCGACGCTGCTCGTCTTCGCCGCCGCCGCGCTCTTCGTCTTCCTGGTGCTGGCAGCACAATACGAAAGCTGGAAGCTGCCGCTGGCGGTGGTGCTGATCGTGCCGATGTGTCTGCTCGCCTCCGTCACCGGCCTCGGCTTGCGCGGCATGCCGATCGACATCCTGGCGCAGATCGGCTTCGTGGTGCTGGTCGGCCTCGCCGCGAAGAACGCGATCCTCATCGTGGAATTCGCCCGCCAGGCGGAGGAGGAAGGCGCCAGCACCATCGAAGCCGCGGTGCGCGCGGCGCGCACCCGCCTGCGGCCGATCCTGATGACCTCCTTCGCCTTCATCCTCGGCGTCGCACCACTGGTGGTGGCGACCGGCGCGGGCTCGGAGATGCGCCAGTCCCTCGGCACCGCCGTCTTCTTCGGCATGCTGGGCGTCACGGGCTTCGGTCTGCTCTTCACCCCGGTCTTCTACACCGTGGTGCGGCGCTTCGGCCGCAAGCCTGTGGCGGCGCCGGCGACGTTACACGGCGCGGCAGGCTTTCCCGGCGCCGACTGAACAGGGCTCTATTGATCGAAAAGGGGGCGGGTCGCGCGAGCGGCCCGCCCCTTTCGTCTTTCAGGCCGGGCTGTCACCGTCCCGCAGGCGGTAGCCGACGCCCGGTTCCGTCACCAGCAAGGCGCCGGCACTGCCGAGCTTCTGGCGCAGCTGCCCGACATAGACGCGCAGATACTGCACGTCCTCAGCATGCGCTGGGCCCCAGATCGCGGTCAGCAGCTGCGTATGCGTCAGCACCCGGCCGGCATTCTGGGCGAGGAGCGCGAGCAGCGCCCATTCGCGCGGGCTGAGGGTGAGCGGTCCCTCCCCCTCGCCGAGCCGCGCTTCGCGGCGGTCGAGATCGACGACGAGGCCGGGCAGACGGATGGCTTCGGGCGTGCCTGTCTCGCTCCGATGATGACGCAAGGCCGTGCGGATGCGTGCCAGCAGCTCGCCGATGCCGAAGGGCTTCTCAACATAGTCATCGGCACCCGCATCCAGCGCCGCGACCTTCTCCTCTTCCCGATCCCGCGCTGACAGCACGATGACGGGCACGGCGCTGAAGGCGCGTAGCCGCGCAAGCACCGTATGCCCATCCTGGTCCGGCAGACCGAGATCGAGCAGCACCGCCTGCGGGCTGCGGGTCGCGGCCAGGCGAAGCCCCTCGGCCGCCGTGTCCGCGCGCTCCACCCGATAGCCCGCAGCTTCCAGCGCCGGGCGCAGAAAGCGGTGGATCTGGGGTTCGTCGTCGATGACGAGGATGAGGGCGGCAGGTCCGCTCATGCCGCGGACCGCAGGGCGATGCCGATCACGGTGCCGGGCATGCCGTCGCGCGCGGCATCCGGGCGCGGGCTACGCGCCGAGATGCGGCCGCCCATCGCTTCCACGAGGCCGCGGGCGATGGCGAGGCCGAGACCCGTGCCCGGGGCCACCCGATCCCCGCGGCTCGCGCGGAAGAAGCTGTCGAAGACACGCGGCAATTCCTCCGCTGGAATGCCGACCCCCTCGTCGGCGATGTCGAGCTGAATCATGCCCTGGGTTTCGGTCGCCGTCACGCGCACGAGCGAGCCTTCGGGCGCATAGCGAAAGGCGTTTTCCAGCACGTTGAAGAGCGCCTGTTCCAGCAGCGTGGCATCCGCCATCACCCGCAGCTCCGGCGGCACGTGCAGCCCGACGAGATGCGCCGCGGCCAGCCGGCCGACCGCGGCCTCCACCACGTCAAGCAGCGCGACCGGCACGAGGTTCGGTCTGATCTCGCCACTCTCCAGCCGCGTCAGCTCGCCGATGCTGGCAAGGAAGCGCGTCATCCGGCCGACATCCTCCTCGATACTCGCGAGCAGATCCCGCGCGGTCTCGGGGTCGAGCTGCCCACCCAGGCTGCGCAGCGTGCTGGCCGCCCCCTGGATGCTGGCGAGCGGCGTGCGCAGATCATGCCCGAGCGAGGCGAGCAGCGCCGCGCGCAGGCGCTGCGTCTCCTCCATCGCCGTCGCCCGCGCGGCCTCCAGCGCCAGGCGCACGCGCTCGAGCGCGACGGCCGCCTGATCCATCAGCGCTTCCAAGGCCTGAAGGCGCGGCTCGTCCAGCGGCTGATCGGATTGCACACCCACCACGGCGAGGCGGCCGCGCAGGGTGCCGAGCGGCAGGAAGCGCCAGCTGGCCGCCGGCAGCGTGGTGGTCCCCTGCCCGGTCGGCTCGCCCCGCGTCCAGGCCCAGCGCGCCGCGGCCCAAGCCCCTTCGTCGAAACCGGCTCCGGCCTCCGGCGGATGGGCGTTCCGCAGCGTGAGATCCTCGCCCGCACCGGTCAGCACCACTGCTGCGGCACCGAAACCGGCGGCCTGGCGCGCGATCTCGGCCAGCAATTCGGGCTCCGTCGTCGGCTCGCCGAGGCGCCGGCTGAACTCGCCGATGCGGCGCAGCCCGTCGATCCGCGCGGCGGCCGCCCGCTCCTCCCGCCGCAGGCGGCCGGCGAGCGTGCCGGCAAGGACGGCGACGATGCCGAAGACGACGCCGGTCAGGATGTCGCGGGGGCTATCGATGGTGACGGTGTAGAAGGGCTGGATGAAGAAGAAGTCCCAGCAGACGACACTGAGGCCGGCGGCGAGCAGCCCGGCGGCGAGCCCCCAGCCCGTGGCGCAGCCGAGCACGATCGCGAGATAGACCATGTCCGCCGCTTCGATCGGCAGATCGCGGCGCAGGAGATGGCCGAAACCGGTGACGAGCCCGACCGTCGCGGTGGTGCCGGCATAGGCGAACCAGCGCGGCCGGGCCGGACGCAGCACAGGCAGCCGTGGCGCCGTGGCCTGGTCAGGCGGCGGCACCAGATGCAGCACGAAGCCCCCAGCCTCGCGCAGCAGCCGGTCGGCGAAGCGGCGCCCGAGCACCCGGCGCCACCATGGTGCCTTGAGACGACCGAGTACGAGATGGGTCGCGTTCAGCGCCTGCGCGCGGCTGAGGATGACGGCAACCGGCTCGGCGCCCCCCGCCACCGCCACTTCCGTCTTCGCCCCGAGCTGCGCCGCGAGCGCCAGAGGCGCGCGGGCGGCAAGGCCCGAACCTGTATCCGGACCCGGCCGTTCGACATGCAGCGCGATCCAGGGGGCGTTCAGCCCGTCGGCGAGGCGCTTGGCCTGCCGCACCACGGCTTCCGCCGCCGCATCGGCGCCGACCAGGGCCAGGACGCGCTCCGCATTCGGCCAGGGCCCGGTGACGCCGGTGCGGCGCATCCAGTCCTGCACGTCGCTGTCGACATGGGCAGCGGCGCGGCGCAGCGCGATTTCGCGCAGAGCCGCCAAGTTGCCTTCGCGAAAGAAGCCGTTCAGCGCGCGCGCCGCATTATCTGCGCGGTAGATCTTGCCCTGTTGCAGCCGCGCGCGCAGTTCACCCGGCGGCACGTCGATCACCTCGATCTCGTCCGCCATCTCCAGCACCCGGTCGGGCAGGGTTTCGGCCGGGCGGATGCCGGTGATGCGGGCGATGTCGTCGTTCAGGCTTTCGAGGTGCTGGACGTTGAGCGTGGTCCAGACGTCGATGCCGGCGTCCAGCAGTTCGGCCACATCCTCCCACCGCTTGGCGTGGCGGCTGCCATGGGCATTGGTATGGGCCAGTTCGTCGACCAGCAGCAGGCCTGGGCGGCGGGCAAGCGCTGCGTCCAGGTCCAGCTCTTCCAGCATCTGGCCGCGATAGGGAATGCGGCGGCGCGGCAGGACAGGCAGATCGCCGATCTCGGCCTCGGTCTCCGCCCGGCCATGGGTTTCGATGAGGCCGGCGAGAACGTCTCGCCCCTCGGCCCGCCGGCGGCGGGCCTGGGCCAGCATCTCGAAGGTTTTGCCGACGCCTGGCGCCGCGCCGAGGAAGATCTTGAGATGGCCATGCGCCCGCTCTTCCCGGGCGAGCGCCGCGAGAAGAGCTTCAGGGTCCGGCCGGTCCTCGTCGCGCACGCCCATCCGCCTGCTTTGCTACTGCGGGCCGATCTTGTCGAGGGCCAGATTGAGCGCCAGGACATTGACATGCGGCTCGCCGAAGATGCCGAGGAAGCGGCCCTGCACATGGGACGCGACGAGAGCGCGCACCTGCTCCTCGGGGAGATGCCGCGCCGCCGCGATCCGCGCCACCTGGCGCTCGGCATTGGCGGGCGAGATATCGGGGTCGAGACCGCTCGCCGAGGTTGTTACCGCATCGGCAGGCACCGGGGTCGCGCCCATCGCCGCGACATCGGCCTTCACCCGCGCGACCAGCGCCTTGCTGGTGGGGCCGAGGTTGGAGCCGCTGGAGGCGCTCGCATTATAGGCCGGGGTCGTGGCGCTCGGGCGGCCATGGAAGTAGCCCGGCTTAGTGAAGGCCTGGCCGATGAGGGAGGAGCCGATCACGCGCCCCCCCTGCGTCACCAGCGAGCCGCCGGCAACCCCGGGCACGAGGCCCGTGGCAAAGCCAGTGAAGGCGAAGGGAAAGGCGAGACCGGTCAGAAGCGTGAAGACCGCGATGAGGGTGAAAGCGGGACGAAGATGCTGCATGTCAGGCGAGCCCCAGGGTGGAGATGACGAGGTCGATGAGCTTGATGCCGATGAAGGGCGCGATCAGCCCGCCGACGCCGTAGACGAGCAGGTTCCGCCGCAGCAATGCGGCCGCGCCCACCGGGCGGAAGCGCACGCCACGCAGCGCCAGTGGCACCAGCGCCACGATCACCAGCGCGTTGAAGATCACGGCCGAGAGGATCGCGCTCTTCGGCGTCGCCAGATGCATGACGTTGAGCGCCCCGAGGCCGGGATAGGCGGCGACGAAAATAGCGGGCAGGATCGCGAAGTATTTGGACACGTCGTTCGCGATGCTGAAAGTTGTCAGCGCACCGCGGGTGATGAGCAGCTGCTTGCCGATCTCCACCACCTCGATGAGCTTGGTCGGGTCACTGTCGAGATCGACCATGTTGCCGGCTTCGCGCGCCGCCTGGGTGCCGGTCTGCATGGCGACGCCGACATCCGCCTGCGCCAGGGCCGGGGCATCGTTCGTGCCGTCGCCGCACATGGCGACGAGGCGGCCTTCCGCCTGCACCTGCCGGATATAGTCGAGCTTGTCCTGCGGCTTGGCCTCGGCAATGAAGTCATCGACACCCGCTTCCGTGGCGATCGCCGCGGCGGTGACGCGGTTGTCACCCGTCACCATCACCGTGCGGATGCCCATACGGCGCAGCGCGTCGAAACGAGCGCGGATGCCGGGCTTGACGATGTCCTTCAGTTCCAGCGCGCCGAGCAGGCGGCCATCCCGCGAGACGGCGAGCGGCGTGCTGCCGGCGCGGGCGATGCGCTCGACCGAGAGGGTCAGCGCCGCCGGCGCCTCGCCACCGACCGCGTTGACCAGGCTATCCACCGCCCCCTTGCGCCAGGAGCGGCCGCCGGCATCCAGGCCGGACAGGCGCGTATTGGCACTGAAGGGCACGACGACGGCATCCGCCGGCCGCTCCGGCACGATGTCGAAGCGGTCGCGCACGAAGGCGAGGATGGAGCGGCCTTCGGGCGTATCGTCGCCCAGCGAGGCGAGCACCGCCGCTTCGGCCAAGTCCCGCTCCTCGATGCCCGGCAGCGGAAACAGCGCGGCGCATTGCCGGTTGCCGTAGGTGATGGTGCCGGTCTTGTCGAGCAGCAGCGTGTCGACGTCGCCGGCCGCTTCCACCGCGCGGCCCGAGGTCGCGACGACATTGAAGCGCACCAGCCGGTCCATGCCGGCGATGCCGATGGCCGACAGCAGGCCGCCGATCGTCGTCGGGATCAACGTCACCAGCAGCGCGGCGAGCACCGGGATCGTCAGATGCGTGCCGCTGTAGCGGGCGAGACCCACCAGGGTGACGACCGCAATGAGGAAGATGAGCGTGAGGCCCGCGAGCAGGATGTCGAGCGCGATTTCGTTCGGTGTCTTGCGGCGGGAGGCGCCCTCGACCAGCGCGATCATGCGGTCGAGGAAGGTATTGCCGGGCGCCGCAGTGACCCGCACCACCAGCCAGTCGCTGACCACCAGCGTGCCGCCGGTGACGGCGGAACGGTCGCCGCCCGCTTCACGGATGACGGGTGCGCTCTCACCGGTGACGGCGCTTTCGTTGACGCTCGCGACACCTTCCACGACCTCGCCATCCGACGGGATCAAGTCGCCGGCTTCGACGAGGACGAATTCACCCGCGCGCAGCAGGGAGGAGGGCGTGGGCTTGAAGAGGGCGCGGTCATCGGGCTGCAGCAGCACCTTCGCCTGGGTATCGCTGCGGGCACGGCGCAGGCTTTCCGCCCGCGCGCGGCCACGGCCTTCCGCCATGGCCTCGGCGAAGGTCGCGAAGAGCACGGTGAGCCACAGCCAGGCGGCAATCGCCAGAGAGAAGCCGTAAGGGCCACCCGTCAGCAGATCCTGCAGGCCGAGCACGGTGACGAGGATGGAGACGACTTCGGTGACGAAGATCACCGGGTTGCGGATGAGCTTGACCGGATTGAGCTTGAGCACCGCATCCCGCGCCGCCCGGCGCAGGATCGTCCCGTCGAAAAGGGCGATGGTCTCGGTTGACATGACGATGTCCTAGAAGGTCTGGCCGGCGAGGAGCGCGAAGTGCTCGGCGATGGGCCCGAGGGCCAAGGCCGGCAGGTATTGCAGCCCGCCCAGGATGAGGATGACGCCGATGAGAAGGCCGATGAAGAGCGGCCCATGCGTCGGGAAGCTTCCCGCGCTTTCAGGCAGTTTCGGCTTGGCCGCGAGCGAGCCCGCGATGGCGAGCACCGGAATGAGATAGGCGAACCGCCCGAGCAGCATGGCGATGCCGAGACCGTAGTCGAGCAACGGCGTATCCGCCGAAAGTCCCGCGAAGGCACTGCCGTTGTTGCCGGTGGCGGATGACCAGGCATAGAGCATTTCGCTCAGCCCATGCGGCCCGGCATTGGCGAGAGAGCTGAGCCCGCTCGCGAGGTTGAGCGAGATCGCCGTGCCGCCGAGGATGCAGACCGGCAGGATGAGGACGGCGAGCATGGCAAGCTTCACCTCCTTCGCCTGCACCTTGCGGCCGAGATATTCCGGCGTGCGCCCGACCATCAGGCCGGCCACGAAGACCGAGAGCAGCGCGAAGACGAGGATGCCGTAGAGGCCGCAACCCACACCGCCCGGCACCACCTCGCCCAGCTGGATGAGGAAGAGCGGGATCATGCCGCCCAAGGGCATGAAGCTGTCATGCATAGCGATGACGGAGCCGTTCGAGGTCGCCGTCGTCGTCACCGCGAAAAGGGAGGAGAGCGCGGTGCCGAAGCGGACTTCCTTGCCTTCCATGTTGCCCATGGAGGGATCGACGCCCAGCGCGGTAAGCAGCGGATTGCCGCCGGCTTCGGCCCAGTAGACGACGACGACGCAGGCGAACAGGATCAGGCTCATGGCAGCGACGAGGGCGAAGCCCTGGCGCTTGTCGCGCACCATGTAGCCAAAGGAGAAGGCAACGGCGAAGGGAAGAACGATCTCCGCCCAGGTTTCGATGACGCAGCTGAGCGGCGTCGGGTTCTCAAAGGGATGGGCGGAATTGGCGTTGAAGAAGCCACCGCCATTGGTGCCAAGCAGCTTGATCGCCTCCTGGAAGGCGACGGGGCCGCGCGCGATGACCTGCTTCACGCCTTCGAGCGTCGTCGCGTCCACCGAGGCGCCGAGGGTCTGCGGCACCCCACAGAGAATGAGCACGGCGGCCAGCACGCAGGAGAGCGGCAGCAGGAGATAGAGCGTCACCCGCGTGATATCGGCCCAGGCATTGCCGAGACTCTGCAGCCGACTACCGGTGAAGGCGCGGGTGACGGCGGCGGCGGCGGCGATGCCGGTTGCAGCCGAGAGGAAGTTGTGGACCGTCAGCCCCCACATCTGGCTGCCATAGGAGAGCTGCGATTCTCCGGCATAGGCCTGCCAGTTGGTGTTGGTGACGAAGCTGATCGCCGTGTTGAAGGCGAGGCGCGGCGACATGCCGGCGATGCCTTGCGGGTTCAGCGGCAGATATTGTTGAAAACGCAACATGAGGTAGAGCAGCGCGAAATGCGCGGCGTTCAGGATGATGAGGGCGGCGGTATAGCCGCGCCAACCCATCTCCTGCTTGGGATCGACGCCTGCCAGGCGGTATAACCCGCCTTCCACGGGTGCGAGCCAGCGCGTGCGACCCGTCAGAATCGCAGCGAGGTACCGCCCGAGCGGCACTGCCGTCGCCAGGATAAGGGCGAGGATGAGAAGGATCTGCAGCCAGCCGGTTCCGGTCATGGCACCCTCCTCAGAAATCTTCCGGGCGCACCAGCGCCCAGACGAGATAGACCATCAGCAACAGCGCGGTGACCGCGCCCAAGATGTCGGCCAGCATGATGCACCTAGATGCGATCGCAGAGCGCGGCATAGGGCAGCATCGCGAGGATGCCGCCCGTGCCGAGCACCAGCAGAAGAATGTCGAGCATGGAGAGGTCTCCGATAGGGAGACCGCAGGCTAGGCGCGTCGGGCGTAAAGGCGCGATGAGGATCGGGGGGCTCCCTCATAAAGGGAGCATAAAGACGAGCGCCGGCCGCCACCTCGGCACGAGAGACCGCGCGTCCGGAGACCGAACCGGATGCCGTGACCCTCTCTCGTGCCGTGGCGGATCAGGAAAAGCGGATGGCTTCCCTGTCAGGGGCCAGAGAAAGCCGCGGGACGGCCATTCTGGCGATGATCACAGATTTAGGCTGTGAACGAGGGTGGCCAGTTCATAGAGCAATGCGTCTGCCCATTGCTCGGCGGTCCACTCGGCGCGCCCCGGTGTCATCGGTACCGAAAGCTGCAGAATGAGCCGGCCGAGCGTGCCGGAGATGGACACGACATGATCTTCTATGCGGTAGGAGAGAAGACGGAACATGTTGATCTTGCAGTCGTTTTGGGGTTTCGAGAAATAGTCCGGAGATTGCCGACCAGTCGGCTGGCATAGCATGGAGGGACAGACACTACGCTATCAGCGACTTCGCTTCGGTATTGGGATTACTGCGAAGGAGGATCAGGCCCGCCGTCTCCTCTGTCCCACTCTCGCAGTTTCATCCAGGCTGTCATTCTTCGACGACTCCTTCCTTGATTGTGCGTTCAAATCAATGCACGCCACCTCTGGCAGGAGACCGCGGCAAAATCTTGTTACAAATTCCCAAACGACTAATGCACGAAAGGAAAATAGTTGCCAGGTCGACTCTGTTACGACACGTTGCGGCGTCGTCGAGATCCTGAGTATGATCTCAAGGAATACCGGCTGCGAGCCGCGACGGCACAAAGCAACACGAGCGCATCGAAGGGCGACGCCGCGATATTGATGCGCGAACGGCGCGAAAGACCCTGATCGGCCAGCTATCGACGAGGAGACCCGCACCTGCGCCGGCGGCTCTCACCATGGGAGGTTCAGTCTGCGTGCGACGGCCGGCCAAGCATGGGAAAGAAGCCGTCGGCCACCGCCGAGGCGGCCCGGCAGCGCCGACTGGTCTGAAGACAGTCTTTGATCTGGAAAGAAAATGGCGTCCCGTAGGGGATTCGAACCCCTGTTACCGCCGTGAGAGGGCGGTGTCCTAGGCCTCTAGACGAACGGGACAGGCCTGGTGCGCAGCACGCTGCGTGGGGCGGGTCTATAATGCGGCCTCCGCCCGAGGGCAAGGGCTTCCCGCAGGCCACCCGGCGCCTCGCCCCGCATGGCAGCCCCTTGGGCGCCCTGGCACAAGAAAATATGCAGGGGACGGGCCCAAAAGTGCAGCAAATCATTGCTCCGCAGCCGCTGCGATGCACAATAGGCGCATGCCAGATCAGCAGCACACCGGCGCCGAGCCGCCACTCACCTCTCCCGTTCCCCAGCATATCGCGGGTCTTGCCGCCGAGCTTCTCGGCGTCATGCAGGAGGCGCTGGCGCGCGGGGCCGAGGACCCCTTCAGCAATCCGGTGATGGCGACGGCGCTCGCGATCTCTCGCCGGATCGACCAGGGCCGGCTCACGGATGCCGATCTCACCGGTCTCGTCTGCTGGCTGCGGGACGAAGCCTATCAACAGCGGGCCGCCCGGATCGCGGATTATGTGGGCCTCACCGGTGGCATCGACGCAGCGGCCGCCATGGCCGAACTCGCCCGCCACCTGGTCCGCCCCGATCCGAACGACAGCGCCATCCCCTTCGCGCAGTTCCGCAAGGCGGTGGAGCGCACGCGCTTCTCGGCGGTCTTCACCGCCCACCCGACCTTTTCCCTTCCCTATCCCGTGGGGGATGCGCTGGCGCGCGCCGCCTCCGGCGAGGCCTCGGCCGCCTGCTTCACCTCGCACCGGCCGACGCCGGTGACGCTGGAGGATGAGTTCAACCAGGCGCACGCCGCCATCGCCCGCGGGCGCGACGCGATCGATACGCTGACCGGCGCGCTCCTGGATGCCGCACGGGAGACCTGGTCGCACCGCTGGCTGGACCTCGCCCCCTGCCCGGTCACGCTGACCAGCTGGGTCGGCTATGACACCGATGGGCGCACCGACATCGGCTGGTGGGATACGCTGCGGCTGCGGCTCCGCATGAAGCTCTATCAGTTGCAGCGGCTGGAAGCGCAGCTCGCGCCCCTGCCCGCAGCCGGTGCCATCCATGCGCGCGTTCTCGCCGCCATCGCCGCCGTCGAGGAGCAGATCGCCGCCGCACCCGAGAGCGGAACGGATGTCGCGGCCGTCGGCGCCTTCGGCCGCGCGCTGGTCGATCTGCACGAGGCGGCGCTGACCACGCCGGCCCCACTCCTCGCCCTCTTCCCGGCCGCCCTTGCCCAGGCGGAGGAGAGCGAACAGCGCGCCCTGCTCGTCGCCCGGGCCGGCCTCGTCTCCCACAATCTCGGCCTGGCCCACACGCATGTCCGGCTGAATTCAGCCCAGCTCCACAATGCGGCCCGCCAGCGCCTCGGCCTCGCCGATCCGCCGGCCGATGCCTCGCGCCGGCGCATCCTGCTCGCGGCGATCAATGCCGCCCTCGACACGGTGAAGCCCGAGCCCATCAATTTCGGCACGCTGATGGCCGAGCAGGCCTCTGCCGCGCGGCTGATGATGACGGTCGCGCAGATGGTGAAGCACGTCGATGCGGCGAGCCCGGTGCGCTTCCTCATCGCCGAGACCGAAACCGGCTACACGTTGCTGACGGCGCTCTATTTCGCCAAGCTCTTCGGCATCGACGACAAGATCGAGATCAGCCCGCTCTTCGAAACGGCCGAGGCGCTGTCCCAGGGCAACCGCATCATCGAAGAAGCGCTGCGCAGCCCACACTATCGGGCCTATCTGCGCCGCACCGGCAAGCTCGCGGTCCAGTTCGGCTATTCCGATTCCGGCCGATATGTCGGCCAGATCGCCGCGACCTATCTGATCGAGCGGCTGCGCATGAAGATCGCCGAGGCGATGACGAAGCATGGCCTGACGGATGTCGAGATCGTGCTCTTCGACACGCATGGCGAAAGCATTGGGCGCGGCGCGCATCCGGGTTCGCTCGCCGAGCGTCTCGCCTATCTCTCGCCCGCCGCCGGGCGCCGCGCCTTCACGGCCGCCGGCATCGCCTATCGCGAGGAGAGCGCCTTCCAGGGCGGAGACGGCTACCTGCTCTTCGGCACGCCCCAGCTCGCCGCCGCCACCGTGCAGCGCATCGCCGAATTCGCCCTCGGCAGCCCCGAGGAAGGCGAAGACCCAATCTACCAGGACCCGGATTTCGCCGCAGATTTCTTCGCGACGATCCGCAGCAGCATGGAAGAGCTGGTGGAGGACCCGGGTTATGCCGCCATGCTCGGCACCTTCGGCCCGGCACTGATCGACCGCACCGGCTCCCGCCCCGCGGCGCGGCAGAGCGACAGCTCAGGCGGGCCTGCCATCATCAGCCATCCGCGCGAGCTGCGCGCCATACCGAACAATGCGATCCTGCAACAGCTCGGCTGGTGCGCGAATACGCTGCAAGGCCTGGGCCTCGCCGCCAGCCGCAACCCGGATGCAGTGAGCGAACTGCGCCGCACCAGCCCGCGCTTCCGCCGCGCCATGGATTTCGCCTCGCACGCCATGCGGCATTCGCATCTCGACGTGCTGCGCGCCGTCGTGGAAACGCTGGACCCCGGCACCTGGCTGGACCGTGCCGGCCACAGCAGCATCCCGGGCCGACGCGAAGCCTTGACGGCGGTCGCGACCGGCCTGGAACAGCTCGGCATCTGGTCCAACGTGCGAGCCATGTTCCGCCGCGTCCATGCCGATCATCTCGCGCTGCGCGCCGCTTGGGCCGATGCGCCGCAGATGAGCGAACGGGAGCTGCTGCTGCATGCGCTGCGCCTCGCCGCCATCCATCGCATCTGGATTCTGACGGCGATGATTCCGGATTTCGCGCCGCGCCTCGGCGTCATGCGCAGCGGCTTGCAGCAGCGACTGCTGCGGCTGGACGTGCCGGCAGCCTTGCAGACCCTGGGCCGCATCTTCCCAAGCGCGCCGGACGATACCGCGGGCACGGATTTCGGCGAACCCGGCACCTCCCCCAACAGCCTCGGCTATGGCCGGGAACATGCCGAGATCTTCACGCCGATCGCTCGCTACTTCTCCCTCGTGCGCGAAATCTCGACCGCCATCTGCCACGAGGTCGGCGCCTTCGGCTAACGAAAAACCCCCGCCTCTCTTGCGAGACGCGGGGTTTTTTCAGCTCAATGGCCTGATCCGCTCAGCCCTGGGCGTTGCGCGTGCCGGCCGGCAGCCTCACCACGAGACCGTCCAGGCTCTCGTCGATGACGATCTGGCAGCCGAGGCGCGAGGTCTCTTCCAGCCCGAAAGCGAGATCGAGCATGTCCTCCTCGTCTTCCGAGGGGGTGCTGAGCTTGTCGAACCACTCCGGGTCGATGATCACGTGGCAGGTCGAGCAGGCGAGCGATCCCTCGCAGGCACCCTCCAGATCGACGCCGTGCTTGTGGGCCACTTCGAGCACGGAGAGGCCCAGGGGGGCATCCACCTCGCGCCGGGTCCCGTCACGTTCCACGAAGGTCATCTTCGGCATGCAGCTATCCTCTGGTCCGGACTGCCTGAAGCGCCATCACGCAGCGTCGGGCCGGTCCGCCGCCGCACGATGGGCGGCCGCGCTGAGCAGGCGGGCCGCCGTTTCGATGTCGGCCTGGGAGGTAGAACGTCCCAATCCGATGCGCAAGCTGCGCCGCGCCTCGGCAGGCGAGAGGCCGAGAGCGGTCAGCACGTGGCTGGCGCCTACCGCGCCATCCGGGCCCGAGGTGCAGGCCGAACTGGAGGAGAGGCAGAGATCGGGCGCGGCCGCCAGGATGGCGGCGCTGGTGGCTATGGGAAAGGTCAGGTTGAGGTTGCCTGCCACCCGATGCAGCGGATCGCCGTTCAAGCGCAGGCCCGGCACCGCCTGGCGCAGCCGCTCAAGAAGCTCCGCCGAAAGCGCGGCGAGCCGCTGGCTGTCTGCCGCCCCTTCGGCGGCTGCGATCCGCGCGGCCTCCCCCATGGCGACGGCGAGCGGCACCGGCAGCGTGCCGGACCGCAGACCCCGCTCCTGCCCGCCGCCTTCGACCAGCGGGCTGATGCGCATGCGCGGCCGACGCCGCAGATAGAGCGCGCCGATCCCCTTGGGCCCATACATCTTGTGTGCGGACAACGAGAGAAGATCGGCGCCTATGGCGGAGACGTCGATCACGATCCGCCCGGCTGCCTGCGCGGCATCGACATGAAAGGCGGCACCGGCCGCCTTCACCATCCGCCCCAGCGCCGGCAGATCCTGCATCACACCGATTTCGTTGTTCACCGCCATGATGGAGACGAGCAGCGTCGGCGTGGCGAGCGCCTCTTCGAGTACTCCCGGATCGAGCAGCCCATTCCCCTGCACCGGCAGGATGACGGGCTCGAAGCCTTCCTTGCTCAGGGCGACGACCGGGTCGAGCACCGCGTGATGCTCGGTCGCCAGGGTGATCACCCGGCGGCGACGGTCCCCCAGCGTCTTCGCGAAGCGCGCGGCGCCGAGGATTGCCAGATTGTTCGACTCGGTGGCGCCCGAGGTGAAAAGGATCTCCGAGGGTTCGGCGCCAATGAGCGCGGCGATGGCGGCGCGCGCCTCGGCAACCGCCGCTTCGGCCTCCCGCCCCATGGCATGTTCGACACTGCCGGCATTGCCGAAGCGCTCGGTGAACCAGGGCAGCATGGCGGCGAGGACCCGCGGGTCACAGGGCGTCGTCGCGTGGTGATCCAGGTAGATCATGCGGCGTTCCGGCTCATCCGGGCGGCCATGGCGGCATAGGCACGGGCAAAGGCGTCCACCGCCTCTGCCCGGGCATTCCACGGCAAGGAGACGCGAATCGCCTCGCCCGCTGCCTCGCCGAAGCCCATCGCCTCCAGCACATGGCTGCGCGCGACCTTGCCGGATGAGCACGCAGAGCCGGCAGAGACGGCGATTCCGGCGAGATCGAGGGCGATCACCTGGGATTCGGCGCGGGCGCCGGGCAGCAGCAGGCAGGTGGTGTTCGGCAGACGAGGCGCCCCCGCGCCGACCACATGCGCGCCGCAGGCCTGCGCCGCCGTTTCGATCGCATCGCGCAGGCTGGCGAGGTGGGTGGCATCCTCTGGTCGGCTCACCGCGGCGGCGGCGGCGAAGCCGGCGATGGCCGGTAGGGCATGGGTACCGCCACGACGACCGCGTTCCTGCCCGCCACCCGCGACGAGCGGGGCGAGACGATCGGCCGCCTCCGCCGTCAGCAATAGCGCGCCCACCCCGGGCGGCCCGCCGAGCTTGTGGCCGGACAGGCTGATCGCATCCGCGCCGATCTCCGCGAGAGAGACCGCGAGCCGCCCCGCCCCCTGCACGGCATCGACGTGGAACAGGGCGCCCGCCGCATGGCAAAGGCGCGCGATCTCGGCCACGGGCTGCACCGTCCCGGTCTCGTTATTGGCGAGCATGACGGAGACGAGGGCCGGTCCTTCGGCCAGCATCCGCTCCAGCACCTCGAGCCTGATCACACCCGCGGCGTCGACCGGAAGGATGCCGGCGTCGAGGCCCGCGGCGGCGATCACCGCGGGATGTTCGGTGGCGCCGCGCAGGATGCGCCGGCCCTGAGACAGACCATGGATCGCCAAGGCGTCGGCTTCGGTTCCGCCTGCGGTGAAGACGAGGTTGCGCGCCACGCCGCCGAAGCGCGCGGCGATCACCTCCCGCGCATCTTCCAGAATCCGCCGGGCCGCGCGCCCCTCGCCATGGATGGAGGAGGGATTGCCCGTAACCTCCATGGCCGCCAGCATCGCCGCACGCGCCTCCGGCCGCAGCGGCTCGGTGGCATTGGCATCGAGATAGAAGCGTGCCGCCATCACTCCGCCGCCGTGCGGCTCTCCCTGGCACGGCCAAGCTGCGCCACCCGGCCTTCCAGCTCCGCCAGTTCGGCGCGCAGGCTCTCGATGTCCTTGAACAGCGGGTCCACCGACATTTCCGAGCAGGGCGTGCCATAGGCGTCGAAGCAGGGGTCGCGGCGCGTGCGGTCCAGCGGATTGGCGGGAGCGGCGACCATCGTGGTGCCCGCCGGCACGGGCTTGATGACGAGGGCATTGGCGCCGATGCGCGCGCCGTCACCCACCGTGATGGCGCCCAGCACCTTGGCGCCGGCGCCAATGATCACGTTGTTGCCGATCGTCGGGTGCCGCTTGCCGTGGCTAAGGCTGGTGCCGCCCAGCGTCACCTGGTGATACAAGGTCACGTCGTCGCCGATTTCCGCGGTTTCGCCGATCACCAGGCCCATGCCGTGGTCAATGACCAGCCGGCGCCCGAGCGTCGCCCCGGGATGGATCTCGATCCCGGTGAAGAAGCGGCCAAGATGGGCGACGAAGCGTGCGAGACCCCAGGCGCGGCGACGCCACAGGCGGTTGGCCAGCCGGTGCCAGAGCACGGCGTGCAGGCCGGGGTAGGAGAAGAAAACCTCGAGGGAAGAACGGGCCGCAGGGTCCCTTTCTCGATAGGCCTGGATGCTTTCGCGAAGAAACATAAAGGCCATGCGACATTTCCATATGAAACCGGCACCTTACCGACCTATTATCATACCCGTCCTCGACAGAAGAAAGGCTTTGCCGGGGCGGCTGCTATCCATTGATGCCTTCCTCCGCTCCCCGCTGTCATGCCTGGGCGGTGCTAGTCTCGCGTGCTGCTCCAGGTCGGGCCCTCGCAACTCAGCCTCTTCGGAGACTGCCGCTGCCATCCAATGGGGCGGCCTGCTGGGTTTTCGGCTCTGAATGTCGGGGCGCGGGACGGAGTGGAAGGCAGAGCCGCCGTTCGGCCGCTGTCGGGGGGACGAGCCTTGGACGGTTACCCGGTTCGCCGGGGAACCCAATCGCTATGAAAATAGGTTTAGAGCGCCATGCCTGAAGTGATGTTCGCCGGCCCCGACGGTCGTTTGGAAGGCCGCTACCACCACAGCAAGGAGACGGGCGCCCCGCTCGCCCTCGTGCTGCACCCGCACCCCCTGCATGGGGGGACCATGAACAACCGCATCACCTATGTGATGTTCCAGGCTTTCCAGCGTCTCGGCTTCTCGGTGATGCGCTTCAACTTCCGCGGCGTCGGCCGCAGCCAGGGCCGCTATGACGGCGGCATCGGCGAAATCAGTGATGCGGCGGGCGCGCTCGACTGGATGCAGTCGGTCAATCCCAATTCCTCCGGCCTGTGGATCGCGGGCTATTCCTTCGGTGCCTTCGTCGGCATGCAGCTGCTCATGCGCCGCCCGGAGATTTCCGGCTGGATCAGCGTGGCCCCGCCGGCGACGCATTACGACTTCGGCTTCCTCGCCCCCTGCCCGACCGGCGGGCTGATGATCCATGGCGATGCCGACGAAATGGTCGCCGAGCCCGGCGTGCGCAAGCTGGTCGACAAGCTCAACACCCAGAAGGGCGTCTCGATCGATTATCGCGTCTATGAGGGCGCGGACCACGTGATGGCGAATTACGCGGACCGGATCGGCGAGGACGTGGAGGGCTATGTGCGCCAGAGCATGGCGCGCAAGCAGATGGCGCTGGCCGCCGACTGAAACCGCTGGCCTCCGGGTTCAGCTCAAAAACCGGGCGCCCTCTGCGGGCGCTCGGTTTTTTTGTGCCTGCAGCCCGGCTGGGCTAGCCTCGTGCCATGAAGATGATCGGGCTGATCGGCGGCATGAGCTGGGAAAGCTCCGCCGAATATTATCGCATCCTCAATCAGGGGGTGCGCGCGCGACGCGGCCCCACGGCGTCCGCCCGCTGCCTCCTCTGGTCCTTTGACTTTGCGGAGATCGAGCGGCTGCAGCATGCAGGGGATTGGCCGGGCCTCGAATCGCGCATGGTGGAAGCCGCCCGTGCGCTGGAGCGCGCCGGCGCCGAGGTCCTGCTGATCTGCACCAATACGATGCACCGCATGGCCGATCAGGTTCAGGCAGCGGTCCCCATCCCGCTGCTGCACATCGTCGACCCGACTGCTGCGGCGATCCGTCAGGCAGGCTTCCGCCGCGTCGCCCTGCTCGGCACCGCCTACACCATGGAGCAGGATTTCTACAGAGGCCGGCTCGCGCACCAGCACGGGCTCGACGTGCTGGTGCCGGAGGCGGAAGACCGCGCCGCGGTCCACCGCATCATCTACGAGGAATTGGTGGCAGGCATCGTCCGGGACGATTCGCGGGCGGTCTATCGCACCATCATCGCCCGTCTCGTCGCCCGCGGCGCGGAAGCCGTCATCCTCGGCTGCACCGAGATCATGCTGCTGGTCCGCCCTGAGGATAGCGCCGTGCCGCTTTTCGACACGACGGCCCTCCACGCCGAAGCAGCCATCGCCGCCGCCCTCAGCGACTAGGCGGCAGCCACCGCCTCGCGCCCCAGGGCGCGCAGTTCGGCGACGCTCGCGATGCCCATCAGGGCCAGCGTAGCCTCCAGTTCCCCCGCGATCAGCGCAATCGCCCGGGCGGCGCCTGCCTCGCCATCGGCGGCGATGCCCCAGGCCTGAGGGCGACCCAGCGAGACGGCAGAGGCGCCGAAGGCCAGCGCCATCGCCACATGGGCGCCGCGCCGGAAGCCGCCATCCACCAGCACGTCGATCCGCCCCGCCACCACGTCGGCGACGGCCGGCAGTGCGGTGATGGTGGAGGCGGCATGATCGAGCTGGCGGCCACCATGGTTGGAGACGACGACGCCGTCGGCGCCGCAATCGATCGCGCGCTGCGCGTCCTCCGCCTCCAGAATTCCCTTGATCACCAGCTTGCGTGGCCAGCGGCGGCGCAGCCAGTCGACATCGGCCCAGGAGAGCGCGGGGTCGATCTGCCGGGCCAGATTGCCGGCCTGTTCCATCACGCCCCGGCCGTAACCGGCGGCCCGGGCGTGCCCCACCTCGGGCATCCCGTCGGCGATCATCGCGCGGCACCAGGCAGGCCGGCCCAGCATGTTGAGCCACTGGCCGAGGGTGGGCCGTGTCAGGTTGCGGAAGCCGTTGCGCACGTCGCGCTCGCGCGCTGGCGTCACCGCCGTATCGACGGTGAGGAACAGGGCCTCCGCCCCCGCCGCCTCGGCGCGCGCGATCAGCGCTTCCGTCATCCCACGATCCTGCAGCACGTAGAGCTGGGAATAGAGCGTCGTCTGCGGCGCTGCCCGCGCTACCGCATCGATCGGGCAGATGGCAAAGGCGGAGATGCAGGAGGGAATGCCCGCGGCCCCGGCCGCGCGTGCTGCCGCCGCCTCGCCCTGGCGTGCCAGCATGCCGAGGAAGCCGACCGGCCCCAGCATCAACGGCAGGCCATGGCGCCGGCCGAGGAACTCCGTCGTCAGATCCCGCTGGGCGACGTTGCGCAACACCCGCTGGCGCAGGCGGAACCGCGCGAACTCCGCCTCGTTCGCGGCGAGCGTCACTTCGGCATTGGCGCCGCCGTCCACGTAATCGAAGAAAATGCGGGGAATGCGGCGGCGCGCGATGGCGCGCAGGTCGCCGATGGTCTGGGCGGTCTTCATGCGCTGCGGCTCAGGCGGCTTTGCGGATCGCGCGGCCGAGCCGCGCGATCATCCAGGAGCGAAAGAGACTGATCACGGGGTCGCCCAGATCCTCGGAATGGAAGGTGAGGTAATAGCCATAGCCGTCCTCCGCCGTCACGCCATAGGGGGCGACGAGACGGCCAGCGGCAAGTTCGGCTGCGAACATCACGGTATCCGCCAGCACCACGCCCTGGCCCGCCATGGCATATTGGGCGGCCAGGGTGACCGTATCGAAGGCCATGCCGCGCCGCGTTTCCAACGCGAAGCCCTGGGCCCGTGCGAAATGGGCCCAAGGGGCGCCGATCGGCTCTCCCGGCAGCTTCACGTGCAGCAGTTCCTGGCCCGCGAGAAACTGCGGGAGGTCCTGCCCGGCAGCGGCGGCCGCCACCGCGGGCGCGCAGACCGGGGCGACCTGCACCGTCCACAACAGGTCGCGCACCGTATTCCCGCCTTGCGGCCGGTCATAGACCACGGCGACGTCCACCTCCCCAGGCGGCAGGCCCGTGCCGAGGCTGGTCGAGACGTCGATCAGGATGTCGGGGAATTCGCGCCGGAAATCGCTCAGGATCGGCAGAGCCACCTGGTGCAGGAAGGAGGGCGGCATGTGCAGACGCAGCCGCCGCTGATGGCCCGTCTCCTCCTGCAGGATGTCGTTCATCACCTCTTCGAGGCGATCGAAGGATTTCTGCACCACGGGCAGCAGCGCGGCACCGGCGGGGGTCAAGGCTAGGCCCGAGGGGCGGCGCTCCAGCAGGGGGCGGCCCAGCAGATCCTCGAGCGAGGCGACGTGGCGGCTCAGCGCACTCTGGGTCACTTGCAGGCGCTGCGCCCCCCCGGTGAAGCTCAGCTGACGGCCAACCGCTTCGAAGGCGCGCAGCGCGTTCAGCGGCAGCCATCTGCGGTCGATCACGGCCATCCCATCTCACCCATTCTCACGCGGCAGCAGGCTCGGCGCAGATGCACCGCGCCGCCTCTATTGTCTAGGCAATTGCTGCCGAGACAGGCACGCGCCGCCCACCCTCGCGGCACTTACCCTGCCGCTGCCCTGAAAACGCCCATCTCCCTCCTGGCATCATCCTTGCTGATACGGGACCCATGGTCCTCGTGACGCCGGTGAGCGATCCGGAACAACGATGCGGGACAGTGGCGAGACAGATCATTTTCACCTTCTTGCAAGGGAGAGCATAGCCACGAATTGACAGGCGCGGCATTTCGCGCCGTGATGCCATACCCAAAGCGCATAGCGCGATTTCGATTTGTTGCCTGCTGATCATTCCGCATTCATTCAGCCCGCGCCGCCCTTGGCGGCCCCCACGATGAGGATGCCATGTCCAAGCGCGATCACTTCATCTCCCGCATTCGCCGCAACCTGTCCGAGGCCGAGAACGACCTCATGGACAATGCGCTGGCGGGCCATATCGACCGCCGCGGCTTCCTCGTCCACGGCTCGCGCCTCGGCCTGTCCCTGCCGCTGCTGGGCAGCCTCGCCGGGGCCATGGGCATGGCGGCTCCCCGTGTCGCCCGCGCCGCGGGCACCACGGGCGGCACGCTGCGCATTGCAATGACGGTGCCGGCCGGCGCGATCGACCCCGTGACCATCGCCGACGACGGCGGACTGATGGTGATGATGCAGACGGCCGAATATCTCTGCGCGCTCAACCCAGATTTCACGCTGCGCCCCGTGCTCGCCACCAGCTGGTCGCCCAATCAGGATGGCTCGGTCTGGACCTTCAAGATCCGGCAGGGCGTGAAGTTCTCCAATGGCGAGCCGCTGAATGCCGACGCCGTGGTGGCCAGCGTCGAAAGACTGGTCAACCCTAAGAACGGATCGAACGCGCTGTCCGCCTTCAAGGGTGTGCTCTCACCCGGCAGCTCGAAGAAGATCGACGACTATACGGTGGAGTTCCACCTCGACAGCCCGAGCGGCAACTTCCCCTACACCCTGTCCTCCGACAACTACAACCTCGTCATGCTGCCGGCGAACTACACTGGCGATTTCGAGAAGACCTTCATCGGCACCGGTCCCTTCAAGATCGAGAAATACATCCCGAAGGTCGGCTGCTCCTTCGTCCGCAACGAAGACTACTGGGGCCCGAAGGCTCTGCTGGACCGGGTCGAGTTCACCTTCTATGGCGACATGCAGCCGCAGGTGCTGGCGTTGCAGGGCGGCCAGGTGGACATGCTGGCGCAGATGCCCGTCGCCGCCGGTCGCGCCATTCTGCACAATCCGCAGTTCAACATCATCCGCTGCAAGTCGACCGCGCATAACCAGGTGCACATGAACTGCGCCGATGGCCCCTTCAAGGACAAGCGCGTGCGCCAAGCCTTGGCCCTGTCGCTGAATCGCAAGGCGCTGATCAAGGGCCTCTATCAGGGCTATGCCGATATCGGCAATGACAGCCCCTTCGCGCCCGCCTTCCCCTCCACCGACACCAGCGTGCCGCAACGCGAGCAGGATCTGAAGAAGGCGCGCGCGCTGCTGGAACAGGCGGGCGTGGGCAAGGGCTTCTCCGTCACCCTCACCACCGAACAGTTCCTCGAAATCCCCGACTACGCCGTGCTCATCCAGAGCTTTGCCAAGAAGATCGGCATCGACATCAAGCTGCACATCGAAAGCCAGGATGCCTATTACGGCAAGGCCGTGCCCGGCCAGTCGGACTGGCTGGATAGCCCGCTCGGCATCACCGATTACGGCAATCGCGGCGTGCCCAACGTCTTCCTCAACGCGCCACTGACGAGTGACGGCACCTGGAACGCCGCACACTTCAAGAACCCGACCTATGACGGGCTGGTGAAGGACTACGTCAAGGCGCTGGATCTCTCCGGCCAGAAGGCCGTCTCCGGCAAGATCGAAAGCCTGCTGCTCGACGAGACGCCGATCATCTTCGGCTATTTCTACAACTATCTGTACGCCACCTCGAAGGCGGTGTCCGGCGTGCCGGCGGTGGGTGACCGGCCCTTCCTGCAATACGTCAGCATCGCCCAGAGCTGATAGGGACGGGAGACGACCGCCGCATGGGCTTCACCCGCGCACTTCTCTACCGGCTCGCGCTCGCGGTCGTCACCCTCCTGCTGCTCAGCCTGATCGTCTTCGCGGGCTGTCAGATCCTGCCCGGCGATGTCGGGCGTGCCATCCTCGGCCCCTTCGCGGATGCGCGCTCCGTCGCTCAGTTGAACCATCAACTGGGCGTCGACCGGCCGCTCGCCGTGCAGTACTGGAGCTGGATCAGCGGCATGGTGCAGGGCCAGATGGGCATGTCCTACACCTACCGTGCCCCAGTCGCCCCCTTCGTCGGCCATGCCCTGGTCAACTCGCTGAAGCTTGCCGCCCTCGCCTTTCTTCTCGTCGTCCCGGCGGGCATCGTGGGCGGCATCATCGCGGCACTCCGCGCCGGCGGCTGGATCGACCGGGCGATCGTGATCGCCGGGCTCTCCGCGACGGTGGTGCCGGAATTCGTCTCCGGCATCGTCCTCATCATGCTGTTTTCGATCCTGCTGCACCTGTTCCCGCTGACCGCGACAGCGCCCCGACATGCCGGCTTCTTCGAGCAGATCTATTACCTGCTGATGCCGTCCATCCCTCTGGTGCTCATTCTCTTCGGCTATATCGCGCGCATGGCGCGGGCCGGGATGATAGAGGCACTGAACGCGGACTACACGCGCACCGCGGTGCTCAAGGGCCTCACGCGGCGGCAGGTGATCTGGCGCCACGTGCTGCGCAACGCCCTGCTGCCTACCATCACCGTCATCGCGACGCAGACCGGCTATCTGATCGGCGGACTCGTCGTCGTCGAGACGCTGTTCAACTACCACGGCATCGGCAGCCTCATCTTCGCCGCCGCCAAGGCGAAGGATTTCCCCATGCTCGCTGCCGGTATCCTCGTCATCGGCGCGGTCTACGTCCTCGCCAATCTGGTCGCCGATCTCCTCTATTCCGCGCTGAACCCCCGCATCTCCTTCGGAGGCCGCCGATGAGCGCACCCGCCGGCGCCGCCGTGACGGCGGAGACGGAGACGGCGCTGGAAACGCCCCGCCACATCCGGCGCGAGCGCCTGCGGCTGCTCGCCCGCAACCTTCCCTTCCTCTGCGGCAGCCTCATCCTGCTCTTCTGGATCGTGATGGCGATCGCGGGCCCGTGGATCGTGCCTTACGGCGCGGATGATACCGACCTGCTCAACACGCTGACGCCCCCGGCCGCCGACCACTGGTTCGGCACCGACCAATACGGGCGGGACATTTTCTCGCGTGTCATCATGGGCGCGCGCGACATCCTGATCGTCGCCCCCCTCGCGACCCTGCTCGGCACCGTCGTCGGCACCGTCCTCGGCCTCGTCACCGGCTATGCGCGGGGACTGACGGACGACGTGGTGAGCCGCATCGTGGATGCCTTCCTGGCACTCCCGCTGCTCATCCTCGCCATGCTGGTGATCACCGCGCTCGGCATCTCCAACACCACGGTGATCGTCGTCATCGGCCTGTCCTTCGGCCTCATCGTAGGCCGCACCGTACGCGCCGCCGTGCTCGGCGAACGGGATCTCGACTATGTCGCCGCCGCCCATCTGCGCGGCGAGAAGCCGATCTACATCCTGTTCGTGGAGATCCTGCCCAACGTCATGCCGCCGATCCTGGTCGAGACCACGGTACGCCTCGGCTACGCCATCTTCACCGTGGCCTCCTTGAGCTTCCTCGGCCTCGGCATCCAGCCGCCCTCGCCCGATTGGGGCCTCTCCATTTCGCAGAACTACAGCCTGATCGGCGCCGGCTATTGGTGGACGGTGCTGTTCTACGCCCTCGCCATCGGCAGCCTCGTCGTCGGCGTCAATCTCGCGGCCGAAGGCACGCAGGCGGTGCTCGATGCCTGAGGGACCCATGCCCATGCAAGACGGCAGCGAGGCCGCGCTCAGCGTGCAGGACCTCGACATCGCCTATCGCGTGCGCGGGCGCGACCGGCAGGTGATCCGCGGCCTGTCCTTCACCATCGGTCGGGGCGAGACCTTTGGCCTTGTCGGCGAGTCCGGTTGCGGCAAATCGACGGTCGCCCTCGCGGTCGCCCGCTACCTGCCTTCCAACGGCCGCGTGCGCGGCGGCGCCATCGCGATCGGCGGGCAGGATGCGCTCGCCATGCAGGGCGAGGCGCTGCGCCGCTTCCGCGCGCGCAACCTCTCCATGGTCTATCAAGATCCGGGGCGGGCGCTGAACCCGTCCATCCGCATCGGCCAGCAGGTCGCCGAAGTCTTCGAGATTGCCGGCGTGCCGGCGGCCGAGCGGATGGACCGCGCGCGCGCCATCCTGGAGCGCGTACGCATCGTGGATGCCGGGCGGGTGATGACGCGCTATCCGCACCAGCTCTCGGGCGGCATGCTGCAACGGGTCGTCATCGCCATGGCGCTCGCGGTGGACCCGACGCTGCTCATTCTGGACGAGCCCACCACGGCGCTGGACGCGACGGTGGAAGCCGAGGTGCTCGACCTGATCGAGGCGTTGCGTGCGGAGCTCGGCAGTTCCGTTCTCTTCATCGGCCACAACCTCGGCGTCATCCGCCGCATGTGCGCCCGCGTCGGCGTGCTCTATGCCGGCACCCTGGTGGAGGAAGGCCCGACGCGAGAAATCTTCGCCGCCCCCCGCCACCCCTATACAGTCGGCCTGCTGCGCTGCCTGCCGCAGCCGGGCATCTCCAAGCACGCGGCGCGGCTGGACACCATCCCGGGCTTCCTGCCCACTAGTCTTGCCGGAGTGACCGGGTGCGTCTTTGCCCCGCGCTGCGGCTTGGCGCAGGATATCTGCCGGGTGGAGGAACCGCCGCTCATCCCGGTCGCGCCCGGCCGGGTCAGCCGCTGCCATTTTCACGAGCAGGCGCCCGACCTGCCGCGCGCGACGCCGCCTGCCCCCGCCGCGCGCGCACGCAAGATGGCGGCGATGCGTCCCGTCATCCGCGCGGCCGGAATCAGCAAGACCTTCGGTTCCCACATGCCGGTCTACGCGCTGCGAGACGTCTCGATCGAGATCTGGCCGGGCGAGACCCTCGGCCTCGTCGGGGAATCCGGCTCGGGCAAGACGACGCTTGCCAAGCTCATCATGGGCCTGACGCCGCCTGACCCTGGCGGTGTGATCGAGCTTTCGGGCGAAAGCCTCGCGGGGAGCGCGACACGCCGGCAGCCGGCGGAGTTGGAGGCGCTGCAAATCGTCTTTCAGAACCCGGATGCCGCGCTCAACCGCAGCCAGACCATCCGCCGCATCATCAGCCGGCCGATGAAAAAGCTTGGCGGCTATCGGGGGGAAGCCCTCGGCACCCGCCTGCGCACGCTGATCGGGCATATCCGCCTCGCCGAGCGCTACCTGCCCATGCGCCCGCGCCAGCTCTCCGGTGGTCTCAAGCAGCGCGTCGCCATCGCCCGCGCCTTCGCTGGCGACCCGCGCATCGTCGTCTGCGACGAGCCGACCTCGGCGCTCGACGTTTCGGTCCAGGCGGCCATCCTCAACCTGCTGGCGGACCTGCAGGCGGATCAGGGGGTGAGCTACCTCTTCGTCAGCCACGATCTACGGGTGGTGCGCTACATTTCGGACCGGAT
Organism: Acidisoma sp. 7E03; assembly: GCF_054665075.1. Classification (NCBI taxonomy): domain Bacteria; kingdom Pseudomonadati; phylum Pseudomonadota; class Alphaproteobacteria; order Acetobacterales; family Acidocellaceae; genus Acidisoma; species Acidisoma sp. 7E03. Next base: position 427,599 of record NZ_BAAFHE010000001.1, read on the forward strand.
CGCCGTGCTCTATCTGGGCAGGCTGATGGAGATCGGACCCGCCGAAGAGGTCTTCAGCGGGCCGCACCATCCCTACACCGAGAGCCTGCTTGCCGCCTCCGCCGAGGAGGAGGCTGGCAGCAGCCTGCGCCTGTCGGGCGAAATCCCGAGCGCGATGAAACCGCCGTCGGGCTGCGTCTTCCATACCCGCTGCCCACGCAAAATAGGCGCGATCTGCGAGACGACGGAGCCAGACCTCATCCAGCACCGCGGCGATCACGCCATCCGCTGCCACCTGCCGCGCGAGGAGATGGGGCGGGTAGAGGCCAACAAGACGTAGCTGCGTCCCACTTGGATCCTCCTATCGAATGGCTATCGTGACGTCCTGGACAGGGCTAGGCGGCCATGAGGCTGATTGGGTTGAGCCGAAGATCCTTGTCTCGGCACCCCAACCCATGGATGCCCAGCTCAAGGCCGGGCATGACGACTTTGAACGCGACTCTGCCAAAGCTTGAACCGCTTTGATGTCTGCTGGGTTCCGACGAGATCCCTTCCAACATAGTCATGGCCGGACTTGACCCGGCCATCCACCCGTGGTTGCGCCACGACGAAGAGATGTGCCGCATCTCACCGACAGAGCGCGCATGGCGATATCCTATCGATATCGGTGTTTCGTGACCTGATCACTCCCCGGGCTTCGGATAGTCCATCGTCTGCACCGCCTGGGTCAGCGCCTCGAAGGGCTCGACCGAGACGTGGCTGGTGCCGAGGAAGGGATTGTCGAGCAGGACGATGACCACGAGCACGAGGCCGATCGAGGCGCCGAGCATACCCACCATCACCGCATGCATGCGCAACCGTGGCGCGCCGAAGAGGCAGCTGAAGGCCACCAGCAGCACGGCACCGACGGTGAGGTTCCACCACACGACCGCCGGCAAGCCATCCTCCGCGGCATGGAACCGTCCACGGCGCACGTCGTAAAGCTTCCGCAAGGTCTGCAGCATCGCGCTCTGCGCGTTCACCTGGGACGGGTTGTGCGGCTCGAAGGCAACGAGCTTGAGGTGCACGTCGTCCAGCACGCGCCAGCCATGGAGATGAGACGGCATGGCGGCTTCCATGCGGGGCCATTCCTTCTCCACCACCGTTTCGGTATAGTCGTAGAGATCCTGCCGCAGCTTCTGCGCCAGATCGGGCGGCAGGCTGATCGTGTCACGGTAGAGATCGTCCACCATGTCGGCCTCGGTCTGCACGAGATTGCCGGCGTCCGTGTAGCTCTCCCATACCGCGACCGCGATGAAAGCGAGCAGCACTGCGTAGATCACACCGATGATCGCGAGCACGAAGCCGGCAAGATCATTGTGCGCGCTCCGCAACGGATGCGGAATCACCCGGTGCGCGACGAGCAGACCCGCGATCGAGAGCGCGGCCGAGCCGAGGACCGCAACCAGCACGGCGACCGTGGTGGGCAGAAGGCACAGCCAGTGAACCAAACCCATCAGCACGCGCATTCCTCCAAAAGACTCTGCCGAGACCGTTGCGGCAGGGAACCGTCAAAGCCACCGCCTTGGCAAGATTCGTCGCCCGGCCGCCCTCCGTTACCTTGACCGGCGCCAGGCTCCGGCCCTTGATGCGAAACGAGACCCCACGGACATGTCCACGCGCGCATGACGCTTCCGCCCAACCCCGTCTCCGGCTTCGTTCATACCTTCCTGCTCGCCTTTTCGGCGCTCTTCGCGATCGTCAATCCGATCGTGAATGCCATGATCTTCGCCCAGATCACGGCGGACCGGCCCTTGGCCGAGCGGCGGCGGCTCGCGCTGCATGTCGGCCTCTATTCCTTCCTGCTGCTGCTCTTCGCCCTCTGGGCCGTTTCCTACGTGCTGAATTTCTTCGGCATCTCCCTCGGCGCGCTGAAGGTGGCCGGTGGATTCATCATCGTCTTCGGTGCCTGGCGTTTGTTGCATGCGCCGCAGCAGCGCGAAGCGGAGAAGGAAAGCCAGGCGCGGTCCGACGGCCGCACCGAAACCGCGCCGCGGGTCACGGACATCGCCTTCTTTCCAATGAGCATCCCCTTTTCCGTGGGGCCGGGGGCAATTTCCGTCTGCATCGGGCTCAGCGCCGCGCGGCCGGCGACGGGCGCCCTGCCCTATCTCTTCACCCTCTCGGCCGCGGGCCTGGCCATGGCGCTGACCATCTGGGGCCTGCTACGCTTCGCCGACCGACTGACCACGATCCTCGGCCGCACCGGCGCCCGTGTCATCACCCGGCTCTTCGCGCTGCTGCTGCTCTGCATCGGCGTCCAGATCATGGCGGCCGGCGCGGAGGCTCTGCTGCTGCCGGTCATCCAGGCGGCGCGAGGATGAGGGCGCGGCGATGACATCGGACTTCACGCGCGGCCTGCTGCTCGGCTTTCCCGCCCTCTTTTCGATCATCGACCCGATCGGCAACGTCGTCATCTACAGCCAGATGACGGGCGACCGCACGCCCGCCGAGCGGCGGATGATGGCGAAGCTCCTCGGTCTCTTCTCCCTCGTGCTGCTGCTCGCGGCTCTCTGGGCCGGCACGCCGGTTCTGCACTTCTTCGGCGTGACCCTGCCGGCGCTCAAGGTCGCGGGCGGCAGCGTCGTCGTCGCTACCGGCTGGCGCCTCCTGCTGCAGGAAGCGTCGAGCGAGGCCAACCGCGTGGAAGCCCGGCAGGCCGCCGCCGCCCGTGCCGCCGGCCCGACGCCGGGCCTCGCCGACTTCACCTTCTTCCCGCTCACCATGCCGCTGACGGTCGGCCCCGGCTCGATCTCGGTTTCGATCACCCTCGGCGCCACGCGGCCGACGCCCGGGCTCGATCTCGCCTATATGCTCGGCGTGTCGCTGGCGGCGGCCGCCAACTGCCTGCTGAGCGCGGTGCTGTTTCGCTACTCAGACGTCATCGGCAGGGCGCTCGGCCCCACGGGTTCCCGCGCGATCAAGCGCATCGTCGCCTTGCTTCTGCTCTGCATCGGCGTGCAGATCATGGCGACGGGGCTGCAGCAGATGCTGATCGACTGGCTGGCGACCCTCCGCTAACGCAACGATCCCGCGACTCTCTCGCGTGGCAGAGTGACGGCAGCGGCCAGCGCCAGCACCGCCCAAGCTGTCAGGTAGAGCGCCGGTGCCATGGGATGCCGCGCATGCGGATCGACGAGCGCCGCCGCGATCAAGGGTGAGAGACCGCCGCCGAGGGCCGCTCCCAGATTGTAGCTCACGGCGACGGCGGAGCATCGCGCCGCGCCCCGCATGCTCTCCGCCAGCGCCGCGGGAAGCGGTGCCGCAATCACCATCAGCAGCGCCGCCATGGCGGCCTGACCGGCCATCACCTTCAGCTCGACATGATGACTGGAGAAGAGACGGAACAGCGGCCAAGTGAAGAGCGCGAGGCCGAGAAAGCCCGCCACCATCACCTGGCGCCGGCCGATGCGATCGGAGAGATGGCTAAAGATCGGCATCAGGACCAGGCAGAGGACCAGCGACAGGGTGTTGATGGTGAAGACGGTGGGGCCGGGCAACCCATCCACCTGGCTCGCGAAGGTCACGAAATAGACGAAGAGGATGTAGAAATAGGCGAGCATCGCAGCACTCAGGACGAAGCCGCGCAGCATGCCCCGCCAGTCTGACCGCAGCGCCTCCACCAGCGGAAAGCCGGGTGCCCGCGCCTGCGGTTCTTCCTGGACGAGCGTCCGGCGGCGTAGCCAGAAAGTGAAGCCGCCGAGCACGATGCCGAGCAGGAAGGGCATGCGCCAGCCCCAGGCGGCCACGGCATCCGCGGGCATGAGGCGTGTCACCAGCATGCCCAGACAGGAGCCCAGGAGAATGCCCAAGGTTGCGCCCGCGGCAGCCAGGCTGCTCGTGAGCCCGCGACGGTGCGGCTGGCTCGCTTCCGCCAGATAGGTGATGGAGGCGGAATATTCGCCGCCGACGGAGAGGCCCTGCAGAAGCCGGAGCAGCACCAGCAGCAGCGGCGCGGCGATGCCTGCCGTGGCATAGGTCGGAAGACAGCCGATCAGGAAGGTCGCTGCCGCCATCAGCAGGGAAGAGACGGTCAGGGCGCGCGTGCGGCCCAGCCGATCGGCGATGTGGCCAAAGACGAAGCCGCCGAGCGGCCGCATGAAAAAAGCCGCAGCGAAGACGCCGAAGGCGGACATCAGCGAGACAATATGATTCGTATTCGGAAAGAAGTTTTGGCCGAAAATGGCAGCGAAGAAGCCGTAGGCGCCGAAATCGTACCATTCCAGAACATTGCCGACGGCGCCGGCCAGCAGCGCCGCGCGGGGTTGCGCCACCGCGACCGGAGGTGCCTCAGCCGCCACGCTCCTCAACGCCATCCTCTTGCCCCTTCCGCTGCCCGATCCTGCTAACCGGACAAGGACAGGGAAGGCTAGAGGAATCAAACGGGATTTCCCGCGCCATCCTCCCCGCTCCGCGCCAACTTCAGCCGGTGCATCAAGCTGCGCGCGTCAACCGGCGCGCGAACCTTCATGTCGTTGTCAAAATAGACATAGACGTCGCGCGGGACCTTCGCGCCGGGCGGCCCGACACGTTCCGCATCGCGGGGCTCCCGCCCCTCCGCCCAGGCGCGGATGCGCCTGGCCCAATCATCCAGCGCCTGGTCGTCATAGCCGCTCGCATAGAGGACCTCGGACCCGTGCAGCCGGCAGTACATGAAGTCCGCCGTCGCATCCATCAGCCGCGGCCAACTGACGGTATCGGCGCAGACCATGGCAATGCCGCGCTCGCGCAGCATCGCCACGAAACGCGGGTCGCGGAAACTCTCGTGCCGGATCTCGATCGCATGGCGCAGCGGCCGCCGCACACCCACCTCCAGCACGGGCCGGCCCTTGAGACGCTGATCGTGCCGACGGGCAAGCCGCGCTGCCGCCTCGGTATCCATCGGCAAAAGGTCAAAAAACCGTGAAAAGCGGTCGGGGTCAAAGCGGAAACGTTCGGGCAGTTGCCACAGGATGGGACCGAGCTTGGGACCGAGGGAGAGCAGCCCGCCCGCGAGGAAGTTGGCAAGAGGCACCTCGATATCCGTGAGCCGCCGAATGTGGGTGAGGAAGCGCGGCGCCTTCACTGCGAAGACGAAACTCTCTGGCACGGCTGCAGCCCAGTGCATGAAACTTTCGGGTTTTTGCTGGCTGTAGAAAGTGCCGTTGATCTCGATCGAACCGACCTGCCGCGCAGCGTAGGCAAGCTCGTCCTTCTGCCGCAGACCCTCGGGATAGAAGACCCCGCGCCACGGTGCGTAGGACCAGCCAGAAATGCCGATGCGGATCGTCCCCCTGCTGCGGGCCATCTTCCCTCCCTCGCCGGGGTGTCCCGGCCCTCTTGCGTCGTCCTCCTGGGCAGATGAGAAGGAGCGGGAGTCAGAAGAAGGGGCTTCACGTGAGACTGTCGAAAGTTCAGATCGCCGTGCCCTCCGCCATCGTACTGCTGGCGGCCTTGGCCGGTGGGGCCCAGCTCTGGGGCCAGCACGAGGCCCACGTGCGGATCGATCAGACCCTGGCCTCTCTCCCCCCCGGGACGCAGGGCCATTACGACGACCTGAGCTACAACGTCTTCACCCGGACGCTGCGCCTGAGCGGACTCTCCGTCACCCAGAGCGGCCATCCGTTCCTCTCCATCCATCGCATCGTGCTGCATCACCTCTCCGGCCAAGGCACGGATCAGAACCCGCTGCAGGCGGACTCGGTGCACGTGACCGGTCTGGATGCCTGGCGGCAGGGCCGCCGCGTCTCGGTCGGCTTCGCCGTCGTGACGAAACTCGCGATGCTGGCGCCCGGCCAGCCTGCTCCGCCGACGACGCCGCTCTGGATGCAGATCCCGGGGCAGGCAACCTTGCTGTCGGCAGGCTCGATCGAAGCGCAGGACATTTCGGATGATGCCGGCGACAGCATCGCCGCCATCTCCGCCACGGGCTACGACCAAGGCAAGCTCGCCGCGGCCAGCGGGCGGGACTTCGCCAATCGCGCGGGCGATCGCGTCGCCTCCGTAGCGGTCCAACAGGTCGATCTCGATGGTCTTGACCGGGTCTTCGACACCGGCCGCTACACTGCCGATGCGCCGAGTTGGACCGGGCTGCGGCCCCTGATCGGCCATGCCGAGATCAGCGGCTTCACCAGCAAGAGCAATTCCGGCAACGGCGCGGTGATGCATGCGGCGGTGGACAATTTTGCCGCCCGTCCCTTCGCCCTGTCTCCCACCGGCAAGAATACCCAGACCGACGCCTTCCGCAGGGATGCGGCCCAAGCCGTGTCCCTCGGCTCGGCCTCCATCACCGGCTTCACCTTCTCGGACCCGCGGACCAAGAGCCAAGGTGGCCTCGGACAGTTCTCCGTGACCGGCTACCAAGCGGGCAAGCTCGCCAATGTCACGCTCAGCGACTGGTCGATGACCGATCCCGACATGGCCGAGGTTCACGTCGGAGAGTTCCAGGTCTCGAATTTCGATGCGAGTGGCTTCCTGACCGGCGACACCCCGCTCGACACCGCAGACTGGATCATCGCCGCGCAGAAGGGCGCGGTCACACTTGGCGGCATGAGCGTCACCAAGGTCTCGGTCAAGCTGCCGGACGGGAACACGGTCTCCCTCGGCGCACTGAAGGAGACCATCAGCGCCGGCAACCCGCTCGATGCCAAGATTTCGCTGCAGAGCCTCAGCGTCCCCGCGGCCATCAGTGCCTACTTGCAGGAAGTTCTGGACCCGCTGGGCATCAAGACCCTGGTCCTGAACCTGGAAGAGTCCGGAAGCTTCAACCGGACAACCGGCGATTCGACGCTCGATCACTTCCTGCTCAGGGCGGAGGGGCTCGCCAGCCTCTCGATCACCGGTCAGTTCGGCAGCGTGCCGCTCAGCCTGCCGACCCAGAACGATCCGGCCGCGGTCTTCGCCCTGATCGGCAAGATGACGATCGGCCACGCGGCCATCACCTTCACGAACGACAGCCTCGTGCAGAAAATTCTCGCCATGATGGCGAAGCAGTCCAACCAGAGCCTGGCGGACGTGACCAGCGGCGCTCGCGTCGCCATGTCGTTCTTCGCCTCCGCGGTGGTGCCCGATCAGCCGGATGCCGGCCAAGTGGTCGGTGCGTTCATGGCCGATCCGAAAAGCCTGACGCTCACGGCGACCCCGGACAAGCCGGTGGCCGTCGGCGGCTTGCTCGGCTCCGATCTGAACGCGACCCAGGCCGCGCTCAATCTGAAGCTCTCGGCCAACTGACACGAAAAACCCCGGGGCACTGCCCCGGGGTCGTGTCTTGCCACGCAGAGAGGTGTCGCGACGTCAGTCTTCTTCGGTCGCGGCGATCCGCGCCAGGAGGCGCCGCAGCAGGGCTGCTTCACGCGGGGTGAGGCCACCCGTCGCGGTCTGTTCGATCGCCGCGATCTCCGCGGTGCCTCGGGCCAGGGCCTCGCGTCCGGCTTCGGTGAGCGAGACCTTGCCGTCCTCCGGCGCATCCAGAAGGCCACGCTCGGACAGATCCTCGACGAGGACGACGGTCGAAATCTCCTGGGCCGGGCCCGCCCATTCCTCGAGCTCTTCGAGGCTCAGCGGCAGGTCGACCAGGCTGCGCAGCACCTCGTATTCGGCAAGCGATAGGCCCGCCTCGCCCATCGCGCCCTCCACGCGGCGGAGCAGCGCATCCTCGGCGCGAACCAGAAGCTCCGTCAGCAGCGGCGGCGCCACCTCGCCGTCGCTCGGCGCCGGCGCTTCGTTGCGGATGAACATGCCGTAGCGGCCGCTATGGAAGGCCAGCGGGGCATGGCCATCATGGTCGAAAGCCTCGACCTCGCCGACCAGAATGTAGTGGTCGCCCGCCTCGTGACGGAAGGCGATGCGGCATTGGAAGCGGGCGGCGCAGCCCTCGAGCAAGGGCACGTCGCCGATGCCGCGGGAGACGGAGAGGCCGGCGAACTTGTCCGTGCCGGATTTGGCGAAGCGCCCGGACAGTGCCTCCTGCTCCGCTGACAGAACGTGCACGGCAAAACGCTCGGCCGCCATGAAGGCCGCGAGGCTCGAGGAGGTCTTGCCGATGCTCCACAGGATCATCGGCGGATCAAGCGAGACCGAGTTGAAGCTGTTGGCGGTGACGCCGACGTCAGCCCCCTCGGGTGACAGCGTCGTGATCACCGTCACCCCTGTGGCGAAGGCGCCGAGGGCGTTCCGGAACAGACGGGTCTGGTCGACGACCGGCGCAGACATCAGGCGCGCACCTGCGCGCTCGTCGTCTCCGCGACGCCGAGGGCAGACAGTGCCGTGTCCACGATATCCTTGGCCGTCAGCTTGGCGTCGATAGACTGGCCGGCCGGCGTGTTGTGGTCGATCAGCCGGTCGGGGATCACCATGGGACGCATCTTCACTCCACGATCGAGCAGGCCGGATACCGCCATGTAGTGCAGCACGGCCGAGCCGAAGCCACCAGAGACGTTGTCCTCGATGGTGATGATGACTTCATGATGTTTCGCGAGCTGCTGGATGAGCCCTGTGTCGAGCGGTTTCATGAAGCGCGCATCGGCCACCGTCGTGCTGAGGCCGCGTGCGGCCAGTTCGTCCGCCGCCTTCATCGCCTCATAGAGGCGCGGGCCGAGCGCCAGGATGGCGACCTTGGAGCCTTCCCGCATCACCCGGCCGCGGCCGAGTTCGAGCACCGAGCCGCGCTCCGGCAGATCGAGGCCGAGGCCTTCGCCACGCGGATAGCGGAAGGCGGTGGGGCCGTCATTCCGTGCGGTGGCGGTGGCGACCGCATGCATCAGCTCCAGCTCGTCGGCCGGCGCCATCACCACCATGCCGGGCAGACAGCCCATGAAACACAGGTCGTAAACGCCCGCATGGGTATGGCCATCGGCGCCCACCATGCCGGCGCGATCCATGGCGAACCGCACCGGCAGGTTCTGGATGGCGACGTCGTGCACCACCTGGTCGTAGGCGCGCTGCAGGAAGGTCGAGTAGATGGCGACGAAGGGCTTCATCCCTTCCGTCGCCATGCCGGCCGCGAAGGTCACGGCATGCTGCTCGGCGATGCCGACGTCGAAGGTCCGGTTCGGGAACTTCTTGGCGAAGGCATCGAGCCCGGTGCCGGAGGGCATGGCGGCCGTCACGGTGACGATCGAGGGGTCCTGCTCGGCCTCGGCGATCAGCGCCTTGGCGAAGACCTTGGTGTAGCTCGGAGGCCCGGGCGGCGCCTTGCCCTGCTCGCCCGTCACCACGTTGAAGCGCGTGACGCCGTGATACTTGTCGGGGCTCGCCTCGGCCGGGGCATAGCCCTTGCCCTTCTGCGTCACGACATGCAGCAGCACCGGGCCGCTTTCCTCGGCATCGCGCAGATTGCGCAGCACCGGCAGCAGATGGTCCATGTTGTGGCCGTCGATCGGGCCCACGTAGTAGAAGCCGAGTTCCTCGAAGAGCGTGCCGCCCGTCAGGATGCCGCGGGCATATTCCTCGGCGCGCTTGGCCGTCCGCTCGATCGAGCGCGGGAAGCGCTTGGCCATCTTAGCCGCGAGGTCACGCAGATTCATGAAGGAGCGCGAGGAGATCAGGCGCGACAGATAGGCGCTCATCGCGCCCACGGGCGGCGCGATCGACATGTCGTTGTCGTTGAGGATGACGACGAGCCGGCTCTTCATCGACCCGGCATTGTTCATCGCCTCATAGGCCATGCCGGCGCTCATCGACCCGTCGCCGATGACGCAGATGACCTGCTGGTCGCTGTCCGGGTTCTGGAGGTCCCGCGCCACCGCCATACCGAGCCCTGCGGAGATCGAGGTCGAGGAATGGGCGGCGCCGAAGGGGTCGTATTCGCTCTCGGACCGGCGGGTGAAGCCCGAGAGGCCGCCCGGCTGGCGCAGCGTGCGGATACGGTCACGACGGCCGGTCAAAATCTTGTGAGGATAGGCCTGATGGCCGACATCCCAGATGAGCCGGTCCCGCGGCGTGTCGAAGACGGCATGGATCGCGACCGTCAGTTCGATGACGCCAAGCGCGGAACCGAGATGGCCACCGGTGACGGAAACCGTGTCCACGACCTCGGAGCGCAGTTCCTCCGCCAGTTCGGCGAGCTGTTCGGCCGAGAAATTGCGCAGATCGGCCGGGTAGCGCACGCGGTCGAGAAGAGGGGTGTGCGGGGGCATGGGCTCAGCTCCGTCTCGAGACCACGAACTCGGTGAGGGCGATCAGATTCTGTGCCCGCTCGCCGAAACTCGCGAGGAAATTGGCGGCCTGTTCCGCCAGCATGGCGGCATGGGCGCGGGCCTGTTCCAGACCCATGATGGAGACCATCGTCGCCTTGTTGGCGGCGGCGTCCTTGCCCACCGTCTTGCCAATCTCGGCTTCGGTGCCTTCGGTATCAAGGATGTCGTCGGCAATCTGGAAGGCCGCACCGAGATCCCGGCCGAAGGCCGCGATGAGATGGCGCTGCTGCGGGGCGGCGCGGCCGAGGATGGCGCCGGCCTCCGCACTGTATTGGATCAGCCGGCCGGTCTTGAGCGCCTGCAGGCGCGTCACCTCGGCGCCGCTGAGCTCGCGCCCTTCGGAGACCATGTCGATCATCTGGCCGCCGACCATGCCGCGGGCGCCGGCCGCCATGCCAAGAGCGGCCACGAGCTCGCAGCGGGCTTGGGCATCGGAATGCGTATCCACGTCGGCCAGCACCTCGAAGGCGCGGGTCAGGAGGGCATCGCCGGCGAGGATCGCCGTCGCCTCGTCGAAGGCTTTGTGACAGGAGGGCTGGCCCCGGCGCAGATCGTCGTCGTCCATCGCCGGGAGATCGTCATGCACGAGTGAATAGGCGTGCAGCATCTCGACCGAGGCCGCGACACGCGCGGCGCAGGCGGGTGCCACCGAGAACAGGCTCGCCACTTCCATCACCAGGAAGCCGCGCAACCGCTTGCCGCCGCCGAGCACGGCATAGCGCATGGCCTCGATCAGCCGCTTTTCCTGCCCGTCCGGCAGGGGCAGGAGAACGTCGATCGCATGTTCGACCTCCTGCGCCCGCTTCTTCATGACGTCGGCAAGCTTCGCTGCCTGCTCGCTCACTGCGTTCATCCGAGTCCCACTCTGTTCATAACCGTTAGTCGACCGGCCGGGTCGCGAGCGCGCCATCGGCCCGCTCCACGATCGCCTGGATGCGTGTCTCGGCTTCGGCGAGCTTCGCTTCGCAATGGGCGCGGAGGCGGCTGCCGCGCTCGAAGGCCGCGATCGCCTCTTCGAGCTTCTGCTGGCCGCTTTCGAGGCCGCGGACGATCCGCTCGAGTTCGGCGAGCGCTTCCTCGAAGGACAAATGGGCCACCTCGCCCGCCGTGGCGGACGGCGGCGGGGCCGATGGGGCGGCGGCAGACATCACGCACCCCCCAGGGTCAGGCAGAGCCGGAATTTCAACATGACCATTCTCGTAATCCTTTTGCCGCAGCGCCGCCAACCCCCCGTCTCCGGAATGGCCCCAGGGTCGGAAGCGCCCGTTGCCGGACGCACCCCTCCCTTGTTCCGGAAAAGGTCGCGAATGGGGAAGGCTTTGCGCTATGGAGCGGCCACCCTTTCGTGGATCCCCGATCGAATATGCCCTTTCCGACCCCCCACGCCGCTCTGGCGCAGGCCCTTGAAGCGCGCGGCTATGCCGAACCGACCCCCGTCCAGGCCGAGATCCTGGCCGCCGAGACCGGCCGCGACCTCCTGGTGTCCGCCCAGACCGGCTCGGGCAAGACCGTTGCCTACGGCCTCGCTTTCGCCGACAGCCTCTTTGCCGGGGAGGAGCGCCTGCCCCCCGCCGCGGCCCCCCTCGCCCTCATCATCGCGCCAACGCGCGAACTCGCCCAGCAGGTGCATGCCGAACTGACCTGGCTCTATGCCGAAGCCCAGGCACGGGTCGTCGCCTGCGTCGGCGGCATGGATGCACGCAGCGAAGCCCGCGCCCTGTCGCGCGGCGCTCACATCGTCGTGGGCACGCCCGGCCGTCTGAAGGATCACCTGGAACGCGGCCAGCTCGACCCCTCCGCCCTCCGAGTCGTGGTGCTGGACGAGGCCGACGAGATGCTCGACCTCGGCTTCCGCGAGGAGCTGGAATTCATTCTCGACGCGGCCCCGGCCGAGCGTCGCACCCTGCTCTTCTCGGCGACCATCGCGCGGGACATCGCCCAGCTCGCCCGCCGCTATCAGCGCGACGCGCTGCGCATCGACACGGTGGACCGGCGGCAGCCGCATGCCGACATCGAATACCGTGCCATGAAGATCAATGGGCACGAGACGGAAGCGGCGGTCGTCAACACGCTGCGTCTGATCGACGCGCCCACCATCATCTTCTGCGCCCGGCGCGACGGCGTGCGCAGCCTGGCCGAGGCGCTGACCCGGCGCGGCTTCACCAGCGTTGCCCTCTCGGGCGAGCTGTCCCAGCAGGAACGCAACAACGCCCTCGCCGCCGTGCGTGAAGGCCGTGCCCGCGTCTGCGTTGCGACCGACGTCGCCGCCCGCGGCATCGACCTGCCGGAGCTGGGCCTCGTCATCCATGCCGATCTGCCGACGAACAAGGAGACGCTGCTGCACCGCTCCGGCCGCACCGGCCGCGCCGGGCGCAAGGGCATTTCCGTGCTGCTGGTGCCGCACAGCCGCCGCCGCAAGGCCGAGATGCTGCTCGCGACCGCCGGCCTGCAGGCGCGCTGGAGCACGGCGCCCTCCGCCGAGGAAATCCGCGAACAGGATCGGGCGCGCATTCTGAACGATGCCATCATCGCCGAGCCGACCTCGGACGAGGATGCCGCCCTCGCCTATCAGATGGCCGAGCGCTACGGCGCCGAGGCGCTGGCCGCCGCCTTCATCCGCCTCCGTCGCCAGTCCTTCCCCGCGCCCTGCGAGATCGACGGCGCGCGGCCGGGCTTCGAAGAAACGCGGGCGGCCGAGCCGCGCGGCTACAAGGAGCGCGACCGCACCCGCGGCGAGCGCTTCGAGCGTGGCGGCGAGCGCAGCGAACGCACGCCGCGCCCGGCCTTCTACGAAAACGAGGGCGAGCCGATGGTGTGGTTCCGCACCAGCGTCGGCCGCAGCAAGAAGGCCGATCCCAAGTGGCTGTTGCCGCTCATCTGCCGCCTCGGCGGCGTGAGCAAGCGTGAAGTCGGCGCCATCCGCATCACCGATCACGAGACGCGCTTCCAGATCAAGGCGGACGCGGTGGAGGATTTCAACGCGGCGCTGCGCGATGCCGGCGAAAACGAAATCCGCATCGAGCAGGCCGATGGCCCGCCGGCGGCGCAGGACGGTTTCCGTCCGCGCGGGGACTTCCAGCGTACGCGCCCGCCCCGGCGGGACGGCGACCGGCCGGACTTCGCGGCCCGAAAGCCGCGCTACGGCAAGGCCGCGGAAGGTGGCGCGCCGCGCAGCTTCCGCAGCCGCGCGAAGGGCTGAGCACCCGACTGCCCATCGAGCCGGAGGCCAGCAGGACCCAAGCTCAATCGGCTGAGACGAAAAACGCCGGAGGTCACCCTCCGGCGTTTTCATTTTTGGACCTGCGAGACGGCTTACTTGTCGATGAAGCTCGGATCGATCACGTCCGCATAAGTGATCGGCATCTTGATCTTGGATAGCTTGCCCCAGATCTCGAGGCCGAGCTTGATCACGCCCGCCGCCGGACCCGGCTGCTGCACGGTGCCGAAATAGGACTTGTTCATCGCCGCCGTATAGAAGTTCACGCCGGCTGCGGCCGCTGCGAAGTCCGACGGCTTCGACAGATAGCCGCCGACGCTCTTGGCCATGTCGGCATAGGCTTCCTGCGGATGCGCCTTGGTGTAGTCGACCGCTTCGAGGATGCCGTCGACCAGCGCCTGCACGTCCTGCGGATCGTTCTTGATGGTGTCACAGCGCAGCGCCAGCACATCGAGGATCACGCCCGGGGTCGCGGCGGAGCTGACCAGCACCTTGCCCTTGTCGTGTTCCTTGACGAAGGAGAGGTTCGGCTCCCAGGTCACCGCGGCCGGCACGCGGCCGGCGATGAAGGCGGCGGCGGCATCATCCGCCGTCATGTTCACCACCTTGAAGTCGCTCTGCGTCATGCCCTGCTGGGCCAGCAGATAGTTGAACCAGAACTGGCTGGTTGAGCCCTCGTTCAGCGCGACCTTCTTGCCCTTCAGCTGCGCGATGCTGGTGACGTCCTTGCCTGCCACCATGCCGTCGGCGCCATGGCTGTCATCCAGCGCCATCACCGCCTTGAAGCAGAATTCCGGCGAGCGGTATTTCAGGATCTCGTCCAGCGTCACCGCCGTGCCCTGAATCTGGCCCGCCGCCATCGCGCCCATGGAAAGCGCGGAATCGCTTACGATCTTCAGATCGACATCGAGGCCGCGCTTCTTGAAGAAACCCATGTCGCGCGCCAGGAACATCGGGCCATAGCCCACCCACACCGTCATGGAGAGGCTGAGCTTGCCGGCTTCCGCAGGCCGGGCGGTGCCGAGGGTCGCACCCGCGGCGAGCACGAGGCCGAGGGCCGCGCCCGCGAGGCCACGCCATTTGAAGGTCTTCATTCAGGTCTCTCCTTGGTGTTTCAGGTTCAGGCGGCAGGCAGCGTGGCGTCGACGATCTGACGCACGTTGAAAGGAAGAAGCTCGGCGACCTCGCGACGGAAAGGCACCGGACCGGGGAGGCGCGGTGCCTCCAGCTCCTCGGCATAGCGGCGGCCGCTCCAGGTTGCGGCGGCGATGGTGCCGGGGGCCAGCGCATCGCCGATCAGCGTCACGCTCAGCAGGCCCGCGGCCTCCCACGCGCCGCGGCGGGCCATCACCGCGTCATGGAGCGCGGTTTCGGGCAGGCGCGCGGTGACCAGCAGCAGGCTCTCCGCCTCCCGCGGCTCGGTGCGCCCGGTGAAGGTGCAGGCAAGCGTGACGCCCCCCTTCTCCGCCGCCGTCAGGATGCGATGCGGCAGGATCGTCACACCAATCTCCAGCAGCCGCGCCTGGATGCGGTGCTGCTCCATGGTATTGCGCGTCCAGGTGGCGACTTCGGCGGCGGGCGTGACATAGGTCACACGGTAGCCTTCCCGCACCAGCAACTCGGCCAGGACGTTCGCCATGACGTAGTGATCGTCATCATAGATCAGTACCGAGCGGCCGGAGGGGCGCCGCCCGTCCATCAGGTCATCCGGTGTCAGCACATCCGTCTCGGGCGCGATCGGCATCGGCGTCACCACATGCCGTGCCACGGTATCGCGCCGCCAGCGCGCGCCGGTTGCGATGGCCACATGGGAGAAGCCCATGTCGAGGATGTCCTCCGCCGTCAGCGCGCTGTCCCTGTAGAGGGTGACATTGGCCATGGCGTTGATCTGGCCCAGGCGGTAGTCCGCGACACGCCCCCAGGCGGCGAGGCCCGGCAGCAGCCGCTCCCGCGCGACACGCCCGCCCAAGCTGGTGCCACGCTCGGCAAGTGCCACCTCGTAACCGCGGCGGCCGAGCATCATCGCCGCTTCGAGCCCGGCCGGGCCGGCGCCCACCACGAGCACGGTGTTCTCGGAGCTGCGCGGCCGAATACGTTCGGGGTGCCAGCCGCGCCGCCATTCCTCGCCCATGGACGGGTTCTGCGTGCAGCGGATAATCGAAGCCGTGTGATCGCCCGAGACGCAGATGTTGCAGCCGATGCATTCGCGAATGTCTTCGATCCGGCCTTCCTCGATCTTCTTCGGCAGGAAGGGATCGGCGATGGAAGGGCGAGCGGCGCCGATGAAGTCCAGCACGCCGCTTTTCACCATCCGCACCATCGTGTCGGGCGAGGTGAAGCGGCCGACGCCGACCACCGGTTTCGTCGTCAACTGCTTGATGCCGGTGACGTAGGGTTCCTGATAGGCTTCCTCGGCGAAGCGCGAGGTCTGGCTGTCATTGTCCCAGGAGGAGAGGGTGAGATCCCAGAGATCCGGCAGCTCACCCATATGGGCGATCAGGTCGCGCGCCTCGGCAGCGTGGAAGCCTTCCTCGCCGATCAGCTCGTCCACCGAAATGCGGCAGGCGACGGCGCAACGGTCGCCCACCACGTCACGCACATCCTCGATCAGTTCACGCAGCAGGCGCGCCCGGTTTTCCAGGCTGCCGCCATATTCATCGGTCCGCGTGTTGTAGCGGCGGGAGAGGAAGAACATCGGCCCGCCGAAGAGCTTGCCGGCATAGACGTAGACCACGTCATAGTCGGCGCGCTTGGCGCGGAGTGCCGCTTCGCGGTGCCAGCGGCGCAGATCGGCGATATCGGCCTTGTCCATCGCCCGCGCCTGCACCGGATCGTTGAAGATGCTGGCGACCGGCAGATGCGCAGGCCCCATCGGGATCTCACGCGAATAGAGGTTCGGCGCATTCATCCCGTTGTGGCACAGCTGCAAGCCGGCGAGCGCACCATATTCATGCACCGAACCCGCCATACGGGCGAGCGCCGGCAGGTCCTGATCGTCCCAGATGCGCAGCTCGATGAAGGGGCAGATCTCGGCACTCGGATGGATCTCCGCCTGCTCGGTGCAGACGACGCCCCATCCGCCCTCCGCCTTGATCGCCCGCATGGTGGCGAGCGCGGAGGGGTCGCGATAGCCCATGCCATTGCAATGCGGCACCTGAAAGAAGCGGTTCTTCGCCGTCACCGGCCCGATCTTGACGGGCTGGAACAGGATGTCGTAGCGCGGATCGCGGCTCATCTCGGTTGATCGATCCCTGGCCGCTCAGTGGTCTTCGTCGATTTCGTCATGCAGCAGGCCGAGGATCTGCCGCTTGATGGCGATGAAGTCGGGATCGAGCATCATGTCGAGCGAGCGCGGGCGCGGAATCTCGATATCCACCACCGCCTTCATCCGCCCGGGCCGCGCCGTCATCACATGCACGCGGTCGCCGAGGATGATCGCCTCGTCGATGTCATGCGTCACGAAGAGCACCGTCTTGTGGCTGTGCTCCCAAACCCGCAGCAGCAGCTTCTGCATGGTCGCCCGCGTCTGGCTGTCGAGCGCGCCGAAGGGCTCGTCCATCAGAAGGATCTTGGGGTCGTTGGCGAGCGCGCGCGCAATCGCCACGCGCTGCTTCATCCCGCCCGAAAGCTGCTTCGGATAATGCTGCGCGAATTGCGACAGCCCCACTTCGTTGAGGTAGTAGGCGACCGTCTCCTGCCGCTCACGCACCGGAATCTTGCGGCGCTTGAGTCCGAATTCGACATTCTCGGCGACCGTGAGCCAGGGGAACAGCGTATAGGCCTGGAAGACCATGCCGCGGTCCCGGCCCGGGCCCGTCACCTCGTCCCCCGCCACCACGATCTCGCCGCCCGTGCTGTCCAGCAGCCCGGCCGCGAGATACAGCAGGCTCGACTTGCCGCAGCCCGAGGGCCCGACGATGACGGCGAACTCCTTCTCCCGCACGTCGAGCGAGACATGGTCGAGGGCGAGGACGGAATTGCCGCCGCTGCTGTAGCGCAGCTCGACCGAGCGGGCTTCGAGAAGGGTGTCCCCCATGATCGACGCGCTCATGCCGCCCACCCTGCGAAACGCGCGCGGATGAAGCGGAAGCAGCTGTCGGTGATGAGGCCGAGGATGCCGATGATGCCGATTGCCATGAAGATCTTGTCCACCTGGAAGCCGCGCATCGCCTGCATGCTGATGTAGCCGAGGCCGCTGTCGGCGGCGACGAGTTCGGCGACGACGAGATAGGTCCAGGCCCAGCCCATGGTGATGCGCAGAGTGTCGATGATGCCGGGCTTGGCGGCGGGCAGGATGACGTGGGTCAGCACGTCCCGCCGCGAGGCGCCGAGGGTGTAGGAGGCGTTGAGCATATCCTCCGGCACGCCGCGCACCACATCCATGATCATCACCAGCTGCTGGAAGAAGGTGCCGAAGATGATGATGGAGACGCGCTGCGACAGGCCGAGGCCGATCCACAGGATGAAGAGCGGCACGAAGGCGGTGACGGGCAGGTAGCGGATGAAATTCACCAGCGGCTCCAGCGCCGCCTGCACGATGCGGAAGGTGCCCATGAGCAGGCCGAGCGGCACGGCGACGACGGAGGAGATGATGAAGCCGAGCAGGATGACCTGGATGGAGGCCCACATATTGGGCCACAGCGTGCCGTCCCCGATCATGCTGACGGTGCGGGCGATCACCGCGGATGGCGAGGGCAGGAAGATGTCCGGCATCACGCCGCCATAGGTGAGACCCGACCAGACGGCGAGGACGACGATCCAGACGCTGATGCCGGCCGTGATGCTCGCCCGGCGCGAGATGGCCGCACGCGGCGTCAAGGCGCGCTCCCAGAAGCCGCGTGGCTTGCGGGCGGGGCGCAGCTTCGGAGGGGCCTCCACCTTGGTCATGGGAAGGGCGCCTGCCGCGCCATCGCTTGGGGAAAATGTCTGATTGGGTCGCATGGCGAAGTCTCACGCAAAAAACGTTCCAACCTGAGCATGCGCTCCCGACATGGCGCGCGAAAGGGTCTTTCTGCCCTTGGCCTGCCGCCGCGCCATGGTAAAGCGCCCGCATGAGCAGCACCCTCGATACCTTGGACCGCCTCGTCTCTTTCCCCACCCTCGCGGGGGCGCCCAATCTCGATCTCATGGATTGGCTGCGGCAGAGGCTCACGGGTCTCGGCGCGCGGGTCCGCGTGATGCCCGGAACGGATGCGCAGCGGGTCAACCTTTGGGCAGTTCTGGGGCCGGAGGGGCCGGATGGGGTGGTGCTCTCGGCGCATGCGGATGTCGTGCCCGTCGCGGGCCAGGCCTGGACCAGCGATCCCTTCCACCTCACCGAGCGGGACGGCCGGCTCCACGGACGCGGCGCGGTGGACATGAAGGGCTTCCTCGCCACCATGGTGACGGCCGCGGAGCATGCGAGCCGGCAGCCCCTCACCCGCCCGCTGCATCTCCTCGTCTCGCATGACGAGGAGATCGGCTGCGTCGGCGTGCGGCCGATGCTGGACGCTTTGAAGCGGGAGAGTTTCCGGGCCGCTGCCTGCATCGTCGGCGAGCCGACCGGTCTCGTCATCGCGACCGGCCACAAGGGCAAGCTCGCGGCCCGCGTCACGCTCGCCGGGCGGGCGGCGCATTCGGCCAATCCGGGCCTCGGGGTGAACGCCATCGGCATGGCGGCCGCCATGGTCGCCGAGGTCGATGCGCTCGCCGCCTGGCTCACGGCGCACGGGCTGCGGGACGAAGCCTATGCCGTGCCCCACGCCACCGCCCAGGTCGGCACCATCCAGGGCGGCACCGCGCTCAACATCGTACCGGCTGCGGCGGAGTTCGCTTTCGAAATCCGCTTTCCCGCCGGGGAGGATCATGCGGCGCTGCTGGACCGGCTGCGCGCGCGGGCGCAGGCCATTGCGGAGCAGCGTGGCGGCGCCATCACGATTGCCGTCACCAACCTCTATCCGGGTCTCGCCGAACCCGAAACCTCACCGGCCGTCGCCCTCGCCGCCCAGGCGGGCGCCGCCCCCACCTTCCCGAAGCTCGATTTCGGCACCGAAGCCGGGCTGTTCCGCGAGATCCTCGGCCTGCCTTCGGTGGTCTGCGGCCCCGGCTCGATCACCCGCGCCCATAAGCCGGACGAGTTCATCACGCGCGACGAACTCGCCGCCGGAGACGCCTTCCTCGCGCGTGTGGTGGAGAGCTTGGTTTAGGAAGACGTTTCGGTTGCGGGTGGGGTGGATTAGGGAGCTGTCGCTGAGAACTGCAACTAAGATCACTTCTCAAAAGCGGACACATAATTGAAGAGAGCCATTCGGATTTGTGAGCGAAGGTGGCGACGACTAGCGATAGCTCGCCTTTGTGCACGCGCGTGTCCGGAGCGTCAGACGTCACCCGACACGTCGATAGCAACCACGCTCAATCGCTTGCGCATGTCCTCGGGCAGAAGCGATTGCAGCATAGCTTCCATCTCGGCAGGTTTCGTCGGTCTATGCATTCCATTCGGTGGCGCAGGTATCTGTTTTGCACGTTGTGTCCCGAACCAAAACACAACATACACGCCAAATCCTTTGGCTTCGGGATCGTGCGCGTAGAAACGCTCGAGCTGTCCCTCAATCGCCGTCCATACTTCAGCGTGATAGGCACGTTTTAATTCGCAAAGGATCTTACGGTTTGGCATCGCGACCGAAATATCGGCGCGCTTATCGGCTACCATGTGCCCTTCCGGTTCTATAGTCAGTCCCAGCGGGCTCAAAACCGGCCTCAATAAAGTGATCAGGTCATCCCGGCACGTTTCCTCCGGCCGTGGGTCCGTCGGCCTCGCGTGAGAATCGACATTCCAAAATCGTTTGAAAATGTCTGTATTGGCTCTGGCAATGCGATGAGATTGATCACGCAAATGATCGACGAGCAACGCATGGAGATCGGCCACTGTTGCCGGCGCACGGTTGGCGAGGGTAGAGATAGTTTGCTGCCAGTTGGGCCGATAGTAGTCGACCTCTCTACGGCGCTGGAGCTGATTAGCGAGCGCATAAAGCAAATGAGGTTTATAGGAAGCAAGGCGCGGGTCTGATTTGAGCCGCTGGAGGGCGTCGGTGGCCGCAGAACTGGACATAGCCGAGATCATGTTGACCAGCGCACGAAAATACTCCGATGCGTCCCAAGGATTGGTGTCGCCCCAGGCGCCCCCGTTTGGAAAGGGCGCATCGGGAAACAGCCTCCCCGTCAGCCGCGCCATAAATTCGAGCATCGGCAGGGGTAGGCCATGCGCGGACTGACCCCGGCGCGCGAACCCAGTTGCATTGCGCAGATCAAAGACAAGGGGCGGATGTGCAGTCGCTCGCTGCTCCACATTTTGTTCAAATTGCCAAGGCGCGGCCACATAGGCAGTCACCAGCCAAAGGTCACGCTGCCGCTGATCGATTGGCACTTCGCCAGATATGACTGGGCCGGCCAATTGCAGAAAACTACGATGCGCCTCAGGCATCGCGACAACCGCATTCAATAGATCGGCAAGCCTCGGCGGAACTGCATTCGGGAATTGCTGAAGCAGATCGACGACGATCGCCTGCCGATAAGGCTCGAAAGCGGCTTCATTCAGAATCTCACGCAAGCCGTCGACGAAGTGTCCGTTGTGCGATAAGCGTAATTGAGCAACCGCCAGATAGGCGTCCCGAACGAGTTCGGGACGTCGTTCCATCAATGCCTCACGCCACGGATGAATCATCAGGCGCTCTGTATTTCCCTCCGATACAAAGATCGGATTGGTGATATCGAAGACCAGAATCCCTTTGAAAAAGTCGTCCAACAAAATAGGCAGCCCTTGACCTGCAGCCCAGCGTTCGTTTAAGGCCGCCACGAGTGCATACCACCAATCAAAATGCTTGCTCTCAGCTGTAAGCCTCATGACGCCTTCGAAGCTTGGCAGATCGTTGCGCGCTAGCGCTGCGACTAGCGCTTCCACAGCGTCGTTAACGCGGTGCTCACCTAGCCAAGCCGAAAGCCGGTCGCGCGGAGACACACGGTGATCCGTATCAGGGTAAAGCCCGAAGTAGATTCCGGCTAAATGTGCGAGCCAGCCGAGATGGCGACCACGGCGGATTAGATCAATGTCCTGGTCGAACTCCTCACGCTGCCGCGCGCGGCCACCACCTCGTTCCTCAACTCGCGGCGAACGATGTGAAAAAAAGTTGGGCGGGAGTATCGCAACCGTAGTCGCATCCCGCACCGCACCCAGCCCGAGCTCGTCTTCGGCGCGCTGGTAGAGATCGTCGAAGAGCAGATCACCTTGCGGAGACGACATTTGGTAGGACAACGACATTGCCACTTCATAGAGAAACAGCCGCCGATCGCTTCCTTTGTCCGCAGCCTCAAACGCTTGCATCGCTACTTCGGCCAATGCCCCGGCCTTCAGCGCAAACAAAGTCGCTTCGCGAAACCTATGAAAGGCATACCTGTGATCGCGATCTATCGGGACAGAGCAAAAAAACTCGAGTGCAACGGCGCGCAAGAGGTCTGGATTTGCGTCCATCGCCGCTCGCAAATTACCGTCCTGACTTCCACGATATCCACGTTGGAATGCGAGACGCTTGTGTAACCACGCTAGAACGCGCGAGGCGTTGACCGCTCCCAGATTTGTCCAAGCGCGCTCAAGTATACGTGCATAAAACGGTGCGGCATGCCAACGACCATTACCGGCCTTCTCTTCTATATCGATCACTTCGATGCCATCAAGGATCGTGGGAAGATCCTCCTCCGGAAGCACTTCCGCCAAAACATGAAGAGACGCGTGAAGGTGCGTAGCTTCGATGTCATTCGAAGATGCGACGAGCTTGATTACATCGTCCGATCCATAGGGGTCGCCGTACAACGTTCGAATGATTGTCGTCCGAAGCCTGAGAGCGTCGACAGAATCGCCGAGTTGAGCCGCGAAGACGCGCTGGATGGCAGCCTTCCCGTCGGCGCCGAGACCGAACAGCGCGCTCAGGGCACCTGTCCGTTCGGCAAACGGCGAGGCCTCTCGCGCGAGGATTGTTTCGAGATCGGGCAGCATCGCCGGCAACGCCGGACCAAGCGCGAGCGCGTCAACAACGACTGACCGTACTCCGAAGCCTGAATTGGGATTGCTGAGGATGGCCCTGAATTCACTGACCATGTCAGCTCGGGCGAGCGCCCCAATTGGTAGCGCTTGCCAATTGCCTGCCCGAAACCAAGGGTTCTCTCGTGACAACCGATCCAGCGCCCGGACAAGAACACGGCAGGACGAAGCCGAAAGCGAGGCAGCGTCGCCGTAGGTCACAACACCATAAGGATCGGCTTCGATGAGCTCGTCGGCGTGCTCAGGCAAATGCACCGCGAGCCATGCGTGAAGTCCCCTCAATTCCGGTGCGGGGTGGCCATCCACCCCCATTAAAGCCGATATGCGACCAAGCGGCAGGCCCTCGCGCACACGCGACGCAAGAAACTCGGCCGCCAAAAACTCCGCTGTCATGCGATGCGCATAATCAACAGTTTCCGCTTCGGAGGCGGCATCGAAGATGCGGCGGCCCAGAACGGCTTGAACCTTTTCCGCCGGAAATAAATCGAGGGAGCGATAGGTCGGAAGGTCAAGTGTGTTATCCTGATCAGTCAGCTTGATTGCCTCAACGTCGCTTATCAGCCTGGCCGCACAGACCGCACCTGCAACGCGTCGCAATTCCGCGGCCCGAAAAACCCCGCAACCGGAACGCGCCCGTTCCTCGTTGGTCTCCTGGAGCATCAGCTCCGTCGCGCGGCTGAATAAGTCCCTACGGGTCGCTGGCCATGAGCCTGCCTGCACCGCACGCCGCAGCATGATGAGGTTTTGCGGGTTGCCCAGAAAATCGCCGAGGCCGCGTTCCGCTGCTTCGTCGAGAAAGCGTTCAGCCTCATCCTGGCCACCCCCCTGTCCCGCCAACACGGCGACCTGTTCGGCGCGAGACAGATTCTCAAGATACAAAACGCAAACACTGCCCTGCTGGTCAAAGAATGGCGCGAACGCCGCAAGATCGCTCTCCCCCAACCAGTCCGCGGCCCTGCACGAGATTCGGACCTTTGGCGGCGCGACATCGAATAATTTCACGACCAGCGCGTCTACGGTGTCCCGGTCGCCCCGCCCAGCACGCCTTTCGTCCAGCCCGTCGATAAAGAGCGCTTGCCCTTGCAGCTGATCGGCAGGCCTATTCAAAAAGGCACGTGCTTTAACGTACAAAGCTTTTTGGGCGGCAGCCGTCTCCTGGAAGAGATGCGTCTTCCCCGCGCCCGGATCGCCCAATAGGACGATGTTCGCACGGTCAGCATACTCCGAGAACAGCCGCGGCGAGGTGTCCTCGGGCTGCTGGGGCGTGATCTGCTGCTGGCGGACAATTCGCGTCATTATGTTCGATCAGAAGCCTTAAAAGGAACTTTGCCAAGGTCTCCTGGCACCTTTGCGCAGTGAGGCTCCTCCGATCGCAGCCCTGCACCCAAGCTCAGGATGCCAGGACGCGCCGGTCGGCTGTATTGGGTCAAACCATGGGGACGCCTAAGCGGTTACGAAGATCCACTCCTACTCCGTCACCGAGCAAAGCCGACGGTCTGCAGGCGGCCCATGGAAGTCTTAAACAACACATCCAAGCGCCCCCCCCCCCCGCCTAGCACAGCCACCCCCGGCCACCACCCGGGCATGGGGCAACCCATGGTCGGCACAGCCCCCCTCACCCGCTCTGCCGTCTCCGGCCGCGCGGTGCTGGCAGTGACGGTCGGCCGGGCCGCTATCGACCGGGGGCTACGGCTGGTCGATATCGGCGGGGTCACACCGCCACTGGCGCCTGTCGCGGCCTCTGCTTACGCCTTCAGAACGTAGCGGCGGATGGCATCCGCCCAGCCGCTTTCGTCATTCGTGCCGGTCACGTAGCGGGCGGCGGCCTTAACGCTCTCCGCCGCATTGCCCATGGCGATGGAGACGCCGGCCACCTTCAGCATCGGCACGTCGACGTTCATGTCCCCGAGGCAGGCCATCTCCTCGGGCGTCACACCCACGATCTTGGCGAGGGCGAGCGCCGCATGGCCCTTGTTCGCGTCCACATGGGTGACGTCGCAATAATAGTTGGAGGAGCGGTTGACCGAGGCGCGGTCTCCGAGGGAGTGCTGCAGTTCCCCCTCCACCCTGCCGACGAGATCGAAATCCTTCGAGGAGGACATGATTTTGATCGTGGTGGCGAGATAGGGCGCGAAGTCCTCGACCACGGTATAGGTATTCCGCGTCACCTCGGCCTCATGCGCCACATAGGGGCCGATCGGCGCCTTCACATACCATCCCGACTCCGCAAAGACCCACACGTCGAGGCCGGCCTCCGTCATATGCGCCACCGCCGCGCGCGCCGCAGCCTCCGGGATGAACAGCTCCTCCAGGACGGTCGCATTGTCCCCGGCCACGATCTGCCCGCCATTGAAGCCGGCATGCGGGGCGGTCACGCCCAGCGGCTCCAGGAACATCTCGACGCCGCGGGGCGGCCGGCTGGACACGAGGCACAGGGTGACGCCCGCGGCCTTCAGCTCCTGCGCCGCCTTGATCGTCTCGGGATGCAGGCTCTTGTCATGGCGCACCAGCGTGCCGTCCACGTCTGTCACCACCAATCGAATGGGCTTGGACCCGCTGCTGCCGCTCATGCTGACCTTCCTCTGCAATGCGGCAGAAGAAGAGGGTGCTTGCGCGACGGCGGTCAAGGCGACAGGTATGACATATGACCTTCTCCATCGCCGCGCGCTGCGCATCCACCGGCCGCTTCGGCCTCGCCGTCGCCTCCTCCTCCCCCGCCGTCGCGGCGCGCTGTGCCCATGGGCGCGCCGGCATCGGCGCCGTCACGAGCCAGAACGTGACCGACCCGCGGCTCGGGCCGCAGGCGCTCGATCTGCTGGCGCGCGGCGCGAGCGCGCCCCAGGCGCGGGACATCATCGCCGCCACCGCCCCGCATGCGGCGCATCGCCAGCTGACGGTGATCGACGCGCAAGGGCGCACCGCCGCCTACTCCGGCGCCCATACGCTGGGCGTGCACGCCGAGGCCGAGGGGCGGAACGTCGTCTCCGCCGGCAATCTGCTCGCCAATACCGCCGTGCCGGGCGCGATCGTCGCGGCCTTCCAGGCGACCGAGGGTCAGCCGCTCGGCCCCCGCATCCTCGCCGCCATGGCGGCGGGGCTCGCGGCGGGCGGCGAAGCCGGGCCCATCCGCTCCGCCGGCCTGCTGCTCTTCGGCGACGTGCCCTGGGCCATCGCCGATCTGCGGGTGGATTGGCACGACGCACCGATCGCGGAACTCGGCCGCCTGTGGGAGGTCTGGGCGCCACAGATGGAGGCCTATGTCACCCGCGCGCTGAACCCAGGCGAAGCCCCCTCCTACGGCGTGCCGGGGGACGAATAGCAGCAGGGCGCCAGCCCCGCGCGGCCGGCGCTTCCCTTCCGCGCAATCTTCCCCAGATTGGATCGGCCCGCAGCGAGGAGAGAGCCGCCTTGTCCGACACAGATGCCAGCCCGGCCCGCCAGCCCTGGATCGAGGAATACGGCCTGATCGGTGACTGCCGCACCGCCGCCCTCGTCAGCCGGGATGGCGCGATCGACTGGCTGTGCCTGCCGCGCTTCGACAGCCCCGCCTGCCTCGCCGCCCTTCTGGGCAGCACAGAGAACGGGCGCTGGCGCCTCGGCGCCGCCGAGCCGGAGACCGCCCGCATCAGCCGTTCCTATCGGGACGGCAGCGTCACCATCGATACCCTCATCGAAACCGAGACGGGCCGGGCACGCATCACCGATTTCATGCCGATCGGCGCGGTCAACAGCACCATCATCCGCCTGGCCGAAGGGCTGGAAGGCCAGGTCGATCTCACGCTCGATCTCACGCTGCGGTTCGACTACGGCAGCGCCATCCCCTGGGTGATCGGCCTCGAGAACCAGAGCGGCCTGCAGGCCATCTGCGGGCCGGACCGGGTGACGCTCTTCTCCTCCATCCCGCTGGTCAGCGAGCATATGGCGACCGAGGCGCGCTTCACGCTCCGCGCCGGCGAGCGGCAGAGCTTCATCCTGGTCCACAACCCCTCGCATTTCGACCTGCCGGACCGGCCGGACCCCGACCTCGCGCTGAAGGAAACCCTGGCCTTCTGGGAAGATTGGGCAAAGACCTCCACCTATGTCGGCGCCTGGACCGAACAGGTGCGCCGCTCCCTCATCACGCTCAAGGCGCTGACCTACGTGCCCACGGGCGGCATCGTCGCCGCCGCCACCACCTCGCTGCCCGAAGAACTCGGCTCCAGCCGCAACTGGGACTATCGCTATTGCTGGCTGCGCGATGCCTCCCTCACCCTCGGCGCCCTGCTGCGCGCCGGCTATCTCGGGGAGGCGAAGGACTGGCGGGACTGGCTGATGCGGGCGGCCGCCGGCATGCCGGACCAGATCCAGATCATGTACGGCCTCGCCGGCGAACGGCGCCTGGACGAGTGGGAAGTGCCCTGGCTTCCAGGTTATGAGGCCTCCGCCCCGGTCCGCGTCGGCAATGCGGCGGCCGGGCAGTTGCAGCTCGACATCTATGGCGAGGTCATGATGGTGCTGTCGGAAGGGCGCCGCCTCGGTCTCGCCGACCAGCCGAACGGCTGGGGGCTGCAGCGGGCCTTGACCGATCATCTCTGCGCCATCTGGCGGGAGAATGACGACGGCATCTGGGAAGTGCGCAGCGGCCGCCAGCCTTTCGTCTTTTCCAAGATCGGCTGCTGGGCGGCGCTGGATCGCTCCATCCGCGATGCGGAGGAGCATGGCTTCGCCGCCCCCGTGGCCGTATGGCGGGAAAACCGGGAGGCGCTGCGGGCCGAAATCCTGGCGCGCGGCTTCAACCCCGCGCTCGGCGCCTTCACCCAGGTCTATGACGGGGACGAGCTGGATGCGAGCCTGCTGCTCATTCCCCGTACCGGCTTCATCGCCGCCGACGACCCGCGCATGAAGGGCACCGTCGCCGCCATCGAGAAGACGCTGATGCGCGATGGCCTGGTGCAGCGCTACGACACGCGGCGCAGCGCCGATGGGCTGCCGCCGGGCGAAGGCGTGTTCCTGGCCTGCAGCTTCTGGCTGGCCGACAACTACGCCTATCAGGGCCGCATCGAGGAGGCCTCAGCGCTGTTCGAGCGGCTGCTGGGGCTGGCCAATGATCTCGGGCTGCTGGCCGAGGAATATGCGCCGGACCTCCACCGCCAGCTCGGCAATTTCCCGCAGGCCTTCACCCACGTGGCCGTGGTCAACACCGCCTTCGCCATCGCCGCCGGCCGCGCGGGCGCGGCGAATGCGCCGAAGGCCGACTGTTAGCGACGGAGGCGGGCGCCGAGCGCGATGACGATAAGGCCGCCGAGCAGCGCCGCCAGGGCCGCGACCAGGAAGATCGCCGGGTAGCCGGACGCGGCGGAGAGCCAGCCCGCGACAGGCCCCGTGAGCCCCAAAGCCACGTCGAGGAAGACGGTGAACACGCCGAGGGCGGCGCCCCGGCTGTGCGCCGGCACGCGCGCGAAGGCTTCGACCCCGAGGGCCGGGAAGACCAGCGCGAAGCCGAAGCCGGTCAGCGCCGCCCCCGCCCCGGCGATCAGGGGCGTCGGCGCCAAGGCTAAGATCAAGAGGCCGAGCGTCTCGACGGCGAAGGAGGCGCAGGCGACCCGCAAGCCCCCTTCCCGCGCGATGCTGTTCACGAAGATCAGTCGCGCCAGAATGAAGAAGAGGCCGAAGGCGCTGACGGCGAGCGCGGCGCCGCCCCAGGCGCGGCTCGCGAAGAAGAGGGTGACGAAGGAGGCGATGGTGCCGAAGCCCAGCGAGCCGAGGGCGAGCGCGACGCCATGCGGCAGCACCCGGCGGAACACGCGCCGCATGGGCATGGGCTCCGTGCGGGCCCGGTAGACCGATGGGCCGCGGCGGGCGATGGGCAGAGCGGCGAGAGCAGCCAGCGCCATCATCGCCCCGATGCCCCAGAAACCCGTCTGGGACTCGATGAAGATCCCGAGCGGCGCGCCGAGCGCGAGGCCGCCATAGGTCGCGATGCCGTTCCAGGAGATGACCCGCGCGCTCTGGTTCGGCGCCGTGCGGCCGATGGCCCAGGCGATGGCGCCGGTGGAGACGCCGCTTTCCCCGGCGCCGAGGCACAGTCGGCCGACCAGCAGCAGCGTCAAAGCCAGCGCCGGATGCGCCGCGCCCACGAGACCGCCCGCGATGGTGAAGAGGCCGCTCGCGATGCAGGCGCCGAGACCGAAGAGGACGATCTGCTTGGGGCCTGCCGTATCCGTCAGCCGGCCGACCGGTGCCCGCGTGAGAAAGGTCGCGAGATACTGGACGCTGACGGAGAGGCCGGCGAGCGCCGCGTTGAAGCCGAGCGCGCCATGCACGAAGGGCGGCAGGGCGGCGAGCGGCAGGCCGACGATGAGATAGGCGACCAGGGTGAAGACGACGGTGCCGAGGATCGGCCGCAGCCCTCCGCGCGGCGGCGGCCGGTCACCGGCGGCAGCGGTCGTCATGGTCGGCGGCGCAGGAGAAGTTGATACATCATTCCGTCACCCGGAGGGCGGCCGCGAAAAAGGGGAAGCGTCGCCGCTTCCCCTTGATCCGTCACCAAGGCTGCGGCAGGCCTCAGGGCTGCTGCTGCAGGCTCGGCATCTGCTGCATCTCCGGCATCATGCGCTCGGTCATGTTGTGGATGATCCACAGCGAACCGACGATGACGATGAAGACCACGAGAACCGCGAAGGCGAAGGCCGTCACGTTCCAGCGCTGCTCCGAAGAGAAGTTGAGGTGCAGGAAGCAGACGAGGTGAACCCCGATCTGCACCACCGCCAGGATGAAGATGGTGGTGACGGTCGCGGAGGGCGACATCACGTGATCCATCACCACCCAGAAGGCCGCCGCCGTCAGGATGACGGAGAGGACGAAGCCCACGGCATAGGAGCCGAAGCTGCCGTGCGAAGCGCCGGCCGCATCGACATGGGCCTGACCCGCATGAATATTGGCCATCAGGTCATGCTCCCCAGCAGATAGACCACGGTGAAGACGCCGATCCAGACGATGTCCAGGAAGTGCCAGAACAGGCTGAGCATGGTCAGCCGGCCCATATAGACCGTGTTCAGCGGCTTCTTCATCACGCCGAGCTGGAACATCAGCGTGC
The DNA here is from genome assembly GCF_054665075.1 of Acidisoma sp. 7E03. NCBI lineage: Bacteria > Pseudomonadati > Pseudomonadota > Alphaproteobacteria > Acetobacterales > Acidocellaceae > Acidisoma > Acidisoma sp. 7E03. Next base: position 457,154 of record NZ_BAAFHE010000001.1, read on the forward strand.
TCATCCACAGCAGACCCGCGGTGACGTGGCAGCCGTGGGTCGCGACGAGGAGGAAGAAGGAGGACAGGAAGGCGCTGCGCTCCGGCCCGTTCCCCTCGGCCACGAGATGGACGAACTCCTTCACCTCGAGCCCAATGAACCCGAGGCCGAAGAGCGCGGTGATCGCAAGCCAGGTCAGCAGGCCCGACTTGTTGTGCTTGTGCGCCGCCAGCATGGCGAAGCCGTAGGTCACCGAGCTGATGAGAAGGCAGGCGGTTTCGAGAATGACGCCGTTCAGCTCGAAGACGTCCTTGCCCGTCGGGCCGCCAGCATAGGAGTGCCCGTTCACCGCGACGCCCGCGAAGGCGGTGGCGAAGAGCACGCAGTCCGTCATCAGGTAGAGCCAGAAGCCGAAGACCTTATTGTCCATCTGCTCCTGGGCGTGGTCGTGGTGATGGTCGTGGCCGCCGTGGGCGACCGCGGCGTCAGTCGGCATGCTGCTTCTCCGTCTCGAGGGAGGCGACCTTCAGGAAATGCGCCTTCTCGATGCGCTTCACTTCTTCGCCAGGCACGTAATAGTCGATGTCATCGTTGCAGGTGCGGATGATCAGCGTCACCACGATGCCGACGGCGCTCAGGATCGCGAGCCACCAGATGTACCAGATCATCGCGAAGCCGAAGACGCCGGCGAACATGGCGATGATGAAGCCGGCGCCGGTGTTCTTGGGCATGTGGATGTCTTCGTAGTGGTCGCGCGCCTGGCGTTCGATCAGGCCGCGCTGCTTCGCATCCCACAGCGGCTCGGCATGGTTGACGACCGGCGTGGTGGCGAAGTTGTAGAAGGGCGGCGGAGACGCGATCGCCCATTCCAGCGTGCGCCCACCCCAGACGTCGCCCGTCACATCCACCAGCTGCTTGCGGTCACGGATGGAGACCACGATCTGCAGAATATTGCAGATGATGCCGCAGAGGATGAGGCAGGCGCCGAAGAAGGCGACCCACATGTAGGGCACCCATTCGGGGTTGTTGTAGTGCTCCATGCGGCGGGTCGCGCCCATGAAGCCCAGGCAGTAGAGCGGCACGAAGGCGAAGTAGAAGCCGACGATCCAGAACCAGAAGGCGCGCGTGCCCCACTTCGCTTCGAGGCGGAAGCCGAACATCTTCGGGAACCAGTAGTTCAGGCCGGCGAAGCAGCCGAAGACCACGCCGCCGATGATCACGTTGTGGAAGTGCGCGATCAGGAACAGGCTGTTGTGGACCACGAAGTCGATGCCCGGCACGGCCATCATCACGCCGGTCATACCGCCGATGGTGAAGGTGACCATGAAGCCGATGGTCCACAGCATGGCGGGCTCATAGCGCACCCGGCCGCCATACATGGTGAAGAGCCAGTTGAAGATCTTCACGCCCGTCGGAATGGCGATGATCATGGTCGAGATGCCGAAGAAGGCATTCACGTCCGCACCCGACCCCATGGTGAAGAAGTGGTGCAGCCAGACGACGAAGGACAGGAAGGTGATCGCGACCGTCGCCCAGACCATCGAGGTATAAGCGAAGAGGCGCTTGCCGCTATAGGTCGAGACGACTTCGGAGAAGACGCCAAAGACCGGCAAGACGAGGATGTAAACCTCCGGATGCCCCCAGGCCCAGATGAGGTTCACATACATCATCTGGTTGCCGCCACCGTCATTGGTGAAGAAGTGGAAGCCGAGGTAGCGGTCCAGCGTCAGCATGCCGATGGTGGCCGTCAGCACCGGGAAGGCGGCCATGATGAGGATGGCGGTGCAGAGGATGGTCCAGACGAAGACCGGCATGCGCATGAAGGTCATGCCCGGCGCCCGCATCTTCACGATGGTGACGAAGAAGTTCACGCCGGTCAGCAGCGTGCCGATACCGGAAATCTGGAGCGACCAGATCCAGTAATCGATGCCGGAGCCCGGGCTATAGGCCAGTTCCGACAGCGGCGGATAGGCGAGCCAGCCGGCCTTGCCGAACTCACCGATCGCGAGCGACAGGTTCACCAGCGCCATGCCGACGAAGGTCAGCCAGAAGCTGATCGAGTTCAGGAACGGGAAGGCCACGTCGCGGGCGCCGATCTGCAGCGGCACGGCCACGTTCATGAAGCCGATGACGAAGGGCATCGCCACGAAGAAGATCATGATGACGCCGTGCGCGGAGAAGATCTGGTCGTAGTGCTCCGGCGGCAGGTAGCCATGGCTCGCGCCGTGGCTGAAGGCGAGCTGCGAGCGCATCATGATGGCGTCGACGAAGCCGCGCAGCAGCATCACCAGCGCCATCAGGATGTACATGATCCCGATCTTCTTGTGGTCGATCGTGGTGATCCACTCTTTCCAGAGGTACATCCACAGGTTGTACCGAGCCACGAAACCGAGCACGATGAGCACGACGATGCCCATGAAGCCCACGGCGCCGAGTTCGATCGGATTGTCGAACGGGATCGCCGCCCAGGTTAGTTTACCGAGCATTTGACTGCACCTTCATGTCTGGCCCTCACATTCCGCTCATGCCGCTGGCGGGACTGGCGGAGGCCTGCTCACCGCCCATCTTCATGCCCTTCATCGGCTTGTCACCGACGAAGGAGGCGATCTGGTCGGCGAAGATATTGCCGTTCACCGAGCCGTAGAACGTCGGAGGCACGTTTTCCGACGGCTTGGAAAGTTGCGCGTAGCTCTGCTTGTCCAGCGTCTGGTTCGACTGGCGGACCTTGGACACCCAGCTGTCGAAACCGGCCTTGTCCAGCGCGATCGCGTTGAAGGTCATGCCGGAGAAGCCGTCGCCGCTGAAGTTAGCAGAAAGTCCGCGGTACGTACCCGGCTGATCTGCCGCCAGATGCACTTCCGTCTGCATGCCACCCATCGCGTAGATCTGCGTCCCGAGGCGCGGGATGAAGAAGGCATTCATCACCGTCCCGGAGGTGATGCGGAAGTCGACCGGCGTGCCCACCGGCATCGCCATCTCATTCACGCTCGCGATGTGCAGATCCGGGTAGATGAAGAGCCACTTCCAGTCGAGCGCGATGACGTCGACCTTGACCGGCTTCTCGTTGTTCTGGGCGACCAGCGGCTTGTAGGGATCGAGCGCATGGGTCGTTTTCCAGGTGAGGATGCCGAGCGCCAGAATGATCAGGCAGGGCACCACCCAGACGATGATTTCGATCGTCGTCGAATGATGGAAATCAGGCCGGTAGATCGCCTTCTTGTTGCCGGCGCGGAAGTGCCAGGCGAAGACGAGCGTCAGCACGATCACCGGCACGACGACCAGCAGCATGAGAAGCACCGCGGTGATGATCAGGCTCTTCTCCGCCTGACCCACCGGGCCCTGAGGGTCCATCAGCGCCCATTTGCAGCCCGATAGAAGGAACAGGGGCAGGAGGAGCAGCGGCTTCGCCCGCGCCGCCCGCCTGAAGAACTCTTTCATCGCGTATCTCTTGCCATTTCAATCATTTTTGAAATCTAGGAACGTATTTCAAAAGCGCGCTCAGGCCGGAAGGTCAAGCAGAGAGCGGGGTGCATCCGCCTGCACACGGCATAGGTGGAATGCATCCAGAGCCCTCATCCGCCGCCCCGCCTCAGGGGCCTGGCGGACATCCCGCATGAACAAAGCTCAATCTCTCGGATAACCCGACGCTAGGTGTCCGTTTGCGCCAAGCCTGTCAACAATCATGATCGCAGCGCGGGCCGCTGCACGGGCGGGCCGTCGCGCCAGCCCCTGCCCTCCGTCGATCCCGCCCGACTCCGGCCGATGCCGGTCTCCTACGCGGGCGCGAGGCAGCAGCCGCGGCCGCCTGCCTGCTCCGCGCCATGCGCTCGCATTCGCGCGAAGTTCGGGTTGTTTTCCTCGCGGTCCCGCCGCTTTTTCCTCCGCCTCGTCCTTCCGGCATGGTACCATTCCCCGCAGCGCGCGCCGGGCGGAAAGGCGAAGGACCATGCAGATACAAACCTATCTTTTCTTCGAAGGCCGCTGCGAGGACGCGCTGGACTTCTACCGCAGGACGCTCGGTGCCACGATCGGCCCCATCACCCGCTTCCGTGACAATCCGGATGACCCGGAGGGTCGCAACTTCCCGCCGGGCGCGGCCGAGATGGTCATGCACGCCTCCTTCACGCTGGGAGAGACGACGATCCTCGCCTCCGACGGGCGCTGCAGCGGCCAGGCGGCCGGGTTCGGCGGCATGTCCCTCACCCTCCATGCGCCGGATGAGGCCGAGGCCGAACGCCTGTTCCGGGCGCTGGCCGCCGAGGGCCAGATCCGGATGCCCTTGCAGAAGACCTTCTTCTCGCCCGCCTTCGGCATGGTGACGGACCCCTTCGGCGTTGGCTGGATGATCCTGGTTCCGGCCTGACGGCGAGACCAGAGCGCCTATGAGCCACCGACTGCCGCAGCCCCCGAAACGGCCGCGCTTCCTGTTGCCAGGCTGGGGCATGCGCCTGCTCGCCTCGCCTCTGCGCAACCTCGTCGTCGGGGGCGCCTTCGTGCTCACCGTCTGCGTGCTCGCGACCTGCGGCTATCTCGCCGCGGGCTGGCACCTGAGCGACGCGCTCTACATGGTGGTGCTGACCATCTACACCGTGGGCTATGACGAGGTGCGGGCGATCAATTCGCCCTTCCTGCGCGCCAATACGATGATGCTGATCATCCTGGGCTGCACGGGCATGATCTTTCTCACCGGCGCCCTCGTCCAGTTCATCACCATCACCCAGTTCCAGCAGCTCTTCGGCACGAGGCGCATGAAGCACGACATCGAAAGCTTGACCGGCCACGTCATCGTCTGCGGCTTCGGCCGCATCGGCTCCATGCTGGCGCAGGAGCTCGCCGCCGGGCAGAGCCCCTTCGTCGTCCTGGAACGCAGCGAGCGGCGCTTTGCCGAGGCGCGCGACGCGGGCTACCTCGCGATCCAGGCGGATGCGACGGAGGAGACGACGCTGCAGCATGCCGGGGTCACCCGCGCCCGGGTCTTGGCGACGGTCCTGCCCGACGATGCCGCCAACGTCTTCATCACGCTCAGCGCCCGCAGCCTCAATCCGCAGCTCGACATCATCGCCCGTGGCGAGGTCGCCTCGACCGAGCGCAAGCTCATCCAGGCCGGGGCCAGCCGCGTGGTGATGCCGACGCATATCGGCGCCGAGCGCATCGCTCAGATGATCCTGTTTCCGGAGCGGGACCGCCTGTTGGAGGATAGCGAGCGCATGCGCGGCTTCCAGCGCCAGTTGCAGACCCTCGGGCTCAAGATCTTCACCCATCCCGTGGCGCCGGACAGCCCGAGCATCGGCCGCAGCATCGGCGCGATCGAGGCGGAGGCGCCCGGCAGCTTCTTCATCGTGGGGCTGGAGCGGAGTGGCGAAAGCCTGACGCACCCGCCGGCAGAGACGGTGCTCGCCGCCCGCGACGGCGTCGTGCTGCTGGTGCGCGACGGCCACTCCCAGTTGGTCGCGCGCCTCTTCGGCGGCGCCTTCAGCACGATCTGAGCCGCGGCGGGCTCAGTCGGCGGCGGTGGCCCGAGTTTGGTCGCCGCGGCGATAGGCCGTCACCGCCTCCGCGAAGGAAAGGAAGATTCGGCGGGAGACCGGATCGGTCTCCATGTCGTATTCCGGATGCCACTGCACCGCCACCGCGAAGCCCGGCGCCTGCGCCACGCGGAAGGCCTCGATCGTGCCATCGGGCGCAAAGCCCTCGGCGATCAGCCCGGGGGCTAGGTGGTCCACGCCCTGGTTGTGCAGGGAGTTAACGGCGATCTCCCGCGCCTGGGCCACGCGATGCAGCCAGCTGCCCGGCACCACGCGCAGGCTATGCGCCTTGCCATGGCGGATGCCGCACAGCGCCTGCATCGGCGTCGAATGGTCGAGCCGCCCCGGCAAGTCCTGCAGCCGCTGATGCAGCGTGCCGCCCAGCGCCACGTTCATCTCCTGAAAGCCGCGGCAAATCCCGAGCAGCGGGATGCCCTGCTGCACCGCCCGTTGGATGAGAGGAATGGTCACCCCATCCCGGCAGCGATCCTCGGGAGTCTCCTCGGGATGCGGCGGTCCTCCATAGCGGGCCGGCTCCACGTTGGAGGGGCTTCCGGTCAGCAGGACCCCGTCCAGCCGCTCCAACAGGCATTCCAGATCGGCGCAGGGCCCATTGGCGGGAATGAGAACCGGCACGGCACCCATGATCTCGCCGACCGCGCGGACATAGGTGTCGGACACCGCGTGGTTCAGCATCGAGAAGCGGCCGAAGGTCTTTTGGCAGCAGGAGATACCGATCAGGGATTTCATTTGCAGCAGAATGAGACAGCCGTGCAGTCTATGGAAGCGATTCTCGCGAATAGCGGCTCAGAAATACAGCCATGGCGTGCAGCCATGCCATAAATCAAGGCGTGCCTCCCCTTCCCCTGCTTGACTGATTGAAGCCCGAGGCGGGCTCTCCATCTGCACATGAGAGCATGGCGGGCAAGGGTTTCGGGCCGGCCCGTTCCAGGATGGAGACAAGAATGAGCAACCCCCTCAAATTCGACCCGGAGCGCGACGAGCGCATCCGCGTCCGCGCCTATCATCTCTGGGAGAATGAGGGGCGACCCCATGGTCGGGCGGCGGAGTTCTGGGAGCGCGCCTCGGAACTGGTCCTGATGGAAGAGAGCGGCAATCCAGGCCAGCTCCCCAACCCCATCGCCGAAGGGCGGGACCCGCGCGCCCCGGAAGGGGTGGAAGAAGCCTTCCTCCAGGAGAATCTCGGGGAATTCCCGGGCCAGATGACCGACCAGGGCGAGGATCAGCAGGTGCCGATGACGCGCCGTCCCGAGGCGGGCGCAGCGCCAGAAGCGCCACCCGCCGCGCCGAAGGGCGGCAAAGCCGCAGCCAAGGCGGCTGCCAAGCCGGCCGCGAAAACCGAGGCGAAGCCGGTCAAAGCCGCGGCGCAGGCGGCGAAAGCCGACGAGAAGGCACCTAAGGCGAAGCCCGCGCCCAAGACCGCCGGGAAAGTCAGCACCAAGCCGTCCAAAGGCTGAGGGGCCGGAGCCCCGCGCGCTCCATCAGGAGGCGCGCCAGCCGAAGCGGTGCAGCAGCGTCGCGCGCAGCGCGGCGATGCCTGCGTTCGTGTCGACCTGCCGCATCAGGGCCGCCGCACAATCACCCGTCTGCAGCCGCACATCCTGCTGCGTCGCGACCGCTGCGAGCGATAGGCTATCGGCGGCAAGCTGCGCGCCCCTCCGCCAGGCGGCGACCGTTTCCGGCCGGACGAGATCCGGCAGGACGGCCGCGAAGCAGGTCGAGGCCGCGACCGTCGCCGCCTCATAGGCATCGCGCCGCGCATCCTCCGGCAGCGGCCGCTGCAGCGCCTCGGCCGCTTCGAGGAAGGTCGGAACGTCCGGTAACAGTGCATCCCGCGTCATCGGCTCACCGCAAGCGGCGGCAGAGGACAGGATGAACAGTGGCGAAGCCCCAGCCGCGGCCACTGCGGCGAGCTGCTCGCGAATCTTGGGTCCTGAGAGCAAGGCGACGTCCATCCGGCCGTGCCGCAGCCCATCCACCAGGCTCTTCGTATCGCCCTGGCCGAAGACCGGAGCCACCGGCACGCCCAGGATGTCGAGCGCGAGCATGGCCGAAAGCTCAGGACCGAACGGATTCATCGCGCCCAGGCGAAGCGCGCGTTTGCGGCTGAGGCTTTCCGCCAGCGGCCGGGTGCCCACCAGCACCAGGCGCGTCGTGCCGACCAGCGCCGGGATCCAATGGCCGGGATCGTATTTGACCCGGCTGTCCCCTTCGAGCCAGGCCAGGAAGGCGGCGCCGGGCGCCACCATCAGCGTGCTGCCGTCGGGGTCCATCCGCGCGCCAAAGGCATTGCACACGGTGACGCCGTCCGGCCCGCCCATGGCGTCGAATTCGGCCGTTACGTCCTTCGGCAGGCCATCCAGGAAATGCGGCGTGAGCAGCTTGGCCCAGCCGGCGATATAGCCATAGGCGGGTCCGCTGCTGAGCACCGTCACGCCATTGGCGAAGACCGCTTCCGCCGCTTGGGCTCGGGACACGCCGCCGATGCCCCATCCTGGCGCAGCCAGGGCAGATCCGGAACGGATCAGAAAGGCGCGGCGGGAAGATCGGGTTGTCGACATGCGGCCGCTCCGCGCGGCCTAGCTCTCGTATTGCAGCAGCGACTGGAACGGCACGTCCAGCAGCTTGCGGCCATCGAGGAAGGTGAGTTCGATCAGCGTCACGGCGGCCGGCACCTCGGCCTTGAGCTCGCGCAGCAACCGGATACCGGCCGACAGCGTGCCCCCGGTCGCGAGAAGATCGTCCACCACCACCACGCGGGCGCCGGGCGGCACCGCATCGGCCTGAACCTCGATCCGGTCGGAGCGGTATTCCAGCGTATAATCGAGACCCACGACCTCGCCGGGCAGCTTCCCGGGCTTGCGCAGCATCAGGAAGCCGCAGCCGAGCTTGAGGGCGAGCGGCGCGGCGAAGAGGAAGCCGCGGCTCTCGAGCCCCGCCAGGTAATCCGGCTTATACTCGGCGATGAGATCGGCCATCCGCGTCATCGCCACCTGCCAGGCTTCGGCATGCCGCAGAAGGGTGGAGATGTCGTAGAAGAGGATGCCCGGCTTGGGGAAATCCGGGATGGAGCGGATGTGATCTTTGAGGTTCATGCGCGCTGTATAGCCGAGCCTTCCCAAGGGGCAAAGCGTCGGCTGCGCAATGCCGCGCCCGCCCATGCACGGGCGGACGCGGCAGGACCGCTCATCCGGGGAAATTCATGTCGAAGGTATAGCCCGCGGCATGGGTCGTGGCGTTGTTGACGGCCGGCATGTAGGGAAGATTGGCCAGCCGCTGCGCGGTTGCCTGCGGGCCGAGCGTGAAGAAGGGCTGGGATAAGATGCTTTGCACCTGCGCCTGGTTCTGCGCGCGATAGGCGGCGGCAAGGCCGACCATGGCGTCCACCACCTGCTGGGAGGGTACGTCCTCGCCGATACCGAGCTGGGCACGAACTTCGTTGCGGGCGGAGAGCATGTTCATGCGGAAGATCGCCGGCATCTGCACCCAGCGCGGCGAGGTGTTCAGCTGGCCGCCCATATAGTCGAGGGCCGCAATGGTCTCGGCCGCAAGGGCGGGGTTGCCCACCATTTCCCGCCAGTGGGAGAAGCCATAGGCCGCGACGTTCAGCGCGCGTACGTCGACGTCGCCATTGGTCTGCAGCGCAGACGGTTGCAGCACGGCGGTGCTGGGCAGCCGGTACGCGCTCTGAGCACAGGCGCCGAGCGCCAGGGCCGCAGTGAAGCTGGTCATCAGAATGAAGCGGTTCACGGGATCACGCCTTCTGTTCGAGTGACAACAGCGTTACGCGCAGATCCTGGCTCCGGATGCATGCGAAACCAATTTCTTCAACCGCGATGCCGCGCCGAGAGCTCGATATAGTGCGCAGTTGTCGCAGAAAAACGTCCCTGCTCTTCGTCCCCGATCACACGGACGAAACGCGCGGGCGACCCGGCCCAGAGTTCCCGGCGGCCGAGCCGCTTGCCCGGGGTGAGCAAGGCGCCAGCCGCCAGCACGCCGCCCTCCTCCACCACCGCACCATCCAGGATCGTTGCGCCCATGCCGATGAAGGCGCCGTTCTCTACCGTGCAGGCGTGGATGATGGCGCCGTGCCCCACCGTCACGTCGTCCCCCAGGATGCAGGGAAAGGTCTCGCGATTGACATGCAGAATCGACCCGTCCTGCACGTTGGTACGCGCGCCGATGCGAATGAAGTTGGTATCGCCGCGCAGCACGCAGTGAAACCAGACGGAGGACTGCGCACCGATGGTGACGTCGCCGATAATGGCGGCGGTCGGCGCGATCCAGGCCGAGGAGTCGATTACGGGGCGCTTGCCCTCGAAATCGAGGATCGTCGGCCCCGCTCCGCTCATGCTGGCAAGCCGAGCATGAGCTTGAGGTTCTGCACCGCAGCCCCGGAGGCGCCTTTGCCGAGATTGTCGAGCCGAGCGACGAGCAGGGCCTGGCCGTGCTCCTCCTGCCCGAAGACGTGCAGGGACATGGCATTGGTGCCGTTCAGCCCCTCCGGTTCCAGCCGGGCCAGCGGCTCGGCGGAGACGGTGATCTCTGCGGCATCGGCATAATGCGCGGTCAGCGCCGCCGTCAGGTCGCGGAGCGTGGGCCGGCCCGGAAGGCGCGCGAGGTGCAGCGGCAGCGAAACCAGCATGCCGCGGGCGAAATGACCGACGGAGGGCACGAAGAGCGGCCGGCAGGTCAGACCCGACTGCGTCTGGATTTCCGGCACATGCTTGTGCTCCAGCCCCAGGGCATAGAGTTCGAAGGGCGGGCCGCCAGCGGCTTCATGCGCCTCGATCATCTGGCGGCCGCCGCCGGAATAGCCGCTGACTGCATTGATGGTGAGCGGGAAATCGGCCGGGATCAGCCCGGCATCGACCAGCGGGCGAAGCAGTGCGATGGCGCCGGTGGCATAGCAGCCGGGATTGGAGACGCGCGGCGCACGGCGAATCGCGTCCGCTCGGCCGGGCGCGAGTTCAGGAAAGCCGTAGGTCCAGCCCGGCGCCGTCCGAAAGGCGCTGCTGGCGTCGAGCAGTCGGGGCGCGGCATCGCCAAGCTCGGCGGCGAGCGCCGCCGCCTCGCGCGACGCGGCATCGGGCAGGCAGAGGATGACGAGATCGGCGTCCCGCATCAGCGCTTGGCGGGCAGCCGGATCCTTCCGGTCGTCGGGCGCGATGCTGAGCAGCGAGACGCCCGCGAAATCCGCGAGCCGCTCGCGAATGAGGAGGCCGGTGGTGCCGGCCTCCCCATCGATGAAGATCGTCGGCACCGTTCCCCCCTTGATGGTGACCATCTCGGCGAGGGTGGATGCCGACATGGTCGTCAACGCTTGCTGAACTGGAAGCTGCGGCGGGCCTTGGCCTTGCCGTACTTCTTACGTTCAACCGTGCGGCTGTCACGGGTCAAGAAGCCCGCGACCTTCAGGATGCCACGCAGTTCCGGCTCGTAATAGGTCAGCGCGCGGCTGATGCCGTGGCGCACCGCGCCCGCCTGGCCAGACAGGCCGCCGCCCGTCACGGTGCAGACGACGTCGAACTGGTTGTAGCGATCGGCCACCAGGAAGGGCTGGGTGATCAGCATGCGCAGCACCGGGCGCGCAAAATACTGGGCCGCCTTCTTGCCGTTGATCGAAATCTCGCCCTTGCCGGGCTTGATCCACACGCGGGCGACCGCGTCCTTACGACGGCCGGTCGCATAGGAACGGCCGAAGGCATCGCGCTTCGGCTCGGCGCGAACCGGGGCCGCATCGGCGCTGGTCGCGATCGGCGCCGTCGCGAGATCGGCGAGGGTGCGGGTCTGGGTCTCGGACATGATCAGGCCCTCCGATTCTTGGCGTTGAGCGCGCCGACATCAAGCACCGTCGGCTGCTGGCCGTCATGCGGATGGGTCTCATCGGCGTACACGTAGAGGTGGCGCATCTGCTGGCGCTGCAGCGGGCCGCGCGTGATCATGCGCTCGACCGCCTTCTGGATCACCCGCTCCGGGTGATTGGAAGCGAGGCGCTGGCCGACGGTGCGGCCCTTGATGCCACCCGGATAGCCGGTGTGGTAGTAGAAGACCGACTGTTCGGCCTTCTTGCCCGTCACCCGCACCTTGCGAGCGTTGACGACGATGACGTTGTCACCACAGTCGACATGCGGGGTGAACTGGGGCTTGTGCTTGCCGCGCAGACGGTTGGCGATCACGACCGCAAGGCGGCCCAACACCAGCCCTTCCGCGTCGATGAGCACCCAGTTCTTCTGAGCCTCGGCGGGCTTCAGCGAGAGGGTTGTCTTCATCCTGGTCACTCAGTTCCTTTCAGAGTGCGCGGCTTATGAAGGCTCGGCCTGTCACGGTCAAGCTTTGGGGTATGTGGTAAGGGGATACCACATGCGCGAAAGGGCCCAAGAGCCTTGGCTCCGTCGCCTCCGTGCTGCCGCAAAACTGCCCGTTTGCGGTGGCCTGCTCGGCCCCAAGGAGAGGCATCTTCGCGCCCCTCCCCTTGTTCAGACGGCTCCTCTTGCGCATGTGCGAGGTATCATGACCCTGCAGTCTTCGACGCCCGATCCTCTTGCCATCAGCGACGAGACCATCCGGTCCGTCCTCACCGGCTATCGGCGCATCGCCCTCGTCGGCGCCTCCGCCAAGCCGGAACGCCCCTCGCACGGCGTCATGGGCTTCCTGCTCCGCCACGGCTTCGCGGTGACGCCGATCAATCCCGGCTTGGCCGGGCAGACGATCCACGGCCAGATTGTGGTGGGCTCGCTCGCCGAAGCCGGGCCGCTCGAGATCGTCGACATCTTCCGCGCCTCCGATCAGGTCGGGCCGGTGGTGGATGACGCGATCGCCCTCGGCGCCCAGGTCATCTGGATGCAGCTCGGCGTCGTCAACCGCGAGGCTGCGGCGCGGGCGAAGGCCGCGGGGCTGACGGTGATCATGGACCGCTGCCCGGCGATCGAATGGCCCCGCCTCGGGCTCACGCGTGCCTGAACGGCAGGGGCCGCCTACGTGGTTAACCCCCACCTCTCTTTTCGGTAAGGTGACGAGCGCGCGATAGACAAGGGCGCCCGCCAGCGCCAGATCTTTAGGCCAGTCTCATCCCGAACAGGACATAGTCATGAGCCCCGAGGAACGCGACATCATCTCCCGCTTCGTGCAGAGGGTCGCCGGAGGGCCCGCTACGGGCTCGGTGCCCGCGACCACGGCCCAGCCGCTGCCTCCCGTGGACTACGAGGCGGACCAGCATCTGAGCACGCTGTTCCAGCAGTATCCTGAGGCGCGCTACCGCATGACGCAGTTCGCCTTCGGCCAGGAGCAGGCACTGCAAGGCGCCGCCCAGCAGATCCAGGCGCTGCAGCAGGAGAACGCGGCGCTGCGCGAGCAGCTTCAGGCCGGCGCCCAGGGTCAGCCGGGCCAGGGCCAGCAAGGCGGGTTCTTCAGCCGGCTCTTCGGCGGCAACCAGCAAAATCAGGGTGGTTACGGCCGCCCGCCCTACGGCCAGGCGCCCTATGGCCAGTCCCCCTATGCGCAGCCCTATGGCCAGCCGGGCTATGCCCAGCAGCAGCCCGGCTTCGGTGCGGCCCCTCCCGGCTATGCCCCGGGTTACGGCTATGGGCCGCAGGGCATGGCGATGCGCGGCGGCAGCGGTTTCCTCGGCTCCGCGCTCACCACGGCGGCCGGCGTCGCCGGTGGCATGCTCGCCTTCAATGCGATCGAGGGGCTGTTCAGCAACCGCGGCGCCGAACAGATCGCGGCCGGCAGCTATGGCGCGGACCAGATGGCCGGCGGCTTCGACCAGAGCGGGTGGGCGACGGTGCCGGATGCCGGCGCTGGTGATGCCTCCGGCTGGGGCGCCGGCGCTGCCGACAACAGCGGCTGGCAGACCATGCCCGACCAGAGCACGGATAGCGGCTGGCAGGATGACGGCGGCATGGATACCGGCGGCGGCTGGGACAGCGGCGGCGGCAACGACGACTGGGTCTGACCGACCGGCCAGGGGCGGCACCGCAGGGTGCCGCCCTTTCTCGTTCAGAGGCTGAGGGACGAGGCGGGCAGCAGGGTGATGAGGGAGACCAGGGCGCCAAATCCCACATCCGCCGCCACCACCATCGCGGCGGCCACCGGGGTCACCTGCAGCGTCAGGCGCGCGACCGTCCATTCCAGCCAGAGCGCCCAGCAATAGCCGACCAGAACCACCACCTGCCCCAGCATCAGCGGAACGTGCAGCACCAGCGGCAGCGAGGTCGCGAGCAACAGCAGGTATTGTGCGAGGTTGCACCAGTTCCAGGCCATGATGAAGCGCAGCCAGCGGGTCTCCGCCCCCAGGCTGCGCAGCAGCGGCACGGCGAGCAGCGCGAAGCCGGCCCAGGAAATGGGGAAGGTCAGGCAGTCCAGCGCCAGGGCATGTGCGCCCTCCCGCGGCGCAGTGCCGGAGAGCCAGTCGAGATAGTGAAAGACGAGGAAGAGCGGAAAGGCGAAGAGGGCGGCAACGAAGCTGCGCCGGGTCGCATCGCGCTCGCCGGTGAAGGCGCGGGCGCCGTCCTCGTAGCCGAAGGCGAGAAGCGCGATGCCCCGCGCACTGCCGAGAATTTCGCGGCCGAAACTCCTGCAGGCGGAGGCGAATCCGCCGCTCATCCCGCCGTCGCCGTGGTGGTGGAAGGGTGCGTGAGCATTTGCGCGACCTGCGGGCCGCCGACCAGTGCCAGGGTCCCGAGATTGACGAGCAGGATGAAGAGGAGCGCTCGCCCGCGCCCGAAGCCCAAGGCATGGCGCGCCAGGAACCAGTGCAGCCAGAAGGCATAGGCCAGCAGAACGCTGCCCAGCAGGATGATCGCGGCCTTCAGCGGCAGCCCGGCCTGCACCAGCGCCCCCGCCACCAGCACAAGGATGGCGCCCAGCACCGGCAGCACCCACTGGCACCAGTTGAAGGCGGTGGCGAAGCGGTACCAGCCGGCGACGTGGCCATAGCGGGTCGCAAGCGCGTGGGACAGGACCGGCGGCGCGAGGATCGCGACGAGAGAGGCGAGGAAGTCCGTCGCCCCATCCACCAGACGCCCTTGGGATGCCATCAGCCCGCAGCCGACCAAAGGAAAGGCGACCATCGGCGCCAGGCTCGACAGGAAGGCATCCGGACCGCTGCCGATCTCTGCGAGACCCGCCGCCTTGCCCCGGCACAGCAGCAGGACACCGCGCAGGATATTGGTGCGGCCGGGCCGCGCATTCATGGCAGGCCTCATCATCCGGGAAACTCGGCAAGAATGGCGGCATAGGCGGCGGCGAGTTGCCGCAGGTCGGCGACCGTCGTGTGCTCGTCCACCTTGTGCATGCTCTGCCCCACCAGCCCGAATTCGGCAACCGGGCAAAGATGGGTAATGAAGCGCGCGTCGGAGGTGCCGCCCCCGGTCTCGAGCTTGGGCTCGGTGCGGAAGATGCGGGCAATGGCGGCCTGAAGGCCTTGGACGCGGGGTCCGAGCTCGGTCAGGAAGCTATCGCCCGAGGCCTGGAAGCTGATCTTGGCACCCGGCGCGTGGCGCGCCGCCTCCGCCTCGATCCAGTCTTGCAGACTGCCGGCGGTGTGACCGTCATTGTAGCGAATGTTGAGCTTCGCGGTCGCACGCGGCGGAATGACGTTGGTCGCCGGGTTGCCGACGTCGACGCTCGTCACCTGCAGCGAGGAGGGCTCGAACCAGCGGTTCCCCTCGTCCAGCCGGTGCAAAACCAGGGCGTTCAGCAAAGCGATCAGCTTGTGCACCGGATTGTCGGCGAGATGCGGATAGGCGGCATGGCCTTGCACGCCCGGCACGCTGATGAAGGCGGAGAGGCTCCCGCGCCGGCCGATCTTGATCGTCTCGCCGAGGACGCGCGGGTTGGTCGGCTCGCCCACCAGGCAGAAATCCGGCACCTCGCCATGGTCGCGCATCCAGTCGACGACGCGCACCGTGCCATCCGTTGCCGCCCCCTCCTCGTCCCCGGTGATGAGGAGCGAGACGGAACCAGGCAGCCGGCCCGCCTCCTTGCCCTGGGCGACGGCCGCGACGAAGGCCGCGATCGCCGCTTTCATGTCGCAGGCCCCGCGTCCGTAGAGGATACCATCCTCCACCACGCCGCCGAAGGGATCGTGCCGCCAGCCGTCCCCCGGGGGCACGACGTCGGTATGCCCCGCGAAGCAGAAATGCGGGCTGCCGGTGCCGAGACGGGCGTAGAGGTTCGGCGTATCGCCGAAGGTCAGGCGATGAAGGGTGAAACCGAGCGACTCCAGGGCTTCGCCCAGCACGTCCATGGCCCCGCCATCCGCCGGCGTCACGCTGGCGCAGCGCAACAGCGCCTGGGCCAGCGGCAGCGGATCGGTCAGGGCGGCTGCGGTGCTCACGCGCGCAGCAATTCGTTGACGGAGGTCTTCTCCCGCGTGCGCTGGTCCACGCGCTTGACGATGACGGCGCAGGCGAGCGAGGGGCCCGGCGTGCCGTCAGGCAGCGGCTTGCCCGGCAGCGTGCCCGGCACAACGACGGAATAGGCCGGCACGCGGCCCTGGAAGATCTCGCCGGTCGCGCGGTCGATCACCTTGGTGGAGGCACCGAGGAAGACGCCCATGGAGACGACGGAGCCGCGCTCCACCACGAAGCCTTCGGCGACTTCCGACCGCGCGCCGATGAAGCAATCATCCTCGATGATCACCGGGCCGGCCTGCAGCGGCTCCAGCACGCCGCCCAGGCCCACGCCGCCGGAGATGTGGCAGTTCTTTCCCACCTGGGCGCAGGAGCCGACGGTGGACCAGGTGTCGATCATCGTGCCCTCGCCGACATAGGCGCCGACGTTCACGAAAGAGGGCATCAGCACGACGTTGCGGGCGATGAAGGCGGAGCGACGGACGACCGCGCCCGGCACGGCGCGGAAGCCGGCCTCGGCGAAGCGGTTCTCGCCCCAGCCCTCGAACTTCATCGGCACCTTGTCATAGACGGGCGCGCCGCCCGCACCCGGCATGGGCACGCTGTCCTGCAGACGGAAGGACAGCAGCACCGCCTTCTTCAGCCACTGATTGACCTGCCAGCCACTCTCCTTCGACTCGGCGACGCGTGCCTCCCCCGATTCGAGCAGAGCGAGCGCGGCCTCGACGGCATCCCGCTCGGCGCCCATGGTTTTGGAGGAGATCTCGGTGCGGCGCTCCCACAGGGCATCGATCGTCTGGGCCAAGTCGGCGGCGGCGGCACGCGTCATGTCAGTCTCCCTACGGCAAGCCGGGGACGTTTAAGCCGCCCGCCGCGTCTGTCAACGCGGCGCCTGAGGAAGCGCCGGGGCGGGATGGCGGCAAGGCCGTCCCGTTTCGCTAACCCATTGTTTGCGAGGGGGAAGGAGCCCTCGTGTCATGGACAGGCGGGGCCGCCCTCGGTCATAGAGCATCCTCCGTGATCGTCAGGCCGCCATGCGCATCCCTCCGCACTCCGCCGCTTTCGTCATCCTGCTCGGCGCCATGTCCGCGATGCCGCCGCTCGCGACCGACATGGCCTTGCCGGCGCTCGGGCACATGGCCGAAACCCTGCGGACGACGCCGGGTATGAGCGGGCTGACGGTCAGCCTCTTCATGGCCGGCTTCGCGGTGACGCCGCTGCTCTACGGCCCCCTCTCCGACCGCTACGGCCGCAAGCCGGTGCTCGTCGTCGGCCTCGCGCTCTTCTGCCTCGCCTCCCTCCTCTGCGCCGTCTCGCCCACCATCGGCGTGCTTCTGCTGGGCCGCCTGCTGGAAGGCGCAGGCGCGGGCGCAGGCATCACCATCGCGCTCGCCATCGTGCGCGATCTGTTTTCCGGCGCGGCCGCGCGCACCCGCCTTTCCCTGGTGACGATGGTGCTCAACATGGCCCCGGTCATCGCGCCGACCCTCGGTGCCCTCATCCTGGCGGTCACGGGCTGGCGCATGATCTTCACTGCTCTGGCAGTGATCGCCTTCCTTGTCGTGCTCACCAGCGTCTTCGGCTACGCCGAATCACGGCGGAGCGACGCCCCCATGCCGAAGGGCGGGGTCCTCGCCGGCTACCGGCGGCTGCTGCGCAACCGCGGCTCGGTCGGCCATTGCCTGATCTTCGGCTTCGGCTTCGGCAGTGCCTTCGCCTATATCTCGGGCTCCTCGCTGGTCTTGATCGGCCTCTACCATCTCAGCCCAACCGCCTACGGCCTGCTCTTTGCCGGCACCGCGCTCGGCATCGTCGGCGGCGCCGCAATCAACGGCTGGGTGAGTGCCCGCGGCGCGCATCACCTGCCGCTGATGCCGGCCAGCCTCATCTGCATGATCGCGGCAGCCGTCCTCCTCACCCTCCTCACCGTCTCCGGCCCGGTGCCGCTGCCGCTGCCGCTGCTCATGGGGCTCTTCTTCCTGGTGACCTTCTGCTTCGGCATCGTCGCCCCCAATGCGAGCCACGGTGCGCTCGACCCTGTGCCCGAGATCGCGGGTGTCGCCGGCGGCGTGCTCGCCTCCTTCCAGATGGTCTGCGCGACGATCTCGAGCGCGCTGGTTTCGCTGCTTTTTTCTGCCTGGGGGCTGGCGGCGGTCGCGGCCGTCATGCTGCTCTTCGCCCTCGCGGCCGGCGCGGCCTTCCTGATCCTGCCAGGCCGCAGCCGCTTGCAGCGCGCCTCGGCCTCAGCCTGACGCGGCGCCGTAGGTCGTCAGACCCACGCCGGCCGCCTGCAGGGCGGCACGCACCTCCGGGCTGACGAGGGCCGCAAGCTCCGCCTCGTGCTCATAATCGGGCATGAAGCGGTCGAGCAGCGCATCCCGGCCGGCGGCCGGATGGAAATAGATTTCCGACAGACCCGCCGGCAGGCGGGGAATAAGGCGCCGCAGCTTCTCTTCCGTCATCTGGCCGCTCCAGGCGAGGCCGAAGGCATGATCGTTGGCGAGGAGCCCGGCACGGCGCGCCCGGAGGCGGAGCTGCCGGGTCCAGGCGAGGAGGGCGCGCGCGCCCAGCCCCTGCGGCACGCCAAGCGCGGTCATGACGCCGGCGGGTTCGGCCGGAATGCGCATCGCCTGCAGGCCATGCACCCTGCCCTCCGCCACCATGCGGGCCGCAACGAAGGGATGCATGTGCATATGTTTATGTGCGTTCGCATGGTCGAGGGGCAGACCCGTCGCCGCGAAGGCCCGGAACTGCGCCGCGATCTCACGGGTGAGCGCGGCCCGGGTGCGGCGGCTGAAGGCATAGCGGAGGCCGAGGCCCAGCGGGTCCGATGGGATGCGGCCTTCGCCGTCCAGCAGCGCCGCGATCTCGGCGGGCGGCAGCATCGCCGGCCCTTCGATCGCGACGAGATGCAGCCCGACCTTCAGATCGGGCATCCCTCGTGCACGGCGCACCGCATCCTCGGCCGCGTCTCCCGCCACCATCAGGCTGGCGGTGGAGAGCAGCCCCTCGCGGTGGGCTCGTTCGATCCCTTCGTTGACGGCGAGCGAGAGGCCGAAATCATCGGCGGAAATGATGGCGCGGCGGTTCATGCTCGTCACCCGCGGGCTTGTCCCGCGGGTCTACCCGGCAGGGCGCCCAAGCGGGTGAATCCCCGGCACAAGGCCGGGGATGACGGTGGTTCGACTCAAGCCGCGATCTTGTGGCGCTCGCGCAGGAACTGGAAGAATTCCACGCCTTCGCGCAGGCGGCGCACCAGCATCTGCCGGCTGCCCAGCATCTCCCAGACGATCGAGCCGATCTTCGAGCGGCGGAAGTAGAAGCGCTTGTAGAAGACCTCGACGTTGTCGAAGATTTCCTGGTGCGTCAGATGTTCGTAGCTCAGCGGCGCGATCTGGATGCCGCTTTCGTCGATCAGCTCGGCATGCTTCGCGTCCAGCCAGCCATTCTCCAGCGCCTGCTTGTAGAGCGCGGTGCCGGGATAGGGCGCCGCCAGCGAGACCTGGATGGTGTGCGGATTGATCCGGGTCGCGAACTGGATCGTCTCCTCGATCGTCTCCTTCGTCTCGCCCGGCAGGCCGAGGATGAAGGTGCCGTGGATCTTGATACCTAGCTCGTGGCAGTCCTTCGTGAACTGCTCGGCCACCTCGACCCGCATGCCCTTCTTGATGTTGTGCAGGATCTGCTGGTTGCCGCTCTCGTAGCCGACCAGCAGGAGGCGCAGGCCATTGGCCTTCAGCACTTCGAGCGTCTTGCGCGGCACGTTCGCCTTGGCGTTGCAGGACCAGGTGACGCCGAGCTTGCCGAGTTCGCGCGCGATTTCCTCGGCGCGCGGCAGGTTGTCGGTGAAGGTGTCGTCGTCGAAGAAGAATTCCTTGACCTGCGGGAAGTCCTTCATCGCCTGCTTGATTTCGGCGGCGACATGTTCCGGGCTGCGCACGCGGTAGCGGTGGCCGCCGACCGTCTGCGGCCACAGGCAGAAGGTGCAGCGGGACTTACAGCCGCGGCCCGTATAGATCGAGATATACGGGTGCATCAGATAGCCGATGAAATAGTCCTCGATCTTCAGGTCGCGCTTATAGACGTCGGTGACGAAGGGCAGCTGATCCATGTCCTCCAGGATCGCGCGGTCCTTGTTATGGACGATCTGGCCCGAAGCATCGCGGTAGGAGATGCCGTCCACCTCCGCCCAATCACGACCCTCGGCGATTTCCTTGATCGTGAAGTCGAACTCGTTGCGGGCGACGAAATCGACCGCGGTGGACGCGGCCAGGCTCTCCGCTGGCTGCACCGCCACCTTGGCGCCGACGAAGCCGATCTTCACCGCCGGGTTGGCGGCCTTCAGCTGCTCGGCCACCTTCACGTCGTTCTGGAAGGAGGGCGTCGAGGTGTGGATGATGACGAGGTCGCGGTTTTTCACGTCCTCCAGGATCGGCGCCATGCCCATGCGCGCAGGCGGCGCGTCGATCAGGCGGCTGCCGGGAACCAGGGCGGCGGGCTGGGCGAGCCAGGTGGGGTACCAGAAGGATTTGATTTCCCGGCGGGCCTGATAGCGAGATCCGGCTCCCCCGTCGAAACCGTCGAAGGAGGGGGGCTGCAGGAAAAGTGTCTTCATCATAACTGATTGATACCCCGAGTGAGCCGGCTTGACTTGCCGAACCGTAACTTGCCGAAGCTGAGCTTGCCAGAGCCGGCTTTCAACCGCCGCCGGTCTGCGGTGGCGGCCATGCTGCTGCCGCGCCAGACGACCCGATTGCCGAAATAACTGGTGCACAGCACCGCGAGAGAGAAGACCTCGCGGGCCGGCAGCAGCCAACCCGAGAATCCGCCGCGCCCGAGCTGCCCGGCAACGGCGCGGATGGTCCAGGCCCGCAGGCCCCAGACCACCGCGACCAAGGCGATCGGCCAGAGGGCGAAGCCCGAAAGCGGCCAGCTGAGCAGCGCCCAGAGCACCGGAAACTGCAAGACCGTCGTCGCATAGGTCACCGGCTCCAGCGCGCGGATGGTGCGTGCCCAGCGCAATTCGTGATGGAACAGAGCGCCCATCGTGTCTTCGGACACGGTGGTGACGACAAGGCCGGAGGCAAGGGCCACGCGCAGGCCGAGGCCGCGCACCAGCCGTCCGAGCACCGCATCATCGGCGAGATGCGGCAGCAGGGCCGGCAGGCCGCCGATGCGCATGAGCGTGCTGCGCCGGAGCGCGACCGCCGCGCCGAGACAATCCTGCCGCCCCAGCATGCGGCCGATGAGCACGCCGCCGAGGAAGAAGTGGTTGATCTGTGCGGCACCGAAGGCGCTGGCCGCCGTGAGACCCGTGGGCACGCCGGCATAGAGCGTCGTCGCCACGCCGACGCCCGGCGTCTCGACCGCCGCCACCATCCGTTCGAGGAAGTGGGGCCGCACATGGACGTCCGAATCGGCCATGACGATGATATCGTGCTTGGCCGCGGGCCACATGTTGATCAGGTTGGCGATCTTGCGGTTGCCGCCATGCTGCGTCTCGTCCACCACCAGCGTGATGTCGCGTTCGGGGAAGAGCCGGCGCACCCGCTCCACCACGGCGATCGCAGGATCCGCGCGGTCCTGCACGCCGAAGACGATCTGATAGGTCGGGTAGGACTGCGTGCAGAAGGAGACGAGCGCCGCCTCGAGCAGCGGCTCGTCCCCCTTCAGGGGCTTGAGGATGCTCACCGGCAAACGCTGCTCGGAGTCCGGCCGCGGCTGACGGCTGAAGCGCTTGAGCGCAGCCACCCCCGCCCCCGCCTGGACGAGCCCGGCGGCAGCCAGAACTGCGGTTGCGTCGGCGATCAGGGTCAAAACGGCGAAAGCTCCCGGAACGGCGTGGCGGACGGCGCGACCACTCGCGCCCAGGCGGTTACGAACTGATGGCCCCGGAAGACAAGGTCGAGACCTTCTGCTGCAGGCTGGCGATGAGCCGGCTCGCATTGCCGTCGGAGAGAAGCGATGCGAAGTCGGATCTTTGCACAGCTACTCTGCTTATCGTGCCATCGAGAAGGATGTCTTGTATTTTCCACGCACCACCGGCCTGACCCATGACGTAATCGATGCGCAGATTGTCGCCGGAGGGTTTGGCGAGCGCACTGGTGACGACCTGCTGCGCCCCCACTGCCCGCGTCGTCGGGGAAACGGAAGATACTTCGCCGTTATAGGAGTGAAAATTCGCGACGTAGGTCGCGACGATGAAGCTGCGGAAGACCTGCAGCAGCTTCTGCTGCTGCTCCGGCGGCAAGGTGCTCCAATAGGCGCCCACCGAGATGCGCAGGATTCGCGGCAGGTCGAAGACACGGTCCACGATCGGGGCCAGCGTCTGGAACCGCTGGAGGAAGGAGGCCTGATCGCCGGCCTTCATCACCGCGATCAAACCCTGGTTGAGCGCTTCCACCGGCGCGGTTACGGCGGTGGAGCCGGTATCGGCCCAGCCGACAGCCGGGGAAAGCGCCGTTGCACCGAACGCCGCCAGAAACACGCGCCTTGACGCCACCATCGCTTATCCTTGCGGCGCGGCCGCCGCCTCCAGAGTTAATGTGTCCGTCCCAGGCGGGCCATCCGCCCGCCCCCGATTTCGGGGCTCAGTCCCCGATTGTCATCGGCAGCTGCGGCAAATTTGCAGCACGGATCGCATCTCCGCCCGGGTTGTAAACAAGGGTCGTCCGAAAACAAGCCTCTCCGCCGCGGCACAGCTGCGTGAGGCTTGCCCTGCATCGCAGCAAAACCTTGCCGCCGTCCGATGAATTGCTTATCCCGTGAGGTGAATGGCTTGCGAGCCGAAGATTGCGGCGCCCCGCCCCGAAACGGGATGCGGCGCCGACCATTGGAGAAGACCTGACATCATGCGTGTCCTCCTGGCCCAGCCGCGTGGATTTTGCGCCGGCGTCGTCCGCGCGATCGACATCGTGGAGCGGGCACTGAAGAAATACGGCCCACCGATCTACGTCCGCCACGAAATCGTCCACAACCGCCACGTCGTCGAGGATCTGCGCCAGCGCGGCGCGGTCTTCGTGGACGAGCTGGACGAGGTGCCCGAGGGCGCGATCACCGTCTTCTCGGCCCATGGCGTCGCCAAGAAGGTGCAGGACGAGGCGGTGAGCCTCGGCCTACCCGTGATCGACGCCACCTGCCCGCTCGTCGCCAAGGTGCATGCCGAAGGCCGGCGCTACGCCGCCCAGGAGCGGGAGATCGTCCTCATCGGCCATGCCGGCCATGCTGAGGTCGAGGGTACGATCGGCCAGATTCCGGCGAAGGTCCATCTCGTCCAGACGGTCGATGACGTCGCGACCCTCGCGGTGAAGGACGAGGACAAGCTCGCCTACGTCACCCAGACCACGCTCTCGGTGGACGACACGCGCGGCATCATCCAGGCGCTGCAAGAGCGCTTTCCGACCATCATGGGCCCGGACGTCCGTGATATCTGTTATGCGACGCAGAACAGACAGCAGGCCGTCCGCGATCTCGCTACACAAGTCGACGTCATCCTCGTGGTGGGTTCGCGCAACAGCTCGAACTCCAACCGGCTGCGGGAACTGGGCGAGGAGCTCGGCTGCCCGTCTTACCTCATCGATGATGAAAACGGCCTGAAGGCCGAGTGGTTCGAGGGCGTCAGCCGCGTCGGCGTCACCGCCGGCGCCTCGGCGCCCGAAGTTCTCGTCCAGAACGTGCTCGACGGACTGCGCCGCTTCGGCGACGTCGAGGTCGGTCTGCTTGACGGCGTGCCCGAGGACGTGCGTTTCCGCCTGCCGCCTGAAGTCGCCGACGTCGCGTAACAACTAGGGGCTGACCACTTATGGGTGTTCCACTCAATCAAGCGATCCGCGTTGGCGCCTATGTCGTCAAGCAGCATCTCATCGGGCGCAAACGCTACCCGCTGGTGCTGATGCTGGAGCCGCTCTTCCGCTGCAACCTTGCCTGCAACGGCTGCGGCAAGATCGACTATCCGGCGCCGATCCTCAATCAGCGTCTCTCCTTCGAGGAGTGCATGGAGGCCGCCGATGAATGCGGCGCCCCGGTGGTCGCCATCGCCGGCGGCGAGCCGCTGCTGCACAAGGAAATGCCGCAGATCGTCGAAGGCCTGCTGAAGCGCGGCAAGTTCGTTTATCTCTGCACGAACGCCCTGCTGCTCGAGAAGAAGATCGACCTCTACAAGCCACACAAGAACTTCGCCTGGGACATCCATCTCGACGGCGACCGCGAGATGCACGACCACGCGGTGAGCCAGGAAGGCACCTTCGACGTCGCCGTTCGCGCCATCCAGGACGCGAAGAAGCGCGGCTTCCGCCTGTGCATCAACACGACGCTCTTCGACGGCGCACAGCCCGAGCGGGTCGGCAAGTTCATCGACCAGGCGATGGAACTGGGGATCGACGGGGTGATGATCTCTCCCGGCTATGCCTATGAGCGCGCGCCCGACAAGGAGCACTTCCTCAACCGCCAGAAGACCAAGGAACTGTTCCGCGGCATCTTCCGCTACGGGAAGGGTCGCAAGTGGAAGTTCAACCAGTCTGCCCTCTTCCTGGACTTCCTGGCCGGCAATCAGAGCTTCCACTGCACGCCCTGGGGCAAGCCGACGCGCAACGTCTTCGGCTGGCAGCGCCCCTGCTACCTGCTGGGCGAAGGCTATGCGAAGAGCTTCACCGAGCTGATGGCGACGACGGACTGGGATCAGTACGGCACCGGCAATTACGAGAAGTGCGCCGACTGCATGGTCCATTCCGGCTATGAGGCGACCGCCGTGATGGAAGCGATCAAGCATCCCATCCGTATGGCTGCCGCGGCCATCCGCGGGCCCAAGACCGAAGGCGCCATGGCGAAGGAGATCCCGCTCGATCGCCAGCGTCCCGCCGACTACACGGTCTTCAGCCGCCATGTGGAAGAGAAGATGAAGGAGCTAGAGGCGAAGGCTCCGCCCAAGGTCCGCGTGACGCGCAGCAAATCGTCCGAGGCCTTCGGCGCCGCGGATTAACGCCCGGCGCGCCCGGGCGGCATCTCGCCCGAGCGCGATCAGGCCGAGAATGTCGATGGGATGGCGGGCCAGCATGCCCGCCATTTTCATGGGCCGCACCCGTCCGGTTTCGTCCAGCGCTTCCACGGCCGCGGGTGGCAAGTTGCGGGTGGCCGGGTCACAGACCGCGCGCATCACGGCGAAGGGCACGCCACGCTCGGCCGCCACTTCCGCCACCACGCCGCTTTCGAGGTCGATCGCCGCCGCCCGGTAGCGCTGCCAGAGGCGCGCCTTTTCCTCGGCGCGCGCAACGACGGCCGTGCCGGCCAACAGCGAGTCGCAGGCATCCGCTTCCCCCTGCATCTGCTGGCGAAGTGTCTCATCGCAGGCGTAGCTGCGGTCCTCGCTGATGACGAGACGGGGTGCAAGCAGAACTCCGGCCTCGAGCGCAGGGTCGAGCCCACCGGCGAGACCGAAGCTGATCAGCGCCGTGGCGCCGTCCGCCACCAGGCGCTCCGCCATCCGCCGCGCGCCCAAGGGCAGGCCGCCGCCGATCGCGACGGCGCAGCCGCTGCGCTGGGCGATGCGGGCCTCGGACAGCATGCCGACGATGATTCCGATCTTTGTCATGAGGAAAGTTTTCGGTGCCTCATCGTCGAGCAGGTTAAAAGTTTCATATTTGAAACGGTTCATGATTGACGATATCAACCGACCATTCAAGGACTTCCTTGGTCAATATAGAAAAAAGGGGGAAACGCAAGGCGCCGTGGAGCCCGCACTTCGAATGTCCTGAAACGTCCGGAGGTTCTAGATGGCTCGGTTTTTTTTATGCATGAGCCACAGGCCCGCGCTCGCGGCGGCAAGGCCGGCCGCCGCCCCCACCAGCAGGGCGGCTCTTGGGCCCGCCGCATCCGCAATCCAGCCGGTCAGCGGCGCACCCAGTGGCGCGCCACCCAGCGCCACGGCGACGCGCAGGGCCATCATCCGCCCCCGCATGTCAGGCGCCGCCTCCAGTTGCATGAGGCTGTTGGTGCCGGTCGTGAAGATCAGCGCCGCGCAGCCGATCAGGGCCAGGCACACGGCGAAGACGGAGAAGCGCGGGATCAGCGCTGCCGGCAGGAAGCCGAGGCCGAACAGCGCCGCGGCAAGCACCAGGAGCCGCAGGCTCGGCTTCGGGCGAGTCGCGGCGAAGAACGCACCCGCGATGGTGCCGAGCGCCATCAGGGCGTTGAGCAACCCGTAGCCGGCAGGCCCCTGATGCAGCACCCGCGTCGCCATGGTGGCGACGAAGATCGGAAAATTCAGCCCGAAGGTGCCGATGAGGGCGAGCATGATCAGGCAACCCCGCAGCCGTGGCGCAGCCCAGGCGTAGCGCAGCCCCTCCAGGAAGCCTCCTCTGCCGCGCGCGGCCCGGGGTGCCGCGCGTAGCGCCGAACGGCGCAGCCGTAACAGGGCCAGGATCACGGCGAGGAAAGAGAGGCCGTTGATGAGAAAGGCGAGGCCGGCGCCGAAGCGCGCGATGACGAAGCCCGCAACCGCCGGACCCAGCATCCGCCCGGCATTGAAGGACATGGCGTTGAGTGCCACGGCATTGGGCAGATCCGCCCCGCCCACCAGCTCCGATACGAAGCTCTGCCGCGCCGGCGCATCGAAGGCGGCGGCGCATCCGCTGAGAAAGGCGAAGCCGTAGGCCTGCCACAACCGCACGGCGCCGCTCAGGATCAGAAGACCAAAGACAAAGGAGAGCAGCCCCATCGCCGCCTGGGTCAGGATCAGCAGGTGGCGCCGGTCGAAGCGGTCGGCGGCACTGCCGATCCAGGGCAGAAGCAGCAGCTGCGGCGCGAACTGCAGCGCGGTAACGAGGCCGAGCGCGGCCGCGCTGTGGTGCGTCAGCATCGTCAGCACCAGCCAGTCCTGGGCGATGCGCTGCATCCACGTGCCGATGTTGGAGACGAGGGCACCGGCCGACCAGAGCCGGAAGTTCCGATGCCGCAGCGCCCGGACCGCGGCCCGCATGGCCCCAGTCCCCGCTGGCAGCCCCGGCTCAGCCCATCGGCGGCAGCAGCGCCAGCACCTCCTCGGCCGTCCCGCGTTCACCGAGACGCGGGAAGATCCGCGCGATGCTGTTCTCATGCGCCTCGGGCCGGAGATCGGCCATGGCGTCGGTCACCAGGGTGATGTTGTAGCCGAGCTCCTGCGCGAAGCGGGCCGTGGATTCGACGCCGATCGACGTCGCAACGCCGAGCAGCACGATCTGGGTCACGCCCTTCGCCTGCAGGAAATCGTGCAGGTCCGTGCCGGTGAAGGCGCCCCAGGTCTTCTTCGTCACGCGGTGGTCGCCGGGTTGCGCGCCGAGGGCCGGCACCAGCTCGGCCCAGTCGGCCGGCAGGTCCGCCGTGCTGGTCGGCTGCTCGTTCCGGCCCGGCGCGCCGCCCGTGACGTTGACCCAGACGACCGGCAGGCCGCGGGCGCGGAAGGCATCGGCGAGCCGGCGTGCCTTCTCGATGATCGGCTCCACGGCCTGGGAGACCGGCAGGGCGACGATGCCCTTCTGCAAATCGATGACGACGAGTGCACTACGCGGATCGAGGGTGGTGACGGGCATCGGAAACTCCTCAGATTGTCATTCGACGAGCCGAGCCAGGAGGGGAAGGGCGGCGCCGAGCTGTCTCTGCTCCTCGGGGCTCAACCGTGCGGCGATGGCCCCGGCCAGCATGTCCTGCCGGGCGATCCGCCCCGCCTGCATCCAGGCGACGCAGCGCTCGGTCAAAGACAGCAGCGTGCGTCTGCCGTCGGCCGGGTCCGGCCGCCCCTGAACATGCCCCGCCGCTTCCAGGGCCGCGATGATCGCCCCCATGGATTGCGGCCGCATGCCCTCGGCGCGCGCCAAGTCCGAGACCGTCGCCTGCCCCTCGCTTTCGAGGCGCAGCAGCACGACGATCTGCGAAACCGGCATGTCCCCGACACCCGAGATCTCCCGCAGCCGGCGCTTCAGCCGGCCTGCGATGCGGCGGATCTCGGTGGCCAGCGCCTGAGCCGTGGCGTCCCCCCTCTCCTCCCGTTCGGTCATCCCTACCCTCTATCCGATAAAAAGCTAAACTACAAAGGTAACCTTCGTAATTGGACCCATGTCTGGAGCGTAGAAGCGACGATCCCCGCGGCCGAAGCGCGCGGGGATCGAAGGCACGGCCGGGTGCTCGGCGCAGCGCTCAGCTTTTGACGGCCTTGGGCGGCAGCACGATCTGCAGCGACAATTCGCGCAGCCGTGCCGGCTCCACCTCGGCGGGCGCGCCCATCATCAGGTCTTCGCCGCCCTGGCTCAGCGGGAAGAGAATGACCTCGCGGATATTGGGCTCATCGGCCAGCAGCATGACCATCCGGTCGATGCCGGGGGCCGAGCCACCATGCGGCGGGGCGCCATAGCGGAAGGCCTGCAGCATGCCGCCGAACCGCGCTTCCACCTCCTCCGCGCCGTAGCCCGCGATCTCGAAGGCGCGCAGCATGATGTCCGGCCGATGGTTGCGGATGGCGCCGGAGGACAGCTCGATGCCGTTGCAGACGATGTCGTACTGGAAGGCCTTGATGGTCAGCGGGTCCTGGCTGTTCAGCGCCTCCAGCCCGCCCTGCGGCATGGAGAAGGGGTTGTGGCTGAAATCGATCTGCCCCGTCTCCTCGTTCAGCTCGTACATCGGGAAATCGGTGATCCAGCAGAAGCGGAAGGCGTTCTGCTCGATCAGCCCGAGATCGGTGCCGAGCTTGGTGCGCACCGCGCCCGCGAACTTCGGCGTGACGTCCGGCTTGCCGGCGGCGAAGAAGACGGCATCGCCCGGGCCGACGCCGCAGGCCGCCGCGATGGCCGCCGCCCGGTCGGCTTCCAGGTTCTTGGCGATCGGACCCTTCGGCCCTTCGGCATCGAAGGTGATGTAGCCGAGGCCGCCCGCGCCCTCGGCGCGCGCCCACTCGTTGAGCTTGTCGAAGAACGAGCGCGGGTTGCCGCCTGCGCCCGGCGCCGGAATGGCGCGCACGATGCCGCCCGAGGCCGCGATCTTGGCGAAGAGGCCGAAGCCCGAGCCTGCGAAATGCTCGGTCACGTCGGTGATCTTCAGCGGGTTGCGCAGGTCGGGCTTGTCCGAGCCATAGGTGAGCATCGCTTCGGCATAGGGAATGCGGGGGAAGGCCCCCTCGGTCACCGCGCGGCCCTGGCCGAACTCCTGGAAGACCCCGGCCATCACCGGCTCCAGCGTCGAGAAGACGTCTTCCTGGGTCACGAAGCTCATCTCGAAATCGAGCTGGTAGAACTCACCCGGGGAGCGGTCGGCACGCGCTGCCTCGTCCCGGAAGCAGGGGGCGATCTGGAAATAGCGGTCGAAGCCCGCGACCATGGCGAGCTGCTTGAACTGCTGCGGCGCCTGCGGCAGCGCGTAGAACTTGCCGGGATGGTTGCGCGCCGGCACCAGGAAGTCGCGCGCGCCCTCGGGCGAGGAGGCGGTCAGGATCGGCGTCTGGAACTCGACGAAGCCCTGCTCCACCATGCGCCTGCGCAGCGAGGCGATGACCTGGGCGCGCAGCATGATGTTGCGATGGACCCGCTCACGGCGGAGGTCGATGAACCGGTATTTCAGCCGCAGCTCGTCCGGATAGGTCTGGTCGCCCGCCACCTGCAGCGGCAGCACGTCGGCGGTGGACTGCACCTCGAGCGTCTTGACGCGAATTTCGATGCCGCCGGTCGGCAGCTTCGGGTTGACGGTGGCAGGCTCGCGCAGCACCACCTCGCCCGTGACCGTGATCACGCTTTCGACGCGCAGGCCGTCGGCGATCGCGAAGCTCTCCGAGCCACTCGGCAGGACGATCTGGGTCAATCCGAAATGGTCGCGCAGGTCGATGAAGAGCAGGCCGCCATGATCGCGCTTGCTGTGAATCCAGCCGGAAAGCCGGACGGTGGCACCGGCATCGGTGGTGCGGAGCGCACCGCAGGTGTGAGTGCGGTAGGAATGCATGGGCGAAGGTCCTGGTGATCGACGGAAGGCGCGGGCGGCAACAAGGCGCGCAGGGGCAGGACTGTCAAGACATAGAGGCTTTCCCTCGCTCAAGAGAAAGCCATTTGGTTTGTTCCAAAAAATGGAACATGGTAAACATCACTCAATGCAGGTGATCGCGCTCCGTATGTTTCGTGATTTCTGGGAGAAGCATCCGGGGGCGGAATCGCCGCTACGGGCCTGGCATGCGCTAGTGTCCAAGGCAGACTGGTCCGGTCCCGCCGACATCCGGCGAATGTTCGGCACCGCCGATTTCGGCGGCGACAACCGCGTGATCTTCGACATCGGCGGCAACAACTATCGCCTCGTCGTGCACGTCGCCTATCGGCACCACCGCGTGCTGGTCAAATTTGTCGGCCTGCACAAGGATTATGATCGCATCGACCCGGAGACCGTGTGATGGACGTTCGACCGATCCGCACCGAAGCCGACTATGAGTGGGCCCTCCAAGAGATCAGCCCTTATTTCGACACCGAACCGCAGCCTGGCACGCCCGAGGCGGATCGGTTTGACGTGCTTGCGGCCCTGATCGAAGGCTATGAGCGTCAGCACCATGCCATTTCCGCGCCGGAACCGGTCGCCGTCGTCCGCTTCTACATGGAGCAGAACGGTTTGGGGCAAGCCGATCTGGCCGCGGTCCTCGGCTCCCGGTCACGCGCCAGCGAATTTCTCTCAGGGCGGCGCGGCCTCAGTCTTACCATGATCGGTGCCATCCGCGCGGCCTGGGGAATTCCGGCGGATTTCCTGATTGCTCCGATGGAGGAACTGGCCTGAACGGTGTGGCTGCCACGCTCATTGCGACCTTTCTGCGCCGCGCACCGCCGCTTATCCTCACGCGGTCGAGACGAGAGAGACACCATGGACAACGACTCCGGCTGGGCTGCCACGGAAATCACGCTTGTGACGCATGACCATCCAGGCGGCGACGAGCACCTGAGCCTGCCCTGCCGCTGGGTCGAACTCGTCCAGGCCTGGGATGGCGTGTCGGACGCCTATTTCCTCGTCTCCGGCATTCCGGATGCCGATCTGCCGCCGCATCCTTGGGCCTACCTCACCTTCCAGGACGTGAAGCGCAAGCAGCACCGCTTTCCCATCGGGCCCGTCACGCGGCAGGGCCATGCGCTGCGTCTCATGCGCAAGCCGCACGCGAAAGCCTGATCACCCTCTTTCGTTGCAGAACGCCTCCGCCGCCCCATCTCGCTGACATACAGCACAATCGATGGAGGATTGGGGATGGCTCTCTTCGGCAGCACCATACGGGAGGGCCTGCCCTATCCGCTGGGTGCCACCTGGACCGGCCTCGGCGTCAATTTCGCGATCTTCTCCGCGAACGCGACGAAGGTCGAACTCTGCCTGTTCGACGACACGGGCGAGACCGAACTCGAACGCATTCCGCTTCCGGAATACACGAACGAGATCTATCACGGCTTCATCCCGGATCTGCGGCCCGGCACCTTCTACGCCTATCGCGTGCACGGCCCCTACGCGCCGGAAGCCGGCCACCGCTTCAACCCCAATAAGCTCGTGCTCGACCCCTATGCCAAGGCGGTGGTCGGCGAGCTGACCTGGGACCACGCCCTCTTCGGCTATACGATCGGCCATCCTGACGCCGACCTCTCCTTCGACGAGCGGGACAGCGCCCCCTTCATGCCCCGCTGCCGGGTGATCGACCCCGCCTTTACCTGGGGGCAGGATCGTCCGCCCGCCATCCCGTGGGAGCGGACGGTGGTGTACGAGGCGCATGTCCGGGGTCTCACCAAACTGCATCCGGAGGTGGCGCCCGAAAGCCGCGGCACCTTCCGGGGCCTCGCCTCCCCGCCCATGCTGCGCCACTTCAAGCGCATCGGCGTCACCGCCGTCGAAATCCTGCCCGTCCATCGTTTCGTGGACGATTCCTATCTCGTGGACAAGGGCCTCACCAACTACTGGGGCTACAACACGCTGAGCTTCTTCGCCCCGGCCCGCCGCTACGCCCAGGTCGCGGAGACCGCCTATTCCGAATTCAAGGAAATGGTAGCCCGCCTGCATGATTCAGGCATCGAGCTGATCATGGACGTGGTCTACAACCACACCGCGGAAGGCAACGAACTCGGGCCTACCTTGTCCTTCAAGGGCATCGACAACGCGAGCTACTACCGCCTGCTGCCGGACCAGCCGCGCTACTACATCAACGACACCGGCACGGGGAACACCTTCAACCTCAGCCATCCGGCGGCCATCCGCATGGTGACGGACAGCCTGCGCTACTGGGTGACGGAGATGCATGTCGATGGCTTCCGCTTCGACCTCGGCACCATCCTGGCGCGCGAGCCGCACGGCTTCGACGAGCAGTCGGGCTTTCTCAAGGCGGTGCAGCAGGATCCCGTGCTCGGCGCCGTCAAGCTCATCGCCGAACCCTGGGATTGCGGCCCGGGCGGCTATCAGGTGGGTGGCTTCCCGCCCGGCTGGGCGGAATGGAACGACAAGTTCCGCGATACGGTCCGCGCCTATTGGAAGGGCGACGACGGCCAGATGGCGGAACTCGCCTCCCGCATGATGGGCTCGGCTGATCTCTTCGACCGCCGTGGCCGCAAGCCCTGGGCGTCGGTCAACTTCCTGGCTGCCCATGATGGCTTCACCCTCGCCGATCTCGTCAGCTACAACGACAAGCACAACGAGGCGAATGGCGAGGACAATCGGGACGGCCATTCCCACAATCTGAGCTGGAACTGCGGCGCCGAAGGCCCCACGGACGATCCGGAGATTCTCGGCCTCCGCGATCGCCAGATGCGCAACATGCTGGCGACGCTCTTCCTCTCCAAGGGAACGCCCATGCTGCTCGCGGGTGACGAGATGGGCCGCAGCCAGCAGGGCAACAACAACGCCTATTGCCAGGACAACGAGATCAGCTGGGTGTCGTGGGACAATGGGCCGCGCGGCGAAGCCCTCGCCCGCTTCACCTCCCGCCTGGCCGCACTCCGTCGCCGCTTTCCGATCCTCACCCGCGGCCGGTTCGTCAGCGGCCAGTGGGACGAGACGCTCGGCCTCAAAGACGTCACCTGGCTCGCGCCGGACGCGACCGAGATGGCGGACGATCAGTGGACCGATCCTATCGCGCGCTGCATGGGCGTGCTGCTCGATGGGCGTGCGCAGGAAACCGGCATCTATCAGCGTGGCCGCGACGCGACCCTGCTCCTCGTCGTCAACTCCTACCACGATCTGGTCGAATTCCAGCTGCCGGAGGTGGTCGGTGGACGGGAGTGGCGCCTGCTGATCGACACCAACCTGCAGGACGAGGCAGCCGAGCAGGAGCCGCTCTTCCCCTTCGAGCACGCCTATGGCGTGACCGGGCGGTCTCTGCTGCTGTTCGAACTGGTGCTGGATCCGAGCTACGAGAGCGCGCGGACGAAACGCCGTGCCGTGCATGTCCGGCCGGGCGCACCTGCCTCGCCGGCAGGAGCGGCGGAAGAGGCGCCGGTGTCCGACGCGGCCGCGTCGGAGGCGCCCGCGGAAGCGGAACCGGAACCGATGGAAACGGCGGAACCCACCGCCGGGTGACGAAAAAGCCGGCCGGAGGAACCTCCGGCCGGCTCTTCTTATCGGCATCCGGTCCGGGCGAAGACTGTCGGGGCCGAAACCCCGCCGCCCGTCGGATGGCTCAGTTGGCTTCGGTGAAGCCCGCGGTGTCGGCTTCCATCTTGCAGGCGTAGAAGCCGTGGCCCGCCTTCATGCTGCCTGGCTGCACCACCTTGTAGGTCTTGTGCACGCCGTCCGACCACACGATGGTATCACCCGGGCAATGATCCTGCGCCGCGGCGACGCTGGAGAAACGGTGATGCGCGCCGAGTCCGGTCGTCGCACCGTTGACCAGGCTTTGCTGGGAGGCGGATTGGGCGAAAGCGGCGCCGGAGACAGCAAGGCCGCCCATCAGGGTGGCCGCCGACAGCAGATGGCCGAAGCGCATCGTCTTCATCATGGTGTCTTCTCTCTGTTCTGGCCGCGGCCGGGCTGGCCGCTCACCGTGCGGACTTGGCATGAATCGGCCTTTTTGCAAGACCGCGCGGTGCCGGCCCGTCAGCCCGCGGCGAGAGCGGCCGCCAGGGTCTCGGCCAGCGGCGTGGTTGGCTGGCCGATGAGGCGGGACAACGTACCCGAGGCGTCGAACAAGGTGCCTCCCGCCGCCGCCGCGCTGCTATCGGCGACCAAGGCGGCGAAGGGCGCGGGCAGGCCCGCGCCCGCCAGCGCGGCCTCATACTCCGCCTGCGGCAGGTCCTTGTAGACCACCGGCTTGCCAGAGAGACGCGCGAGCGTCGCCGCAAATTCCGCCATGGTGAAGGCGCCGTCGCCCGCCAGTTCGAAGGCGCCGCTGGCGCCTTCCGCCATCACGGCGGCGGCGGCCGCCGCATAATCCGCGCGCGGTGCCGCCGAAATCCGCCCCTCCCCGGAGCTGCCGAGCACCACGCCATGGGCAAGCGCGGGTGCGATCGCACCGAGGTAGTTCTCGGTGTACCAGCCGTTGCGCAGAAAGGCATGCGGCACGCCGCTTTCGGCAAGCGCCGCTTCGGTATCGCGATGGTCGGCCGCGAGGCCGAGCGGCGAGGTCGGTGCATGCAGCACGCTGGTATAGGCGATGAAGGAAACGCTGGCCGCGACCGCCGCCGCGATGACCGCGCGATGCTGAGCCCGGCGGTGGGCGAGGTCGTTCGAGGAGATCAGCAGGACCCGGTCGATCCCCTGGACGGCGGCGGCGAGGCTGTCCGGCCGCTCGTAATCCCCGAGCCTGACCTCGACGCCCTGGGCGGCGAAAGCCGCTCCCTTGTCCGCGTCGCGTACCAGGGCGACGACCCGCGCGGCACCGACGCGGGCCACCACGCGCTCCACCACCAGGCGGCCGAGCTGGCCGCTCGCGCCCGTTACCAGAAGGCGCGGATGATTGTCAGACATGGAAACGATCCTTTATGGTCTCAGAATGAGACCGACCCTAGCCGAAGCCCGGATGGCCCGGAAGAAGGCAGCTTCCGGTACTCTGGTTACCTGGAAGGAACCGATGATCCGCGATCGTTTCAGCACCTGGAAAGCGCACGGCTTCGACGCCGGCAACTGCCCGGTCCGCCAAGTTCTCGACCGGATGGGCGACAAATGGAGCAGCCTCATCCTCTTCGCCCTGTCCGAAGAACCGCAGCGCTTCGGCATGCTCTACCGGATGCTGCCGGACATCTCGAAACGCATGTTGACGCAGACGCTCCGCAGCCTGGAGCGGGACGGGCTGGTGACGCGCCACGTCTTCCCGACCACGCCACCCGCCGTCGAATACCGCCTGTCGCCGCTCGGCCGCTCCTGCCTCGCGCCCCTCTCCGCCCTCGTCTCCTGGGCGGATGCGCACATGCCTGAGATCCAGGCGGCGCGCGCGCGGTTCGACGCGACGACGGCCGCCGCTGCCTGACCCCGGCTTTGACAGGCCCGGCGCTCCGGATAGAAAGGGATCATGCCGCGTCAGTCCCGTATCGAATTTCCCGCCCCGGTCTTCATCACCGACAGTCAGGTTCTGGCCGATCTCTGCGCCCGCCTGGCTGCCGAGCCTTTCATCACCATCGACACGGAATTCATTCGCGAGCGCACCTACTGGCCGGAACTCTGCGTCGTGCAGCTCGGCGGCGCGGCCGATGTCGCGGTGATCGACGCGCAGGCCGAAGGGCTGGATCTCGCGCCTCTCGGCGCCTTGCTCGCCAACGAGCAGGTCACCAAGGTCTTCCACGCGGCACGGCAGGACGTGGAAATCTTCCTGCTGATGTTCGGACAGACGCCCCGCCCGCTCTTTGATACGCAGATCGCGGCCATGGTGGCCGGTTTCGGCGATCAGGTCGGCTATGACTCGCTCGTCTCGGCCCTCACCGGCGCGCAGATCGACAAGAGCCACCGCTTCAGCGACTGGTCGGCACGGCCGCTCTCGGCGTCTCAGCTCGCCTATGCCGCGGCAGATGTGACGCATCTGCGGCTGGTCTACCAGAAGCTGCTGGCACGGCTTGAGCGCGAAGGCCGCGCCGACTGGGTGCAAGAGGAAATGGCCGCACTGACCGAGCCAAGCCTCTACCGCGCCGATCCCGAGACGATGTGGCAGAAGCTCAAGCTGCGTCCCAGCAACCGCCGGCAGGCCGGGCTGTTGCGCGCCATCGCCGCCTGGCGCGAGCGGGAGGCGCAGCGCGTCAACATCCCGCGCGGCCGCCTGTTGAAGGACGAGGCCATTCCCGAAATCGCCGCCCTCTCCCCGGATTCGCCGGAGGCGCTGCTGCGGGCGCGGGGCATCACCCGTGGCTTCGCCGAAGGCAAGAGCGGCGCCTCGCTTCTCGCCGCCATCGCGGACGCGCGGGCGCTGCCGGACGAGGCGCTGCCCACGCTCCCTGGGCGCGGAGAGCGCGAAGGTTCCCGCGCCTCCCCAGCCCTGGTGGCGCTGCTGCGCGTGCTCCTCGCCGCGAAGAGCGAGGAACATGGCGTAGCGCCAAAGCTGCTGGCCTCATCTGAGGATCTGGACCGGCTGGCGACCGAGACCGAGCCGGCCATTCCGGCAACCCATGGTTGGCGCCGTCGGATTTTCGGGGAGGACGCCGTGGCCCTGAAGGACGGCCGGATCGCCCTCGCGACCCGGGGAAAGCGGATCAGGCTCGTGCCGCTGCCGGGGCCGGACGAAGACGCGGCGCCGCCCACGGCCTGACGGCCGCGCACGCCCTCAGGCGTTGACCGGATCCGCCGTGCGCGACAGGACCTCGTCCACGTCGTGCTCGCTATGGTCAGCATTCGCACCACCCCGCTTGCGCGCAGGTGCGGCGCCCGTGCCGCGCGCGGCACGGCGCTCGAGGGTCTCGAGCTGCATGGTGAGCGCATCGACCTTCTCGGCGGCCTCGACATAGGCCAGGCGCAGGTCCTTGTTCTTCATCCGCAACGTCGAGTTGGCGCGCTCCAGCTTTTCGATTCGCGCGCGCAAGTCTTCCTTGCTCGCCACGGGGGTCGGCTTCACCGCGGCCCGGCGCGGCGCGCTCGCCTTCGCACTCCCCGCCTTGGCAGCGCCGCGGGGCGCGGAAGCAGCGGGCGCCGGCTTCGCACGCGCCGTCTTAGCAGCCTGGGAGCGGGCCAAGGACTTGGCCCTGGGGGTCGTTACGCGAGCCATATTTTCCCTCCATGATCGCGGACTCTGCACGCCTTACGCGTCGGCGGCATATGTGGATGCCTTCCCGCGGGGTCGAGGGTCTCTGTCTCAGATTTTATCGAAATGCGGTTGACCGAGGGCCGCGGCCCTCGGTGGGTCAAACGCCGCGATGCGCCTTGAGGGACGGGAGGAACATTGCGAGCAGCCCGATCGCCGGCAGGAACGAGCATATCTCGTATGTCGAAACGATACCGTAATGATCAGCGACCACGCCGATGGCGGCCGCACCAAGGCCGCCCATGCCGAAAGCCAAGCCGAAGAACAGGCCGGAGATGAGGCCGACGCGCCCCGGCACCAGTTCCTGAGCATAGACGATCATCGCCGGCATGGCCGAGGACAGGACGAAGCCGATGATGAAGGAGAGCACCACCGTCCATCCCAGGCCGACATAGGGCAGCACCAGGGTGAAGGGCAGGATGCCGAGGATGGAGACCCAGATCACCAGCTTGCGGCCGATCCGGTCGCCGATCGGGCCGCCAAAGACGGTTCCGAGGGCGGCCGCGCCGAGGAAGACGAAGAGCAGCAACTGCGCCGTCTGCACCGACACGTGGAACTGATGGATCAGATAGAAGGTGTAATAGCTGGAGATGCTCGCCAAGTAGAAAAACTTGGAAAAGACGAGGGCGATGAGGATGGCGAGGGTGACGACCACCCGTATCCGCGGCAGTGCCTCGTGCGGATGCAGCCCGACCTTGGGGCGCCGGCGGTTCATCGCCATGCGCTGCTGATACCAGCGCCCGACACCCCCGAGCACCACCATGCCGAGCAGCGCAATCCCCGAAAACCAGATGATGCTGCGCTGGCCGTGCGGCACCACGATGAAAGCGGCCAGCACCGGGCCGAGCGCCGTGCCGGCATTGCCGCCCACTTGGAAGACGGATTGCGCGAGCCCATGCCGGCCGCCCGAGGACAGGCGCGCGACGCGCGAGGATTCAGGATGGAAGATGGAAGAGCCGATGCCGATCATGGCGGCGGCCAGCAGCAGCATCTCGAACCGCCCGGCTTCCGACAGCATCACGAGCCCGGCCATGGTGAAGCCCATGCCGATCGACAGCGAATAGGGCTGCGGCTTCTTGTCCGTCACCATGCCGACGATCGGCTGGAGGAGCGAGGCCGTCACCTGAAAGACGAAGGTGAGCAGGCCGATCTGCACGAAATTCAGGTGGAAGGCGGCTTTCAGATTGGGATAGATCGCCGGCAGCAGGGACTGCATGGTGTCATTGAGGAAGTGCGAGAAGCTGATGGCCAGCAGCACGGCCAGCACCACGCTCTCCTGTCCGAAAGCGGGGGGCGCGGCGTTTCCGGCCTTGGCGCTGCTGCTCATCTGACACCTCTTTCCTGGACCCCGAGCGGAACCCTGCCCGTCTGACGCTGAGCACGCATTCCGGATACCCCCTTACCCGTACGTAACCTTAGGCAGTATTGCCCCCGACGCATGGAAACCCCGCTCGTCGTCATCGCCGGACGTCCCAACGTCGGCAAAAGCAGCCTCTTCAACCGCCTCATCGGGCGGCGTCAGGCGCTGGTCGCAGATCAGCCCGGCCTGACCCGCGACCGCTTGGAGGCCGTCACCCGCGTTGGCGGACGCACGATTCGCCTGACGGATACGGCAGGCCTGGAAGAGGCGCCGCCGGAGAGCCTCGCGGGACGCATGCGGGCCGGCGCCGCCTCGGTGCTGGAACAGGCGGACCTCATCCTCTTCGTCGTGGATGCCCGCAGCGGCATTCTGCCGCCCGATCAACATTTCGGCACCTGGCTGCGCCGGCTCGGCCGGCCGGTGCTTCTGGTCGCCAACAAGACGGAAGGCCGCGCCGGCTACAACAACGCGCTGGATGCCTATTCCCTGGGCCTCGGTGAGCCGCTGCTGGTTTCGGCCGAACATGGCGAGGGGCTCAGCGCCCTGATGTCGGCCATCGCCGAAGCCCTGCCGCCGCTGCCGGAGGGTGTGCGTGACCAAGGCGAACCCGAGGAGGATGAGAGGGAAGACGCGGAGGGCGATGCCCCCGACAAGCCGCTCCGCCTCGTCATCCTCGGACGCCCGAATGCCGGCAAATCGACGCTCGTCAACCGGCTGCTGGGCGAGGAGCGCATGCTGACGGGCCCCGAGCCCGGCATCACGCGCGACGCGATCGCCCTGCCCTTCACCGATCGGGACGGCCAGCAGTATCAGCTCGTCGACACGGCCGGCCTCCGCCGCCGCGCGCGGGTGCAGGACGAGATCGAGAAGATGTCGACCGGCGCCAGCATCGGCGCGATGCGCTTCGCCGAGGTCGTGGTACTGGTGGTCGACGCGGTCGACGGCTTGCACGACCAGGATCTGCAACTCGCGCGGCTGGTCGAGCGGGAAGGCCGGGCGATGGTCGTCGTGCTCAACAAGTGGGACGCGGTGGAAGATCGGGATGCCACGCGCAAGGCGGTGTCAGACCGGCTGGAGCGCAGCCTGGCCCAGCTCCAGGGCGTTCCGGTCGTCACCATGAGCGCCATGACGGGTGCGGCCGTCCACAAGCTCTTCCCCGCCGTGCGCCAGGTCTACGCAACCTGGAACAAGCGCATCGGCACGGCAGCCCTCAACCGCTGGTTCGAGGATGCGGTCAGCCGCCACCCGCCGCCGGCGGTGCAGGGCCGCCGACTCAAGCTGCGCTACGTGACTCAGGCACGCACCCGGCCGCCCACTTTCGTGGTCTTCGGCACGCGCGCGGAGGCGACGCCCGAAGATTACCGCCGCTATCTGGTCAACGGCCTGCGCGAGGTCTTCGACCTGCCGGGCGCGCCGATCCGGCTCGAGTTCCGCGGCACGGTGAACCCCTATGAGGATCGCGACTGAACCCTTGGCAGGGTCGCGTCATAAGTGCTTGGCGTTTTTACGCTTCCGCGCCGTTCACCATGCTTGACGCGGCGCGGAGCGACCTCCTAGAAGTGCCTCAAGTTTCTGCTTTGTTCGCCTTCTGCGGCTGATTTGTTCGCGAGGCACGGATCTGTTCCGTTCCGCGACGGGCGGCCTCGGGGGGCGGCGATGCCTTGAACGGCAGGGGGTTCCGCATGTTGACGCGCAAGCAGCACGAATTGCTGATGTTTATCGACCGTCATCTCAAGACCTCGGGCTACTCCCCGAGCTTCGACGAGATGAAGGAGGCGCTGAACCTGCGATCCAAGTCGGGCATTCACCGGCTGATCTCGGCCCTGGAGGAGCGCGGCTTTCTCAGTCGCCGTCATCATCAGGCCCGCGCGCTCGAAGTGCTGAGGCTGCCGGGCGATGGCCAGCCGGCCGTGACCCTGGCTGCGCGCAACGACGAGGCGGGAGCCGAGAGCGTCCGCCGGCCGGAAAGCGCGCCTGGCTTCGCGCCCACCGTCATCCAGGGTGATTTCTCCCAGCGCCTGCCCGGGCTGCGCACGCCATCGGACGCCAGCTCCGTGCAGCTGCCGCTCTATGGGCGCATCGCCGCTGGCCTGCCGATCGAGGCGATGCGCGATACCTCCACCTTCTTCGAAGTTCCCGCCGCCATGCTCGGCGCGGGCGAGCACTACGCCCTCGAAGTGGCGGGGGATTCGATGATCGACGCCGGCATCTGGGACGGTGACACGGTGATCATCCGCCGCGCCGAGACCGCCGAGAACGGCCAGATCGTCGTGGCCCTGGTGGACGATGCCGAGGTGACGCTGAAGCGGCTGCGCCGCCGCGGCAATTCGGTCGCGCTCGAACCCGCCAATCCGCGCCACGAAAGCCGTATCTTTCCGGCCGAACGGGTGCGCGTGCAGGGCCGTCTCGTCGCCCTCATGCGGCAGTATTGAGCGGGGTCACCAGATCGTCTGGACATGCGGATAGGCGTGGATGAGCCGATCCGCCGTCACCAGCGGGACGCCATACATGCGCGCTGTCGCTACGATGATCCGGTCCGCGGGGTCCTTGTGGAAGGTGCCGGGCAGTTGAACGGATTGGATGGCGATGTCGCTGTTCACGGGCACGAACCGGATACTTGGGATGCTTTCCACGGTTGCGAGCCAGTTGGTTATGTCCATTTTGAGCGTCAAACGTCCGCGGTCGACTAGCTGCGCGATTTCCAAGGCGGTTATTGACGAGACGATGATCGACGGATCGGCTGTCTCGGCCGGAGATGGAGGTTGAGAAAGATAGAGGACCGAACGGGCGTCCGCCGAAAGCTTGTCCACCTCATCCGCCAGCCACCAGAGGAGGACATGGGTATCGAGCATGATCACTTCAGCATATCCCAGTCATCTTCGCCCACAGGCTCGAAGGGATCGTCGTAGCGTAGAACCGACCCCCGCAGGACTTCAAAAGGATCGCGCACGGGCTGCTGATAGCGCCGGATCTCCAGTGTCGGCCGCCCGTTGTCGGTGATGACGATCGGCTCGCCGTCGGCCTCCACCTGCCGGAAGAACTCCAATGCCTTTGCCTTGAACTGGGATTTCGATACAGTCACTGTCATTTTATGACCCTGGTCACTGCCTATAGTCACACAGATATTCTGTTCCCCCCCCCACGAGCAAGCGCGCTTGACGCCGCCCCCTGGCTTGGCGGAGAGACCAGCGCAATCGTCACAATCCCCCGCCTTCCGGAGCCTTCACCATGGCCGGCCATAGTCAGTTCAAGAACATCATGCACCGCAAGGGCGCGCAGGACGCCCGGCGCGGCCGCCAGTTCGCCAAGCTCATCCGCGAAATCACCGTCTCGGCCAAGCAGGGCCTGCCCGACCCCGCTGCCAATCCGCGGCTGCGCGCCGCCATCCAGGCCGCGCGCAAGGAAAACATGCCGAAGGATACGGTCGACCGCGCCATCAAGAAGGCCTCCCAAGGCGGCGGCGGTGGCGAGGACTATGTGGAAGTCCGTTACGAGGGCTATGGCCCGAATGGCGTCGCCGTCATCGTCGAGGCGCTGACCGACAACCGCAACCGCACCGCCTCCGAAGTGCGGGCGGCCTTCAACAAATATGGCGGCGCGCTGGGGGAGACCAATTCCGTCAGCTTCATGTTCGACCGCCTCTCCGTCATCCGCTATCCGGCCGCGGCGGCCTCGGCCGACGATATGCTCGACGCCGCGATCGAAGCGGGGGCCGACAACGTGGAAAGCACCGAGGAATGGCACGAGATCACCGGCGCGCCGGAAAGCCTCGCCGCCATGCAGGACGCGCTCGAAGGGCGCTTCGGCGCCTCAGACACCGCGAAGTTCGACTGGCGGCCGCGCACCAGCGTACCGCTGGATGAAGAAGCGGCAACCTCGGTGCTCAAGCTGCTCGACGTGCTGGACGAACTGGACGATGTGCAGAATGTCTATGCCAACTTCGATCTACCCGAATCGGTGCTGCAGAAGCTTTCCGCCTGACCTCTCGCCGCGAAGGACCTCACCCTGGCCTTGATCCGCATCCTTGGCATCGACCCGGGCCTTCGCTTCACCGGCTGGGGCGTGGTGGAGGCGGAGGGCAACCGCCTGCGCCATGTGGCTGACGGCGTGGTGCAGACCGACAGTGCCGAGAGCGTGCCGGAGCGCCTGCGTGTCCTGCATGACGCCTTGCTCGCCCTGATCGAGGCGCATGCGCCCCAGGAAGCGGCGGTCGAGGAGACCTACGTCAACACCAATGCGACGGCGACGCTCAAGCTCGGCTATGCCAGGGGCGTCGCCCTTCTGGCGCCTGCAGTGGCCGGGCTGACGGTCGCCGAATACGGTGCCAAGACGGTGAAGCTCTCGGTGGTCGGCACCGGCGGCGCCGACAAGAACCAAGTCGGGCTCATGGTGCGGCGCCTGCTGCCCGGCGCCACCCTCCGCCGGGCCGATGCGGCGGACGCCCTGGCCGTCGCCATCTGCCACGCCCATCACCGTGCCAGCCGCAA
The DNA here is from genome assembly GCF_054665075.1 of Acidisoma sp. 7E03. NCBI lineage: Bacteria > Pseudomonadati > Pseudomonadota > Alphaproteobacteria > Acetobacterales > Acidocellaceae > Acidisoma > Acidisoma sp. 7E03. Next base: position 500,053 of record NZ_BAAFHE010000001.1, read on the forward strand.
CGCCTGGAGCAAAGCCGCGATCCTCGCGAGGCCCGCATGATCGGCAGCCTGCGCGGCACGGTCGAGTCTCAGGACGAGGGCCATTGCGTCATCGAGACCGCCGGCGGCGTCGGCTATCTCGTGCAGGCCTCATCGCGGACGCTCGCCAGCCTGCCGCCTTCCCCCGCCGTGGTGCGCATTCTGGTCGAGACCTTCGTGCGCGAGGACGCGATCACTCTCTATGGCTTCGCCACAGGGGCCGAACGCGCCTGGTTCCGGCTGCTCACCACCGTGCAGGGCGTGGGGCCGAAGGTGGCGCTCGCCATCCTCTCGGCCCTCTCGGCGGATGAACTCTCCTTCGCCATCGCGAGCGGAGACCGGTCGGCGCTCGGCCGCGCTTCCGGCGTCGGGCCGAAGCTTGCGGCGCGCCTCGCCCTCGAACTCAAGGAGAAGGCCGGCACGCTGGCCTTGCCGGTGAGCCTCGCCGAGGGGATCGCCGCACCCGTGGCCGGCGGTCCGGCGGGCCCCTTGGACGACGCGCTCTCGGCCCTGATGAACCTCGGCTACCGGCGCCCCGAGGCCCAGGCCGCCCTGAATCGCGCGGCGGCGCGGCTGGGGGATGAGACGGACGTCGCCGTCCTCATTCCCGCGGCGCTCAGGGAACTCGCCCGATGAGCCAGCGACCGCGCAAGAGCCGCGCCGAAGCCGCCTCCGAAGAGCTGGACGACCGGCCGGTCTCGCCGGTGCGCGCCATGGAAGATGCCGGTGAAGCCAGCCTTCGCCCGCAGACGCTCGGCGATTTCATCGGCCAGGAAGGCAGCCGCCAGAACCTCGCGGTGTTCATCGAAGCGGCGCGGGCGCGCGGCGAAGCGTTGGACCACGTGCTGCTGCACGGGCCGCCCGGCCTCGGCAAGACGACGCTGGCCCAGATCGTGGCGCGGGAACTCGGCGTCGGATTCCGCGCGACCTCGGGTCCGGTGATCCAGAAGGCCGGCGACCTCGCGGCGATTCTGACCAACCTACAGCCGCGCGACGTGCTCTTCATCGACGAGATCCATCGCCTGCAGCCGGCGATCGAGGAAGTGCTGTATCCGGCGATGGAGGATTTCCAGCTCGATCTGGTCATCGGCGAAGGGCCGGCCGCACGCAGCTTGCGGATCGACCTGCCGCCCTTCACCCTGGTCGGCGCCACGACGCGCTCCGGCCTGCTCGCCACCCCTTTGCGGGATCGGTTCGGCATTCCCCTCCGGCTCGTGCTCTACACCCCCGCCGAACTCACCGTCATCGTGGCGCGCGGCGCGCGGTTGCTCGGCTTCGATCTGACGACCGAAGGGGCGGAAGAGATCGCCCGGCGCAGCCGCGGCACGCCGCGCATCGCCGGCCGCCTGCTGCGCCGCGTGCGGGATTTCGCGGCCGTCGAGGGCCGCCCGCAGGTCGACCGCGCGATCGCGGACGCGGCGCTGACGCGGCTCGAAGTCGATCATCGCGGGCTCGACGCAATGGACCGGCGCTATCTACGCCGCATCGCCGAGCATCACGCAGGCGGCCCGGTGGGCGTCGAAACCCTCGCCGCCGCCCTCGCCGAGGCGCGGGATACCTTGGAAGACGTGATCGAGCCCTATCTCATCCAGGAAGGGCTGATCCTGCGCACCAGCCGCGGCCGCATGCTGGGCGAGCCCGGATGGCGGCATCTCGATCTCGCGCCGCCGCCGATGTCACCCGAACAGAAAGCCCTGCTCATGCCCGACCTGTTCACCGGAAGCCCGCGCAGCGAGGGATGATGACCGCAGCCGCGCCGCTCTCCGGCGGCATCCACCGCTACCCCGTCCGCGTCTATTTCGAAGACACGGACGCAGGGGGCATCGTCTACCACGCGAACTACCTGCGCTTCGCCGAGCGGGCGCGTACCGAAGCCCTGCGTGCCATGGGCCTGCCCCATTCCGAGATGATGTTGCGACACGGCATGATCTTCGTGGTGCGACGCGTGGAGTTGGACTATCAGCGCCCTGCCCGGCTCGACGACTCGCTCGAGATCGAGACGAGCACGCTTTCGGTGGGAGGCGCTTCCGCCCGGCTGCAGCAGCGTGTGGTGCGGGGCGGCGAGACGCTCGTGATCGTGGATGTGACGCTCGTCAGCGTCAGGCAGGAGACGGGACGCGCCGAGCGCATCCCGGCGGCTTGGCGCGATGCGCTGACGGCAATGGCTCAAGCCCGGGACGATGCCCGGGTGCAGGACGTTAATTAGAGGGGTTCGGTATTTTGGATCAGGCAGTCAATGCCACGCAGCTGGCGGCGCCCGGGAGCAGCCTGTCGCTCTGGGGTCTGTTTTTGCAAGCGGATATCGTCGTCAAGCTGGTGATCCTGTGCCTGCTGGCCGCCAGCATCTGGGTCTGGGCGATCATTTTCGAGAAGTCGACAAGCCTGCGGCGCGCCAATCGCGAGGCCAATGCCTTCGAGGATCGCTTCTGGTCCGGCGGCAGCCTGGATGAGCTGTACGAGCATGAAGGCCAGAAGCCCGGCAATCCCATGGCCGCCGTCTTCGGCGCGGCAATGGGCGAGTGGCGCCGCACCGCGCGGGTCGCGGGCGCCGATCTCGGCCATACCGCCGTGCGGGAGCGTGTCGACCGCGCCATGAACGTCACCATCCAGCGCGAGATGGAGCGGATGGAGCGCTGGATGATCTTCCTCGCCTCCGTCGGCGCGACGGCCCCCTTCATCGGCCTCTTCGGCACGGTCTGGGGCATCATGCACAGCTTCTCGGCCATCGCCGCCATGCACAACACCAACCTCGCCGTGGTGGCGCCGGGCATCGCCGAAGCGCTCTTCGCGACCGCGATCGGCCTCGTCGCCGCCATCCCCTCCGTGCTCGCCTACAACGCCATCAGCACGGATCTCGCGCGCTTCGCCGCGCGGCTCGAAGGTTTCGGCACCGAGTTCAGCGCCATCCTGTCGCGCCAGACGGAAGAGAGGGCCTAAGCCATGGCCATGGGCACTGTCGGCGGCGGCCGGAACGGCCGCGGACGCTATCGGCCGCTCGCCGAGATCAACGTCACCCCTCTGGTCGACGTCATGCTGGTGCTGCTCATCATCTTCATGGTGACGGCGCCCCTCATGACTTCGGGCGTCACCGTCGACCTGCCCAAGACCAGCGCCCAGCCGGTCAACACCGACAGCACGCCCATCACCATTTCGATCAATGCCGAGGGCAAGGTCTTCGTGCAGAACGACCAGACGGAGATCGGTGATCTTGTCGCCAAGCTGCAGGACGTGACCAAAGGGCAGACCGACCGGCGCATCTTCGTGCGTGGCGACCAGTCCATCTCCTACGGCCAGATCATGCAGGTGATGGGCACGATCGTCGCCGGCGGCTTCTCGAAGGTCGCGCTGCTCGCGCAGCAGCCGAATGGCGGGCCGACCCCGGCCGCGGGCGCCACCACCGGCACCACACCGGCCGGCGGCGCGACGACCGGCTCCTCCTCTTCCGGCTCCAGCGGCCAATAGGCCGCCGGCGCGGGCGCCTTCGGCACATCATGGATCACGCCTTGTCTCCTCTCCTCCCGCTTTACTCCCGGCTTCGGGGGCCCGGTCGATGAACCCGCCGATGCGCCGCGCGGCGACGGTTTCGGCCGCCCTGCATCTGCTGCTGCTGGCCGCACTGATCCTGTCTTTGCCGACGCAACCGCCGAAGGAGGCGCCTGATCTCGCCGCCGTTTCTGTGGATTTCGTGGGCCCGACCGATCAGGTCCGCCAATCCGACCTGACGGGCAAGACGGCGGCACCCGACAAGACGGCAACGACCGTGGATGCGCCGAAGGCAACGCAGCAGCCGACGCCGCAGCCGCTGAGCGACGCGCCGCCGCCCCCGCCGCCGCCCCCGCCGCCGCCGTCCGAAACCCCGACGACGCAGCCGCCGGTGCCGACCCCGCCGCCGCCGGCCCCGGCACCGCCTGCACCGCCGACGCCCGAGACGCCGACGCCTGCGCCCGCGCGGACCCCCACGACTCCGTCCCCGCCGCCGCCTGAACCGCAGACGGCGCCCTCGCCGGATGCGGAACCGCTGCCCCCGCCCCCGCCGCCGCAGCCGACGCCGCCGAAGGAGCAGACGCCGCCGAAGCCGGAGACCAAGCCGACGCCGGCCAAGCCCACGCCGCCCAAGGCGCAGCCGACGCCGCAGACCCAGGCGACGCCGACGCCGCCGAGCAAGACGCAGACCGAGGTGAAGCCCGCACCGCAGACCCAGGCGGACGCGACCCCGGCGCTGCCCATGCCGCCACCCCCGGCCCCGCCTGCGCCGCCCGCGCCGGTGAGCCCGACGACGCAGCCGCATCCGACGCAGAACCCGACGGCGATGAGCCAGACCGTGCTCAACACCTTGGACAAGCTGCGCTCGATGAACCTGAACCAGAAGTCGCCGACGTCACGCTACAACCCGCAGCAAGGCGGCGCGCCGGACGCCGGTGGCCAGCGGACGGGCGATGCCACGTCCAGGCTGACAGCCGCCCAGCGCGGTGCAATCGGGCAGAAGATCGAGGGGTGCTGGTTCATCGACGGTGGCGCACCCAACGTGCAGCAGCTCTCCGTCCTCCTCCAGGTGAAGACAAGACCAGGCGGTGAAGTCTATGACGCGCAGGTCGCGCCCCAGGACCTCGGGCGGGTGAACAGTGATCCGGTGCTAGAGGCCTTCGCTCTGCGCGCCCGCAACGCAGCCATGGATGCCAAGTGCAACCCCTTGCCCTTGCCGCCTTCGCTCCAAAATGCGCCTCAAACTTTCACCATCCGGTTCAAGCCGTGACAGGCAAGCAGGAACACGCATGACTGAGATTTTCCGCCTTCCTGGTGACAATGACGATGCGGCGCCGAGCGTCCCCGGCCTGATCCGCAAGATCAGCCGCCGCGGCATGATCGGCACGACGCTCGCGACGGCTCTCGCCGCCCCAGCCTTCGCCCAGAGCGCCCAGGCCCCGGCATCGGGCGGCAGTGATGCGGGTTCGGCCGTCATCGACGTGAGCCATGCGCGCACGGCGCCGATCCCCATTGCTATCCCGCCCTTCGCCGGCGGCACCAGTGCGGGCGACCTGGTCAGCGTGATCTCGAACGACCTCAACAATTGCGGCCTGTTCCGCATCGTCGACGGCTCGGGCGTCGCGGCGACGCCGCCGGGTGGCGCACCCGATTTCGGCGCCTGGAAGGGCACCGGCGCGCAGGCACTCGTCACCGGCAGCGTGCAGCAGAGCGGCGACCAGCTCCGCGTCGAATTCCGTCTGTGGGACGTGCTGCCCGGCACCCAGCTGCAAGGCACCGCTTACACCACCTCGGCCTCCAACTGGCGCCGCATCGCCCATATCATCGCCGACGTCGTCTATCAGCGCCTGCTCGGCGAGAAGGGCTATTTCGATACCCGCATCGCCTACATCTCGGACACGGGGCCGGCCAGCAACCCGACCCGGCGTCTCGCCATCATGGATCAGGATGGCGCCAACAACCGCTATCTGACCGACGGCAGCTGGACCGCCCTCGGACCTCGCTTCAGCCCGACGCGCGATCAGCTCGCCTTCATCAGCTACGTGAACAAGATCGTCCGGGTCTATCTCTTCGACCTCGGCAGCGGGCAGCGGTCGCTCGTCGGCAATTTCCGCACCATGACCCTGTCGCCGCGCTTCTCGCCCGACGGCAACAGCATCATCATGTCGCAGTATCAGAATGGCGGGGCGAACATCATCACCTGCTCTCTGACGGGCGGTAATGTGCGGACACTGACCAATTCCGGCTCAATCGACGTCAACCCCTGCTACAGCCCGGACGGCAGCCAGATCGTCTTCGAATCCGACCGCGGTGGCGACCAGCAGCTCTATGTCATGAACGCCGACGGCTCGAACGTGCGGCGCATCAGCTTCGGCCAGGGGCGCTACGCCGATCCCGTGTGGTCGCCGCGCGGCGACCTCATCGCCTTCACCCGCCTCGGCGGCCAGTTCGCCGTCGGTGTCATGGCGCCGGATGGATCGGGCGAACGCATCCTGTCCGAAAGTTTCGATGTCGAAAGCCCGACCTTCTGCCCGAATGGCCGCGTCATCATGTTCCAGCGCGGCAGCAACACTTCGGCCCGTCTCGTGACGATCGACATCACCGGCTTCAACGAGCAGGCGATTCAGACGCCGACCAGCGCCTCCGACCCGGCTTGGTCGCCCTTGCTGTCCTGAGTCTCTATGGGCGGAACGGGGTCCGAGAAGGCCCTCTTCCGCCCATTGCGCCTGCGCAAGGTGGCGCGCCACACGCGGCGGCGGCCGGCAAATAGAAGCGCCGCCGTTTCTATGCCGACTGCAAATCACGCTCCAATGCGCTGATTCAGAAAGATTTTTTTACTAGAGACCCGCTAGAGGGCACATGGTCCGCTACGCATTGCCCTCTGACAAAGCGTGGCATTTTTTTCACGAGGGGCTGCAATTCTCCGAATGACCCTCACATTGCTTGACCAGTAACCATGGCAAGCGCTAAGCGCCGTTTCGCCTGGTGATTCCTAGTACAACAGGTTGAATTTTCCGGTTGGCTACTTTTTTTCGACGCATCCATCTCTTCCACCACGAACCCCTGTAGGGACACGATCGAAATGAACATCAAGATGCTCGGCGCCTTCGCCGCCGTTGCTTTGCTGGCTGCCTGCGCCAAGCCCGCCGCAACCGGCATGTCGACCGGTGCAGGCGCGACCGTCACCTCCGGCCCGGCTCCGGGCAGCGAAGAGGATCTGGTTGCGAACGTGGGTGACCGCGTCTTCTTTGGTTTCAACAAGTCCAACCTGAGCCCGGACGCGACCGCGACCCTCGGCAAGCAGGCCGGCTGGCTCCAGAAGTATCCGGAAGTCGCCGTTCTCGTCGCCGGCAACTGCGACCCGCGTGGCACGGAAGAGTACAACCTGGCTCTCGGCCAGCGCCGCGCCGACGCCGCCCGCGACTACCTGGTCGCCCAGGGCGTGAGCGGCTCCCGCATCCAGACGATCAGCTACGGCAAGGATCGTCCGATCGCGCAGGGCAACGACGAGTCCGCCTGGTCGCAGGATCGTAACGCCATCACCTCCGTGCAGGGCCACAACCCGCAGGAAGGCATGGGCGCTTCGTCCTAATCGCCTTCGCCTGATACCGGAGGCTGCGGCTTCCGGTCCGGACAATGGCGGGCAGGCAACTGCCCGCCATTTTTCGTGGTGCATCCGCATCGGCGTCCTGCGCGATGACAATGTTTTGGTAAGCCTGTCATCATGACGTGTGGCAGCGCGGATGCTAGAAGCGCCCGTTGACCTGCCCCCTGGAGATTCGTCCTTTCATGAAGAAGTCCCTGCTGGCTGGGCTCTCGGCAAGCGCCCTCTGCCTCCTCCTCCTCGCCAGCCCCGCCCGGGCGCAGGATGCGTCGGTGACCAGCCGCGAGGGCATCGCGCTGCAGAACCAGATCCTGTCCCTGCAGAATCAGGTGCAGCAGCTGCAGGCGAGCGTGCAGCAGGTTCAGGCCAGCGGCGGTGGCGGCGGCGGCAATAGCCAGGCGCCCGTGGACAATGGCGCGAACGGCGGCCTCACGGCCCAGCTCCTGCAGCGCGTCAGCACGCTCGAACAGCAGGTGCGCGATCTGACCGGCCAGCTCCAGCAGTTGCAGAATCAGGTCAACACGCAGAACGCGCAGCTCAACAAGCAGATCGGCGATCTCAGCTTCCAGATGCAGGGGGGCGCCGGTGCCGCCGCCGGCCAGGCCGCGGGCGCCGCTGCCGGCAGTGCCGCCGCGGCCGCGCCCAGCCCCGACTCCCCGCAGGCGGTCGCCGCGCCCACGCCGGAAGCGCTCATGCAGAAGGGCGTGCTCGCCCTGCATCAGGGCGACTTCAAGACCTCCGAGGGTGTCGCCCGCGAAATCCTGGTGAAGTTCCACAAGTCGCCGCGCGCTTATGACGCGCAGTTCCTCCTCGCCCAGTCCCTGCAGGGGCAGAAGCGCTATCAGGAAGCGGCACTCGCCTTCGACGACACCTATAATATGAACCACAAGGGCAGTAAGGCGCCGAGCGCCCTGCTCGGTCTCGCGACGACGCTCGGCGCCATCAACCAGAAGGCTGCCGCCTGCGACACGCTGAAGACGCTGAACGCGCAGTTCCCGAAGCCGCCGGGCTACCTCGTGCAGCCGATCGCCACCCAGCATAAGAGGCTGGGCTGCTGACGGCAGCGCAGCCCGTCTCGGCCGCGGAATTCGCGGCCGCCCTTGCGGCGCCGGCCCTGTTCGGCGCCCCTCCCCGTCTCGGCCTCGCGGTCTCCGGCGGTGCCGACAGCCTCTGCCTCGCATTGCTCGCCCGGGATTGGGTGGCGGCGCGCGGGGGAGAGGCCATCGCCTTCATCGTCGATCACGGATTGCGGGCAGACTCGGCCGCGGAAGCGGCGATGACCGCAAACCGCCTGGCCACCCTCGGCCTCCCGGCCCGCATCCTGCGCCTCAGCGGTCTCGGATCGAGACCAGGTCTCTCCGAACGCGCGAGGAAGGCGCGCTATGCGGCGCTGGAGGCGGCCTGCCATGCCGCCGGTCTCATCGATCTTCTCCTCGGCCATCATGCGGCGGACCAGGCGGAGACACTGATCATGCGGCGCTTGCGCGGCAGCGGGCCGGACGGCCTGGCCGGCATGGCCCCGCTCACCGAGACCGCAGGCTTGCGCCTGTGGCGGCCGTTGCTCGGCTTTGCACCCGGCCGGCTGCGGGCGACGCTCCGCGTCGCGGGTCTTTCCTGGGCGGAGGACCCGACCAATCGGGACCTTCGCTACACGCGGGCCCGTATCCGCGCCTTGCGGGCCGACGCCGAGGGCCAAGGCCCGGCGACCCAGGCCTTGGTCGAGGCCGCCAGCCTCTATGGCCGGCGCCGTACGGACCGCGAGGCGGAGGTCGCAGCCTGGCTTGCCCGGCACGTCGTCATCCGCCCCGAAGGCTTCGCACTCTTGCCGGACGATGAGGCCTGGCCGCCGGAGGCGCTCCGCCGCCTGATCCGGATGATCGCCGGCCAGGCACACCTGCCCGATGCCGAGACGGTGGCGCCCCTCGCCACCAACCCCGCATCCGTGATCGGCGCAGGTGTTTCGCTGCACGGCACGCTGCTGCGCCCGGCGGGGCGGCTCGGCCCCGGCTTCCTGCTCTGTCGCGAAGCCGCCGCCTGCGCGCCCCCCGTCCCAGCTTTGGCGGCCACGGCGTGGGACGGGCGCTTTCGACGGCCGGCGGGCACGGCGGACCTGCCGGGGCAGTGGATCGGCGCGCTCGGCCCCCCGCCCTCCGCGCTTCGCGCCCGCTCCGTTCTGCCGGCGCGTGTGCTGGCGACTCTGCCGGCCTTCCGCGCCGCGGACGGCCGCCTTCTGGCCGTGCCGGCCCTCGATTGGCCCGAGCCCGCACTGCCGCAGCATCGGCTGATTTTTGGCCCTACGCGGCCAGCGACGATCGGTTTCGCCGCTTCCGGCATGACCGCAGCGTCATTCCGGCATGAGGGAAGGGATGTGCTGGGCGAAAAGACGTCCTATCTTTAAGGTCCCGAGGTAGACTAGCATCCTCATCAGGTCTTGCCTTCGCGGGGAGACCCCTGGATGCTCTCACCGCTTCGCTCAGCTTGATGAGGGAGCAAAGGCGGGTGTTTGGTGCCTGTATGCCGGTTAGGAACTGGATGACGTAATGAGCAATTTCGGTCGCAACCTCGCCTTGTGGGTGATCATCGCACTGCTGCTGGTCGTGCTGTTCAGCCTGTTCCAGCCCGGCGGTCTGCGGGGCACCAACGGCTCCTCCAACGTCACCCAGATGGCCTATTCCGAATTCCTCGGCCAGGTGAACCAGGGCAACGTCAAGGACGTCGTCATTCAGGACCGCAATATCAGCGGCGATCTGAAGGATGGCCGCGCCTTCGAGACCTATACCCCGAACGACCCGTCGCTGGTGCAGACCCTGACCAGCAAGAACGTCGAGATCGTCGCGAAGCCGGCGGATAGCGACAGCAACCCGCTGCTCCACTACCTGCTCTCCTGGTTCCCGATGCTGCTCTTCGTCGGCGTCTGGATTTTCTTCCTGCGCCAGATGCAATCCGGCGGCGGACGCGCCATGGGCTTCGGCAAGTCCCGCGCCCGTCTGCTGACCGAGAAGCAGGGCCGCGTGACCTTCGAAGACGTCGCGGGCATCGAGGAAGCCAAGGTCGAGCTCAGCGAGGTCGTGGAGTTCCTGAAGGACCCGCAGAAGTTCCAGCGTCTCGGCGGCAAGATCCCCAAGGGCGTGCTGCTGGTCGGTCCCCCGGGCACCGGTAAGACGCTGCTCGCCCGCGCCATCGCCGGCGAAGCGAACGTGCCCTTCTTCACCATCTCCGGTTCCGACTTCGTCGAGATGTTCGTGGGTGTGGGCGCGAGCCGTGTGCGCGACATGTTCGAACAGGGCAAGAAGAACGCGCCCTGCATCATCTTCATTGACGAAATCGACGCCGTCGGCCGGCATCGCGGTGCGGGTCTCGGCGGCGGCAATGACGAGCGCGAGCAGACCCTGAACCAGCTCCTGGTGGAGATGGACGGCTTCGAAAGCAATGAGGGCGTCATCCTCATCGCCGCCACCAACCGGCCGGACGTCCTGGACGCGGCGCTGCTGCGACCGGGCCGCTTCGACCGCCAGGTAGTGGTGCCCAATCCGGACGTGAACGGCCGCGAGCGTATCCTGCGTGTCCACATGCGCAAGGTGCCGCTGGCCGCCGACGTCGACCCGAAGACCATCGCCCGCGGCACTCCCGGCTTCTCCGGCGCCGACCTCGCCAATCTGGTCAACGAGGGCGCGCTGCTCGCCGCCCGCCGCGGCAAGCGCGTCGTCTCCATGCTCGAATTCGAGGATGCGAAGGACAAGGTGATGATGGGCGCCGAGCGGCGCTCCCTCGTGATGAGCGAGGACGAGAAGAAGATGACCGCCTATCACGAGGCGGGGCATGCCCTCTGCGCCATGCTCGAGCCGGAATGCGACCCGGTCCACAAGGCCACCATCATTCCGCGCGGCCGGGCGCTCGGCCTCGTCATGAGCCTGCCGGAAGGCGACCGCTACTCGAAGAGCAAGTCCAAGCTGCTGTCTGAACTGACCATGGCGATGGGCGGCCGTGCCGCCGAAGAGATCATCTTCGGCGCGGACAAGGTCTCCAACGGCGCGGCCGGCGACATCAAGATGGCAACCGACCAGTCCCGCCGGATGATCACGGAATGGGGCATGAGCGATAAGCTCGGCATGATTGCCTATGGCGACAACGGCCAGGAGCTGTTCCTCGGCCATTCCGTGACGCAGCACAAGAACGTCTCGGAAGCGACGGCGCGCGAGATCGACACCGAAATCAAGTCGATCATCGATGCGGCCTATGCCAAGGCGAAGCGGCTGCTGACCGAGAATATCGGCGCCCTTCACGCCATCGCCCGCGCCCTGCTCGAATTCGAGACGCTGTCAGGTGACGAAGTACGCGGCGTGTTGCGCGGCGAACCCGTGGTGCGCAAGCCGGTGGACGACGTGCCGCCGCCGGAAAGCCGCCGGGCCTCGGTGCCGACGGCCGGGCGGCCCGCGCCCCTGCCGGGCGGCATTGGCCCCTCCCCCAACCCCGCTTGAGCGCGAGCGCGGGACCAAACCAAAAAACCCCCGGAGGTCCGCCTCCGGGGGTTTTTCTTTGCCGCAGACGGCAGCGGTAGAGTGGGCGGGCCTAGCCGGAGACCCGCTCACACATGCTGGCCGCCATTGATGTGGATTTCCGAACCGTTCACGTAGGAGGAGGCGTCGGTGCAGAGAAAATAGATGGTCTCTGCCACTTCCGTGGTCGTGCCCAGGCGGCGCATGGGCACTTCCGCCGCCACCAGCTCGTCCGTCCCTTCTGACAGGATGGAGGTGCCGATCTCGCCCGGCGCGATCGCATTGGCGCGGACGCCGCGGCCGCCGAATTCATGTGCCATCTCGCGGGTAAGCGCGGCGAGCGCCGCCTTGGACGCGGCATAGGCGACGCCGGCGAAGGGATGCACGCGCGACCCCGCGATGGAGGTGACGTTCACGATGGAGCCGCGCGCCCGCTCCAGCTCCGGCATCAGGGCGCGGGCGAGCAGCGCGGTGGAGACGAGGTTGACGTTGAGAACCTTGGCCCAGAGGGCGGCATCCGTCTCCAGCACGCCGAGGCGCCGGCCCTCCGCCCCCTTGGGCGAGATGCCGGCATTGTTGACCAGCGCATGCAACCGGCCATCGGCCAGGCGGCCGCGTACCTCGGCCGCCAGATCCTCGATCCCCGCCAGGTCTTCGAGGTCCGCCTGGATGTGGCTTTCCTTGGCGCCGGGCCAGCCGCACAGCTCCGAGGAATGGCGGGAGACGGTGAGCAGTCGCCACCCGCGCTCCTGGAACAGCTTGACCGTCGCATGGCCGATCCCCCGGCTCGCTCCGGTCAGCAGCAGCACGGGCTTCACGTCAGACATTCGCCTCTCCCACCCCCGCCTTCAGTCCCGGCGCCGCAGTGGCGCGTGGCAGAGGTCTCTTCCCATGATATCCGGTGGCACGCCGTGCGCCATGTCCGTTTCATCACGGTTGCGAATGCCTGGAGAGCCTGCATGTCCCCGCTCCCTCCCCCGCGCCTCTGGGCCGGCCTCAGCCTCGACCGTCCGCGCGTGATGGGCATCCTCAACGTGACGCCGGACAGCTTCAGTGACGGCGGCCGTCATGCGGCGGCGGAAGCGGCCATCGGCGCGGGGCGCGCGATGCTGGAGGCGGGCGCCGACATCATCGACATCGGCGGCGAAAGCACCCGGCCGGGAGCAACCGCCGTCGATCCGGCGGAGGAGCAGGCGCGCATCCTGCCCGTCATCCGCACGCTCGCCGGACAAGGCGCGGTGATGTCGGTCGATAGCCGCAACGCGGCCACCATGGGGGCCGCGCTCGACGCCGGGGCCCGCATCGTCAATGACGTAACGGCCCTGACGCATGATCCCGCCGCCCGCGCGCTCGTCGCCCGGCGCGGCGCCCCGGTCGTGCTCATGCACATGCGCGGCACGCCCGAGACGATGAACGGACTCAACCAGTATGAGGACATCGGCCGGGACGTGGCGCGCGAACTCGCAGAACAGATCGCGGCGGCACGGGTGGCCGGGATTGCGCCGGACGCAATCGTGACCGATCCAGGCTTCGGCTTCGCCAAGATCGGTCCGCAGAACGTCGCGCTCCTGCGCGATCTCGCTCCGCTCGCAGCGCTCGGCTACCCCATGCTCATCGGCCTGTCGCGCAAGGGCTTCATCGGCCAGCTCTCGGGCGAGGCCGTGGCGGCCAGGCGGCTGGGCGGCTCCCTCGCCGCCGCTCTCTTTGCCCTCACGCAGGGTGCGGCGATCCTCCGCGTCCATGACGTGCCGGAAACGGTGCAGGCGGTGCAGGTGTGGCAGAGGCTCGCGAAACAAGCGGAAGCGTGCTGCGATCTATGATAAAGTCTTCTGCTCTAGGAGAAGCCGTCATGGATGCCATCACGGAACACGACGCTGTTGCAAATATCCAGGCTCTGATCGCGCGTGTGGAACATGGTGAGGAAGTCATCATCACGCGTGACGGCAAGCCTGTTGCTAAAATTGTCGGGGTTGAGAACGGCGATCCGCTGCTCGACCCGGCGCGGCGGGCACGACAAAAGGCCGCTGTGGAGGGGATTCGTAAGCTCGGCGCCCGTGTGCGCCTTGATGGATTGAGCATCAGGCAATTGATCGAAGAGGGGCGCCGGTAAACCGCTCCATGGCATTTGTCATCGACAATTCGGTGGCAATCGCTTGGTGTTTCGCTGACGAACGCACGGCCTCGGTGATGGCGCTTCTCGAGCGGGTCATGACGGAGCGGGTCATGGCTCCGCCTATTTGGCCTCTCGAAGCAACGAATGTGCTCTTCATTGCCGAGAGGCGGAGACGCATCACGCGGACGCAACGGATCGAATTCCTGGTTTTTCTCCATGATCTTCCAATCCAGATCGAAGTGGGGCGCGATATTTGGGGAGAACTCAGCACCTGGGGAGCCGAACCCCAGCTCTGTGAACGATACGAGCTTACAGCTTATGATGCGTCCTACCTGGCCTTGGCGTTGAAGCATCGCATTCCGCTCGCGACCCGGGATAAGGCGCTGATCACTGCCGCGAAGGCAGAAGGAGTGACTCTCCTCGAAACCCTCTGATACCAGCCCTGAATTGCCTGGCCGCCTGGGCCTCGCTACACCAAGCGACTTCAAGACGGATTGCACGAGGCGGACAGGATCATGAGCACAGGCACCAAGGGCCAGACGGCCGCCCCCGCCCGGTCGCTCTTCGGCACGGATGGCATCCGCGGCCGCGCCAATACCCATCCCATGACGGTGGAGACCGCCTTGCGCCTCGGCCAGGCGGCCGGCCTCATGTTCACCCGCGGCAGCCACCGCCATCAGGTGCTGATCGGCAAGGATACCCGCCTCTCCGGCTATATGATCGAGCAGGCGCTGACCGCAGGCTTCCTCTCTGCCGGGATGGACGTGGTGCTCGCCGGCCCCCTGCCTACCCCCGCCATCGCCATGCTCACCCGCAGCCTGCGCGCCGATCTCGGGGTCATGATCTCGGCCTCGCACAATCCCTTCGAAGACAACGGCATCAAGCTCTTCGGCCCCGACGGTGTGAAGCTGTCGGACGAACACGAGGCCCGCATCGAAGCCGAAATGGCCGCCGACCTCGAACCGCAGCTCGCCGCCCCCGATGCGCTTGGCCGTGCGCGACGCCTGAACGACGCCGCGGGCCGCTACATCGAAGGCGTGAAGGCGACCTTCCCCAAGGGCCTGCGGCTCGACGGGCTCAAGATCGTGCTCGATTGCGCCAATGGCGCCGCCTATCGCGTGGCGCCGACGGCGCTGTGGGAACTCGGCGCCCATGTCATCCCGCTCGGCGTAACCCCCGATGGCTTCAACATCAATCGCGGCTGCGGCTCGACGGTTCCCGATCAGCTCTGCGCCGCCGTCGTCGAGCACAGCGCGGATATCGGCATCGCGCTCGACGGCGATGCGGACCGGCTTATCATGTCCGACGAGCATGGCGAGATCATCGACGGCGATCAGATCCTCGCCCTCATCGCGCAATCCTGGGCCAAGAGCGATCGGCTGACCGGCAGCGGCATCGTCGCCACCGTCATGTCCAACCTCGGCCTGCAGAGATTCCTGCGTGACCTCGGGCTCGACCTGCACCGCACGAAGGTCGGGGACCGCTACGTCGCCGAGCGCATGCGGGCACTCGGCATCAATCTCGGCGGCGAACAATCGGGCCACGTCATCCTCTCCGATTTCGCGACGACGGGAGACGGGCTGGTGGCGGCCATGCAGGTCCTCGCGGTGCTCGTGCGCCAGGGCCGCCCGGCTTCGGAAGTGTGCCGCGTCTTCCGCCCCTCGCCACAGCTCCTGCGCAACGTGCGTTTCGGCGGTCCGTCCCCTCTCGGCGATGCCCGCGTTCAGGCAGCCATCACCGAAGCCGAGGCCGCGCTCGGCCCCGAAGGCCGGCTGCTCATTCGCCCCTCGGGCACGGAACCGCTGATCCGCGTCATGGCGGAGGCCGAGGACGAGGCGCTGATCGCCCGCATCGTCGGCGAACTCTGCGAGGTCATCGCCGCCGTCGCCCGCGCGCCCGAAACCGCCGCCTGATGGCCTACGCTGCGGGTCGTGTCCTCGTCATCGCCGGCTCCGATAGCGGCGGCGGCGCCGGCATCCAGGCCGACATCAAATCCGTCATGGCGATGGGTGGCTTCGCGACGACGGCGCTCGCGGCACTGACGGCGCAGAACACGCGCGGGGTCAGCGGCGTGATGCCCGTGCCGCCCGCCTTTCTCCGCGCCCAGATCGATGCGGTAATGGCCGATATCGGCGCAGATGCGGTGAAGACCGGCATGCTGCCCGACACCGCGAGCATCGAGACGGTGGCGGATTTTCTGGAAAGCCAGCCTGCCGACCTGCCCTTCGTGATGGACCCGGTGATGGTCGCGACCAGCGGTGACCGCCTGCAATCGTCAGAAGCGCTGGCGGCGCTGCGCACGCGCCTCCTACCGCGCGCCACCGTCATTACCCCCAATATCCCCGAAGCCGAGTTGCTGCTCGGCCATCGCATCAACGATGCGGAGGCCCAGGTTGCCGCCGCGCGCGCGCTGCTCGCCACGGGCGCGCAGGCCGTGCTCGTCAAAGGCGGCCACCTGCCGGGCGAGGTGGTGACGGATCTGCTGGCGAACGCCGATGGCATCGTCGCCATCAGCGGGCCCCGCATTGATTCCACCAGCACCCACGGCACGGGCTGCACCCTCGCTTCGGCCATCGCCGCGGGGCTCGCCCAGGGGATGGCGCTCGAAGCCGCCATTCGCCGTGCTCGCGCCTACGTCGCCGCCGCCATCGCGGATGCGCCGGGCCTTGGGCAGGGTCATGGGCCGCTCAACCACGGGGTGACGCTGGACCCGGCGCGCATCGCCGCACTCGGCGCCACTTGAGCCAGGCTGCCGCCGCGCCGCTGCGGCACCAGAACCGTGCGCTGACCGCGCTCCGAGGCATCGCCGCCCTCTGGGTGGTCGGGCTGCACCTGCAATTCGGTCTCGGCCTGCTCGGCTATCCGGCCGGTGCCGCGGTCTTCAAGCCCGGCTACCTCGCGGTCGACGTCTTCTTCGTCCTCTCGGGCTTCGTCATCACCGCCGTCCACCGCGACCTGGCGGGCTGGGCCGAGGCACGCGCCTTCCTCCTCAAGCGGGTCTTTCGCATCTATCCGCTGCACCTCTTCGTACTGGCCCTTCTCCTCGCCCTCTGGCTCCGTGAGGTCGCGCTGACCGGCAGCCAAGATCCGAGCCAGCGCCTCGGCGACCTGCCGATCGTGGCGCTGCTGCTGCAGCCCTATCTGATCCATGGCCTGACCTGGAACACGGTGAGCTGGTCGATCGGCGTCGAGATGCTGTGCTACCTGCTCTTCCCCATCGCCCTGCGGCTGCTGCGCCCACGGCCGCTGGCCGGCACCTTGATCCTGCTGGTCCTCGCCTGCCTGTGGGAGCGGCACGCGCATTCCGAACTGGTCTGGGGCTGGCCCGCCATCCAGCGCGGCCTGGCGGGCTTCACCCTCGGCATGGTGCTGCAACAGGCGAGCGTGCTGCTGCCCCGACCTTCGGCCCGGATCGCCGATCTGCTCGGAATTTTCGCCTGCGCCGGCATGGTGCTGGCGCTTGCCACGCGCGCGCCGCAGGATCTGCCGCTCTGGGCCGCGCTGCTGATCCTCGCCCTGGCGAGCGAGCGCGGGCGTTTCTCCGCCGCACTCGGATGCGCGCCGCTCTTCTGGCTCGGACAGATTTCTTTCTCGATCTATCTCCTGCATCCGACGATCGCGAGCCTCGCCTTCGTCTTCCTGCCGCCGGCCTCCCTTCATCTCGCGCCGGTCACAACGTCGCTGGTCTGGAGCGGCGTCGTGCTCGCCGTGATTCTGGTGCTGGCGACGCTCACCTGGCGTCTGGTCGAGGAGCCGGCGCGGCGCTTCGGCGGCCGTCTTGCCAGGGGGCGTCTGGCCCAGACCAGGTAACCGCCAGACCCGACGCCGCGAAAAGCGGACAGAACAGCCGCAACGGTGTCGACCATGGGATGGATGCGCAGTCTTCTGGCAGGAGCGACGGTGCTCGCCGGCCTCTCCCTGCCTTATGCCATGGCGACCGCGGCCTCTCTCGGCGAGCCGATCGTGGTGGAGCTTTTCACCTCCCAAGGCTGCTCCTCCTGTCCCCCGGCCGATGCCTATGCCGCCGAACTCGCCCGCACGCGGCCCGATCTCCTCGTCCTCGATTTTCATGTGGATTACTGGAACGCCCTCGGCTGGCACGATCCTTTCTCGCTGGCCGCCGCCACCGCACGCCAGGTCGCCTATGACCGGCTTCTGCACACGGAAACCTATACGCCGCAGATCGTCGTGGGCGGTGTCGCCCAAGCGATCGGCTCGGATCGCGACGGCGTCAGGCAGGCGATCGTGGCAGCCGAAAGCGGCGCCCGGGCGCGCGCGCCCATCATGCTGAGCCTGACGGCCGAGGGTGGCCACCTCCGCATCGCGGCGGGCGGGGGCCCGGGTGACGGGACGCTGTGGCTCGTCGGCTATGACCGCAGCCACCGCACTCCGATCGGCCATGGCGAGAATGCCGGGCTGACGGAGACCGAGGCGGACATCGTGCGGTCGGTAATCAAGGTTGCGGATTGGTCTGGCGCCCCCGCCACGTGGACAGCGGCTCGGCCGGAAGGCGAGGCCTTCGCGCTGCTGCTGCAGAGGCCGGACGGCACGATCCTCGCGGCCGCCCGGGCGACGTCAGCCGAGTCGTAAAAAGAGGGACGCGATCACCAGATCCTTGCGTGGCCCGGTGATGCGCCAGGACAGCCACCAGCGGTCGGCGGTCTCGACACGGTAGCGGCCCCGATAGAGGTCGGGCGCGCAGTCGTGGGAGACGTGGGCCCGTCCGTGCTCCGGCCGCAGGTCATGGAAGAAGCGGCCGTCGGCGAAGAAGACGCGATAGCCTGTCGGGGTCTCTTGGTAGCGGTAGCTTTGCCGCGCCTCCGTCTGCATCGCCCCCAGCGTCAGCAGCCCATCTTCCGCATAGGTCAGACTCCCAGGGGAGGCAGACGTGACGCGCGCGATGCCGGACAGCCGGCCCATCGGGCCGCCGCTCACGTCCCGGATGCGGCGCAGCAGACGCCATTCGCCTGCGAGGATGTCGCTCAGCCCGGCCAGAAGTCGGGGTCCATGATCTGCGCGAAGGTCCAGGGGCAGGTGCCAGGGAATGCGCTGGAAGCAAGCCTGGTTTCAGCCGCTGCTTCGATGACTGCGTTTTCGTAGGCCCGGGCAATGGCCTGGCTCAGCATCGCCTTCAGACTGGGATTATCCTCAAGATGATCGGACAGCAGATTGCGCTGAACCTTGATGGTCGCTTCCCAACTCGCACCACGAAGTGCGGGTTGATACTGCCATTTCAGCAGATGCAGCAGCAGCACGCTCAGCCGGTTGATAAGCTCGCGCTTTTCGCTCCGCCCCATGCTTTCGATTTCCTCGGCAATGTGGGCGATGTCGGCCTCAGCCAGCTTGCCCGCGCGCAGCAGGGCCGCCTGCTCATTGGCCCAGGCGTAGAAGTCGCGGTCATAGGTATCGCTCATGGCCCCCCTTCCCCCAGGCGTCCATCCGCGATCTTACCGGAACAGCCAGCGGGCGCACAGGCGATTGAGGCCGATGACGATCGCGACCGAGGCCACATGCGCCACGAGATCGGAGAGCGAGCCGTCATAGGCGTGGAAGAAATTGAGCAGGGTTGCCGCGGCGGCAGACGCCGCGAGTCCCGCGAGGGTCGCGGTCAGCCTCGGACGCAAGGGGTAGGTCCGGCGCAGCAGAAGCGCCAGCAAGGCGGAGAGGGGCAGCGAGACCAGAAGGATGAAGCCGAAGCTGTATTCCGCCCCCACCATGCTCGCGTCCTGCAAGACCGGCAGGCGCCAGATATGGGCGAAGCCCATGCCGCCCTCGCAGAGCCACCAGATGAGCGCCGGCACGGGCAGCAGCGACCAGCGCGGGCTGCGCCCCGGCATTCCGGTCATGAAGGCGGCGATCACGGCGAGAAGCGCCGTCACGGCTGAGCTGAGCGCGGCCTGCCACATGTACGGCTGTAACATCAGCCGCGCCATCATGGCGTGCAGATCGGCCCGCACGGCAAAGAGATCGGCCGTCAGCACCACGGCGAAGAGCCAGAGCAGGACCAGCCGCGTCGGCCGCACCCGCTTCACCGGCTTGAGGTCCCGCGAGAGGTCGGCGATCAGCCGGTCGTGCGGCAGAGGCTCAGACATCGTCGGTCTCCCCATCCCGCGGGGGCACGCCCATGCGGGCGCGCAGCGCCTTGACCGCCCGATGCAGATTGACCTTCAACGCCGTCTTCGATCGGCCGGTTTCCGCAGCCGCCTCCTCTAATGTCTGACCCGACAGTCCCAGCCGCTCGGCCGCCTGCCGCTGGCCGGCAGGCAGGCTTTCGATCTCGGCCCGTAAGGCCGCCACGCGCTCCTCGCGGTCGAGCCCGGCGTCCGCCGTCTCCTCTCCATCCGGGTGGTTCTCATAGGCTAGCGGGTCGAAAATCTCGCGCCCTGCCTGGCGGCCGCGACGCCGCAGCGCATCGATCGCCCGGCGCTCGGCGATCGCTCGCAGCCACGGCAGGAAGGGCCGTGTCGGGTCGTAGGTCGCGCGTGCCCGGTGAATGGCGATCAGCACCTCCTGCACCACGTCGTCCACCTGATCCGGCGGCATGCCCTGCCGCCGCGCGACGGCGGCGACGAGGGGCAGGCATTCCTTCAGCAGTCGCTGGTAGCTGGCGGCGTCGCCCCCTTGTGCAGCGGCCATCAGGCCGGCGAGCTGCCGTTCCCCCTCGGCGGTCATCGCGGCGTCACCTCGGGCGGTGGCGAGAGCAGGTCATGCGCGCACCCTAGCCCGCGGCTGGCCGAGCCGATAGCCCGTCCGTCTCGTGATATTTCATTCGGCGCAGCCCTGCCCTCGGTTACGGCGATTGCGGAGCGTCCTCCCTTCCTCTAAAGGCGACGGTGGGTCACACCCCCCCACCGGGGTGCTTCTCTTCTGAAAGGGAGAGCCAAAACATGGCGCTCGTCACCAAGCCGGACATCCGTCCGCAGAATCCCAATTTCTCCTCCGGCCCCTGTGCCAAACGTCCGGGCTTCACGCTCGCGGCGCTCGAAGGCGCGCTGCTCGGCCGCAGCCATCGCGCGAAAGAGCCGAAGGCGCGAATCGCCGAGGTCATTACCCGCTCGAAAGCGATCCTCGGCATGCCGGCGGATTGGAAGCTAGGGATCGTTCCCGCCTCCGACACCGGCGCCGTCGAAATGGCGCTCTGGTCCCTGCTCGGCGCCCGCCCGGTCGACGTGCTGGCCCATGAGAGCTTCTCCGAAGGCTGGGCGACCGATGTGCTGAAGCAGCTCAAGCTTGCCGATGCGCGGGTGCTGACGGCGGCCTATGGCGCACTTCCCGATCTTGCCGCGGTCGATCCCGCGCATGACGTCGTGCTCGCCTGGAACGGGACGACCTCGGGCGTGCGCTATGCGAACGGCGATTTCATTGCGGCCGACCGCGAAGGGCTGGTGATCTGCGACGCTACCTCGGCCGCCTTCGCAATGGAACTGCCCTGGGACAAGCTCGATGTCGTCACCTGGTCCTGGCAGAAGGTGCTGGGCGGCGAAGCGGCGCACGGCATGCTGGCCCTCTCGCCCCGCGCCGTCGCGCGGCTCGAAAGCTTCAAGCCCGATCGCCCGCTGCCCAAGATCTTCCGCATGACCAAGGGCGGCAAGCTGATCGACGGCATCTTCCTCGGCGAAACCATCAATACCCCCTCCATGCTCTGCGTCGAGGACGCGCTGGACGGGCTGCGCTGGGCCGAGCAGGCCGGCGGCCTGAAGGGACTGATTGCGCGCACCGAAGCCAATCTCGCAGCGATCGCCGCATGGGTGGAGGGCAGCGACTGGGCGCGCTTCCTCGCGGCCGACGCCGCCATCCGTTCCTCGACCTCCATCTGCCTCGTCATCGACGCGCCCTGGTTCAAGACGCTTGATGCCGCAACCCAGGCGAAGGCCGCCAAGAAACTCGCCGGTCTTCTGGAAGCCGAAGGCGTCGCCTACGATATCGCCTCCTACCGCGATGCGCCAGCGGGCCTGCGCATCTGGGGCGGTGCGACCGTAGAGACCGCCGACATCAAGGCGCTCCTCCCCTGGCTCGACTGGGCACATGCCCAGGTCGCCACCGAATTTTCTGCCTCCAAGGCTGCGGAGTAAGACGCATGGCTCCCAAGGTTCTCATCGCCGACAAGCTTTCCCCTGCCGCCATCGAGATCTTCCGCACGCGCGGCATCGAGACGGACGTCAAGACCGGGCTCACCCCGCCGGAACTCCGCGCCATCATCGGCCAGTATGACGGGCTTGCCATCCGCTCGGCCACGAAGGTGACGAAGGAGCTGCTGGAAGAAGCAGACAACCTCAAGGTCGTCGGCCGCGCCGGTATCGGCGTCGACAACGTCGACATCAAGGCGGCGACGGCGCGCGGCGTCGTCGTCATGAACACGCCCTTCGGCAATGCCATCACCACGGCCGAGCACGCCATCGCCATGATGTTCGCGCTCGCCCGCCAGTTGCCGGAGGCGACCGCCTCCACACGGGCCGGCAAGTGGGAGAAGAACCGCTTCATGGGCGTGGAACTAACGGCGAAGACGCTCGGCATCATCGGCTGCGGCAACATCGGCTCCATCGTTGCCGATCGCGCGGTCGGCCTGAAGATGAAGGTCATCGCCTTCGATCCCTTCCTGTCCGAGAAGCGCGCCGTCGAACTCGGGGTCGAGAAGGTCGAACTTGGCGAGATCTTCACCCGCTCTGACTTCATCACCCTGCACACGCCGCTGGTGGAGGGCACGCGCTACATCATCAACGCCGCCGCCATCGCCGCCATGAAGCCCGGCGTGCGCATCATCAACTGCGCCCGCGGCGGCCTGGTTGACGAAGCAGCGCTGCTCGAAGGTCTCCAGTCCGGCAAGGTCGCCGGTGCCGCACTCGACGTCTTCGAGGTCGAGCCTGCCAAGGAGAATCCGCTCTTCGCGCTCGATCAGGTCGTGTGCACCCCGCATCTCGGTGCCTCCACCGCGGAAGCTCAGGAGAACGTGGCGCTGCAGGTCGCCGAGCAGATGAGCGACTATCTGCTGACGGGGGCGGTCGCGAACGCCATCAACGTGCCGGCGATCTCGGCCGAGGATGCGCCGCGCGTGCGCCCCTACATGGAACTCGCCCGCCGTCTCGGCGAATTCGCGGGCCAGCTCACCCAGGCAAAGGATGGCGTGATCACCCAGGTTACCATCGAATACGAGGGGGCTGTCAGCCACATCAACCAGAAGCCGCTGACGGCGGCGGCGCTGGCCGGCCTTATGGCGCCGATGATCACCGGCGCCAACATGGTGAACGCCCCGGTCCTCGCCCGCGAGCGCGGCATCGAGGTGACCGAGACGGTGCATGACCGGGCCAGCGAATATCAGACGCTGATCCGCCTGACCGTGGCCACCCCCACCATGACGCGTTCCGTCGCCGGCACGCTCTTCGCCGGCTCGAAGCCGCGCCTGGTGGAGATCAAGGGCATCCCGGTGGAGGCGGATTTCGCGCGCCACATGCTCTACGTCACCAACCAGGACAAGCCGGGCTTTATCGGCCGCTTCGGCGTGGCGCTGGCCGATGCCGGCATCAACATCGCGACCTTCCACCTCGGCCGCGCCGCCGAAGGGGGAGACGCGATCTGCCTCGTCTCTCTCGACGAGCCGATGCCGGAAGCGGTGCTTGAAAAGGTGCAGCACCTGCCGCTTGTCATGCAGGCGACCGCCCTATCTTTCTAAGGCGGCAAGGGGGCTATGGATGGGCGAGAACGGCAATCTCTTCGCGGTCATCGTGCTGGCGATCGTCGCCCTCGTCCTCCTCGGCGGCTGGTTCGCCTTCCCGGCCATCACCCACTTCATGCAGCGCCAGGATTGCGTCGCGACCGGCAACATGAACTGCGGCTGACGCGCTAAACGGAGGCACCCTCCCGAAAGCGTGAAGGCCCTCTCCCCTTCCCAAAGCGGGAGACTGCGTGATTAGATGACCACCGAAAGGAGCAAGGCCCGCAGGCTTGGCTCCTTTCGTCTTTCTGTTCTCCCAAATCCAAGGACGTCCCCATGCTGGAATGTGTCGGCTTCGGCGCGACCTCGGCCACGACGCCGGTCGCCCCTTTCTCGTTCACGCGCCGTGATCCCGGCCCCGACGACGTCGTGATCAAGATCGCCTATTGCGGCGTTTGCCACTCGGACCTCCACCAGGTCCGCAACGAATGGCGCAACACCACCTACCCCTGCGTCCCGGGCCATGAGATCGTCGGCCACGTCACGGCGGTAGGCGCCAACGTCACCCGCTTCAAGGAAGGCGACACCGCCGGCGTCGGCTGCATGGTCGGCTCCTGCCGCACCTGTTCCGCCTGCCGCGAGGGGCTGGAGCAGTATTGCGAGGTGGGCTTCAACGGCACCTATAACGGTGTCGATCCGGTCATCGGCGGCCCGACCTTCGGCGGCTATTCCGACCGCATCGTGGTGGACCAGCATTTCGTGCTGAACATCCCGAAGGGGCTGGACCTCGCCGCGACCGCGCCGCTGCTCTGCGCGGGCATCACCACCTACTCGCCGCTGCGCCACTGGAAGGCGGGGCCGGGCAAGAAGGTCGGCATCGTCGGGCTCGGCGGCCTCGGCCACATGGGCCTCAAGATCGCCCATGCCATGGGCGCCCACACCGTGCTGTTCACCACCTCGGCGGGCAAGACGGAAGACGCGAAGCGCCTGGGCGCGGACGAGGTGATCATCTCCAAGAACGCCGAGGAGATGGCCAAGCACGCCGACAGCTTCGACTTCATCCTCGACACGGTCGCGGCCGATCACCCGATCGATGCCTATCTCAACCTGCTCAAGCGGGACGGCACGCTGACCCAGGTGGGTGCGCCGGAGAATCCGCTCTCCGTCGCCGCCTTCTCGGTGATCTGGCGGCGCCGGAACTTCGCCGGCTCGCTGATTGGCGGCATCCCGGAAACCCAGGAGATGCTGGACTTCTGCGCCGAGCATGGGCTGACCGCCGATATCGAGCTGATCAACATGGCCGATATCGAGAACGCCTACGCGCGGATGCTGAAGAGCGACGTGAAGTACCGCTTCGTCATCGACATGGCGACGCTGCCCAAGGCCGCCTGACCCCGGTCGGCGCCTGATCCCGCCCCGGGCCGCACTGCGGCCCGGGGCACACGGGGTCGTGAAAAGAGGATCCTCATCAACCGCCGTCCTTCAGCCGTATTGCGGATTACGGCGGGACATTCTGTGTTAGTTGGGCTACGGGTGTACGCCGAAGGCACAGGGAGATGAGGTCGTTGGGGCAGTTTCTTTACCCCTCCGTGGAGACGGATACCGGGCGACGCCGCGCGGAACGGTCCGGCCCCGTAGCAAGTGCGGGCACAACCGCGGAGCCCGCAGGCCGATGAGGCTGTCTCGCCGGGCCCTTCTCGCCACGCCCCTGCTGTCGGCTTCCATGGGCGCGCTTCCCGCCCGCGCCGCCCCCGCCGCCTTTGCCCCCGACGATCCGGACTGGCTGTCCTTCAGAAGCCGGTTCATCGCGCCCGAGGGCCGCATCGTCGATACCGGCAACAACGGCATCTCCCATTCCGAAGGCCAGAGCTACGGCCTCCTCTTCGCGCTGGCCTTCGGAGACCGCGCCACCTTCGAGCGCGTCAACCAGTGGACCGCTGCCAATCTGCGGCGGCCGGGCGACGCGCTGCACATCTGGCGCTGGCTGCCCAATCAGAAGGACCACACGCCCGATCTGAACAACGCGACGGATGGGGACCTCGTCATCGCCATGGCACTGTCGCGCGCCGCCATGGCCTGGACCATTCCGGCCTATCGCGACGATGCCGCCGCCATCGCCGCCGACATCCGCAACAAACTCATCGTCAACGCGGGCAGCCGCCTCGCCCTGCTGCCGGGCGTGAACGGCTTCGCCGGCAAAACCGCCCTCACCGTCAACCCGTCCTATTACAATTTCGTTGCGTTCCGTGAACTCGGCCTTCTCGACACCTCGCCGCTCTGGCAGGTGCTGGGTCTCGACGGCCTTGCGATGATCGATGCCGCGCACTTCGGCCGCTGGCAGCTACCGCCGGACTGGCTGTCCGTGCCGAAGAGCGGCGGCAGCCTCGGCATCGCGTCGGGCTGGCCGCCGCTCTGTTCCTATGACGCGATTCGCGTGCCCCTCAACCTCGTCTGGGCTCAAGCCTTGTCACCCGGGGTCTCCAGCGCTTTTGCGAGCTTCTGGACGACGGCCGCCAGCTACCAGCCGGCCTGGGCCAATCTGCACACCAATGCGGTGTCGTCCTACGCGGCCGCCGGCGGCCTCGTCGCCGTCCGCGCCATCACCACTGCTGCCGCATCACCCCAATTAGGGCTTCCGACTTTACCCACTGTAGCGGAATGTGCGGATTATTATTCCTCGGCACTAACCCTTCTGGCGCGCATAGCCTGGTTCGAAAGTCATGGCGGCTAAACATAAAGGATTACGGCCATGACGAAGTCACAGGCCGACGTCGACAAGGTCATGGCCGCTTTCGGGGCGGCGCCGATCAAATACCGCGCGAGCCAGGAGCGGACCGGCGCCGCACCCGCGCCGGGTGCCATGGTGACCGATCTCTCGCCCCGGCTGGTGGCGGGGGAGAGGCTGGGCGCGCCGCAGGATCGCGTCGATCCGAGCGCCGGCGGCCCCGTGCGCGATATCTTCCCGCTCATCGCCCGCGCGGTGCCGCAGGCGGCGGATCTTTCCGTCAATGCCGCGCATCGTCCGGGCGATAAGCTGCCCGAGCAGTTGAAGGCGCAGGAGACGGCGGCCGCCGAGCAGGCGGCTGACGAGGCCTTCGCCGCCCGCCTGCGGGGTGAAGCGGCCCAGGCCGCGCAGGCAGCCGCCGCAGCGGCACCCACGGCGCCGTCCGCGCTGCCGCCTCAAGTGCCGAGCCAGGTGGCGATAGCGTCGGACCGGGCGCTCTCATCGGTCGAGGCAGCGGCGCAGCCCGCCATCACCGTGCCGGAGCCGCCGGAGCCGGCGCCGTCCGCCGGGTCCGCACCCCTGCGCAGCCATGCTGATCTGATCCGCAGACTGGGTGGGGACCGCAGCGAAGCGCCGGACGTCCCGGCCGCTGCCATGCCTGCGGCGACCGTCGCGTCCGCCGCCCCGATTCCGGTGCCGCCCCTGCCGCCGCAGCCGGTGCCACAGCCGCCCCCGGCCATAGCCTTCCCGGCCGCACCCATGCAGCCCGCACCGATGCAGGCCGCACCCATCGCGCCGGCACCGATGCCGATGCCGCCCGCGCCGCCCGGCGCCTACCCGGTACCGCCTGCCTATGCACCGCCGCCGGTGCCCGCGCCTTACGGCTATCCGGCCATGGGATGGCCGCCCCCGCCGGGCTACCCGCCTCCGATGCCGCCCGGCTACGGCTATCCGCCCGCCTTCCCGCCCTACGGCATGCCGCCGCAGGCGCCAGGCTACGGCTATGCGCCGCCCTATGGCGGCTATCCGGGCGCGCTGCCTCCGGGCTATCCGCCCCCTGCCTATCCCTATCCGGCACCCGAGGCGCCGGCCTATCCTCCGGCGCCGCCCCAGGGCGCCGCGCCACCGCCGGCACCGGCGCCCTCCGCCCCCTCCAGCCTGTCGGACATCTTCGCCGCGATGCAGGGCGACCGGGAGAAGAAAGGCGGCCGGTCATGAGCGCCTCTGCACACCTGCCCGCGGGCCGAGCCCAGGGATATTGCCGATGCCGCTGATCGCCTTCGTCTCCCCCAAGGGCGGCGTCGGCAAGACGACGCTCGCCGCCAATACCGCGCATGAATTCGCTCGCCGCGGCCACAGGGTCGTGGCGATGGACCTGGACCCGCAGAATGGGCTCGGCATGCATTTCGGCGCCGATCCCTATGAGCGCGCGGGCTTCGTCACCTCGCTGAAGGCCGCGCCGGATCCGCGCCGCGCCTGGCAGACCACCCTGCAGCAATCTCCGGCGGGAATTGCCCTGCTGCCGCACGGCCATGCGACCTTCGCGCAGAGTTTCGCGATCAACGCCGATCTCGCCGAGAAGCCCGGCCTGCTGCTGGCCCCCTTGCGGGACATCCTGCAAGACCCGGAGATCGTCATGATCGTCGATACGCCGCCGGGCCCGGGCGTCGCCGCCTCCATCCTCACCAGCCTGATCGACTACATGGTAGTGGTGCTGCTGGCCGACGCGGCCTCCGTGGTCCAGCTGCCGAAGATCGACGGCCGCGGCATGTACCGCACCGCCTCGGGCACGCCTTTCCCGGCCGACCGAACCGGTTTCATCGTCAATCAGATCGACATGCGCAGCCGTCTCTCGCGGGCCGCTGCCGATGCGGCGGAGCGCCATCTCGGCGAACGGCTGCTCGGCCGCGTCTATCGCGACGAGCACGTGCCCGAAGCGCTGGCCCGGCAGACCTCCGTCATGGGCTATGCCCCGGGCAGCAAGGCGGCGCAGGACATGGACGCGATCGTCGACAAGATCATTCAGGCGACGACCGGTGCGGCGGCGAAGGCCCAGGCCCCGGCGCCCGCCGAAACCGCGGCCGCGGCAGATGCGCCGACGGCCGCCCCCGAGACATCCCCCGCCGGCTCTGCTCCGGCCAACAGTCAATGAACAGAAAGCGGCAGTAGAAGCATGCGGGAGGCTTTCAACAACCAGATCAGCGGCATCATCTGCCTCATCGTAGGCGTCGCGATGCTCGCCTCCATCGCAACCGTGCCGCTGACGGTTGGGCAGCAGGCCGCCGTCGGCATTTCCACGGCCGTCTTGTTCATGGTCGCTAACCGTTTCGACGACCGCCGCGTCACCATCTTCCTCGGCATCCTGTCGCTCGCCATGTCCGCCCGCTACATCTACTGGCGCGCGACCGAGACACTGACCTTCACGACGACGACGCAGCTCATCCTCGGCTCGCTGCTCGTCATGGCCGAGTTCTATGCCGTCGTTGTGCTGGTGCTGGGCTACGTGCAGACGGCTTGGCCGCTCAACCGCAAGCCCGTGCCCCTGCCGGACAACCCGGACGAATGGCCGACGGTGGACGTCTATATCCCGACCTATAACGAATCCATGTCGGTGGTGCGGGCCACCGTGCTCGCCTGTCGCGCGCTCGACTATCCGGCCGACAAGTTCCGCGTCTACATCCTCGACGACGGCAAGCGTGAGGAGTTCCGCCGCTTCGCCGCCGAAGCGGGTGTCGGCTACATCATCCGCAACAACAACAAGCACGCGAAGGCGGGCAACCTGAACCACGCGATGACCGTCACCAAGGGTGAGTTCATCGCGATCTTCGATTGCGACCACATTCCCGTCCGCGCCTTCCTGCAGGTCACCATGGGCTGGCTCGCCCGCGAGAAGAAGCTCGCCATGGTGCAGACGCCGCACCACTTCTATTCGCCCGATCCCTTCCAGCGGAACCTCGCGGCCGGCATGCGCGTGCCGCCCGAAGGCAACCTCTTCTACGGCCTGCTGCAGGACGGCAACGATTATTGGGACGGCACCTTCTTCTGCGGCTCCTGCGCGGTCATCCGGCGCGAGGCGCTGATGTCGATCGGCGGCTTCGCCACCGAAACGGTGACGGAAGACGCGCACACCATGCTCAAGCTGCATCGCCGCGGCTGGAGCTCCGCCTATCTGCGCGTGCCGCTGGCCGCCGGCCTCGCCACCGAGCGCCTCATCCTGCACATCGGCCAGCGCATCCGCTGGGCCCGCGGCATGATGCAGATTTCGCGCATCGACTTTCCGCTCCTCGGGCCCGGCCTCGCGATCGGCCAGCGGCTCTGCTACCTCAACGCCGCGCTGCACTTCTACTTCGCCATTCCGCGCGTCATCTTCCTCACCTCGCCGCTGGCCTATCTGCTGCTGGGCCAGAACATGATCGCCGCCTCGCCGCTCGCGATTCTGGCCTATGCCATGCCGCACATCTTCCATTCGGTGGCGACGGCCTCGCGCAATCAGCGCAGCTGGCGCCACTCCTTCTGGAGCGAGATCTACGAGACCACGCTCGCGCTCTTCCTGGTGCGCGTGACGATCGCGACGATGATCAATCCCCGCGCCGGCAAGTTCAACGTGACCGACAAGGGCGGCACGCTGGCCCGCGGCTTCTTCGACCTGCGCGCGGTCTATCCGAACATCATCTGCGCCGCCGTCGTCGGCGTCGGCATCCTGCGCGGCCTCTACGGCATGGTCTTCGAGACGACGACGACCCTCGTCTTCCAGGCGCTGCTGCTCAACACCATCTGGGCCACCATCAGCCTGCTCATCCTGCTCGCAGCCCTCGCCGTCGGGCGGGAGCGGCAGCAGCTGCGCGCCCGCGCCCGCGTGCGGGTTGATCTGCCCGCCGTCGTCCACCTGGCCGATGGCCGCGTGCTCACCGGCCGCGTGCAGAACCTGTCGCAGAGCGGCGCCCGCACCATGATCGACCGCCCCGAAGACATGCCCGACGATTCCGAGGTCCTGCTCGAGATTCCGCTGCCCAGCGGCTCCGCGCTGATTCCCTCGCGCTATCTCCGCTGGAACGAGAAAGAGATGCTGCTGAACTTCGAGCCCAAGACCCTGGATGACGAAGCCGCCATCATCCAGAGCGTCTTCGGGCGCGCCGACGCCTGGGTGGATTGGACGGATTTCCCGAAAGATCGCCCGCTCGTCAGCCTGTGGCACGTGCTGCAGTCGATCGGCGGCCTGTTCCGGCGGCCGAGCAACATGCCGGTGCCGAACCCGGCCGAGCAGGCGCAGATTCAGGAGACGATCCGCACCTCGCTCGCCCGCACCAATATGGAGCTGAACCAGAACGCCTCGGGCAGCCGCGCCGCCGTCCTCGCCTTCCTGCTGGTGCTGGTGACGCCCTTCCTCGCCCATGCCCAGAGCACCACCGTGCGACCCATGCCGCAGGCGGCGGGTGCGGCCTCCGTGCCGCTGCCCAACATCCAGGTGCCGGCCCCCACGCCAGCGGCGCCGACCGCGTCCCCAGGTGCGGTTTCAGCCGCGCCGGCCCTGCCCGCGGCCAGCCCCACCGCCACCGACGCAGCCCCTGCGGCGCCGGCCGCGACGCTGCAGACCGTCACCCTCTCGCTCAAGGATCTCGGCGCCACCAACCAGCTCGCGCTCCGCGGCACCAGTGCGCTGCAAGGCGTGCATTTTGGCGTGCGTTCGGACGAGGTGGTGACGGGTGCCACCCTCAATCTCAAGGGTGCGATCTCGCCCGCCCTGCTGCCCAATGTCAGCGACATCACGGTGACGCTGAACGACCAGTATGTCGGCACCATTCCGGTGGTCGCCCACCAGCCGAACTTCACCCTGTCGCTGCCGGTCAATCCCGTCTTCTTTCAGAATGCGAATGCGCTGAATTTCCGCCTGACGGGCCAGTACACGACCCAGTGCAACGACCCGCTGAGCGGGCTCATCTGGGGCACGGTCTACAACAGCTCGACCATCACCATGACGGTGCAGCGCCTGCCGCCGCAGCGCGACCTGGCGCAGCTGCCGCTGCCTTTCTTCGACGAGCACGACAACCGCGCCCTGCTGCTGCCCTTCGTCCTGCCCGCCCAGGCCGACAACGATACGCTGCATGCCGCCGGCATCGTCGCCTCCTGGTTCGGCCAGCTCGCGAGCTTCCGCGGGGCGACCTTCCCGGTCTCTTCCACGCCGCCGAGCGGCGATGCGGTGATGGTCGTCGTCGGCAGCAACACCAGCCTGCCCGGCCTGCCGCCGGTCAACGGCCCCGGTGTCGCGCTGATCCCGAACCCGA
Organism: Acidisoma sp. 7E03; assembly: GCF_054665075.1. Taxonomy (NCBI): domain Bacteria; kingdom Pseudomonadati; phylum Pseudomonadota; class Alphaproteobacteria; order Acetobacterales; family Acidocellaceae; genus Acidisoma; species Acidisoma sp. 7E03. The sequence continues at coordinate 531,423 of NZ_BAAFHE010000001.1, forward strand.
CCGATCCACTCGGCACGCTGCTCGTCATCTACGGGCGCGATGGGCAGGAGGCGGCACAGGCCGCGACCAGCCTGGCGCTCGGCTATCGCACCATGGGCGGCACCAACGTGCAGGTGACGCCGCCGGACCTCGCCGCGCGCAAACCCTATGACGCGCCGGCCTGGATTTCGACGACGCATCCCGTGCGCCTCGGCGCACTGACCGACGTGCGCAACCTCGACGGCAGCGGCTATGACACGCTGGTGCAGGTCGCCTTCCGCGCGCCGCCCGATCTCTTCACCTGGCGCGACCGCGGCTTCCCGCTGCACGTCGCCTTCCGCGCGCCGCCGGGCCCGATCGAAAACCTCGCCGTCTCCCGCCTCGACATCGGCATCAACGGCATCTACCTGCAGTCCATTCCGCTCGCCAATGCCGAGAAGAACGCCTGGTGGCGCAACTGGATTCCGGTCTTCGGCGCGACCGGACCGTTCCATACCGCCTATATCCCGCCGTACAATGTCTTTGGCGCGAACGCCCTGCAGTTCTTCTTCGACACGCGCCCGCTCAACCGCGGCGCCTGCGTGGCGACACCCTCCGACCCCACCCTCGGCATCGATCCGAATTCCACGATCAGCCTCGGCCGTGCCTATCACTTTGCGGAAATGCCCAACCTCGCCTTCTTCGTGAGCGCGGGCTTTCCCTTCAGCCGCATGGCCGATCTCTCCGACACCGCGCTCGTGCTGCCGGATACGCCGGGCAGCGGCGAAATCAGCGCCTATCTGCGCCTGATGGGCCGCTTCGGCTATTGGACCGGCTATCCGGTCCTCAACCTCGCCGTCACCCGGCCGGAAGACGAGCCGACGATCAAGCAGCACAACATCCTCGTGCTCGGCACCGTCGCGCATCTCGGCAGCCTGAGCGACATCATGCAGGACATGCCGATCTCGCTCGACGGCGGGCAGATGAACGTGAAGGTGGGCGACGACGTCCTCGGCAACGTCTACCAGATCTTCGGCAACGGCCGGCGGGCGGACCAGCGCCGCGCCGCCGCCGTGCTTTCGGGCGCGGTCAACGCCAATACCGCCGTCATTGCCAGCGGCGCCTCGCCCTGGGGCAACCAGCATACCGTGGTGACGCTGCTCGCTGGGACGCCGCAGGGGCTGGACGCGATCATGACGGCGGTCGCCGATCCCACCATGAACCCGCTGCTGCAGGGCGACCTCAGCATCGTCTCGGGCGGGCAGATCACCTCCTTCCGCGTCGGACCGACCTATACCGTGGGCTCCATCCCCTTCTGGATGTGGCCGAGCTACTGGCTGCGCGACCAGCCCTTCTCCATCGTCATCGTCATGATCATCGGCTGCGTGCTGCTGACCTTCGTTGTGCACGCCATTCTGAAACGCCGGGCTGAAGCGCGCATCCGCGCGCTGGGAGGCAAGTGATGATGAGACATCACCTCCTGGCCGGCGCCTCCCTCGCGGTCATGGGCGCGCTGCTGCCCGGCCTCGCGGAGGCGCAGCAAGCGGCACCGCAGCAGACGGCCGCGCCGCAGGTGGGGGCGCCGACGCCCCTGACCGCGCCCGCCGCTGGCACCGCGACCACACCCGGCGCCGCTACCCCGCCTGCGGCCGCCGCCGTGACACCGGGACCGGCCGAGGCCGCCCAGGCCGCCGCAGCCCAGGCGGCGACCGCGCCCGCCCCGCCGCCGGCCGCCCCCACGGGGGACGAGAACGCGCTCGACGTGCTGCTGCGCCAGGCCCGCTACTGGCGGGAGCAGAACGACCCGACCCGGGCGATGACCGCAGCCACCCGCGCGCTGAAGCTCTCGCCCAACAACCCGCAGGCGCTCGCCGTCATCGCCGAGATCCAGGCGAGCAGCGGCAAGACACAGGAAGCGCAGCAGACCCTCTCCCTGCTGCAGAGCACCAACCCGAACGCCCCCGAAATCCAGAAGGTGCAGCAGGCGATCAAGGTGGGCGCCATCAGCCCGGATGCGCTGGCGAATGCCCGCCAGCTCGCCCAGCAGGGCGAGGCGCAGCAGGCGGTGGACGCCTATCGCGCGGCCTTCGGCGGCAGCAGCCCGCCGGACAGCCTCGCCACCGAATACTACCAGACGCTGGGCGCGACCCCCGGCGGCTATGCCACCTCGCTGCAAGGCCTCGCCCAGGAAGCGCGGCAGAATCCGAACAACCTGCGCGCCCAGCTCGCCTATGCTCAGGCGCTGACCTACCGGCAGGATACGCGCCTGCAGGGGATCGACCGCCTCGCCGCGCTCAGCAGCATCCCTTCGATCGGCCCGGCGGCACAGCAGAGCTGGCGGCAGGCGCTGGGCTGGCTGCCCGCGGACCAGAGCGCGATTGCCGCCATCAAAGCCTATCAGGCGCGCTATCCGAACGATCCGGCCGCCCAGACCTTGATGGCCAATGCGCTCAATCCGCCCAATCAGGCGCCCGGCAGCCAGGACGTGCGCGAAGCCTACGATGCTTTTCATCGCGGCGATCTCACCCAGGCGCAGACGCTGTTCCAGAAGGCGCTGGCCGCCAATCCCAAGGACGCGGCGGCGACCGGCGGCCTCGGCCTCGTGCTGCTCAAGCAGGGGCGCACGGCGGAGGCGACCACCATGATCAACCGCGCCATCGCGCTGGACCCGACGCAGGGCCCCGGGCTGCGCCAGGCCCTGGCCGGCGCCCAGGTGGGCGATGCCTTCGCGGCCGCCCAGTCCGCGAGCCGCCGGGGCGATCTCTCCCAGGCGGAATCCCTCTACCGCAAGCTGCTGCAGAGCCAGCCCAACAATGCCGGCATCAAGCTGGCGCTCGCCGGCGTCCTGTCCCGCGAAGGCAACCAGCAGGAGGCGAACCAGCTGCTCTCCGAGGTGCAGGCGAGCGGCGGCGCACTCTCCGACCAGGCGAAGGCGCAGCTCCTCGCGCAGCAGGCCAAGGCCATGCCGGATGCCGCCGGCCGCATCGCCCTCTACCAGTCCGCGGTGGACGCGACGCCGAACGACCCCTGGCTGCGGCTCGACCTCGCCCGCGCCCTGGTCGCCAACGGCCAGCCCTCCGAAGCCCAGTCCGTGATGGCGGCGGTGACCGACGTGCCGCGGCCGAGTGCGGCCGCGCTGCAAGCCGGCATCATCTTCGCGCAGGAGACGAACAACACCGCCGAAGCGATGCAGCTCATCCAGCAGGTGCCGCGCCGCAAGCGGACGCCCGAGATGCAGGCGCTGCTCGACCAGGCAGAGATTCAGGGCCAGGTTTCGGCCGCCGTCGCCCTCGCTCCCAGCAACCCAATGGCGGCGCGCCAGCAGCTCATGATGCTCGCGAGCCAGCGCGACCCGACCGGCGCGCGCGGCCTCGCCGTCGCGAAAGCCTTCGCCAGCCTCAACGATCCGGTGGATGCGCAGGCGGCCGTCAATGCCGCCGCGGCGATGACGCCGAGCGCCGGCGCCGCCGCCCGCCTCAACTGGGCGCAGGGGCTGCTCGCCGCCGGCAACACGGCGAGTGCGGGGGTGATGCTGGCGGCGATCCCGCCCGGATCGCTGACGCCCGAGCAGCGGGACAGTCTGGAAGGCCTGCAGAACGGCATCGCCATCCGCAGCTCGGACGCGCTGAACACCGCCGGCCGCACCGCGGATGCCTATGATCAGCTGGCCCCGGCGCTGGCCCGCAGCCCGAACGACCCGGCGCTGAACACCGCCCTCGCCCGCCTCTATCAGACGGCGGACCAGCCGAAGCAGGCGCTCGCCATCAACCAGCGCATCCTGGCCAACGACCCGAACAATGCGGGCGCCCGCCAGGGCGCCGTCGCCGCGGCCATCCAGCTCGGCGATTACGGCCTTGCCTCGCGGCTCGTCACCGATAACATGACGCAGAACCCGAACGATCCGCAGAACTGGATCCTGGCCGCCGACATCGCCCAGGCGCGCGGCCTGCAGGCCGATGCGCTGCACGATCTGCGCCAGGCCCGCGCGCTGCGCGAGCAGCAGCTGGGCTATGCGGCGATCCCGGGCGGCATGGCGCCGGGGGTGCAGATTGCGACCAACGGCGCCGGCCCCGTCGTCGCCCCCGGTCCGGTCAATCCCTTCCGCAACGCCCCTTCGAGCGGCGACCAGACGACGATGGTGGCGGCCAGCGGCCCGCTCGCGGGCTCCGGCCTCGTCACCGACACCTCCCTCGCCGGCAGCACCCTCGGCGGCGCGCCGGTCGACGCGACCGCGGGCGACCCGATGATCGCCGATCTCAATACCCGGATCGAGACCATCAAGACCGCGATCGCGCCGTACGTCGCGGCCTCCACGGCGATGGAATTCCGCTCGGGCAGCGCCGGCACCAGCCAGCTCGCCAATATCGGCGTGCCGATCGAGGCGAGCTTCTCCCCGGCCGGCGTCGGCCGCATCACGCTGACCGCGACGCCGACCTATCTCGATGCCAGCACCGTCGGCACCGGCATCTATGACCAGGAGCAGTTCGGCAGCGCCGTCTTCAACCAGGTGGTCAAGACCTTCGGCGGCCTCACCATCCCCGACCCTGGCACGCAGACGGCGACGGGCGTGGGCCTCGGCCTCGCCTTCAAGGACAAATGGCTGAGCGCGGATGTCGGCTCCACGCCGCTCGGCTTCGCCATCACCAACGTCGTCGGCGGCGTCGAGATCGCGCCGCAGCTCACCGACCAGCTCACCTTCCGCCTGACGGGCGAGCGCCGCGCGGTGACGGACAGCCTGCTCGCCTATGCCGGCACGACCGACCCCGGCACCGGCACCACCTGGGGCGGTGTCACGCGCACGCGCGTCCACGGCCAGCTCGAGTTCAATCCCGGCCTCGCCAATTTCTACGCAGGCGGCGGCTACGACTGGCTGCAGGGCCAGAACGTGATGAGCAATACCGAGCTCGAACTCGGCGCCGGCGGCAGCTACCCGGTCTACAAGACCCCGGCGGACGAGGTGCGCGTCGGCCTCAACCTCATCTATTTCGGCTACGGCAAGAACGAGGATCACTTCACCCTCGGCTATGGCGGCTATTTCAGCCCGCAGACCTATGTGGCGGCGACCATTCCGGTGACCTGGACGGCGACGCGCGGCAAGCTGTCCTACACGCTCGGCGGCTCGGTGGGCGTGCAGAGCTTCAACGCCGATGGCGGGCAGGTCTTCCCCACCAACCCGACGCTGCAGAGCGCCCTCGGCGTCATCTCCGACTATTACGCGACGCAGAACATCAACGTTCAGACGAGCTATGCGAGCCAGACCGAATCCGGCATCGTCGGCGGGCTGAGCGGCAGCTTCGAATACCACCTGTCGCCGATGCTGGCGGTCGGCGGCTCGGCCGGCTACCAGAAATCGGCCGACTGGAACCAGGCGGACGTGATGGCCTTCGCCCGCTACACCTTTACCGATTCGGAATGAGGAGACCTGCCGTGACCGCCCTCGCCCGTGCTCCCCTCTTCCCGTCGCGGCGCACCGGATGAGCGCGCTGCCCGAGACCCAGGCGGCATGGGAGGGGCCGGCCGAGACGCGCCCCGCGGCGCAGCCGAGCCGCATGGGGGCGGATTGGCGGCCGCTGCTGCGGGCGCTGGCGGAGGAGCTGGACTCGATCGGCGGCGCCGAGGGCCGGGACCTGCTGCTGCAGGGCGTGGGGCGGCAGCTCGCCGCCCAGCACCCCATCACGCCACAGCAATCGACGGTCGGGCTCGCGCTCGAGATGAACGAGGTGCTGGGCCATTTCGGCTGGGGCCGCGTGCGGATGCATTTCTCCGCGGCCGATGCCTGCCTCTACCTGACGCATGAGGACCTGCCGCGCATCGGCGGGCGGGGTGACCCGCCGGGCACCTGGCTCGCCGCCGTGATGGCGGGGCTCTACGAGGGCTGGCTGGCCCGCCAGCCGGGCGCCGATCCGGGCTTCACCGCCCGGCGCGTGCCGGCCGTGGAGGACGGCACGGTGCTCATCCGGTATGGGCGGGGGTGAGGGCGGCAATCGCCTCCCGCACGTCTTGCCTGAAGCGCTCGCTCTCGGCTTCTCCGCATTCGACGCGGATATCCTCGTAGAGTTCATTGCGATCGAAGAGGTCGCGGATGAACTGGGCGGGACCGCCGTGATTGCGGATATGCTCGAACCGACCGCGTACCTTCCTGAGAAATTCCGCACCGTGTTCGACAGGATGGTAGATCTTCCCATCGGGCGACGACGCATTCAGACGTTTTGCCGAGATCAAATGGGCGAAGCTGAAGCTTGCCGCGTCATAGAACACTCGCCCGTCACTGTTGAAATCTCTGCATGCCAAGCCCGCCGTGGCCAGCGTTGTCGCGGTGAAAATTTCGTCGTTGGGCCAAGCCTCAGGACTCCTTGAAGTTCCATCTTGAAGACGATCGTCGAGAAAGCGTTTGGATAGTTTCTGACGCTGATCGTGAAGTACGTCGACTGCGCGTGCCGAAATGCGGAGAAGCGGATACATGCAGGTCACTGGAGCGTCCGCAAAAGGGATCATGCTACGCTTCCACGCGTGGTGATCCTGAGCAGGCTGCAAACCGCTTATTAGAAGATCGACATCCTGCGCCGTATCAAACGCATGGAGAAATTGTCCCCAGTCTTCAAAATGAAGATGCAAATCGGGCTCTATTAGCCAGAAGAACGTAGCATCGGGATATCGTCTACGGGCCGCGTAGAATGAATAGTCGCCGCATCTCCAACATGCGTCTGCCACGGGCAGAACCCGGAGTTCATTGAAGAGATCTCGATCGAGGCGAATGGCAGGCTCGCCCTCTTCCAACGCAGGTTCGCCACGCGTGCAGTCAACCACGAGGGTAACTCGCCAACCCGTCTCCCGTCGCAAGCGATCAGCCATTGCGCGGATCGACTTATCCACAAAATGAGTTCGCAAAAGAATAACAGGCGAAGAGGCATCCCCTCCCGCAGTGGGCTCGGGCTGACTGGGCATCTGGGACGGGACAGCGACCAGACTCCGTTGTGGCGCGCCCAAACATCTAAGCCCGAGACGGAAATCCTCCTCCGCCACCTCAAATTCGTAGTCGATGGCTTGCGCTTCGGACGGGCCGAAGACATAGCCCAAGCGCTGGCCGAAAGCATTCGCCAGGGACGACTGCACGAACCCCGGGGCAATGGATGTGCCACGCAACACCATCGCCGCTTGCGTCTCTGGACCGAAGACGGTTCCGTGAAGCCCTGACCCATATTCGCCGATGACATGGGAGGCTTCACGGAAAAGTGCCATCTGCTCACGGATCGGCAAAGTTTCCGGCCGGACGATCTCAAAACCTTCCGCCAGAGCAATCCCTTCAAGGGTTCCCCGGTTCCGCAGCACACGGCTGGAGTTGACGCCCGCGCGCGAGATGAAAATCCGGCGGGAGGGTGCGACGGACGATGGGAGGACACCTGCCTTCTCGACCCAGAAGTCGGACGCTTTCCGAAACAGTGGGTGGAGGCGGCTTGCGGTTCGGAGAACCGTCGGCACCACCAGTTCGTCGAAGATAAGCTGTTCTCGATCATGATCATGGAACAGAAGATTGGCCGGAGGAACACCGGCCATCTGCAGGAAGTCTAAGGCAAATTGAGGCAACTCCCGAGGCACAACGAAGCGGATCTGCGCGAGATCGTGACCCGTTTCCGCGAGGACATAAAGGCGCGGTAGGAAATCCACCAGCCAGTGCCCATAGACGCCATAGCCAGGACCATGAACTACGGCGGCACGGCCGGGGACATAGCGCACCGGGAGCGCCCCTCTATTCCATCCGGAGGGCTCGAGAACCATGCGCACGTGATAGTCGGGATGGTTCAGAGACCGCGACCACAGAGCTGTCTGACGGTGCAGCAAGACACCATCGGACGTCACCCGACCCTGACGGATCGTGTATGTGCCAACAGCATCGACATCGAGTTCGGAAAAAAGACTAGGCGCTAGATATCCGGGAAACCCACCGAAGATAAATGACGGGCCAGGCTGTGGGCAACGGTCCTTACGGGAGAGTTGTGACCACAGAACCGACTGTGCGTTTCTTTCCTGATAATGATCCAGGAACTCTATACCGGCCAACTGAACTGCAACTGCCACTCTGCACCACGCTGGATCGTTCGTATCTCAGGGTCATAAAGACATCTGCCCGCTACATCTTCTGGCGCATATTATTCAGGCCGTCGATGGTAAAACAGGATGGACGAAAGCCGGCTCCGTGACATTCATCAGTTGATCTTCGCGGAGCTGAGGATCCCAGCCATAATAGGTTGTAGAGCCTAGCGACCGAAGTGAAAGTATCTTGTATCCCTTAAGCGATAGATTAGTTGGCACAGAAGCTTCACTAAAGGGGATAGAAGCGATGTCCCCCTCACTGAATCTTTTTGCCTCGTTTTGGCGGCACTGAAGCAAAAGCTCCACCGCAGGTTTTGATAGTATCGAGAAATTCAGATAATAACCCTTGACCTCCTCTCGATTAAAAGTCCCGTCGCAAGTGGAACTCCAAATCCATCTTTCCATGGGTTCAGCAACAGAAAGCCCTACAAAATCAGCCTGCTCCTGCGCGACCCGCCTGACAACTTCGTCGATGTCAACTTTCGCCACCACATCGAATTCAAACATGATATAGTATTGATAGGTGGGATTTTTTTCGAAAAACAAATACAACGGATAGTCTTTACTGTACCACCACGTGCTGTGATACCCCCCATTCACGAGGCCTATGCGTTCAAGGTCGGCACCGACGTAATGTTCAAAGGGCACGACCCCGTCGTACTGATCGGATCTGCATTCTTCGCCAGTGAAGACGATTACTATGTCCCCTCCGCCCACTCGCTCACGAAGACGCTCAAACTGCACACGGACAAATTCGTTCCATTGATGTGCTTTGAACAGAACAACATATTTGGGCGTTTCAGTGAAACTCGCTTCAGCCAATGCCGAGGGCCGTTTAAGCTCTTGGCCCAGTCTCGAAGCGATATCAGGGTACAGTCTTACTAAGTATTGTTCTGCATTTTGTTCAGAAGCCACATAATGGCCTTTGTTAGAGTCAGCCGAAAATCCGTTACCGGAGGGGCTGAAAGGTGCGTGCTCAAGCCCCTCGAACCAGTGACCGAAGCGCGCACCACGAAGAACCATCTGCCGAAACCAGTGAGTGCCCACGTCATTGGTCATAACACCAAAGGGCGGGATGTCTCCAACAGGCATTGTTTGAGATCGTGCCTGTTTCATATCGATAAGGCAGGCGAATTCATTAAGTCGGCATTCCGGAAAAGGCATCGGATGCTCTCGGTCGATTATGCCTTCCTCGGTCCGCGGGGAGGGGTATTTTCTTACAACTTCTAAAGCCTCTTCATAGCTGGGCCTGTACTGGTCGTATTTTTCTCCTCCGCACTTCTGCGCTCGATGAGCCGGACAATTCCAACACTGACCGATCATGCCAACGCCTGCGAAATTATTTTTCCTTTGAAGGTCCAGCATATCACCAACCACATCTCTGTGAAAAATGCAGTCGTTGTGAGAAATGAACAAGAACTCCGCGTCGCTCGTCTCCCATCCATATTGGTAACGAATGGATCGACGATAGTCTGTGTCTGACAAGTCTGAATCACGGGATGGTTCAAGGCCGACGTAAATTTTGGGATGAAGATGGATAAATTTTGCACCCGCAAATGTCTGCAACAACCCATCCATGTTCACATCATGAGGCTGCCGCACCTCAACCTGAAGGAATATTTTCCTGATATGATGACCACTTTTTTCTAGAAGAGTGGCGATCGTTGCAGCTGTTTGCCACGGCTTCCCATATACGTTTATAACAACATCGACTATCTCATCGCTTAAAGACGATCCGCCGACAGCACTTTCAGCGGTGAGCGTTGCCGAGTCTACGACCCTCTGTCGATCTTTACCGAACAGTTTGGTGACTATATCCGTCCAAACGTTCTTTAGCATCAGGAGACCAACCTCTTGCTAGCTAAGAACCACGGAATCAACACCCAAAGCCTCCATCCGCGCGCGCGTCGCGGGGGTCAGGCGCAGCGGCGTGTCGTCGAAGACCTCGTTGCGGTCATGATGCACCCAATCCTGCTCCGAGCGCCAGAAGACGGCGCGCAGGCGCGACAGGCGCATCTTCTCCTCCCACCGGCCGCGCCAGCGGCAGAAATAATGGTTGATCCGCCATTCATCGAGGCAGGGCGCCGTCTCCGTATAGGCGAAGGGGGGCACCGGGCCGCCATGCTCCTGCGTCCGCCACACGATCTCCGCGCCGGCCGCATTCACATACGGCGCTTCCAGTGAAAAGCCGTGCACGTGGTGCACGCCCATGGTGAAGCGCGGCCGCACGATCGACTTGATGTGGCGATGCACCGAGAAATCATCCGGCGCACGGTGCAGGAAATTGTCCTGGATGAGGCCGGGCGGCCGCGTCTGATGGCCCGAGCTGCCGTAGATCGCCCAGTTCATGCCGATGGCGCAATGGCTCTCGTGGCGGGCGAGGAAATCCGCGAAGCGCTCGGCGGCCCCCGCCGGGTCCCGCCGCCCGTTGCCGATGAACTCGTCCGCATCCATGAAGGCGCACCACTCGACGTCGTTCTCGGCGCGCATCAGTTCCAGGCCGGCGGCGAAGGCCGCCTGCTGCGGCTCGCCCGAGGGCGGCGCCCAGGACTGTACGGTGACGCCGGGCTCCTGCCGGGCGATCGCCTCGACCCGCGCCCGCGTGCCGTCCTCACTGCCATTGTCGAAGACGTGGATGCGTTCGATGCCGAGGGCGAGGTGATGGGCCAGCCATTCCTCGATGATGTCGGCCTCGTCCCGAATGCAGGTGACGGCGGCAATGGTCATCTCGTCACGCTCCCCGGACCACGGCCCGCCGCCGCAGCGGCGTTAACCCTTCCATGAAGCCGCCCCGTCGAGCAAGACCCGCCCCGCACGACCGGGGGCGGTGCCGCTCAGGCCAGGCCCTCGCGGCCCATGGCGAGGAACTTCTCGCGCCGGCGCGCCTTCAGCGCCTCCGGCGTCTGGGTCAGCAGCGGCGCCAGCGCGTGGCTGATCGCCTCGCCCGTCGCGCGGATGGTCTCCTCCGGCGCGCGGTGGGCACCACCCAGCGGCTCCGGGATCACGGCGTCGATCAGGTCGAAGCGGCGCAGGTCGTCCGCCGTCAGCTTCAGCGCTTCCGCGGCCATGGGAGCGGCCGCCGCATCGCGCCACAGGATGGAAGCGCAGCCCTCGGGGGAGATCACCGAATAGATCGCATGTTCCAGCATCAGCACGCGGTCGGCGGCGCCGAGGGCGATGGCCCCGCCCGAGCCGCCCTCGCCGATCACCGTCGCGATGAAGGGCACGGGGGCGGCAAGCCCCGCCTCGATCGCGCGGGCGATCGCTTCCGCCTGGCCGCGCGCCTCCGCGTCCACGCCCGGATAGGCGCCGGAAGTGTCGATGAAGCTCAGGATCGGCAGCTTGAAGTGGCCGGCCATCTCCACCAGGCGGCGCACCTTGCGGTAGCCTTCGGGGCGGGCGCTGCCGAAATTGTGCTTGATGCGGCTTTCCGTATCCGTGCCCTTCTCGGTGCCCAGCACCATCACGGCATGGCCTTCGAAGCGGCCGATGCCGCCGACGATGGCGGCATCCTCGGCGAAGGCACGGTCCCCGCCGAGGGGGGTGTAGTCGGAGATCAGCGCCGCGATGTAGGAGAGCGCGCGGGGCCGCTCGGGGTGGCGCGCCACCAGCGTCTTCTGCCAGGGGGTGAGCTTGGCGTAGAGCGTCCGGAGCTGGCGATCCGCCTTCTCCGACAGGCGCGCAACCTCATCGGCAATGCTCAAGCCCTCGGGGCCCGGCATCCGCCGCAACTCCTCGATCTTGTTCTCGAGTTCGGCGAGAGGTTTCTCGAAATCCAGAAAGTGGCGCATGGGCTGTGCTTAGCGGAATTTTCTCGGGGGGCAAGAGCCGGGGGGCGAAAAGCCGGGCGCCCCGGCGGGGCGCCTTCGGCTCAGCTGAGCGCGGCTTCGGGGAAAAGGGGCACGGCGGGTGCCGGGCCCGCGAAGGCCTCCATCACCTCGGCCGTCGGGCCATCGGCCCGCACGCGGCCATCCTCCAGCCAGATGACGCGGGTGCACCAGGAGCGGACGATGTCGTTCAGATGGGTGGAGAGCACCAGGATGTCGGCGCCGCGCACCATCGTCTCCAGCCGCTCGCGCGCTTTCTCGCGGAAGGCGGCGTCGCCGGCCAGGAACCACTCGTCCATCAGCAGCACCTGCGGGCGGATGGCGGTCGCCATGGCGAAGGCGAGGCGGATGATCATGCCCGAGCTGTAGATGCGCACCGGAAGGTCGAAGAAATCCCCGAGTTCGGCGAAGGCGCGCACGTCTTCCTGCAGGGCTTCGACGCCAGGGCGGTCGAGATTGTGGTAGCGGCCGCGCAAGGCCACGTTCTCGCGGCCCGTCAGCTCGGGGTTCATGCCCTGGTTGGGGTCGAGCAGCGCGTTGAGCGAGCCCTGGATGCGCACGCTGCCGCCCACCGGCTCGTAAACGCCGGCCAGGGCGCGCAGCAGCGTCGTCTTGCCGGCGCCGTTATGGCCGACGAGGCCGAGGCGCTCACCCGGTTCGAGGGTGAAGCTGAGATCGCGCAGGGCCTGCACCACCAGCCGGTGCTGGGCATTCTCCTGCAGGCGTCGCCGGCCCTTGGCGCGGGCCAGCAGGCTCTTCTTCAGGCTGCGGGACTGGCCGTGATAGAGCGGAAAGTCGATGCGGAGGTCGTGAACCTCGATACGCGCTGCCATGGTCCTTACACCCAGAAAGCGATGCGGTGGCGCACCCGCATGAAGAGCAGCCAGCCGACGAGGCAGAGGGCGGCGGAGAAGCCGAGAGCACTGATATAGGTGTCCCGGCTCGGCAGGGCGCCCAGCAGCGGCGCGCGCAGCACTTCCAGGATGCTGTAGAAGGGATCGTAGAGCAGGAAGCGGCTGCGGTGGCCCAGCATGTCCGGCTTGAACATCACGCCCGAGACGTAGAAGGCGATCTGCATCACGCTGCTGACGATGGGCGGGATGTCGCGGAAGCGGGCGCAGAGGGCGCCGAGCATGAGGGCGACGGCCGCGCCATCCAGCATCCACAGCAGCAGAGCGGGGATGGCGGCGAGGCCCGCCCAGCTCACCGGCGTCTGGAAGGCGATGAAGACGACGACGATGACGATGACGTTGTGGCCGAAGATCAGCAGGTTCCGCGCCAGCAGCTGGTAGATGTAGAGCGAGAAGGGCACCCGCATCGAGCGGATCATGCCTTCCGCCTGGGTGAAGACGGTGGAGCCGTCCGTCACGATCGCGGAGAGGAAGTTCCACAGCGTGAGCGACAGCGCGAGGAAGGGCAGGTAGTCGCGGATCGGCGTCTTGAAGAGATAGGCGTAGACGAAGCCGAGGGCGCCGACCATGACGGCGGTCGAGAGCGTCAGCCAGAAGGGCCCGAGGACCGAGCCGCGATAGCGCAGGCGGATGTCGAGCCAGCTGAGCATGAGGGCGAGCCGCAGCAGACCGACGCCGCGCACCACGTCCTGCACGGCCATGGCGTTGCGGTCCCAGAAGCTGAGGCCATGGCGCAGATCGATCGCAAAGCCTTTGTCGGCTTCGGCAGCGGTCAAGGTATGGGCACCCGAAATGGCGTTCATGTGCGGCGCCGATAGCCGATCCGCCCGCTGGCGGCAACCGCGCTCTCACCCGCCCTGCCGCGCGGCCGCCGCGGCCCGGCCTCGGCGGAGTGCGGGCGGGTCAGCTCGCCGGGGCGGTCAGGCCGGGTCGGCCGAGGCGCAAGGGGGCGCCCGGCAGGACGACGACGCGGGCGCCGGGGGCGACCTCTTCGGCCGCAGGCACGAGCACGGAAAGCACCTGCCCGTCATCGGTGCGGACCAGCACCTCCGACTGCGCCGGGGCCGACACGGTCTGGGCTTGGCCGAGGGCCGCGAGCAATTGCCCCTCCGTCCCGGCGGCCGCCGTCGGCACCGGGCGCACCGCCGCGACGGTGCCGCCCATGCCCGCTCCGGTGCTCGCGAGCGGCGCCACCGCCTGCGGCGCCGGAGTCCCGGCGCAACCGCCGAGCAGCCCGGCCAGCAGGCCGAGGGCGGCGACCCCGGGCAGCGCCCGATAGCGCGAAGATGTGAACATGCGGCGAAACCTCACCAAAGCCGGAGCATTCTGCATTCTATGCAATCTTTTGGATAGGGACGATCCCCAAAGCAGCGGGTTCGTGTTGCACCAAACTTCGTCTTGCATTAGTGCGTTAGTGGTCATTCCTGACCAGCAGGATTAAGCAATCTTTGGAAACGGCGGCCGCTGGCCGTCGTGACTCAACGGCCCTATGGCCGCGCCACGACGGAGGCTGCCGTGACCCCGCCCGACGCTCCCGCAGATGTGACCGGCAGCTCCCGGCCCGAAGGCGCGAGCATCGCCCACCGCCTCATGGTGAAAGCCCGGCTCGTCGGGGGTCTCGCCGTGCTCGGGCTGCTCGCCGCCTGCGCCAGCCACAACACGCATCTCTCGGCCAGCCAGCAGGCGAGCGAATACAAATACAATGCGCGGGGTGACTATGCGCCGCCCGGCCCGCCCTCCGACCCCTGGGGCCCCTACATCGTCGAGGCCTCGCGCCGCTTCGACGTGCCGCAGAGCTGGATTCGCAACGTCATGCACGTCGAATCCGGCGGCAACCTCTACATCAACGGCCAGCTCGTCACCTCGCCCGTCGGCGCCATGGGGCTGATGCAGCTCATGCCGCAGACCTATCAGGAGCTGGAAGCGCAGTACGGCCTGGGGGACGATCCCTTCAATCCGCGCGACAACATCATGGCCGGCACGGCCTATCTGCGCGAGATGTACGACCTCTTCGGCTCGCCGGGCTTCCTCGCCGCCTATAATGCGGGGCCGCAGCGCCTCAACCAGTATCTGACGGACGGGCGGCCCCTGCCCTCCGAGACCACCCACTATCTCGCGATGATCGAGCCGCACATCCAGGGCGACATGCCGACCGGGCGTTCGCCGGCCGACCAGTTCGCGATGAACAGCATGACGGCGCCGAGCGCCGCACCCTATAATGGCGGCGCCGTCAGCACCGGCCCGACCCTCGCCGAGACCGGCGGCGGCCTGGTGACGGCCGGCTCCGCCACCGGCACCCTCGGCCCGGCGCGCCAGGGCGGCGCCCCCGCCATGGTGGCGATGAACGAAGACTCCGATTCCTCGGCGACGGACGCGCTCAACGCCCAGCAGGTCGCCCAGCACGGGCAAACCCTCGTCGCCAATGGCGGCGGTGCCGTCCCCGCCGATCTGATGGTCGCGCATGACGAGCCGGCGCCCGTCGCCGTTCCGGCCGCACCCGTGCAGATGGCCGCCGTCACCACCGCGCCCCTGCCCTCGCCGCAGGCCCAGGCGCAGCTCGCCTATCAGCCGGCCGTGGTGGAAGCGAGCCCGGTCGCGAGCGCGCCGGCGCCCCTGCCCGCCCGCCAGCCCGTCTTCCAGGTGGCGCCCGCTTATCAATCGCCCCAGGCGCCCGCCGCGGCCGTGCCGGCCGGCACGCGCCTGGCCCAGAACACCGAGGCACCTGCGCCGCGCCCGGCCTATGTGCCGGCGGCGACCTACCAGCCGAAGATCATCGGCCCCGGCGGCACGCAGGATCTGGCGGCCGAGATGGGCCAGCCGACGACCGCGGCCTACCAGCCCCGGCCGAACCGCGGCCTGCATCTGATTGCGCCGGCCGAAGCCGATACCCTGCCCGCCACCATGGGCGGCAGCAGCAGCGGCGGCTGGGGCATCCAGGTCGGCGCCTATGGGTCGCCCGGCGACGCGCGCCACGCGATCGACACCGCGCGCCATGCCGAGCGGGTGCAACTGGCGTCAGCCCATACCATCGTCATGCCGGTGCAGGTCTCGCAGCGCACGCTGTATCGGGCCCGCCTCGCCGGCCTGTCGCAGAACGCCGCCGTCAGCGCCTGCCAGGCCATCCATGGCCGCACCCCCTGCATGGTGCTGTCGCCAGATGCGCTGACCGACTGATCGGCGGCTTTCCCTCTGTCTCCCCAAAGGCCCGGCCGCAGCAGCGTCCGGGCCTTTTTTATGGCCGCCCTGCAAGCCGGCGCGCGGCAGGCTCTGCGCCGCGTGCATGCGGCCGCTGCAAAAATGAGAATAATTCTCATTTACTTCAATCGCCGCGATCCGCTATGAGGCTGCAAGTCACTCGCAATTGCAGCCTACGGAGCGCCGCCTCGTGTATGTCTGTCTGTGCAACGCCTTGACCGACCGCCAGGTGAAAGCCGCAGCCGAAGCCGCCGGGGCGACCCGGCCGAGCGAGGTCTATGCCGCCTGCGGCTGCCGCGCCCAATGCGGCAACTGCATCAAGCGCATGCTGCATCTCATCCGGGGTGACGAGGCTGCGGCCGGCAGCCTTCAGGGTGCCTGAAACGGCCCTGCCTGCTTGATCGCCCTCCTCCATCCAGGCGATAAGCACGGGACACGGCCATTCCGGCCGGGCTTCATCACACAGAAGAGGGAACGGACCGGATGCTGCGCGATCCCAAGGTCGTCGAACATCTCAACACCCAGCTCACCAACGAGCTGACGGCGATCAACCAGTATTTCCTGCACGCCCGCACCCTGCAGCATTGGGGCGTGACCAAGCTCGGCAAGCACGAATACGCCGAGTCGATCGAGGAGATGAAGCACGCGGATGAGCTGATCAAGCGCATCCTCTTCCTCAACGGCCTGCCCAACGTGCAGCGCCTCAACGCCATCCAGGTGGGGGAGACGGTGGAGCAGATTCTGCAGGCCGATCTCAACATCGAGCTGAAGGCGACGCAGGACCTGCGCGAAGGCATCGCCTATTGCGAGAGCGTGCGGGATTTCGTCTCGCGCGATCTGCTCGCCTCCATCCTCGAGAACGAGGAAGAGCATCTCGATTTCCTGGAGCGGCAGTTCGACCTGATCAAGCTCATCGGTCTCGAGAACTATATCCAGCTCAACTCCGCGCCGGCGCCCGAGCAGGAATAAGCCGAGGCCACGCGACGCGCCTCAAATGAGGGGCGGCACCGCAAGGTGCCGCCCCTTTTCGTCTTACTTGCGGATGAAGGCCAGCAGGTCCTTATTGATGACATCGGCCTGGGTCGTCGCCATGCCGTGCGGGAAGCCCGGATAGGTCTTCAACTCACCTTTCTGCAGCAGCTTGATCGCGAGCAGCGCGGAATCGGCGATCGGCACGATCTGGTCGTCCTCACCATGCATGACGAAGGTCGGCACGGTGATCGCCTTCAGATCCTCGGTGAAATCCGTCTCCGAGAAGGCCTTGATGCAATCGTAATGGGCCTTGGTGCCGCCCATCATGCCCTGTCGCCACCAGTTGCGGATGGCGCCTTCCGAGACCTGCGCACCTGGCCGGTTGAAGCCATAGAAGGGGCCGCTCGCGACATCGAGGAAGAACTGCGCGCGGTTGGCGGCCTGGGCGCTGCGGAAGCCATCGAAGACCTCGAGCGGCAAGCCGCCCGGATTGGCCTCGGTCTTGAGCATGATCGGCGGCACGGCGCCGATCAACACGGCCTTCGCCACCTTGTTCTTGACGCCATACTGCGCGACGTAGCGCGCGACTTCACCGCCGCCGGTGGAGTGGCCGACATGCACCGCGCCTTCGAGGCCCAGATGCGTCGACAGGGCGTCGACATCGGCGGCGTAGGTGTTCATCTCGTTGCCGGTGTCGGTTTGGGTGGAGCGGCCATGGCCGCGCCGGTCATGCGCGATGACACGAAAGCCTTCGTTGAGGAAGAAAATCATCTGCGCGTCCCAGTCATCGGCGCTGAGCGGCCAGCCGTGATGGAAGACGATCGGCTGCGCCGACGTCGATCCCCAATCCTTGTAGAAGATCTGCGTGCCGTCGGAGGTTGTGACAAAACCGCTGCTCATGGGACTGGCTCCTGTGATGACGCAATTCATGCTGCCGAGCGGTCGTTCTTCCCGCCCCGCGGGGGGCGGCTAGAAGAGCGCAGAAGCTCCATTGCAGGAAAGACATAATTCTTACAACGGATAACTGCCGCGACAGTCATTATCGCGATATCGATATCCCTATCGCCGCGCAGATCTGCCGTCAAGCAAATTGTTATCGCGATAAGGTTATCCGTAGTAGAGTCTCCAAACTGTCACCCCGAGGCCGACGATGCCCCTGCCCCTCACCGACCAGCTCTGCTTCACCCTCTATGCCACCAGCCTGGAGGTGAACCGCAGCTACAAGCCCATGCTGGACGCCATGGGCCTGACCTATCCGCAATATCTCGTGCTCACCGCCCTTGGAGAGGAGGACGGACTCACGGTCGGCGCCATCGCGCAGCGTCTCGGCCTGGAATCGAGCACCGTGACGCCGCCGATCAAGCGCATGGAGCAGGCGGGCCTCGTCGAGCGCCGGCGCAGCCAGGCGGACGAACGCATGGTGCAGGTCTTTCTCACCCCGGCAGGGCGCTACACCCTGAAGGAGAGCGACTGTCTCAATCAGACGCTGCTCGCCCAGTCCGGCATGACGGTGCCGGAGATCCAGGCGCTCAATCGCCAGCTCCAGGCGCTGCACGCGGCGCTGCAGGCGGCGCAGCCCCGTGCGCAGACTACCCCGGAATCTCGGGAATGAGCGCCGCCACCTGATCCAGCACCGCCGCCTGCCACGGCTGCAATTCCTGCCCGCCCATGGTGTGGAAATGCACGAAGGGATCGGGCGTCGCCGGCAGGCCAGCCAGCGTCTCCATCACCGCAAGCCCGCACCAGGGCGCATAAGCCGGCGAATAGCCGCCCTCGTGGCTGAACATCAGCCGGCCACCACACAGCTCGTCCGCGGCCTGCATCAGCCGCTTCGTCATCTCGCGATAGGTGTCTGTCACCAGCATCTGGCGACCGAGCGGGTCCATCGCGCAGCCATCGAAGCCGGAGGGCACGATGATCATGTCCGGCTTGTAGCGGGCAAGCGCCGGCAGCACTACGCGGTCGAAGGCCGCGAGATAGGCGCCGTGGCCCGAGCCCGGCGGCAGCGGAATGTTCAGCGTGGTGCCGAACCCCTCCCCCGCGCCGCGTTCTTCGATGCCGCCGGACTCGCGCGGATAGTTGCGATCCTGATGCAGCGAGATCGCGAGGACGCCGGGATCGTCATAGAAGATCCACTGCGTGCCGTTGCCGTGGTGCACGTCCCAATCGACGGTCGCGATGCGTTTTGCCCCGTAGCTGTGGCGCAGATGCTCGATGGCGATGGGCACATTGGCGAGCAGGCAAAAGCCGCGCCCCCGGTCGCGCTCCGCATGATGGCCCGGCGGGCGCACCAGCGCATAGGCTTGGTCGAGTTCGCGCGTCCACACCCGATCGGCGGCTTCGATGCAGCCGCCCGCGGAAAGAAGTGCGATCTCCCAGGAATCCTTGCCAATGGGGGCCAGCTCCCCGCCATCGCCGAAGCCCAGCGCACTCATCTCCTTGACACGGGCAATATAGGGTTCGGTGTGAATGCGCAGCACCTCCGTCTCCGTCGCCGGGCGCGGCTTGATGCTGGTGAGATGATCGAGCACCCCGGTGACGTCCAACAGGTTGCGCATGCGACGCTTGGCCGCCGGGTTTTCGATGTGGATGTCGGGCTCCAGAAAGCCACCCGCTGGCATGGAGCCGGCGGCCATGCCGGTGTTGTGCCACATATAGCGTTCGTGCCAGACGAAGCCGATTTTCCGAGCCATTACGCCGCTGCCTTTTCCTGTGCGGGCGCGCCTGCGCCCATGAAGACCGCCGCGCGTTCTGCCACCATGATGGTGGGCGCATTGGTATTGCCGGAAATCATAGTGGGAAAGACGCTGGCATCGGCGATGCGCAGCCCTTCGATGCCGTGGACGCGAAGCGCCGTGTCCACCACTGCGCCCGCATCCGTGCCCATGCGGCAGGTGCTGGTGGGGTGATAGAGCGTGGTGCAATGGCCACGGATGAATTCGGCGATCGCTTCGTCCGTCACCGCCTCCGCGCTCGGCGTGATCTCGTGACTCAGAACCTCCCGCAGGGGCGATTGCGCCGCGATGCGCCGATTAAGCTTCACGCCCGCCGTCATGATCGCCAGATCATAGCCGCTGGGATCAGAGGCGAAATAGGCCGGATCGAGCATCGGGTGTTCCAGCGGATCGGCGGAGCGCAGCCGCAGGGTGCCGCTGCTCTTCGGGCGTTGCAGCGTCGCATGCAGGGTGACGCCGGCGCCGGCGCCGAGATAGCGGGCATGGTCGCGATGCCCCGAAATCGCGCCGTAGAGCTGGATGTCGGGCTCCGTCACCTCGGGGCTGGAACAGGCGAAGCCGCCGGCAGCGGCCCAGCAGGTGGTGAGCGGGCCGCTGCGGCTTTCCAGCCATTCCGCGGTTGCCGCATCAAGTTCCGCGCCCGTCATGCCGCCGATGCCGATGCGCGCGCGGGCCGCGAAGGTGATGGGAATGTTGATGTGGTCGCGCAGCGTGCGTCCGACGCCCGGCAGATCGTGCACGGGCGTCACGCCAACGGCGGCGAGTTCATCCGCAGGGCCGATGCCTGACAGCAGCATGAGCTGCGCCGAGCCGATGCTGCCGGCGCAGAGCACCACCTCATCGGCGCGGATCTCCTCCGCGACGCCTCGGTCGAGAATGGCGACGCCGCGCGCCCTGCCCCGCTCGATGAGAAGGCGGGTGGTGACGACGCCACTGCGTAGCGTGAGATTGGGTCGCTCCAGCGCCGGGCGCAGGAAGGCCTTGGCGGTGCCGAAGCGCTCGCCATTCTTCACGGTGAGCTGAAACCAGCCGACACCGAGCTGGCTTTCGCCGTTGAAATCCCGAGTGTCCGGCAGCCCCGCGGCCTGCGCCGCCTGATGCCAGAGACGCTCATTCGGGTCGATATAGGCCGGGTCGGTCACGATGAGTTCGCCATCGGCCGAATGCAGCGGCCCGTTGCCGAGACGCTGATTGCCTTCGGATCTGAGGAAGGCGGGCAGCACGTCCCGCCAGCCCCAGCCGGTACAGCCGGCAGCTTCCCAGCCGTCGTAATCCGACGGCAGACCGCGGATGTAGATCATGGCGTTGAGCGCACCGGAGCCGCCGACCATGCGGCCGCGCGGCCAGAAGAGACGGCGGCCGCGGCAGCCCGCCTGCGGCTCGGTGTAATAGCCCCAGTCGACATGGGTATTGAACATCGCCGGCCAGTTCGCGGGGATGTCGGAATCGCGTGGCGCGGCGCGGCCTGCTTCCAGCAGCAGCACGCGTCGCGCCGGATCGGCCGAGAGCCGGTTGGCGAGCACGCAACCTGCCGATCCCGCCCCCACGATGATGGTCGTGAAACTCATGGAACGCCGGCCCCAAAGGCGCCGCGCTTCTCATCGTCGACATAAGCCGCGATCAGGCTGCCGCAGATGAAGGCGGTGAGCAGCACGAAATAGACGATGGAACAAGGAATGCCCGCGATGAGCGGCGTGGGAGCACCCGCCAGCCAATAGACCGGCGGGAAGAGCGCCAGCACCGCATCGAGCACGAACCAGATGGTGACGAAGCTGGAGCGGGGAGCAAGGACAGCCATGTTGCGTCTCCTTCTGTTTGCGATCAGGCGCGGCGAGGCTTCAGCGCGAGCGCGCCGATCGCTTCCGCAGTCGGGGTCTTGCTCGCCGTCAGCGCGAAGAGGCCATCGACGCGCGTCTGCTCTCCGGCGCTCGCCGGCAGCAGATAGGCGCAGGCGACATAGACCGCGAAGTTGAGGATGAGGGCGATAACGCCGGAGGTGAGCCCCCAGGCCCAGCCGATGCTGGTGGGATAGATCGACTGCAGGATCACGGCCGCGGCGAAGCCGATGACGACGCCACCGATCGCCCCTGCCTTGTTGCCGCGCTTCCAGAAGACGCCGAGATACTGCGGCACGGCGAGCTGGATGATGCCCTGATAGGAGAGGATCGCCAGCATGAAGAGATGCGGAATGGTGATGGTGGAAAGCCAGGCCGCGATGATGGTGATGATCGCCATGCCGATCTTGGCGGCGATGATCGACTGCTTGTGGTCGAGCGGCTTGTAGACGCCGATGATGTCGTTCGCGATCTGCGCGCCGCTCGCCTGGATATTGGCGTCGACGTTGCCCATGGTCGCGGCCAGAACCACGACGCCCCCCAAGCCCAGCAGGACCGGGCCACCCGCCATTTGGCAGACGGTGAACCACATCGCATCGGGCGCCTTCGCGACCTCGGGCAGGAAGCTCGCGAGCAGGCCTAGGATGACGAGGCCTCCGGCGAAGAAGAAGGAGAGCGGCGCGCCGAAGGCGCCCGCGCGCTGCACGCTGCGCACGCTGTTCGCGGTGTAGAGGCGGATGAAGACGGAGGGCCAGCACCAGCCGCCGAGGGCGCCGGAGAAGATGATGGCGAAGACGTAGAGCGGGCCGACGGCGGAGCCGAGACCGGGCAGCGTCGCCTGCGCCGGATGCAGGTTCGCGAGGCTGAAGCCATGGCCGAAGGCGAGCCATAGGATGAGGCCGATGATGATCACCGTGCCGCCGATATAGGCGACGATCCCTTGCAGCATGTCGGAGATGACGACGCCGCGCATGCCCATGCGGATGGTCCAGAACTGGCGGATGACCATGAGCAGCACGCCGGCAATGACGGCGGCGGTCGCCCCCATCTTGCCGAAGGACAGCGCCTGGAACAGATCGCCCAATCCCTTGAAGCCGAGGATCAGCCAAGGGACTCCCGAAATGATACCGACGATGGCGCCGATGACGGAAAGCCCGTGCGAGTTGTACCGCAGCGCAAAGAGATCCGGCTGGGTTTTCAGGTCAAACAGCTTGCCCCAGGTCCAGACCCGGTCGGCCATGACATACATCAGCACCACGGTGAGCAGGCTGTAGACCAGGAAATAAAAGGAGATGACACCGCCACTCGCGGCGAGACCCGTGATGGCGAGGAAGATGCCGCCCGGCCACCAGGTATTGAGGAAGGACATCGCCTGATAGAAAGGCCCGAAGGACCGGTTGGCGACCGCGTAATCGGTGAAGGACTTGTCCGAAATATGGGCCATCTGCAAAACGACGATGACCGCAACACAAAACAGCGCAACCAAGCCAAAGGTAATGATCATGGTGCTACCAGTGCTGAGAGGGGAGCAGCAGAAACGTTTCTCAGCTTAGACACGAAGTCTTTGACGCTGCAAGTGGAAGACAATGCTGCTCTGCATCAAAGCAGCAGAGGGCTCCGCCTGCGGCGTCGTCACATCATCCCGACGAATTCTTCCATCATCTGGCGATCCTGCGCGACATGCGGCGGGACTTCACGGGTGATGAGGCCCTTCTGCAGAATGAGGACGCGCTGCGAGAGGGAGGTGATGAAGTTGAGATTCTGTTCGACGAGCAGAATGGTCAGACCTTTCTCGCGCCCGATCTTCTGCAGCGTCTCGATCATCTCTTCGATGATCGAGGGCTGGATGCCTTCGGTCGGCTCGTCTAGCAGGATGAATTTCGGCGCGCCGCACAGGCAGCGGGCAAGCGCCAGCAACTGCTGCTCACCACCCGAGAGCGCGCCGCCCGGACGGTCCAACAGCCGTTCCAGGCGCGGGAAATCGGCGAGGATCGCATCGATCGTCGCCTTCTCATCCTGTTTCGACAGCAGGCAGCCCATGCGCAGGTTTTCGTAGACGCTGAGACTCGAAAAGATCTCTCGGCCCTGCGGGACGTAGCCGATGCCGAGACGGGCGCGCGCCGTGGGCGAAAGCCCCTTCAGGCTGCGCCCCTCGAAGGTGATCTCGCCGCCCGTCATCGGCAGATAGCCCATGAGCGTGCGCAGCAGCGTCGACTTGCCCATGCCGTTATGGCCGAGGATGCCGACGAATTCGCCCTGGGCCACCGCGAGGGTGATGCCGGCGAGGATGGGAATGCGGCCGTAGCCGGAGCGGAGATCGGTGACGTTCAGCATCAGTGCGCCTGCTTTCCGAGATAGACGTCCCGCACCTGAGGGTCGGCGAGGACGGCGTCGACCTGGTTTTCGATGAGGATCTTGCCGCGGTTGAAGACGGTGACGGTCCGGCCGATCTGACGGATGAACTGCATGTCGTGTTCGACGACGACCAGCGCCTGGCGCTTGTTGATCTCGCGAATGAGCTCGGCCGTGCGCAATACCTCCTCATGCGTCATGCCCGCCGCCGGCTCGTCGAGCAGGATGAGGTCGGGCTCCTGCGCCAGCACGCTCGCGATCTCCACCCATTGCCGCTGGCCATGGGCGAGCTGGCCGACGAGACGGTCGGCGATTGGCGTGAGCTGCAGCAGCTCCATCGTCTCCTCGACGATCTCGCGCGCGCGGCGCAGCGATTTCTTCCGCCCTGCGGCGATGCCGATGCCTTCGCGCACCGTGAGGCCGTTGAAGACGTTCGGCACCTGCGTCTTGATGCCGACGCCGAGCCTGGCGATGACGTGCGGATGCGCGCCGGTGATGTCCTGCCCGCGGAACAGCACCACCCCTTCCGTCGGGCGCAGCTGTCCTGTGAGGATTTTGAAGAAGGTGCTCTTGCCTGCGCCATTGGGGCCGATGAGGCAACGCAACTCCACCTCGTTGAGCACGAGGTTGACGTCCTGCACCGCGGCGACGCCGCCGAAACGCATGGTGACGTTGCGGGCTTCGAGAAGTGGCGTGCTCATCGGCCGGCCTCCTGCGAGAGTTCGCGCGTCGCGGTGGGTGCGCTCACCGGGCGGCTGGGCAGCAGGCGGCGGAAGCCCGCACGGATGACGGGGGCAACGCCTTGGGGCACCAGCAGCACGAAGGCGACGAGCACGATGCCGAGCAGCAGGTTCGGGTCGATGACGTGCTGCCCGCCGGCGAGGGTGATGAGATACTGGATGCCGACGGCGCCGAGGATGGGACCGACGAGCGTGCCGAGACCGCCGACCAGCACGTAGATGATGACCTGCGCGGACATGGTGAGGTTGAAGACCGTCGGGCTGATGAAGGCGCCCCAATTGGTGTAGAGGCAACCGGCAACCCCCGAGATGCCGGCGCCGATGACGAAGGTCATCAGCTTGTAGAAGCGCGGATCATAGCCGAGCAACTGGGCGCGGGTCTCGTTCTCGCGGATGGCGACGATGACGCGGCCGAAGCGCGTGGCGAGCGTCCATTTCAGCAGGATGTAGCAGAGGATGAGCGCGCCCATGGCGCAGTACCAGAGGCCCGTGGGGTCGAGCTGATCATCCGGATTGCCGGGCACGTTGAGCGGCGGCACCGAGGGGATACCGTTGAAGCCGCCCAAGGGCGCGGCGCCGATGTGGTAGATGTCGCCCGAAGTCGAGTTGATCAGGTTGAAGAGGATGATCGTGACGGTCAGCGTGATGACGCCAATATAGGCATCCGAAATCCGGCCATAGAACATGAAATAGCCGAGGCCCGCCGCGAAGATCATCGGCACGATGACGGCGAGTGCCACGGCGCCCGTCGTGTCCGTCATGTTGAGCGCGCCAATCGCATAGGCATAGCCGCCGAGGCCGAGAAAGGCGGACTGGCCGAAGCAGAGGATGCCGCCGAAGCCCCAGATGAAGCCTTGCGCGAGCGCGAAGATTGCGAGCGCCGCAAAGACCGTCACCTGCAGCAGGCCGAAGGTGCCCGTCACCAGCGGCATGACCCCGAGGATGACGAGGCCGGCGACGACGGTCGCGACCGGGCCGAGCCACCCGCCATCCTGATGCGGCCGCGGCAATCTCTTGAGTTTCATGGCCATCCTCACAGGCTGCGCCGCAGGAAGCGGCCGGTAATGCCCTGGGGCAGAATGCGGATCATGACGACGGCGGCGAGCAGCAAAGCCACTTCGCCGATCACCGGCGTCGATTCGAAGGAGACGAGGGTGTTGATGAAGCCGAAGAGCGTCGCGGCAAACGAGGTGCCGGTGACGATGGCGGCGCCGCCGCCGAGCACGGTGATGAAGGCCTTGGCGATGAAGGCCGCCCCCATGACGGGAGAGACGCCGGAGATCGGCGCCAGGATACCGCCCGCGAGGCCAGCCAGCGCCGCGCCCAGCGCAAAAGTGGACATGTAGATGGTCGGCGGGTTGACGCCGATGGCGGCCGCCATGTTGGCGTTCTGCATGGTGGCGCGGACGATCAGCCCGTAGCGCGTGAAGCGCAGCATGGCGTAGAGGCCGACGAGGGCGAGAATGGCGACGATGATGATGACGAAGCCATAGAGGCTCGCTGCGAAATGGCCGATGGGAAAGCTGCCCACCGGGGTTGCGACACCACGGGGATCATTGCCGAAAATACTGGTCATCAGGCCGATGAGGCCAAGGCTGAGGCCCCAGGTCGCCAGCATGGTGTCGATCATGCGGCCATAGAGAAAGCGGATGAGGCAACGCTCGACGACGAGGCCGACGAGGCCGACGAAGAGCGGCGCGATGACGAGCATCGCGAGCCAGATGCTGATGCCGTGGGTGGTGGAGACGTAGGTGGCATAGGCGCCGAGCATCATGAACTCGCCATGCGCCAGGTTGATGATTTTCATCATGCCGTAGATGACACCGAGACCCACGGTGATGAGCGCGATGGTGCCGATGCCCACCAGCACGTTGAATCCCACGAGGCCGATCAGGTCCATGCCGCGTCTCCTGCCTATCGGAAAGCCGAAGCCGGAAGGCGCCAGAAGGCGCCTTCCGGCGGTTGCTCAGTTCACCTCGACGACGAACTGCTTGTCGGTGCGCGGGTTCTTGAGCAGGTCACAGACGGCCGCGGTATCGGCCGGCGGCGAGGCCGGATAGTCCTGCAGAATGTCCCACTTCTTGTCCTTGGCCTGAGCCAGGAAGGTATTGTGGACGACGTGATGCGTCGCCGGGTCCATCAGGGCCTTGCCGGAAGGTCCGTCGATGGTGATCCCGGTCTCCAGCGCCTTGATCACCGCCATGCGCTCAACGGAGCCCGCCTTCTTCACGCCTTCCGCCCAGAACATCATGCCTTCGTAGGAGGCCGAGTCGAGTTCGCTCAGCATCGGCAGGCCGCTGCCGAACATCTTCGTCATGCCGTCGATGAAGGCGGTGGTCTCCGGCGTCGGTACGGTCGGATACCACCCATAGGCGGAGACGATGCCGTTCGTCACCGCCGGGTCCATCGAGTTCAGCTCGTTGGCGAGGCCGAAGGTGGAGGACGCCATCTGGATCTTGCTCTTCATGCCGGCGGCCGCCCACTGGCGGTAGAAGCCGAGATGGTTGGCGCCGACCATGGCGGAGAGCACGACATCCGGCGCCGCCTGCTGAATCTTGCTGATGGCGGAAGAGAAGTCGGTGACGTCGAGGGGGAAGAAGTCGGTCTCCAGCACTTGGCCGCCGCCTTCGCGGGTGTATTTCGTCATCCACTTCGCGGTGATGTGGCCGTAGTTGTAGTCGGCCGCGACGATGTAGACCTTCTTGCCCCAGTTCTTCAGCGCGTAGGGCACGATGTGGCTCACCGTCTGCGCCGGCGTGGTGCCCGTGCAGAAGATATCGCGATCGCAGACACCACCTTCATATTGGGTGTTGTAGAAATAGAGGGTCTTGAAGCGGTCGAAGATCGGGCGGATGGCCTCCCGCGAGGCCGAGGTGATGCCGCCCTGCACCACCGCCACCTTGTCCTTCAGCGCCAGCTGCTGGGCATACTGGGTGTAGAGCTGCATGGAGGACTGGGTGTCGTAGGTGACGAGTTGCACCGGGCGGCCGAGCAGACCGCCCTGATCGTTGATCACCTTCGCCGCATATTGCGTCGCCTGCAGCATGGGCTGGCCGCTGACGCCGAGCGCGCCCGACTGGTCGAGCAGCACGCCGACCTTGATCGGCTCGGCGGCGAGGGCATGGCGCGCGATGAAGGGCGTGGCCAGGGCAGTGCCACCGAGGGCCGCGCCCAGCTTCAGAAATCCGCGGCGCGTGTCATGGGATCGGCTCATGCGTTCCTTCCTGCTTTGGGTAGCCACAGCGCCGGTCCAGTATGGCCGGCTGTCGAGAACCGTTTCTCGCAAACGGCGTGCCAGGAGGCGGGAACGCCAGCAGGCAGGCGCATAAAAGGTTAAAAGTCTCTCTTTTGTGCAAAATCTCCTTGGCAAGGGCGCAAACTGCCTTTTTGATATCCATCCGTCGCTCGGTTGCCGCTTTTTTCGTCGCGGATGGGCGGCCGTCTCTGCAACGCCGGGCCCTGCCCCGCTCTCTATTCAAAGGCCCGCCGATGACCTTCGCCTGCGAGATTCCAGCCGTTCCCACCGTCCAGCGCGACGACGAGGATCTGCGGATCACGCGCTGGGATTTTCCCGTGGGCGCCGCCACGGGCTGGCACGAACACGGTTGGCCCTATTTCGTGATCATGATCACGGAGGGCGTGCTGCGCGTCCATAATGGTGAGACGGTGAGCGAGACCGCGCTTGCCCTCGGCCAGAGCTACAACCGGCCAGCCGGCATCAGGCACGATGTCATGAACGGCTCGCCGCATCCCATCGCCTTCGTCGAAATCGAGATCAAGCGGCCGCAGGCGATCCCCTTCTGATCCGCCGCCCGCCCTTGCCCCAAGGATTGACGCCATGAGTCTGGAAAAGCCGACGCTCGATCAGTTGGAAGAGATCACCTTCGATCTCGGGATGGAGCTGTCACCGGAGAAACTCGAAACCTTCCATGCGCTGCTGGAGGGGCCAATGGCCTCCTACCGCATCGTCGACGAGCTGCCGGACGAGAAGCCGCGCGTCACCTATCCGCGCACGCCGGGCTATCAGCCGGATGCCGCAGAGAACCCGCTCAATGCCTGGTATGTCAAATCAACGGTCAAGGGCGCGGACAGCGGGCCTCTGGCAGGCAAGACAGTCGCTCTGAAGGACAATGTCTGCCTCGCCGGCGTGCCAATGATGAACGGCTCAGCGACCCTCGAAGGCTATGTGCCCGATCAGGACGCGACGGTCGTGACGCGCCTGCTCGATGCCGGCGCCACCATCCTCGGCAAGGCGCATTGCGAGTGCTTCTGCCTCTCGGGCGGCAGCCATACCGGTGCGCTCGGCCCCGTCCACAATCCGCACAAGCGTGGCTATTCGGCCGGCGGCTCCTCCTCCGGTTCCGGCGCGCTGGTCGGCGCCGGTGTGGTGGACATGGCAATCGGCGGGGACCAGGGCGGCTCCATCCGCATCCCCGCCGCCTTCTGCGGCATCGTCGGCATGAAGGCGACCTGGGGCCTCGTGCCCTATACCGGCGTTATGCCGATCGAGGCGACGATCGACCATACCGGCCCGATGACGGCGACAGTGGCCGACAATGCGCTGATGCTGGAGGTGCTGGCGGGGCCGGACGGGCTCGATCCGCGGCAGGGGATCTGTCATCCCGCGCGCTACACGGAAGCGCTCGGCCGTGGCGCGCGGGGTCTGCGCATCGGCATCGTGACGGAAGGCTTCGGCTGGGCCAATTCTCAGGAAGCGGTGGATGCCAAAGTCCGCGCGGCTGCCGCGAAGCTCCAGGCCCTCGGCGCCACGGTGGAAGAGGTCTCCATCCCCCTCCACCGCATCGGCAAGGACATCTGGACGCCCATCGCCAACGAAGGCTTGCAGGCGCAGATGATGCACGGCAACGGCATGGGCTTCAACTGGAAGGGCCAATACAACCTCGGCCTGATGGATGCCCACGCATCCTGGCGGGAGCGCGCCAACGATCTTTCGGACACCTTGAAGATTTCGATGTTCGTGGGCGAGTATTTCACCAAGCACTATCGCGGGCGCTACTACGCGAAGGCGCAGAATCTCGCCCGCCGCCTGCGCGCCGCCTATGACGAGGCGCTTACCCGCTACGATCTGCTGCTGATGCCGACGCTGCCCATCGTCGCGAGCGAGCTGCCGGAGCGCGACGCGGATCTGGTGACCTACACCACCCGCGCCTTCGAGATGATCGCCAATACCGCGCCCTTCGATGCGACCGGCCATCCGTCGCTCTCTCTGCCCTGCGGCGCGGTGGATGGCCTGCCGGTCGGCCTCATGCTGACGGCCAAGCATTGGGATGAGAGCACAATCTACGCGGCGGCCGCCGCCTTCGAGGCTGAATACGGGTCCTGGAAGGGGCTGTAGGGCGGGCCGAAGCCCACGCTCCGCCGCTTAATCCGCGACGCGGGCCACCGCCGCCGCGAAGGCCTGCCGCTTGGCTTCCGTGTCGAGCGGCAGCGCGCCTTCCGCGCCGAGCAGCACGGCGAGCAGGATGCGCGCCTTCTGTCCGGTGAGGTCCCCGGCGAAGATCGCGCCCGCGGCCGCGAGATCGACCCCGCCGCCATTGCCGTAGACGGGCTTCACCCGCCCCTCGCCACAGCGGGAGGTGACGAGCACGGGCAGGCCCTGGGCCACCGCCGCCTCGGTCGCCGCCACGAAGGCCGGCGGGCAGTTGCCGCGCCCGAATCCCTCCAGCACGAAGCCGCGCGTGCCATCGGCCATCGCCCAGCGCATGAAGCGGTCGTCCATGCCCATGGCCATCTTGATCAGCGCGACGCGCGGCTCCACGCCCGGCACGGCGCAATGCGGCCGGCTGGCCGGGCGGCGATAGAGCCGTACCTCGGCCTCATCCACGGCGCCGAGCTTGCCGTGGTCGGCGGAATGGAAGGTGCCAGGGCGCGAGGTATGGGTCTTGCGCGCATCCCGGGCGGCATGGAACTCGCCGTCGAAGAGGATGACGCTGCCGATACCCCGCGCTTCCGGGCTCGCCGCGAGGCGGATGGCGTCTCCCAGATTGCGCGGCCCGTCGGCATCCGCCTCCTCGGCATGGCGTTGGGCCCCCGTGAAGACGATCGGCTTGTCCCCCGCGACCGTCAGCCCGACGAGAAAGGCGGTCTCCTCCATCGTATCGGTGCCGTGGGTCACAACGGCGCCCCGCACCTCGGGCGCCGCCAGAACCTCCGTCAGGCGCTGGCCGAGGCCGAAAGCCGTCGGAAGATCCATTCGGAAGCTGTTGATGTTGCAGAAGGCTTCGGTCCGAAGCGTGATGCCCGGCGGCAGGGCGCGGGCCTGCGCCCCCATCTCCTCGGCGCCGATGGTCGCTACATAGGCGGTGCCCGCCGCATCCTGGCGGGAGGCGATGGTGCCGCCCGTCGTCAAAAGCACGACCGTGCCTTGCGGCTCGGAGTGTCCCGTCACGCGATGTCTCCTAGAATGAACGCTCAGCCGACCCGCATCAGGCGCACGCCCTCGTCGCGCAGCCAGTCGGAGGCGCCGCGCCAGCCGGGGCAGAGAACCTCGACCAGCGCCCAGAATTCGGGGCCGTGATGGAGATGGCGCAGATGCGCCACCTCATGCGCCGCCACATAGTCCTGCACGAAGGCCGGCGCCATGACGAGGCGCCAGCTGAAGGCGAGCGAGCCGTCCGGCGCGCAGGAGCCCCAGCGGCTGCGGGTGTCCTTGATGGTGATGCGGCGCGGTTTGAGGCCGAGACGCGCCGCATGCAGGCGGGCGAGTTCGGAGAGCCTCCGCCGCGCCTCCTGGCGCAGAAAATCGGTGACGCGGCGGGCGAGGAAGCTCGCATCCCCCGCGACCACCAGGCGCCCCTCCTCCAGCCAGGCGCCACCGCGCGCCTCCGGCCGATGCTGGATCGGATGCGGCACGCCGGCCAGCGGCACCGCCGCCCCATCGGCGAAGACCACCCCGCTCGGCAGTGCTGCGAGACGCGAGGCAACCCAGTTGCCGTTTTCCATGAGCAGCGCCATGCCGGCGCGCTTGGAGGAGCGTGGCGGCAGGGTGACGACGACGACGCCGCGCCCGGCGTCGATGCGGAGGCTGATGCGGCGCGCACGCGTGCTGCGCCGCCAGACGACGTCGGCGACGACGCCGGGGAGCGCGAGGCTTTCGCGGCTCAGCTCGGCCATGGCGTGGCGGACTGCATGATGGCGGCACTCTGCCCCAGCCGCCGCCGCGCGCTCAAGCGCATTCGGCGGCGGGGTGGGCAGCTGCGGATCAGCGGCCGGTCTTGATCCGTTCGAAAAGCTGCTTCACCGTCGGGATGAAGCCGTTGGAATAGAAGGGATCGAGGGCGAAGCGGAAGCCGTTGTGGCCGCTGAACATCAGGTTGTTCTCGGCCGTGTAGTCGTCGGTCGCGCCATGGCCGATGGTCTGCAGCGTCTTCTGGATGCAGAAGCTGCGGGGATCCGCCTTCTTGCCATTGGAGAAATCCGGCTCCTCCTGGCTCCAGTTCGAGAAACGGCACTGGCTGAGGCAGCCCATGCAGTCCACCTGGTCCTGGTAGATCTGGGCGGCACGCTCCGGCGTCACGAAAATCAGGGTGGTGTCCGGCGTGCGCAGCGCTTCGGTGAAGCCCTGGGCTACCCACTGCTTCACCCGGGCGAGATCGGGCTTCGTCAGATAGACGATGCGCTTGCGCGGGCCGACGCCGAACTCGGCGGTATGCTCGCCCACCACCTCGGTGGTGTAGGCGACCTGCCGCTCGCTGCGGCCGCGCAGCTCCTGGATGAAGGCGTTGTTCACGGCGCTGGAATAGAAGCCGGTCGGGCTGAAGCGATTCAGAAAGACGTCACCCCTCTTGAGGGTGAGCAGCTTCTGCTTCCAGCTGTCGCCGATCGGGCTCTCCTGCGTCAGCAGCGGGCGGGTGCCGAACTGGAAGGCGACCGGGCCGAGCTCCGGATTGTCGATCCAGTCCTCCCATTCCTCCAGCCACCAGACGCCGCCGGCCATGATGATCGGGGTATCGTCCAGGCCGAAGGCGCGCATCTGCTTGCGCAGCGCGAGCACGCGGGGGAAGGGATCCTCCGGCTTCGTCGGGTCTTCGCTGTTGGAGAGGCCGTTATGGCCGCCGGCAAGCCAGGGGTCTTCGTAGACCACGCCGCCGAGCAGGTTGGAGGCCTTGTGATAGGCCCGCTTCCACAGCGCGCTGAAGGCGCGGGCGGAGGAGACGATGGGGTAGTAGTGCACGCCGAACTTGGTCGCGATCTCGGACAGACGGTAGGGCATGCCGGCACCGCAGGTCAGCCCGTTGATCAGCCCCTTGGCGCCTTCAAGAACGCCGGTGATCACGCGCTCCGCCCCGCCCATCTCCCACAGGATATTGGCGTGGATGCGGCCGCGGCCGCCGTTGATCTCGTGCGCACGCTGCGCCTGGGCGATGCCGCCCTTGATGGCGTAGTTGATCAGCTCCTCGTGCCGATCCCGCCGGGTGCGGCCGTGATAGACCTGCGGGATGACCCGGCCCTCTGCGTCGTAGCTATCGGCATTGACGGCGCTGAAGGTCCCGACGCCGCCGGACGCGGCCCAGTGACCACAGCTGATGCCGTCGCTCACCGCCACGCCCTTCCCGCCTTCGATGAGGGGCAGGATGTCCACCCCGCCCATCCGGATCGCATTCAGCGCCTTCATACTTCCAATTCCACTGCGCGCGGCCTGCCGGGCCGCGCTGTTCCCCAAATTCTCTACGAGCGACCGCCCCGCATAGATGCGAGGCCGCAGCATTCACCCTATAGGATGAGAGCCGCTTACTCGTGACACGGTGCTGTAACCCATGAACGTCCCTTCGCCCAGCCCAACCGCTGCGCAACACCCGGTCGATGGCGGGCAAACTCCCTTTGCCCCTCCCATTACTGTGTCAGCCGAGGTGGCGGAAGCGTTACGAACGTATAGGCCGGTCGTGGCGCTCGAATCGACCATCATCACCCACGGCATGCCTTATCCGCAGAACCTCGCCATGGCCCGTCAGGTGGAGGCGGATTGCCGCGAAGGTAACGCCGTGCCTGCGACCATCGGCCTGCTGGATGGTGAAATTCTGGTAGGAATGAGCGCGGAGCAGTTGGAGGCGCTGGCCGCAAGCCCGGCGCCCATGAAGCTCTCGCGCGCCGATCTGGGATTCGCGCTAGCCCTCGGCCGCTCCGGCGGCACCACCGTCTCCGCCACCATGATCTGCGCCGCCCTCGCCGGCATCGCGGTCTTCGCCACGGGCGGCATCGGCGGCGTGCATCGCGGTGGCGAGGTCAGCCTCGACGTCTCGGCCGATCTCGAGGAGCTGGCGCGCACCCCGGTCACCGTCGTCTGCGCCGGCGCAAAGGCGATCCTCGATCTGCCGCGCACCCTCGAATATCTCGAAACCCGGGGCGTGCCGGTGCTGGGCTACCAGACGGACCACCTGCCCGCCTTCTGGAGCGCTGCGAGTCCCTGGCGCGTGCCGCTGCGGGTGGAGAGTGCGGAGGAGATCGCGGCGGTCATGGCCGCCCGCAGCCGGCTCGGCCTCGCCGGCGGCATGCTGGTCGCCAATCCCATTCCGGTCGCGGAGGAAATCCCCTTCGCCGAGATGAAGACGCTGGTCGATGCGGTGCTGGAAGAAGCGCAGCTGCAGCGGGTGGAGGGCAAGGCCGTCACCCCCTTTCTGCTGTCCCGCCTGCTCACCTTGAGCGAGGGACGCAGCCTCACCGCCAACATCGCGCTGGTGCGCAACAATGTGCGTCTCGCCGCCGCCATTGCTTGTGCCGCAGCCGGACCCGCCCCGATTGGCGGATGACAGGGGCGGGTTTGAGCGCTTCAATGGATGTCATGGATTACACAGACGTCGCGCCGCCCTTTTGCGTGATCGAGCCAGAAGAGCAGACCGCGCCGCTCGTCTTCTCCTCGGCGCATTCGGGCGCCGACTATCCGGCCTCCTTCCTCGCTGAAAGCCGCCTCGAACCCCGCACCCTCCGCCGCTCGGAAGATTTCGGGGTGGATCGGCTGTTCGCCGCCGCTCCAGACCATGGCGCGCCGCTGCTCAAGGCCTTCTTCCCGCGCGCCTACTGCGATGCGAACCGTGAACCCTGGGAGCTGGATCCGGCGATGTTCGCCGATCCTCTGCCCGCTTGGGTGAATACGGCGAGCGCGCGCATCGGCGCCGGCCTCGGCACCATCCCGCGCGTCGTCGCCTCGGGCGAGACGATCTATGAGCGGAAGCTGAGCTTCGCCGAAGCAGAAGACCGCATCCGCCGCTGCTGGGACCCCTATCATGCCGCGCTCCGCGGGCTCATTGCCCGCACGCTCGACCGGTTCGGCGTGTGCTTCCTGATCGACTGCCATTCCATGCCCTCCAGCATGGGCCAGGCCACGCCCGATTTCGTCTTGGGGGACGCCTTCGGCACCGCCTGCCATCCGGATCTGGTCAGCCAGACGGAAAGCTGCCTGCGCCGCCTCGGCTACAGCGTCCGCCGCAACGATCCATACGCCGGCGGCTATGTCACCCGCCAATACGGCCGCCCACGCGACGGCGTGCACGCCCTGCAGGTCGAGATCGCCCGGGGTCTCTACATGGACGAGCGCCGGATCGAGGCGCATCGCGGCTTCATCCGTCTGCAGCGAGACCTCGCGGATCTCATCGCCTTCATGACGGCGGAGGGCTTCGTCCTCCGCGGCTATCGCTGAGCCTCGTGCCATGCAGCTCGGCCTCTACAGCTTCGGCGAGACCGCGGTCGATCCGGCGACCGGCCGGCCGGTCGCCGCCGGCCAGCGCCTGCGGGACCTGGTGGAGGAGATCGAGCTCGCGGACCAGGTCGGGCTCGACGTCTTCGGCATCGGGGAGCATCACCGGCCGGATTACGCAGTTTCGGCCCCGGCGATCGTGCTGGCGGCGGCCGCCAGCCGCACCAGGCGCATCATCCTGACGACGGCCGTGACGGTGCTGAGTTCGGACGACCCCGTGCGGGTCTTCCAGGATTTCGCGACCCTGGACCAGATTTCCGAGGGCCGCGCCGAGATCACCGCCGGCCGCGGCTCCTTCGTCGAATCCTTCCCTCTCTTCGGCTATGATCTCGACGATTACGACGCCCTCTTCACCGAAAAGCTCGAACTGCTGCTCAAGCTGCGGGACGAGGAGCGGGTGGTCTGGGCGGGGCGCCACCGCCCGGCGCTGGAGGGCCAGGGGATCTACCCCCGCCCCTACCAGCCGCGCCTGCCGATCTGGGTCGCGAGCGGCGGCACCCCCTCCTCCGCCGCCCGGGCGGCGCGGCTCGGCCTGCCCATGGCGGTTGCCATCATTGGCGGCGAGCCCGTCCGCTTCGCGCCGCTCCTGGATTACTACCGAGACCAAGCGATTCGCGCCGGGCAGGACCCGAGCCAGATGCCCATCAGCATCGGCAGCCACGGCTATGTCGCGGAGACGACGGCGCTGGCGGTGGAGGAATTCTATCCGGCCCTCAAGGCCGTCATGGACCGTCTCGGCGCCGAGCGCGGCTGGCCGCCGCTGAGCCGGGACGATTATGACCGGCAGCGCCGCGCCGAAGGCCCCCTCTTCGTCGGCACACCGGAGGCCATCGCGGAAAAGATCCTGTTCCAGCACAGCATCTTCCGCCACCAGCGTTTCCTGCTGCAACTCGCGGTGGGGCCCATGCCGCATGCGCGGATCATGAGGGCGATCGAACTTTTCGGCACCAGGGTCGCCCCCCTCGTCCGCGCCGAGGTGGCGCGGCGGGGCTATTGACACCGGCTTGACGGCCGAGCGAGACGGGCGCCTAATCCATGATAACGATAACAAGACCTTGAACGAGACCGCCGGAGACGAAACGGCCATGAGCCAGCCAAGCAACGACAGCAGCAGCACACGGCCCGAGATCCTGATGATCAGCGCCCTGCCCGCATGGGACATGGAACCGCTGGAAGCCAGCTATCGGATCCATCGCTACTGGGAAGCCGCCGACAAGCAGGCGCTGCTCGCCCAGTGCCAGAACGTGCGCGCCATCCTGACGGTGGGCCATCTTGGCGCCGATGCCGCGCTCATCGCGGCCCTCCCCAAGCTCGAGCTGGTCGCCTGCTTCGGCGTCGGCGTCGACGGGGTGGATTTCGCCGCCACCCGCGCGCGCGGCATTCCGGTCACGAATACGCCGGACGTGCTGAGCGGCGACGTGGCGGATCTCGCCATCGCGCTGGCCATCGCCACGATGCGCGACATCGCGAAAGCGGATGCCTTCGTGCGCGGCGGCCATTGGGCCGAGGGCGGCATGAGACTCGGCCGCCGCTTCTTTGGCTGCCGGCTCGGCATCTTGGGCCTCGGGCGGATCGGCATGGCGGTGGCGGAGCGGGCGCGCGGCTTCGACTGTGAGATCGGCTATTACAACCGCAGCCCCAAACCCGGCGTGCCGTATGAGGCCTTCGACACGCCGCAGGCGCTCGCCGCCTGGGCCGATGTCGTCATCGTCACCCTCGCCGGCGGCGCCGGCACCCAGGCCATCATGGATGCGGCAGCCATTACCGCCCTTGGGCCACAGGGCTATCTCGTCAACGTCTCGCGCGGCTCCACGGTGGACGAGGAGGCGCTGATCACGGCGCTGCAGCGCGGCACCATTGCCGGTGCGGGGCTCGACGTCTTTCTCAACGAGCCCGCCATCGACGCGCGCTTCGCGGCCTTGCCCAATACCGTGCTGATGCCGCATCAGGGCAGCGCGACGGCGGAAACCCGGCGCGCCATGGGCCAGCTGGTGCGGGACAATCTTGCCGCCCATTTCGCGGGCCGGCCGCTGCTGACCCCGGTCGAATAAGGAGTCCGCGCATGCGCACCGTCGTCATCCACGCCGCTCACGATCTCCGCATCGAGGAACGGGCCGTCGAACCGCTCGGGCCCGGCCAGGTCGCGGTGCGCATCCGCGCCGGCGGCATCTGCGGGTCCGATCTGCACTACTACCAGCATGGCGGTTTCGGCACGGTGCGGGTGCGCGAGCCGATGATCCTCGGCCACGAGATCGCGGGCGAGGTGATGGAGGTGGCGTCGGATGTCACCACGGTCTCGGTCGGAGACCGCGTGGCCGTCAATCCGAGCCGGCCCTGCCGCGGCTGCCGATTCTGCCTGATGGGCCTGCCCAATCAGTGCCTCAACATGCGCTTCTATGGCAGCGCCATGCCGATGCCGCACATCCAGGGCGGGTTTCGCGAGGTTCTCGTCTGCGACGCGATCCAGTGCTTCAAGGCGGAGCGGGCGAGCGCCGCCGAGCTTGCCATGGCGGAACCCTTCTCCGTCGTCCTCCACGCCCTCTCCCGCGCCGGCTCCCTGCTCGGCGCTCGCGTGCTGGTGACGGGCTGCGGCCCGATCGGCGCGCTCACCGTCGCCGCCGCCCGCTTCCATGGCGCAGCCGAGATCATCGTGACCGACATCGTGGACGAGCCGCTGGCCATCGCGAAAACCCTCGGAGCCACGCATGCCGTCAATACGATGGCTCAGCCGGATGCGCTGGCACCCTATGCCGCGGAGAAGGGCCAGATCGACGTGATGATCGAATGTTCCGGCAACGAACGCGCCTTGCGCGCCGGAATGGAGGTGGTGCGGCCGCGCGGCACCATCGTGCAACTCGGCTTGGGCGGCGATATGTCGGTGCCGCAGAACATGGTGGTGGCGAAGGAATTCCTCATCACCGGCTCCTTCCGCTTCCATGAGGAGTTCCCCCTCGCCGTCGCCCTCATCGACAGTGGCCGGGTGGATCTCTCCCCCCTGCTCACCGGCAGCTACCCGATCGAAGAAGCCGTCACCGCCTTCGAAAAGGCCGGCGACCGTCGGCATGCGATGAAGGTGCAGCTCACCTTCTGAGGACAGCTTTCTCTCAATTTTTCTTGCACGAAAATTTTTCTCGCCTACGCTGATGCTTTCATTCCCGGAGGCGCGGCATGGCGGCGTTCATCGACAAACACGGACTCTGGACCAAGGATCAGGCGGCACGGGCCAAGGACCTGGCCGCCCGCATCCAGGCAGACGGCATCCGCAACATCCGCATCGGCTGGGGCGACCAGCACGGCATCATCCGCGGCAAGACCGTCACCGCCGGGGAGTTTCTTTCGAGCCTCGCCTCGGGCAAGGATTTCCAGCTCGTCACGGCGATTTTCGACACCACGAACCACCCGATCGTGCCGCCCTTCGGGGCCGAGAACCACCTCGGCATTCCCGAAATGATCGGCCTGCCGGACGGCGTGCTGGTGCCTGATCCTGCCACCTTCCATGTCCTGCCGTGGGTGCCCGACACCGGCTGGATTCTGGCCGACGCCTATTTCCGCAATGGCCGCCCCTGCCCGCTCTCCACCCGTCAACTGCTGTGCGCGCAACTGGATCGCCTCGCGGCGGACGGCATGAGCCTGACGGTCGGGCTGGAATTCGAATTCTACGTCTACAAGCTGCGCGATCCGAAGATGAGCCCAGCCGACAGCGGCTATCCGCCGACGCCCCCCGAGGTTGAGAACATCGCCCATGGCTATCAGTATCTGACCGAGACGCGCGGCGACGAGATCGAGCCGATCTACGCCATGCTGCAGCGAAATCTGGGGGCGCTGGGCCTGCCTCTCGCCTCTCTGGAAGATGAATGGGGGCCGGGTCAATGCGAGCTGACCTTCGCGCCGCTGCCGGCGCTGAAGGCTGCCGACCGGGCGCTGCTCGTCCGCACCGCCATCAAGCAGCTCTGCCGCCGCGCCGGCTATCATGCAAGCTTCATGGCCGTGCCGAAGATCGCCAACAGCTTCCCGAGCGGCTGGCATCTGCACCAGTCCCTCACCCGGCAGGGGCGCAACCTCTTCGCGGCGAGCGAGGGCGAGGCCGGGCCGCTGTCCTCCCTCGGCATGGCCTATCTCGGCGGGTTGCTCGATCATGCGGGGGCGACGGCGCTGCTCACCACACCCACCGTCAATGGCTACAAGCGCCAGCGGCCGGATGGTTTCGCGCCCTATAAGGCCGCCTGGGCACAGGAGAATCGCGGCGCCATGCTGCGCGTGATCGGTGACGGCGGGGATGCCGCCTCCCGCATCGAAAACCGCATCGGCGACCCTGCCGCCAATCCCTATCTGTACATCGCTTCGCAGATCATCGCCGGCCGCGCCGGCATCGCGGCCCAGGCCGATCCAGGGGCGCCGTCCGCCGCCGCCTACCTCGCCGACCGTCCGCTGCTGCCCGGCAGCCTAGGGGAAGCGCTTGCGGCCTTCAAAGCCAGCGAGACGTTGAAATCGGCGCTCGGTGAAACCTTCCATCACTATTTCCACAGTCTGAAGCTCTTCGAATGGAACCGCTTCCTCAGCGCGGTGACGGACTGGGAACATCAGGAATATTTCGAGATTTTTTGACGATGAGCACACTGCATCTCGGCATCGCCCAGCTTCGCCCTGCCTGGGGCCAGGCAGATCGCTCGGTCGATATCGTCACCCGCGCCATCGCCGAAGCGGCGGCCCGTGACATCGATCTCCTCGCCTTCTCGGAAACCTTCCTCTCGGGCTATCCCTTCTGGGTCTGCCGCACCAATGGCGCAGCCTTCGAGGATGCACGCCAAGCCCGTGCCTATGCGCAGTTCATCGAGGGCGCGGTCGAAATCGGCGGTCCGGAACTCGCGCGCGTCTCCGAGGCCGCGCGCGATCATGGCGTCTCGGTGGTGCTCGGCGTCAATGAACGCGGAAGCCGCGCCGGGCGTGGCACGGTCTGGTGCAGCCTCGTCACCATCGATGCCGAACGGGGCATCCTGGGGTCGCACCGCAAGCTGATGCCGACGCATGACGAACGGCTGGTCTGGGGCATCGGCGATGCTCGGGATTTGCGCTGTCATAGCTTCGGTGCCTTCCGTGTCAGTGGGCTCAACTGCTGGGAAAACTGGATGGGTCATGCACGGGCCGCCCTGTACGAAGACGGCGCGGATATTCACGTCTCGGTCTGGCCGGGCAACGAGGCGGTGACGAAGGGTCTGCCGCTCTTCGCAGCGCAGGAGGGCCGCCTGTGGTGCGCCAGCGTCTGCGGCCTGCTGTCGCTTGGCGACGTGCCGGAAGATTTCGAATTCTACCAGGACCTGAAAGCCGAAGGTCTGGACGTCATCTTCGCCGGCGGATCGGGCATCTACGATCCGATGCAGCGCTGTGCCGTCCGGATCGAACCTGGGACGGAAGGCATCGCCTCGGCC
Source organism: Acidisoma sp. 7E03 (assembly GCF_054665075.1). Lineage (NCBI taxonomy): Bacteria > Pseudomonadati > Pseudomonadota > Alphaproteobacteria > Acetobacterales > Acidocellaceae > Acidisoma > Acidisoma sp. 7E03. The sequence continues at coordinate 572,176 of NZ_BAAFHE010000001.1, forward strand.
GTCATTGACCGGGCAAGCCTCTATGCAGCGCGACAGGGCTTCGACCAGAGCGGCCATTACGCCAGACCCGACATCTTCGACCTTCGTGTGCAGCGGCGCAGGCTCGGCGACCATGGATGAGGCGGCGCTGATCACCGCCTTCTGCCAGAAGCTGAAGTTGATCCGTCGCGACAAGGATCTGACGCTGGAGGAGCTGGCGCGGCTGAGCGGGGTCTCGATCTCGACCATTTCCAAGATCGAGAACCAGCAGCAGAAGCCGGGGTTCGAGACGGTGCTGAAGATCTCCCGCGCGCTGCACGTCAACTTCGTCCATATGCTCGATCCGCCGGAGGCTGCTGCGCCGCGCACGGCGCGCCGCGTGGTGACAAGGGCGGCGGAAGCGCCGGTCTATCGCAGCGACCATTATGCCTATGCCGCACATGCGACCGAACTCGCCAACAAGACCATGGTGCCGCTGCTCATGCGCATCGCGATCGAGGCGCCGCCGCCCCTCGCCGATTGGAGCGTGCATGACGGCGAGGAATATGCCCATGTGCTGGAAGGCACGGTCGAGTTGCATATGGAACACTACGCGCCGGTGCGGCTGGGGCGCGGCGATAGCTGCTATTTCGACAGCACCATGCGCCATGCTTATGTCGCGGTCGGCGGTGAAGCCGTGGTGCTGTCGATCTGCCTCTCCATCGTGCCCTTCAAGGAGGAGACGGCCGGCGGCTGAGGCGCCGCCTCAGGGCAGCGCCGCCGCCAGCACGATGAGGACGGCGAAGAGGCCGAGCGGCGGCAGATGCCTGGCCTCGCGCTGGCGGAGCACCGAGACGGTCGCGGCCAGGATGATGGCGGCGCCGAGGCCGAGGCCAGGGGCGCGGGTCGCCGGCAGCGCGATGAGCGCGGCGCTCAGAATTTCCGCGAGCCCAGTGGGCACGCCCCACCAGCGCGGATAGCCCCAGCGCACGAAATCACCCCTGGTTCGCTCGGTGCCGATCAGGTTGAAGAGGCCGGCGCCGGCAAAGCCCGCAACCAGAAGCCAGACCACGATGCCTTGGATCATCTCAGCGCCCTCCCATCATCAGGACCAGGCCATCCAGCACCATCACCAGCGCCGTCACGCCATGCATGCCGAGGGCCAGGCGGGTGGAGCCGCGGGCGGCGAGGATGACCAGCATGTCCCCCACCGCGATGGTGGCTTCGATGAGCAGGATCAGACCCACCGCCTGCGGATGACCCCAGGCCAGGAAACCCAGAACCGTTAGCCCCGAAGCGATGTCCCGCACGCCCTTCAGGCGCAGCCAGGGGTCAGTCCGCGGCCCTTCCTCAGGCAGTGGCAGGCCGAAGCTGCGGGTCGCGGCGCGCGGACGCAGAACGTACTGAAGGCCGATCACGATGATCGCGGCAGCCAAAACGAAGGCGAGTCCGGGTGCAAGCCAATGCATCTCACTCTCCATGAAAAAATCTAGCGTTGCTAGGTTTATGATATACCATTGCTAGTTCGTCAAGCATTGCTATTATTTTTGCCTTGAGAAAGGGAGAGCCGATGGGAGCGACGGAGCGAAAGGCGCGAGAGCGGGCGGAGCGCGAGCAGCGCATCATCGCGGCGGCGCGGGGGATCGCGGAGCGCGAGGGCTGGAGTGCAGTGACCGTGCGCCGCCTGGCCGAGGAGATCGAATACAGCCAGCCGGTCCTCTATTCTCATTTCGCCAATCGGGACGCGATCGTGACCGCCGTCGCACTGCAGGGATTTCGCGAGATCACCGCCGTGCTGCGGGCGGCGGCGGAGACCGCGCCGACAGAGGAAGAGGCGCTGGCCCAGGTCGCTGCCGCCTATCTCGCCTTCGCCATCGACCGGGCCGCGCTCTACGAGGCGATGTTCACTCTGCCCACCGACCTCCGTTTCGCCCGAGGCGATACGCAACCGGAGCTGCGCGCCGCCTTCGCGGCGATGGCCGCCGTGGTTGCCCCCTTCTGCGCGGATCCGGACCTCGTGACGGAGACGTTCTGGGCGGCGCTACACGGTTTCGCGACCCTGGAAGGCTCCGGGCGCATTCGCCCCGCCGCCCGCGCCGCGCGCGCGGCTCTGCTGGTTCAAGCCGTCACGGCAGGGCGGTCAGGACACCGCTAGCGCCTCATCGTTCATCGTCGCCGCCACCTGCGCCAGCGCCTGGCGCAGCCGCGGCACGGCATGGTCCACGAAGGCCCGCACCGGCGACCAGGCGTGGGGATGCGGGCGGAAGACCATGTGCACGGGAATGGCCTCCGGCTCGAAGGCCTGCAGCAGGCGGGTGAGCCGGCCGGCCGCGAGATCCTCGGCGACCTGATAAGAGAGAACCCGAATGCAGCCGCGCCCGCGCAAGGCGGCCTCCAGCCCGGCCGCGACACTGGTGTTGGAAAACCGGGTTGCTACCGGCATCGCGCGCACGCCCGCCGCACCGGCGGCACGCCGGAAGGGCCAAAGCTCGCGGTTGGCCTCGCCGCGCATGCCGATGCAGTCATGCCCGGCAAGATCGGTGGGCGTCGCTGGCCCGCCCTTCCGCGCCAGATAGGCCGGCGCCGCACAGACCACCTGCCGCACCTCCCCCAGACGCACGGCCACCAGGCTGCTGTCCTCCAGATGGGCGAAGCGGATGGCGAGATCCACGCCCTCCCCCACCATGTCGACGACACGGTTGAGCAGCAGCGCGCGGGCCGTCACCCCCGGATGCAGCCCGAGGAAGTCTTCCAACACGGGCTGCACCTTGAGCCGCCCGAAGAGTTCCGGCGCGGTGAGCACGAGCGTGCCGGAGACGGCCTGGCCGCGGGCACCGGGCCGCAATTCGGCGAGGCGGGCTAAGACCTCCCGCCAGGCGGCGAGGTGACGTTCCCCGGCCTCGGTCAGCCGCAGGCCGCGCGTGGAGCGCAGCAACAGCACCTCGCCCGCCCCCTCCTCGAGCAGGGCGATGGCGCGGGTCGCCGCGGCAGGCGAGCGGCCGAAGCGCCGGGCCGCCGCGGCGAGCGACCCACCCTCGACCGCGGCCACCGCCATCTCCATCGCCTCGATGCGGTCCATTCTTTCACATCCTGAAATCGACCGTCTCAAAGAAGGGACATTCTCGCGCTTCGCGCAAGGACCTAGGCTTCCCGCATGCATTGGAGGGCGTCTGCGCCTTCCGCCCATTCGCAGAGGACAGGCCCATGATCGACATTCGCTATCACCGCCAGCAGGTCGGCTCCGTCGACGTCTTCTATCGCGAGGCCGGTGCCCCCGACGCGCCCGTGCTGCTTCTGCTGCACGGCTTCCCGAGCGCCAGCCACATGTTCCGCGATCTCATTCCGCAGCTCGCCGACCGCTACCGCGTGATTGCGCCCGACCTGCCGGGTTTCGGGCTGACACAGGCCCCGGGGCGCGGCAGCTTCGACTATAGTTTCGACAGCCTCGCCGCCGTCATGGGCCAGTTCGTCGAGGCCCTAGGTCTCACCCGCTATGCGCTCTACGTGTTCGACTATGGCGCGCCCACCGGGTTCCGGCTCGCCATGGCGCACCCCGAGCGCGTGACGGCAATCATCAGCCAGAACGGCAATGCCTATGTCGAAGGCTTGAGCGCCGGCTGGGCGCCCTGGCAGGGCTATTGGCAGGCGCCCACGGAGGCGAACCGTGCCGCCTGCCGCGATAGCCTGAGCGACGCTGCGATCCGCGCCCAATACGAGGATGGCGCGCCCGCAGGCCTCGTGAGCCCGGACGGGTATACGCTGGACCAATTCTACATGCGCCGCCCCGAAGCCGAGGAGGTCCAGCTCGACCTCATCCTCAGCTACCGCACGAATGTCGCCCTCTATCCCGCCTTCCAGGCGTATTTCCGCGAGTACCAGCCAAAACTGCTGGCGGTCTGGGGCCGCAATGACGGCTTCTTCCTGCCGCCGGGTGCCGAGGCCTTCAAGCGCGACCTGCCGCAGGCGGAGGTGCATTTCCTCGATACCGGCCATTTCGCGCTGGAGACTCATCATCGGGAGATTGCCGCGCATATCCGCCGCTTCCTCGGCTAAGCGCCGATGCGGAGTGCCGGGTTCATATCAGGAGACGGGACATGGCTTATGGCTTTCTCGACACGCTGACGACACCCGGCATCCGCGCCGCGCAAGCGGCCATGGGCGCGGACAGGCAATGGGCGCAGTTCAAGGGCCATCGCGACTTCGACCGGATCGGCCCGCAAGAGGCCGCCTTCATCGCGGCGCGCGACAGCTTCTACCTGGCGAGCGTCGGTGAAGGTGGCTGGCCCTATGTCCAGCATCGCGGCGGCGCGCCCGGCTTCCTGAAGGTGATCGACGCCACCACCCTCGCCTTCCCGGACTATCGCGGCAATCTACAGTACATTTCGGTCGGCAATCTCGCGACCAGCGACCGCGTGGCGCTGATCCTGATGGATTATCCGCACCGGGCGCGCATGAAGATCCTGGCGCGTGCGGAAATCGTTCAGGTGGAGGACCGGCCCGATTTGGCCGAGCGGGTGCTCGACCCGAAGTCCCAGGCGCGGGTCGAACGGATCATCCTGCTGCACCTCGTCGCCTTTGACTGGAACTGCCCGCAGCACATCATCCCGCGCTTCACCGAGGCCGAGGTGGGTGAAGCCGTGGCGCCGCTCCTCGCCCATGTGAAGGCGCTGGAAGCCGAGGTGGAGCAGTTGAAGGCGCAGATCGCAGCCGGGGGAGTGGGCTAGACGACCCGCTCGGTCAGGCGTTCGGGCGGGATGGCATCTGCCATCGCATCGATCGCCGAAATCACGGCATTGACCTCGGCCGAGACCGAAGACGGGATTTCAGAGGAAGGCTGCATCCAGCCCGGCGGCAAGCGCGCTTCCAAGGCCTGCCGGATGGCCCGGAGCGCGGCCCAGACCTCCTCATGCGCGCGATCACTCTCTTCGGATGGCTCGGCCATCGCCGCCTCCTCTCGTTGCTGGCGGAGAGATGGCGCCGCCCATGCCCTGTCACCATGGGCTCGCCGAGAGTTTTAGGCGGCGGCGCCCTCGAGCCGATAGCAGGCGGAGGCGAGACCGTCCGTCTCCAGCGCCTGTCGCAGCGCGGTCTCCCCCGCAGGGCTCGCAGGAACGGCGCCGAGGCGGTGGAAAAACGGCACCTCGCCTACCGCGCGGGCGCGGAAGAGCTGTCCCAGGAGCTCGGCGACGGGGCTTCGCGTGATGCAGCAGAGGCAGCCCGGCAGATGCCCGTCCTCCCGCTTGTCCCACGGGGCTTCGGCGAGATTCTCGACCAGCCACAGCACGTCCGGCGCGGCGTGGTCGGTTTCCGCGGCGATGAAGACGGGGATGCGGGCGTCCATGCGGGTCATGAGATAGACATAAACATATGTTTATGCGATATCAAGGCATGGACAGTTTCCTGACCTCGCTGCGCGCCGCGGCCGAGCCGACGCGGATGCGTATTCTGGCGCTCTGCGCCCGCGGTGCCTTCTGCGTGAGTGAGCTGGTGACGATCCTCGGCCAGTCCCAGCCGAGCCTCTCCCGCCACCTCCGCCTGCTGGTCGAAGCCGGGCTGCTGCGCCGCCAGCAGGAGGGCATCTTCTCCTGGTTCACCCTGCCCGAGGCGACGAGCCCGGCCGGCGACCTCGCCCGCAGCCTGGTCGCGCGCCTGCCGGAAGAGGACGCGGTGCTGGCCGCCGACCGCCGCATGGCGGCGCAGACTCTCTCGGAACGCGCCCGCACCGCCTCGGAAAGCTTCCGCGCCCGCGGCGCCGAGTGGGACGAGATGACCGCCCTCGGCCTGCCCGCGGCCGCCGTGGAGCAGGCGCTGCTCGATATCGCCGGGCCCGCGCCCTATGGCCGCGTGCTCGACCTCGGCACCGGCACCGGCCGTGTGCTGGAACTGCTGGGGCCGCGTGCCGAAGCGGGCTTGGGTATCGATGCCAGCCCGCAAATGCTGAAGCTTGCCCGCACGCGGCTGGCCCAGGCGGGCCTCGCCCATTGCACCCTGCGCCAGGCCGACATGTATCGCCTGCCGCTTCCCGATGGCAGTGCGACCAGCGGCTTCGACCGCACGGTACTGCAGATGGTGCTGCACCATGCCGAAGACCCCGAAGCCGTCCTGCGGGAAGCCGCCCGCGTGACCCGGACGGGAGGCAAGATCATCGTCGTCGATCTCGCCCAGCACACCGCCCATGATCTCGCCGAGACGCTGGCCCACCGCCATCGCGGCTTCGCACCCGCCCGCATGCGCGCCATGTTGCAAGCTGCCGGGCTGTGTCTTCAGGGAACGGTCACCATTCCGGGTCCAATTCCTGCCGAGATCTGGAGCGGCGGCCTTCTGCCCCGCAGCCTGCCCGCCACGACCTCCCTCTCCGACGTCCAAGAGGCCCATCCATGACCAGCCGCCCGCATCTTCTCGACGCGCTCCGTGACCAGGTTCTGCTGTGCGACGGCGGCATGGGCAGCCGTGTCCAGGCGCTGACGCTCGACATCGAAAAGGATTTCTGGAACCGCGAGAATTGCACCGAAGTGCTGAACCTCTCGCGCCCGGAACTCGTGCGGGAAATCCACCGCGGCTACTTCGAGGCCGGCGCCGACATGGTGGAGACCAATACCTTCGGCGGCAGCCCCATCACCCTCGCCGAATTCGACCTGCAGGACCGCACCTTCGAGATCAACAAGACGGCGGCGGAGCTTGCGCGCGAAGCGGCGGAGAGCTTTGCCGACGGGCGGCATCGCTACGTCGTGGGCTCGGTGGGGCCCGGCACCAAGCTGCCGACCCTCGGCAATATCGCCTATGACCCGTTGGAGGCGGCGCTTGCCGACCAGTGCCGCGGCCTCATCGCCGGCGGGGTGGACGCGATCCTCATCGAAACCTGCCAGGACACGCTGCAGATCAAGGCCGCCGTCAACGGCGCCAAGATCGCCCGCACCGAGGCCGGCACCGAGACGCCGATCTTCGTGCAGGTGACGGTGGAGACCACCGGCACGCTGCTGGTCGGGCCCGACATCGCCTCCGCCGCGACGGTGATCGACGCGCTCGGCGTGCCGCTGATGGGGCTCAACTGCGCCACCGGCCCGCAGGAAATGGCCGAGCACATCCGCTGGCTCGCTACCAACTGGCGCGGCCTGATCTCGGTGCAGCCCAATGCCGGCCTACCGGAACTCGTCAACGGCCAGACGCATTACCCGCTGGGGCCGGACGAGATGGCGAGCTGGGTGGAGCGCTATGTCGCCGAGGACGGGCTCAACCTCATCGGCGGCTGCTGCGGCACCTCGACGCCGCATATCGCAGCCCTCGACGCCATGCTGCGCAAGCGCGCCGGATCGCTCATCCGCCCGGCGCCGGTGGCGCGCCGCCCGGTCTGGATTCCCTCCGTCGCCGGTCTCTACGGCCAGGTCTCGCTCCGCCAGGAGAACAGCTATTTCTCCATCGGCGAGCGCTGCAACGCCAATGGCTCGAAGAAGTGGCGGCAGCTGCAGGAAGCGGGTGACTGGGACGGCTGCGTCGGCATGGGGCGCGAGCAGGTGGGCGAAGGCTCCAACGCGCTCGATGTCTGCACCGCCTTCGTCGGGCGGGACGAAGTGGCCGAGATGAGCGAGGTGGTGCGCCGCTTCACCTCGAGCGTCAACGCGCCGCTCGTCATCGACAGCACGGAGCGCGGCGTGCTGGAAGCAGCACTCAAGCTGCATGGCGGCAAGCCCATCATCAACTCGATCAATTTCGAGGATGGCGAAAAGCCGGCGGAAGACCGCATGATCCTCTCGCGGAAATTCGGCGCGGCGGTGATTGCGCTGACGATCGACGAAGCCGGCATGGCCAAGACCGCCGAGGACAAGCTGCGCATCGCCCGCCGGCTGGTGGATTTTGCCTGCGGCAAACACGGCCTGCCGCAGTCCGACCTGTTGATCGATCCCCTGACCTTCACCATCGCGACAGGCAATGAGGACGACCGCAAGCTCGGCCTCTGGACGCTGGACGGCATCCGCATGATCCGCGAGGCCTTCCCGGATATCCAGATCATCCTCGGCCTGTCCAACATCAGCTTCGGCCTCAACCCCGCCGCCCGCGCCGTGCTCAACTCGGTCTTCCTCGACCATGCGCTGCGTGCCGGCATGACGGGAGCGATCGTGCATGTCAGCAAGATCCGCCCGCTGCACCAGATTCCGCCGGAGGAAGTGGCCGTTGCCGAAGACCTCATCTTCGACCGCAGGCGGGAGGGCTACGACCCGCTGCAGAAGATGCTGGAGATCTTCGCCGAGCGGAAGCTGGCCGATGTCGGCGCCAAGAAGCGTGCCGAGACGGTGGAAGGCCGGTTGAAGGACCGCATCGTCGATGGTGACCGCAAGGGGCTGGAGGAGGATCTGGCGGAAGCCATGAAGACCTACCCGCCGCTCGACATCATCAACACCCTGCTGCTGGACGGGATGAAGGTGGTGGGCGAGCTGTTCGGCGCCGGCAAGATGCAGCTGCCCTTCGTGCTGCAGAGCGCGGAGACGATGAAGGCCGCCGTCGCGTATCTCGAGCCCTTCATGGAGAAGATCGAAGGCCAGGAGAAGGGCACCATCGTGCTCGCGACCGTGAAGGGGGACGTGCACGACATCGGCAAGAACCTTGTCGACATCATCCTGACCAACAACGGCTATCGCGTCATCAATCTCGGCATCAAGGTGCCGCTGGCCGACATGGTGGCGGCGGTGCGCGAAAACCGCGCCCATGCCATCGGCATGTCCGGCTTGCTGGTGAAATCCACCGTGGTCATGAAGGACAATCTGGAGGAGCTGTCGCGCCTTGGCGTCGATGTGCCGATCCTGCTGGGTGGCGCGGCGCTGACGCGCAATTTCGTGGAAGACGACTGCGTGCAGGTCTATGCCTCCGGCCGCGTGGCCTATGCGCGCGATGCCTTCGACGGGCTGTCGCTGATGGAGAAGGTGACGAGTAGCGGCTTTGATGAATACACCGCCGCCATCCAGTCCCGCCGTGCCGGCAAGGCCCGCAACAGCCGCCGAACGCTGGGTGAAGCCGCCGCCCCCGCCTTCCAGCCGGTGGATATCGGCGCGGTGCAGGCGCGGCGGCGCAGGCTCAACCAGGACGAGCCCGCGCTTGTGCCTCCCTTCTGGGGTTCGCGCATTGTGGAGGCAACGCCGAAGGCGATCGTGCCCTTCCTCAACGAGCGCAGCCTCTATCAATTCCAATGGGGTTTCCGGAAGCAGGGCCGGTCCTTGGACGACTTCCTTGGCTGGGCGAAGCAGGAGCTGCGCCCGGTGATGCGGCGCATGCTGACCCTCTGCGAGCAGGACGACATCCTGCGCCCGCAGGCAATCTACGGCTATTGGAAGGCGGCCGGCCAGGGCAATGACCTTATCCTGTTCGGCGAGGATGGCGAGACCGAGCTTGCCCGCTTCGCCCTGCCCCGCCAGCCGCGCGAGGATGGCGACTGCATCGCCGACTTCGTGCCGGATGTGGATGATGCGGCGCGCGGCGTCATCGGCCTGCAGGTGGTGACCGTGGGGCAGAAAGCCTCCGACCTCGCGCGCCTCTGGTTCGAGGAAAACCGCTACCAGGACTATCTCTATCTGCACGGTCTCTCGGTGGAGATGGCGGAGGCGATGGCCGAATACACGCATAAGCGCATCCGCGCGGAACTCGGCTTCGCGGCCGAGGACGACCGCGACATGGATAGGATGCTGGCGCAGGGCTATCGCGGCAGCCGCTATTCCTTCGGCTATCCCGCCTGCCCGAAGCTCGAGGATCAGGCCCCGATCCTGAAACTGCTGGAAGCCGAGCGCATCGGCATCTCGCTCTCGGACGAATGGCAGCTGCACCCGGAGCAATCAACCAGCGCGCTCGTGCTGCTCAACGCCCACGCCAAGTATTTCTCGGTCTAGGCTGGTTCCGGTTTCGATAGAATCGCTTTCAAACACGTCATGCCCGGCCTCGTGCCGGGTATCCATGCGCGCCGGCGCCCGGACATGGATCGCGGGCCGCCGGCAGCGTCCAAGCAGGTTCTTTTTTTGAAAAAAAGAACCAAAAAACCTTCATTCCCTGCCGCCCGCCGCCTAGTCCCGAACCGGCCCGAGTTGCCAGCCGGAAACTAGGGGTGGATTACTGTCGTTTCTTTTGGGCAACAGGTGAGACTTCCCACCAAGTCTGGGACACGCGGACAAGGGGCGGCTTTGGGGGATAGCGGATAGGCGGGTTTGAGACAGGTCACGAGATAAGCTGCCGTTAACTTGGATACTCTTCATTTCTACTGCTATGCCGACCGCCACGAACACCTCGACGACGCGTAGCAACTACAGACAAACGTTTTAGGGTTGGGACTCATAACCAGTAGCTGACGACCGCCGCGATGCAGACAGCGGCGTGGAAGTTTGTGGCGAGCCGGTCGTAGCGTGTGGCGAC